>JAQGIC010000102.1 GCA_028288725.1 Rhodospirillales bacterium
GTGGCTCCTCAGTTTTCAGAACCCCGCCCGCTTCAGTGCCGCGCCGATTTCGTCGAGCGCCGCCGGGTCGTCGATCGTCGGCGGGATCGGCACGGCCTTGCCGTCGGCCAGGCCGCGCATGGCCTGGCGCAAGATCTTGCCGGAGCGGGTCTTGGGCAGGCGATCGACCACCAGGGTGCGCTTGAACCCGGCGATCGGCCCGATGCGGTCCCGCACCAGAACCGCGATCTCGCGCTCGATCTCCGCATCCGGCCGGGTCACGCCCGCCTTCAGCACGACGAAGCCGAGCGGCATCTGGCCCTTCAGCGCGTCGGCCACGCCGATGACCGCGCATTCGGCGACGTCGGGATGGGCCGCCACGACCTCCTCCATCGCGCCGGTCGACAGGCGGTGGGCCGCGACGTTGATGATGTCATCGGTGCGGGTCATGACGAAGACATAGCCGTCCTCGTCGATATAGCCGGCGTCGCCCGACTGGTAATAGCCCGGGAAGGCCGCGAGATACGACGAGACATAGCGCTCATCCGCCTGCCATAGCGTCGTGAGCGAGCCGGGCGGCAGCGGCAGCTTGACCGCCAGATTGCCGATCTCGCCCGGCTTGACCGGCTGGCCGGCCTCGTCCAGCACGCGCACGTCCCAGCCGGGCACGCCCTTGGTCGGCGAGCCGGGCTTGACCGGCAATTGCCCGATGCCCAGGCAGTTGGCCGCGATCGGCCAGCCGGTCTCGGTCTGCCACCAATGATCGATCACCGGCAGCCGGAGCTGCGCCTCGGCCCATTCGAGCGTCGGCGGATCGCAGCGCTCGCCGGCGAGGAACAGCGCGCGGAACACACCCAGCGGCGCCGATTTGATGAACCCGCCCTCGGGATCCTCGCGCCGGATCGCCCGGAACGCGGTGGGCGCGGTGAACAGCACATGGACGCCGTGATCGCGCACGACACGCCACAGCGCGCCCGCATTGGGCGTGCCGACCGGCTTGCCCTCATACAGCACCGAGGTGCAGCCTTTCAGCAGCGGCGCATAGACGATGTAGCTATGGCCGACGACCCAGCCGACGTCGGACGCGGTGAACATGGTCTCGCCCGGCTCGAGGCCGTAGATATTGCCCATGCTCCAGTGGAGCGCCACCGCATAGCCGCCGTGGTCGCGGACCACGCCCTTGGGAATGCCGGTCGTGCCCGAGGTATAGAGAATATAGAGCGGATCGGTCGCGGCCGTGTCGGCGCAGGGCACCGGATCGGCCGCAGCGGCCGTCGCGGCCCAGTCGAGATCGCGGCCGGCGACCAGATCGCACGGCAGCTCCGGCCGCTGCAGGATCAGGCAATGGGCCGGCTTGGTCGCCGCCCGTTCGATCGCGGCGTCGAGCAGCGGCTTGTAGGGAATGCGCTTGGCGCCCTCGATGCCGCAGGACGCCGACAGGATCAGTTTGGGCTTGGCATCGTCGATCCGGGTCGCCAGCTCGTTGGCGGCGAAGCCGCCGAACACGACCGAATGGACGGCGCCGAGACGCGCGCAGGCAAGCATGGCCATGGCCGCCTCCGCCACCATCGGCAAATAGATCACGACCCGGTCGCCTTTTCCCACGCCCAGGGCCGCGATGGCGCCGGCCAGGCGCGCTACCCGGTCGGTCAGTTGCCGATAGGTGTAGCGATCGACCCGACCGGTGACCGGGCTGTCATGGATCAGCGCCACCTGCTCGCCGCGCCCGGCCGCGACATGGCGGTCGAGCGCGTTGAAGCAGATGTTGAGCCCGCCGCCCGGAAACCAGCGATAGAACGGCGGGCGGCCGGCGTCGAGCACGCGGGTATAAGGCCGGGTCCAGTGCAGATCGGTGGCGGCCTCGCCCCAGAACCCCTCGGGATCGCCGAGCGAGCGGGCATGGATCGCATCGAAACGGGCCGCGGCGTCGGTCATCGAGCGTTTCTCCCTTGCAGGCTTTCTCTTGGCCCTCAGCCTACCGTCTGGCGCCGAACGCGTCACGCCGCTTGCGGTGGCGCCCCGCTTGGGCGGATCATGCGCCATCGAACCCATGACAGCCGGCATGATGATCCCCCTCAGCTCGCCCTACGCCCGCGATCTCGACCGCACAGCGGCCAACCATGTGCCGCTGACGCCGCTCGGCTTTCTGGAGCGGGCGGCTGCGGTCCATCCGGACCGGCCATCGATCGTCCACGGGCCCCGCCGCTTCACTTGGGCCGAGACCGCGGAGCGCTGCCGCCGGCTCGCCTCGGCGCTCTCCCGCCGCGGCATCGGACCCGGCGACACGGTGGCGATCATGGCGCCCAATATTCCCGAAATCATCGAGGCCCATCACGGCGTGCCGATGGCGGGCGCGGTGCTGAACGCGCTCAACATCCGCCTGGACGCGCCGACCATCGCCTTCATGCTGGGCCATGGCGAGGCGAAGCTGCTGCTGACCGACCGGGAATTCTCAGGCGTGATCGCAGCGGCACTCGCCCTCATGACCGGCCCGAAGCCCGCCGTCATCGATATCGACGATCCGCTGTGCGAGACCGGCGACCTGATCGGCGAGACGACCTACGAGGCGCTGCTGGCCGAGGGCGATCCGGCCCATGCCGGCATGCCCGTCGCCGACGAGTGGGATGCGATCTCGCTCAACTACACGAGCGGCACCACCGGCGACCCCAAGGGCGTGGTCTATCACCATCGCGGCGCCTACCTGAACGCGATCGGCAACATCATGGTCTGGGGGCTGGCGGGGCATCCGACATATCTCTGGACCCTGCCGATGTTCCATTGCAACGGCTGGTGCTTTCCCTGGACCATCACCGCGCTGGCCGGGACCCATGTCTGCCTGCGCCGGGTCGACGCGCCCGGCATCCTCCACGCGATCGAGCACCAGGGGGTTACCCACCTGTGCGGCGCGCCGATCATCATGACCATGCTGCTGCACGCGGCCGATCCGCCGAAGCTCGGCGGCCGGACCATCGAGATGATGACCGCCGCCGCCCCGCCGCCGGCCGCCGTGATCGAGGGCATGGAGCGCCTGGGCTTCCATATCACCCATGTCTATGGCTTGACCGAGGTCTATGGGCCCGCCGTGGTGTGCGACTGGCACGACGATTGGGACGCGCTGCCGTCGGACGAGAAGGCGCGCATGAAGGCGCGCCAGGGCGTGCGCTATCCGGTGCTGGAAGGCCTGATGGTCGCCGATGCCGAGACGCTGGAGCCGGTCCCGGCCGATGCCCGGACGCTCGGCGAGGTGTTCATGCGCGGCAACATCGTCATGAAGGGATACCTGAAGAACCCGAAGGCGACCGAAGCCGCGCTCAAGGGCGGCTGGTTCCATACCGGCGATCTAGGCGTGCTGCACCCGGACGGCTATATCGAGCTCAAGGACCGGTCCAAGGACATCATCATCTCCGGCGGCGAGAATATCTCGACCATCGAGGTCGAGAGCGTGCTCTATCGCCATCCGGCCGTGCTGGAGGCCGCCGTCGTCGCCCGGCCGGACGAGACCTGGGGCGAGACGCCGTGCGCCTTCATCACGCTCAAGGAAGGCGCCAGCGTGACCGAGGCGGAGATCATCGCCTTCTGCCGCGAGCATCTCGCCCGCTTCAAGGCGCCCAAGACCGTCGTGTTCGGTCCGTTGCCCAAGACCTCGACCGGCAAGATCCAGAAATTCGTGCTGCGCGACCGCGCGAAATCAGGTAGCGACGATGCCTGAGGCCCACATGTTCCTGCCGTCGACCGAGGTCGGACCCGACGAATTCCTGGCCGCCGCCATCGCCGAGGCCGCGCTGAACGGTGCCGCCGCCGGCGTGCGCCGGTTCGAGGGCAACGCCCGGCATTTCGTGTTCGACGTGCAGCTGACCGACGGCCGCCGCGTCGTCGTACGCCTGGGCCAGCCCGAGCATCGCGCCGCCATCCGCAACGCGGCCCTCTGGTCCGACCGGCTTAAGCCGCTGGGCGTGCCGCTGCCCAAGATCCTGGCGCGCGACCTCGCCTCGGAATTCCCGTCGCTGATCCTGGAACGGCTCGAGGGCGAGCCGCTCTTGGGCATGATCGACCGGCTGAAACCGCCGGTGCTGGGCCTGATCGCCGGCAGCCTGGCCGAGATGCAGCACAAGGTCGCGACCGTGAAGAGCGCCGAGCGCTACGGCTGGGCCGCCGAGCCCGAGGCCGCCCCCTATGTCCGCTGGTCCGACGTGCTGGCCCAGGACCTGGCCGAGGCGCGCGGCCTGATCCAGTCCGCCGGCCTGATGGACGAGGCCATGGTCGATGCGGTCGAACGCCGCTTCGCCCGCCATGCGGCCTCGTTGGACGACATTCCGGCGCTCGCCTTCATCGCCGAGCCCCCGACCCGCGATGCGATCGTGACCGAGGCCGGCCGCTTCTCCGGCCTGGTCGACGTCGACCGCATGGGCTGGGGCGACCCGCGCTTCGTCATCGCCCGCACGCTGTTCGATCTGCTGGACCAGGATAAGCCGACCGGCTTCGCCGAGGCCTGGCTGGCACTGGCCGGCGCCACGGCGGATGCCGCCTTCTGGCTCTATGTCGCCGTCGCGGGCGTCGGAATCATGGCCGATTATGGTACCGGCGGCCGGCAGTTCCGCATCGGCGACCGCGATCGGCTCGACCGGATCCTAAATCAAGTGCTGACGAGGATCGACCGGCCGGAGCGCTAAAGACCGAGCCCGGCTTAACCGCCCTCGGAGGCCAAATAAAAAGGCCGGACTGAATCCAGTCCGGCCCTCCCTCTGTCTTCGGCGGATCGCCGCTACATCACCTGTTGACGAGACAGGTCGGCGATCGCGTCTTTAATTCGTAGTTTCTCGCGCTTCCAATCCGCTACTTTGCCGTCGTCAGGGAGGGAACGGGACGTCTCCTTCAGGATTGCCTTGTCTATAGTGGCGTGTTTGGTCCGGAGTGCCCGGATATGATCTTCAACAGCCATTGATGCCTCTCCTGGAAGCGTTGTCGCACGAGTGCGCCACAAAACCGTAACCCCATCCCGGCGACGCTCCAAGCGTTCGATTCGGCTGACTTGGGGATCAAGCCATGCGGCATCACTGGATTTCGGCGCCGAGACCAGCTAGTTCAAGCGCTTATGGGCAAACCGTTGCAACGACTCATTATTGCCATCACGGGCGCGTCCGGCGTGCGCTACGGCGTCCGGCTGCTGGAACTGCTGCGGCCGCTGGAAATCGAGACCCACCTGGTGCTGTCGCGCACCGCCGAAGTGACGCTCGCCTGCGAGACCGACCTCAAGATCGGCCAGGTTCAGGCGCTCGCCGATCATTGGTATCCGGCGACCGACATGGCGGCGGCGATCTCGTCCGGCTCGTTCCGCACGCTGGGCATGATCATCGCCCCCTGTTCCGTCCGCTCCATGTCCGAGATCGCGACCGGCGTTACCACCAGCCTGGTGACGCGCGCGGCCGACGTGGTGTTGAAGGAGCGCCGGCGCCTGGTGCTGATGGTGCGCGAGACGCCGCTCCATACCGGGCACTTGCGCACCATGACCCATTTGTCGGAAATGGGGGCCGTCATCGCCCCGCCGGTTCCGGCCTTCTATGCCAAGCCCGCGAGCCTGGAGGCGATGGTCGACCATACGCTGGGCCGTGTGCTCGACCTGTTCGACATCGACGCCGGCAGCGTCACGCGCTGGGGCGAGAGCCGGAAATCCCGCGCAAAGCCGCAAGACTGAGCGCCGCCGGTTCGCCGGCATAGCGCACGAGATTGGCGAAGCCTAGTTCGGGCGAGGGCACGCCGGCCGACCGGTCGGGCAAGGCCGCCAGCAGATGGCGCTGGGCCAGCCGCTCCGCCTCCAGCTCCGCCGCGCCGATCCTGGCCCGCACCGTGTCCGCCTGGGGTTCGCCCTTCAGCGACCGGCGCAGCCGGCGCAGCGGATGGACCGCCGCCGCGTTCCAGGGGGCGACCGCCGCCGCGAGATCGGTCAGGTCCCAATCGTCGAACGCCAGGCCCAGCTCCTCGCCGGCCCACAGACACAAGAGCAGCAGATTGACGTCGCGACCGGCCCGGTCCTGCAGGTCCAGACACAGCGCCGCGACCCCCGGCCGGGCGTAAAGCGCCGCCGCGAACCCCCAGAAAGCGCTCGCCTGCTCTTCCAAATCACCCACCATGGGCCCCTCCCGCGCGGCACCGCTCCCTGCTATAGTCCCGGCCCCGCGCGCCCGGAAGATCAAGCCAGAGATTGCCGACATAGTGCCTATGGACCTCGACAACGAAGCCATCAAGCAGAAGCTCGCCGGGTTGGTGAGCGAGCATCGCGATCTCGACGCGCTGATCGCGCATGTGGCCGAAGCGGCGGAAGATCAGTTGCAGATCCAGCGTCTGAAGAAGCGCAAGCTCGCGCTCAAGGACATGATCGCACGGCTGGAAAGCCTGCTGCTGCCGGACATCATCGCGTAAAGCCTGCAAACCGGATGAGGGTGCCAAAAGCCGAGTTCGGTGCCGAGCGGCAGCGCCCTCACCCCTCCCAACGCTATCGCGTCGGGCCCCTTTCCGTCTCCCGCGAACGGCGGTAGAGGGAGGTCAACCCATCGGCCGCATATAGGGCCGCACCTCGTGCCAGCCCTGCCAGATCATGCTGATGGCGACATAGGTGATGATGCCGAGGCCGATCCAGACGATCCAGGGATAGCGCCCGATCATGCGGGCGACCAGTTGCGACGCCGCCCCCATCAGCCCGACCGATAGCGTCAGGCCGGCGACCAGCACCCACAGGTGATCGCGCGCGGTGCCCGCCACGGCCAGCACATTGTCCAGCGACATGGAAATATCGGCGACGACGATCTGCAGCAGCGCCTGGCCCATGGTCTTGGTCGGCACGTCGGGGCACTCGCCGGCCGCGCAATGGCCCTGGCCGGCCGCCTCGCGGAACATCTTCCAGGCGACCCACAGCAGCAGGAAACCGCCGGCCAGCGTCAGGCCGATGATCGCCAGCAACTGTACCGTGACCAGCGCGAAGATGATGCGCAACGCGGTCGCGGCTAGAATGCCGAGCAGGATGGCCTTGCCGCGCTGACATTTCGGCAGGCCCGCCGCCGCCATGCCGACCACGATGGCATTATCGCCCGCGAGCGTGATGTCGATCAGCACGACCTGCAGCAGGGCCGACAGCGCGGAAACATCGATCCAGGCGGGAAGCGTCATGATCCCGCCGATATGGGGATCGCCTCCCCTGTGCGCCAGCTGGGTTTCACGCGGGTCAGCGCAGCGCCAGCAAGGCTTCGAGGTCGTGAAAACTGCCGTAGCTGCCGCCCAGATAACAGAGCGGTTCGCCGCCGTCGCCGACGCGCTGGGCCACCACCTCGCCCAGGAAGATCGTATGGGTCGCCCCATCGAAGGTTTGGATCACCCGGCAATCGAAGCCCACGAACGCGCTCTTCAGGATCGGGGCGCCGGTCACCAGCACGTCCCACTCGCCTTCGGAAAAGCGCGCCTCGCCCGCCTCGGCCCCGCCGAACCGTTCGGCCAGCGCGTGATCGGCGGCGGTCAGCACGTTGATCGCGAACGCACCGGACGCGAGGATGGCATCATGGGCCGAACCCTGGCGATTGACGCAGCACAGCAGGGTCGGCGGCGCCACGGAGACCGAACAGACCGCCGTCGCGGTCAGGCCGCGTCGTTCCCCATCGAGGATGGTCGTGATGATAGTGACGCCGGCCGTCAGGCGCCGCATTCCCGTCTTGAACAGTTCCGGCTCGATTGCCATCCAGCGATCCATGAAGCAACTACCGCCTTCGATATAGGACAAATCGCCGGCACTGGCGACAGGCGACATGACAATGAGTTCCAGCGGCCGTGACGGATTGTTAAGCGGACCGGGAGAGACTAGGGATATCAGCCGTCATATCTCGTGACGGCCGTTCCAATGGCTCTTCCGGGTGCCCTGCCGATGCGTCTCAAGTTCCTGCCCGCCGATGATTCGCGCGAAGCCGCGTTCCGCGCCGCCGTCCAGCTCGGCCCGTCGGCCATGCTGGTCGCGGACGATGCGAACGAGGACGGCCATTTCGCCGGCCTGATCGATTGCGACGCCCAGCGGCAGCCCATGAGTTCGGCCGATGTGGTCGAAGATGCGCTGAATTTCCACGATGCGCCGCCGCGTCTGGTCCATCGCCTGATCGAGCGCAAGGTGCGCAAGACGGACTCGTTCCATCTACTGGAAAGCGGCCTCAAGGCCCTGCTGAAGTTTTCCGCCTTGCCCCAGGCCGACCGCAGCCGGCTGATGCTGGTCGGACCGCCGGCCGCCGGCAAGACCACGCTGATCGGCAAGCTGGCCGCGCGCGGCACCACGCCGGTCGCGCGCGTGCTGACCACCGATATCGACCGGCCGGGCGGCGTCGAACAATTAGCCGAATTCCTGGCCGTACTCGGCATCGACCCCGAGAAGATCGACCTGATGGCGCCCGACGTCTCGGTGCCGGCGACCGGTCCTTTGCTGATCGACACGGCCGGGCTCGACGCCGCCGACGCGGAGGGCTTCGCCGCCATGGGCCGGCTGGCCGCCGTGACCGGGGCCGAGCCGGTGCTGGTCATCCCGGCGATTCTCGATGCCGGCGAGGCACGGATCTTCGCGCAATCGGCGCTGGCGATCGGCGCCAAGCGCGTCGTCGTGACCCGGCTCGACATCGCCCGGCGCCTGGGCGCCCTGCTGGCCGCGGCCGACGCCGGCCTCGCCATCGCCGGCGGCAGCGTCACCCAGCATTTCGCCTTCGGCCTGAAGCCGTTGTCGGCGACGGTGCTGACCAATCACATCCTGGAACTGGCGATCACGAAGCAGTCCTAGTGCGCGATGATATGAGGTCAACTCGACCTCATATCTGAATCGCCCACTAAGTCACATATTTAGAGACGGATTCAGCGATCACGTCGAGCCGACATGATCGCTGAATCCGTCTCTAGCGGCTGCCTCCAGGCATTTCGAGCAGAAGCACGCGGCCGGCCCTTCCGGCAGGGGCAACTGCGCCGGCAGCGCCATGCACCAACAATCACCCTCGGGCGTGCAGGTCATCGGCGCACCGCAGCGGGCGCAGGTGGTTGCGGGGATGGGATCGACCATGACCCCATCCTACCGCCTCAGACGTGGTTGTTGTAGGCCAGCCCGCTCTGGGCGTTCGGGGCGAAGGACGAAAGCGTGCTCTGGGCCCCCGCCAGATCGTTGTTCGACAAGGACGTCCCGATCGAATTGATCAGCGTCAGCAGCGGATTTTCGCCGCTGGACGAGCTGCTGCTCGTGCTCGATGCCGATGCGGACGACGAGGTGCTACTGCTGCTGCTGTTGCCCCCCAGCAGGCTCGCGACCGTGGCATAGGCCGATTGGGCCGAGGACAGATCGCCGGACTGAACCGAAGACAGCAAGCCGCCGACCGCGGAGCCCAGCGCCTGATTGCCGCCGGTCCCATCGGATGGCGGGGCCGAACCGGCGCCTTGCGAGTGCTTGTGCTTGTTCGCCTCGAAGCTTTTGACCAGGCTCTGGGCCGAACTCAGATCGCCCGACGACAGCGCCGTGCCCAGCTGGGTCAGCAGATTCTGCAACGGATTGCCCGACGAGGACGTGCTGCTGGAAGACGTGCCGCTGGTGGACGAACTGGAATTCTGCCCCGGTGCGTTGTCCAGGATATTCTGGTAGGCCGCCTTGGCAGCCGAGAGGTTTCCGGACTTGATCGCCTTCAGCAACTGGGCGAGCGGGTCGTTGCCGGCGCTGGTCGCGTCGGACGAACTGGTCTGCGACGTATAGGACGAAGAAGAAATACCGCCGATGCTCATGCAAGCCTCCTAAGCTTTAAGCTGCAGGGGCGGTGCCGGAGACATATTCCAACACCGCTAAGGACAGATTGCGGGAGGAGGGCCATGGGCGGAACGTCAAATACTGGACGGCACCATACTAAATTTACGGTACGGGATCAGGCTCTAAATATATGATCTAGAAAGCGATCGGTCGCGAGCGTTGCTCGTCGACTTAGACATGAGGTCCGCCCGACCTCATGTCATCGCGCTCTGGACTAAGGCCGATCCGTATGCAGCAGCGCCAGCCGCCGGGCCCGGCGCGAGCGCCAGCGGGTGACGATCAGAATCGCGGCCACGGCGACCGCGAAGATGCCGAGCATGCTGAGCTCGATCGCCAGCGCATATTGACCGAGCAGCCGGCCGATCGCATGGCCGAACAGATAACCGGCGGAGACGAAGGTCGCCGACCAGAGCCCGGCGCCGATGAAGTTCAGGATCATGAACCGGGCGATCGACAATTCCGACAGGCCCATCGCGGCCGAGGAGAAATTCCGGATGCCGTAGATGAAGCGGAACGTCAGGATGAACAGGACATCCCAGCGTTCCAGCCAGCGATGCACCATGTCGATGCCGTGCTTCCAGTCCGGGAATTTCCGCAACAGGAACGGGCCGGCCTTGCGGCCGACGAAAAACCAGCATTGGTCGCCCAGGTAGGAACCACACCAGGCGGCGGCGGCCAGCTTGTACGGATCGATCGACCCGCTGGCGGCCACCGCGGCGGCCAACAGGACGAAGGTTTCGCCTTCGAGGAAGGTCCAGACGATCGTTACAAGGTAGAAATAGTCGCGGTACTCGGCGATATACCGCTGAACCTCTTCCATCCGGAAAGTCGCTCCCCACATTGACCCGTCGCACCCTTGCCGGATGTCGACACCTATCCTGGCGACCGGGTCCTTCGAAAGCGCCCTTGAAACGCCGACCGCGGCGCGCCCCGGATCGCAGGCGAGGGCCATACATCCGCTGACCGCGCCGCTTTTTCAAGCCCGCTCGCCCGACCGCTCCACTTTCGCCACGGAAAACCGATACGCGACGGCTCCCATTCCTCAGACGACAAGTCTAAGATCCCACTATCAACAAAAGCTTTCCGGAGGACCAGCCCGCCATGACGCAGGAAACGTTTTCGATGATAAATTCCCCGAGCGCCCGTGCGATCGACCCGATCTCCCGCGCCCGCGTCGATCTGGCGGCAGCACTCCGCTGGGCCGCGAAGCTGGGCCTGGGCGAGGGCATCTGCAACCATTTCAGCCTGGCGCTGCCCGGTACGGGCGGCGACCGCTATCTGATCAATCCGTTCGGCGTGCATTGGGCGGAAATGCGCGCGAGCCAGCTTCTGGTGCTGGACCGCGACGGCACGATCATCGAGGGCAAGGGTGAGGTCGAGACCACCGCCTTTCACATCCATTCCCGCCTGCACCGGGCGCGCGGCGACGCGGCGGCCGTCCTGCACACCCATATGCCGAACGCCACCGCGCTGACCCTGGTCGAGGGCGGACGCCTGGCCATGGCGCATCAGAACGCGCTCAGGTTCTGCGACGCGATCGCCTATGACGACGTCTACAATGGTCTGGCGCTGAGCCAGGACGAGGGCGACCGGCTGGCGGCGGCGCTCGGCTCCTCGCGGATCCTGTTCCTGGCGAACCATGGCGTGATCTCGATCGGCGCCGATCTCGCCCAGGCGTTCGACGATCTGTTTTATCTGGAGCGCGCGGCGGAGCTGCAGGTGCTGGCCCAATCGACCGGTCGGCCGCTGCGCTTGATCGCGGACGATGTCGCGCGCCGCACCGCCGCCGATTTCACCCGCGACCGCCCGGCCTATGCCCATGCCCATTTCGAGGCGATCAAGCGGCTGCTGGACAAGGAAGACGGAAGCTTCCGGGATTGATTTTTTTCCCCCGTCATTGCCGCTTGCGCGGAAATGACGGGGGAACATGACAAAGATTTAATGCGCCCGCAGGGTCCTCGACATGTGCGTGGCACCATCTTGCATGGTGAGGTGTTCGTCTATCGAGCCCAGACCCTTTCACTTGTTGTTCTCCAGGAGGCCACTTTCGCCGTGACTGACACAGCCCCCAACCCGCGTCGCCGCACGGTCGGCCGGACGCTCCTGCTCCTGGGCCTGTCGACCAGCCTGGCTTTCGGCCCCCTGGCCCCCGCGTTCGCCCAGGCGCCGATCCAGGCCGGCATGTCGCAGGATCTGCCGAGCTTTGCCCCGATCGTCGACAAGGTCCTGCCCGCCGTCGTCAATATCTCCGTCGTGCAGAAGGCCGGCAGCGGTGGCGGCGACGAGCAGGCCGACCCGGGCGGCGGCGGCGACGAGGATCAGGAAGACCCGGGTCCGCAATTGCAGGGCCCCGGCGGCCAGGGCACGCCGTTCGACGAGTTCCTGCGCAAATTCTTCGAGCAGCAGCAGGGCCGCGGCGGCAAGGGCGGGCCCCATGCGGCACCGAACAATCAGAAGGTCATCTCGCTCGGCTCCGGCTTCATCGTCGATCCGACCGGCTATATCGTGACCAACAACCATGTGGTCGGCGATGCCGAGAAGGTCACCGTGACCTTCGCCGACGACAGCCAGCACACGGCCAAGATCATCGGCAAGGACCAGAAGAGCGATCTCGCCTTGTTGAAGATCGAGGCCCCGAAGCCGCTGCCCTTCGTCAAGTTCGGCGACAGCGACCAGGCCAAGGTCGGCGACTGGGTCATCGCGGTCGGCAATCCGTTCGGCCTGGGCGGCACGGTCACCAAGGGCATCGTCTCGGCCCGCGGCCGGCCGATCGCGGATTCGAGCTATGTCGATTTCCTGCAGATCGACGCGTCGATCAATCGCGGCAATTCCGGCGGCCCGACCTTCAACATGGCGGGCGAGGTCATCGGCATCAACACGGCGATCTTCTCGCCCAACGGCGGCTCGGTCGGCATCGGCTTCGCCATCCCGTCGAATTCGGCCAAGACCGTCATCGAGTCGCTGAAGAGTTCGGGCCATGTCGATCGCGGTTGGCTGGGCGTGCAGATCCAGGAAGTGACGCCGGAGATCGCAAGCTCGCTCGGCATGGACCAGAACCATCCGATCGGCGCGCTCGTCTCGTCCGTGTCGGATGAAAGCCCGGCCGCCAAGGCCGGCGTCAAGGTCGGCGACGTGATCGAGAAGTTTGCCGGCAAGACGGTCGAAAAGATGCGCGACCTGCCCCGCGTCGTGGCCGAGACCCCGATCGGCAGCAAGGTCGACATCGGCGTGTTCCGCAAGGGCGAGCACCAGACCCTGCCGGTAACGGTCGAGAAGCTGGACGACAACAAGGTCGCCGCGGTCGATCCGCAGACCGGCGAGGAACGGCCGGGCAGGGCGCCGTCGCTGGGCCTGACGCTGTCGAACCTCAACCCGGACATCCGCAAGCGCCTGTCGATCCCCAAGGACGTCAACGGCGTGCTGGTGTCGCGGGTCAAGGACGGCAGCCCCGCCGCCGACAAGGGCATCGAGGCCGGCGACGTCATCGTCCAGGTCGACCAGACCCCCGTAACCAAGCCGGACGACATCGTTCAGAAAGTCAAGGAAGCGGCCAAGTCAGGCAAGTCGAAATCGGTCCTGTTGCTGGTCAATCGTCATGGTCAGAACCGCTATGTCGCGCTGACCCCCGACGACAAGAACGGCTAAACCCAGGACCCGAGCCTACCCTCCGCCCCGTCATCGCCGCCCCCCTGGCGATATCTCCCGCCCCCTGGAGAGCCCGGACTCCGTCCGGGCAAGACGGGCGGAGGGCCCCCATCTTCGATTACCTCAAGGGCTCTCCCGTCGCCATGAAGCTGCTCGTCGTCGAGGATGATCGCGAGGCCGCCGCCTTTCTGGTCAAGGGCCTGAGGGAGAGCGGCCACACGGTCGATCACGCGGCCGACGGTCGCGAGGGACTGGTGCTGGCGACGACCGAGCGGTTCGACGCGATCATCCTCGACCGCATGCTGCCCGGCATGGACGGCCTCGCGATCGTGGCGGCGCTCAGGGCGTCCGACAACGCGACGCCGGTATTGATCCTGTCGGCGCTCGACCAGGTCGACGACCGGGTGCGCGGGCTGAAGGCCGGCGGCGACGATTACCTGACCAAGCCCTATGCCTTTTCCGAACTGATGGCGCGGCTCGAGGCGCTGCTGCGGCGCGGGGCCGGCGGCAAGACCGAAACCAAGCTCAAGGTCGGCGAACTGGAGATCGATCTCCTGGCCCGCACGGTCCGGCGCGGCTCGACCGAAATCGAACTGTTGCCGCGCGAGTTCCGACTGCTGGAATATCTGGCGCGCAATGCCGGCCATGTCGTCACCAGAACGATGTTGCTGGAGCAGGTCTGGGATTATCATTTCGACCCGCAGACCAATGTGATCGACGTGCATATCAGCCGGCTGCGCCAGAAGATCGACAAGGGCTTCGCCAAGCCGATGCTGCACACCGTCCGAGGAGCCGGCTACTGTCTCAAGGCCGCCTGATCGACCTTCTCCGCACCTCGACCTTCCGGCTCGCGGTCTATTATTTCGCCCTGTTCGCCGGTTCGATGCTGGCGATGCTGGCGCTGATCTATTGGCAGACCGTCGTCTATGCGACCCAGCAGACCGACGAGACGATCGATGCCGAGATCACCGGCCTGGCCGAGCAATATCGTCAGCGCGGGCTCGCGGGCCTGGTCGCCGTCATCAACGAGCGCTCCAAGCCCGAGCGCGGCTCCAGCATGCTCTATCTCCTGACCGACCAGCGGCAGAACCCCCTGGCCGGCAATCTCTCGCGTTGGCCGGATCTGGAGGTCCAGGCCGACGGCTGGATGCGCTTTCAGCTGAGCGACGATGGCCGGCGCAAGGGCGGGCCGCACATCGCCCAGGCGACCAGCTTCGTCCTGGCCGGCGGGGTGCAGTTGCTGGTCGGCCGCGACCTGTCCGAGGTCACGGCGTTCCGCAACCGGATCGTCGCCGCCCTCGCCTCTTCCGGCGCCTTGATGCTGGTGCTGGGCCTGATCGGCGGCATCGTCCTGAGCCGCCGGGCGCTCGCCCGGATCGAGACCATCAACCGGACCAGCGACCGGATCATGGCCGGCGAATTCGGCCGGCGCATTCCCTTGAAGGGCTCCGGCGACGAATTCGACCGGCTGGCCCAGAACCTCAACGCCATGCTGGACCAGATCGAGCGGCTGATGGCCGGCATGCGCCAGGTGACCGACAATATCGCCCATGACCTGCGCTCGCCGCTCGGCCGCCTGCGCAGCCGGATCGAGGTCGCCCTGATCGAGCCGCCCTCGACCGAGCGCTATCGCGAGGTGCTGCAGCAGACCATCGGCGAGGCCGACCATCTGCTGGCGACCTTCACCGCCTTGCTCGACATCGCCGAGGCGGAGGCCGGCAGCCCGCGCGGCCAGATGGTGCCGCTCGATCTGGCATCCTTCGCCCGCGATCTGGCCGATCTCTACGAACCGGTCGCCGAGGAAAAGGGGCTGCGCCTGACCATCGAGACCGGCCCCGGCCCGATCGAGATCCGCGGCGACCGGCACATGCTGTCGCGCGCGATCGCGAACCTGGTCGAGAACGCGGTCAAATACACGCCCGCCGGCGGCACGATCGCGGTCAAGGTCGCGGGCGACGGCGGCATGGCGCGCCTGACGGTGGCCGACGACGGCCCGGGCATCCCGGCCGAGGAACGCGAGCGGGTGTTCGACCGGTTCTACCGGCTGGAGGCGAGCCGGACGACGGAAGGCAACGGCCTGGGCCTCAGCCTCGCCCGCGCGGTCGTGCGGCTGCATGGCGGGACGATCACGCTCGAAGACAACGGGCCGGGGTTGGTGGCTGTGGTGAGCCTGCCGCTGGCGCCGGAAGCGGGCTGAGCAGGCGCATCGCCGGCTCCAGCACTTCCATGGTCGGCCCCGAGCGTGAGCTGTCCCGGGTTCTCACAAGATCCGAAACATTGGCGCGCCTCTGTTCGCCTGCTGGTTTCGACTATCGGTGGCGCCCCCTGACAGCGATCCGGACGACGATTTGGTGTTGCAGACCGCGATCAATGGATCGGCCGAGGTCATCGCTGCGTTCAATGTAAAGGACATGATCGCAGGCGTTAAAATGTTCGGCATCGCGGTCGAAAGACCCGCCGCCGTGCCCAGGAGATCGAGATGCCCGTTTTCGCTTTGCGGCTGCCGGACGAATCGAAAGAAGAAGCCGCCGCCCAGGCTGCCGCGACTGAGGCGGATCGGTATTTCCCGGCGCGGCAATCGGGCCGAGCCTGGTCCCGCCAAGACGGCGCTGGCGCGCGCCGGCACCGGCGATGCACCGCGGAACGACGACCGGGCCGAGCAACCCGCCGGTCCAAATTTAAGCTTTGCGCAACCACGCCGGATCAATGCTGCCCTGCTCGGGTACGCGCGCAATTCCGACGCTCCAGGCTTGTACGCCGTCCGCTTGACATTACATCCCCGCCACGGCGACAAGAATGCAATCATTATCGATTTTCGCGCGCCGTCCTCGGGCGCACCCGGGTGGTTCGGCCCTGACTCAAGGAATGTCCACGCTTGCTGAACGGTATCGACATACTGGGTGACGTGGGGATTGGCGCAACCCTTCTCGGCGTCTTCTATTTGGTCACCGCGATGGCAGCCGTCTGGTCGTTCGGCCGGAAGCGTCCGGCAGTGCCGGGCAAGCGTCCTTCGGTCACGATCCTGAAGCCGGTCTGCGGGGCGGATCCGGGCCTCTATGAGAATCTGCGTTCCTTCTGCCGCCAGGCCTATGACGGGCCGGTCCAGATCGTGATCGGCGCCCATCGCGAGACCGATCCGGCCGTGGCGATCGCGCGCCAGGTCATCGCCGATCTGCCCGGCATCGACGTGACCCTGGTCGTCGACGGCGCGCTGCCCGGCAGCAATTTCAAGATCTGCAACGTCGCCAACATGATGGCCGTCGCCAAGCACGAAGTGCTGGTGATCGCCGACAGCGACATGCGGGTCGAACCGCATTATCTGGACGCGATCGTGGGCCCGCTGATGCAGCCCGGCGTGGGTCTGGTCACGTGCCTCTACAAGGGCCGGCCGGAGCGCGGCGTCGCGTCGGCGCTGGGCGCCGCCTTCATCAACAACGGCTTTCTGCCGTCGGTCCTGGTCGCCCGCTGGGTCGGCGCCGATACCGGCTGCTTCGGCGCCACCATGGCGCTCCGGCGCTCGACGCTGGCCGAGGTCGGCGGCCTGGGTGCGCTGATCAACCATCTGGCCGACGATTACGTGCTGGGCCGCCTGGTGCGCGACGCCGGTTACGCCGTCGTGATCTCGCCCTACGTGCTCGAGAATATCGTGCTCGAGGCCGATCTGGGCGCGCTCTTCCTGCATGAGCTGCGCTGGCAGCGCACCGTGCGGTCGATCTCGCCGGTCGGCCTGGCCGCCTCGGTCGTCACCAACCCGGTGGCGCTGGCGCTGTTGGCGTTGCCCTTGAACGGCTTCAGCAACGGCGCATGGCTGGCGCTCGCCGCCGCGCTGGCGGCGCGCGAGGCTCTGATATATACGTGCAGCCGAATATTTGGTCTGATCCCGCTTCGAGCGGCCCTGGTACCGATCCGCGACGTCTTGTCTTTAATCGTCCTGGTTGCCAGCTTCTGCGGGCAGCGGGTGACGTGGCGCGATCAGAGTTTCCAGGTCGATCAGCGTGGTGAATTGACTTTCGAGGGAGATCCTTTGGCATGATGAAGACCCTGTTCCTCCAGGCACCGTCCTTTGAAGGCTTCGACGGCGGCGCGGGGTCCCGGTACCAGGCGAAGCGCGAGATCAAGTCATTCTGGTTCCCGACCTGGCTGGCCCAACCGGCCGCCCTTGTCCCGGGCTCCAAGCTGATCGACGCGCCGCCGGCCCGCATCAGCCTCAAGGACGTGCTCGACGACCAGGCCAAGGAAGGCTACGAGCTGTGCGTCATGCACACCTCGACCCCGTCCTTCGCGTCCGACGTCAAGGTCGCCGAGGCGATGAAGCAGGCCAACCCGAAGCTCAAGATCGGCTTCATCGGCGCCAAGGTCGCGGTCGAGGCCGAAAAGAGCCTGAAGGCAGCCCCGGTGGTCGATTTCGTCGCGCGCAACGAGTTCGATTTCACCATCAAGGAAGTGGCCGAGCGCCGCGACTGGGCCGAGATCGACGGCATTTCGTACCGCGATGCCGCGGGCGAGATCGTCCATAATCGCGACCGCGCGATTCTGGAGAACATGGACGAACTGCCGTACGTCACCGAGGTCTACAAGCAGAACCTGCACCTCGAGGATTACTTCATCGGCTATCTGCAGCACCCCTACATCTCGATCTACACGGGCCGCGGCTGCAAGTCGCGCTGCACCTTCTGCTTGTGGCCCCAGACCGTCGGCGGCCATCGCTATCGCACGCGGTCGGTCGAGCATGTGATCGAAGAGATCAAGCTGGCGAAGAAGCACTATCCGCAGGTCAAGGAATTCTTCTTCGACGACGACACCTTCACCGACGACCTGCCGCGCGCCGAGGCGATCGCCCGCGAGCTGGGCAAGCTGGGCGTGACCTGGTCGTGCAATGCCAAGGCGAACGTGCCCTACGAGACGCTGAAGGTCTTGAAGGCGAACGGCTTGCGCCTGCTGCTGGTCGGCTACGAGTCGGGCAACCAGCAGATCCTGCACAACATCAAGAAGGGCATGCGGATCGAAGTCGCGAAGCAATTCACGGCCGACTGCCACAAGCTGGGCATCAAGATCCACGGCACCTTCATCATGGGTCTGCCGGGCGAATCCCAGGAGACGATCGAGGAGACGATCAAGTTCGCGACCGAGATCAATCCGCACACGATCCAGGTGTCGCTGGCCGCCCCCTATCCCGGCACCTTCCTGTTCGATCAGGCGGTCGAGAACGGCTGGCTCGACATCGAGCATGCCGAGCTGATCGACGAGCATGGCGTGCAGATGGCGCCGCTGCATTATCCTCATCTGTCGCATATGGAGATTTTCCAGGCGGTCGAGGTCATGTATCGGCGGTTCTATTTCCGCCGCACCAAGATCCTGTCGATCCTGAACGAGATGATCCGCAGCCCGCAGATGCTGGTTCGTCGCCTGCGCGAGGGTGTCGAATTCTTCCAGTTCCTGCGCGAGCGTCATCAGGTCGCCGGCTGAGCCGGGGCTAACGCCCCGGTTCCGCCCAACCCGACATGAAGCGGGTCATCTTTTCGGCGGATGATTTCGGCCTCGACCCGGCGGTCAATGACGCCGTCGAAATCGCCCACCGGGACGGACTGCTCGCGGCCGCCAGCCTGATGGTCGGCGAGGCGGCCGCCGACGCGGCCGTCGCCGTCGCCCGTCGCCACCCGACCCTGCGCGTGGGCCTGCATGTGGCCCTGGTCGAGGCGACGCCCGTCTCGGATCCGGCCGATATTCCGGATCTGGTCGACGCTTCCGGCCGGTTCCCCGGCGACATGGTCCGGGCCGGCTTCCGCTTCTTCTTCAAGCCCGGCGTTCGCGCGCAATTGGCCCGCGAGATCCGTGCGCAGTTCGAGGCGTTCCGGCGCACCGGCCTGACGCTCGACCATGTCAATACCCACAAGCACATCCATCTGCACCCGACCGTCGCCCGCCTGATCGTCGAAATCGGCCGCGAATACGGTCTGCGCGCCGTGCGCCTGCCGGTCGAGCCGCCGGGACCGGTGGTCGCGGCCGAGGGCCATGGAGTGCCGGGCGGTCTGGGGGCGGCGGCACTGCGCGCCTGGACCGGCCAGTTGAAGGCGATGCTGAAGCGCCAGGGCATGGTGACCAACGACCAGGTGTTCGGGCTCGCCTGGTCCGGCGCCATGACCGAGGCGCGCATCGCGGCCTTGATCCCGCACCTGCCCGATGGCGTCAGCGAGATCTATTTCCATCCGGCGACATCGCTATCCCAGAAGCTGGCGCAGACCATGCCGACCTATCGTCATGCCGACGAACTGGCGGCGCTGGTCTCGCCCGAGGTGAAGCGGCTGGTCGTGGCCCATGGTATCCAGCGGACCAGCTTTACCGATCTGGCCGGGGCCGCTGCCGCGGCAAGGGCCGCGGCATGAGCCGCACAGGAGGTGCGCCTTGATTCGCTGGGCCAGCCTGTTCGGCCTCGTCGGCGTGGCGCTGCTGACCGCCATCCTGATTGTCGAGGGCATCGGCCCGCTCACGGCCGCGCTGCAGACCGCGGGCCTCGGCCTGATCTGGGCCAGCCTGTTCCATATCGTGCCGATGGTGGTCATGGCGATCGCCTGGCGCGTGCTGTTCGTCGCCGGGCCGGCCCCGTCGATCCTGCAGATGACCTATTCGGTCTGGCTGCGCGAGTCGGTCAACGGCCTGCTGCCGGTGGCGCGCATCGGCGGCGAGGTCGTGTCCTACCGGGTGCTGACCCGCATGGGCTATCGCCCGACGCCGGTCGCCGCCAGCCTGATCAGCGACATCACCCTGACGCTGGTCAGCCAGTTCCTGTTCACCGTCGCGGGCCTGGTGCTGCTGTTGCTGCGCATCGAGGACACCGCCGTGGTCTGGCGCGTGATCTTCGGCCTTCTGGCCTTCCTGCCGATGGTCGCGGGCCTGGTCGCGATCCAGCGCATGGGCATCGTCAATATGGGCGCCAAGCTGGTGGGTGCCCTGTTCGGCGACCGCTGGGCCGATCTGGTCGGCAACGCGGCGCGGCTCGACCGGGTGCTGCGCCTGGTCTATCGCCGCCCCGGACGGGTCCTGAGCTCGATCGCCTGGCAGCTGATCGGCTGGACCGTCGGCACCGGCGAGATCTATCTGGCGCTGCAGTTCATGGACCATCCGGTCGATCTCTATGACGCCGTCCTGCTGGAATCGCTGGCCCAGGCGATCAGTTCGGCCGCCTTCGTCGTTCCCGGCGCCGTGGGCGTGCAGGAGGGCGGTTTCATCCTGCTGGGCTCGATGCTGGGACTCGATCCCGGCACGGCGCTGGCCGTGGCGATCGCGCGCCGTATCCGCGACGCGATCATCTTCCTGCCCGGCCTCATCACCTGGCAGATTGCCGAAGCCCACAAACTCGTGACCCGGCGGCAGCCGGCCGAGTAGTGGCAAAGCCGGCGAGGCTTCCCATTTAAGGGAAGGAATATCGCCTATTTCCTTTCCGGAGCCTGCCGCCAGATGATCGAACTCCATTATTGGCCGACGCCCAACGGGCACAAGATCACCCTGTTCCTGGAGGAATCTTCCCTCCCCTACGAGATCATTCCGGTCAATATCGGCGCCGGCGAGCAGTTCGAGCCGGACTTCCTCAGGATCGCACCGAACAACCGCATGCCGGCGATCGTCGATACCGCCCCCGCGGATGGCGGCGCGCCGGTCAGTCTGTTCGAATCCGGCGCGATCCTGGTCTATCTGGCCGAAAAGACCGGCAAGTTCCTGTCGACCGACATGCGCGTGCGCTACGACACGCTGCAATGGCTGTTCTGGCAGATGGGCGGCCTCGGACCGATGGCCGGGCAGAACCATCACTTCTCGGTCTATGCGCCCGAGAAGATCGAGTACGCCATCAAGCGCTACGTCAACGAGACCAACCGGCTCTACGGCGTGCTGAACAAGCGCCTGGCCGACCGGGAGTTCATCGCCGGCGACTATTCGATCGCGGACATGGCGGCCTATCCCTGGGTCGTGCCGCACGAACGCCAGGGCCAGAATCTGGACGATTTCCCGAACGTGAAGCGCTGGTTCCACGCGATCAAGGCCCGCCCGGCCACCGTCGCCGCCTATGAAAAGGGCAAGTCGGTCTCGACCACGCCGACAGTCAGCGAGGAAGCCAGGAAGGTGCTGTTCGGCCAGACCGCGGCCAGCGTCCGCTGAGGTTTCCCCGGCCGGTTCCGCTCCGCCCTGGGCTTGGGCTCAGGCGGCCGCGATCACCGCTTCGAACTGCTGGGCGATGCGGTCCCAGGAGAGCGGTCCCTCGGCCGCCGCGACACTGTTCCCGGCCAGGCGGCGGTAGAGGTCCCGGTCGGTCGCCAGCCGCGTCATCGCGGCCGCAAAGGCGCCGGGCGTCATGTCGTCGGCGACCAGACCGGCGCCGAACGGGATGAGCTGTTCCGTCAGCCCGCCGGCCGGCGTCGCGATCATCGGCAGGCCGGCGCCGTAGGACGCCGCCAGCACGCCCGACTGGCTCGCCTCGCGATAGGGCGCCACCGTCGCGTCGGCCGCGGCGAAGATGCCGGCGACCGCATCTTCGGGAATCCAGCGCCGATCGAGCCGCACGCGCGGATGCGCCGCCACCCGGCGCCCAAGCGGTCCGAGGTCGCCGTGGCCGACGATGGCCAGCTCGAAACTCACGCCCGGATCGATCCGCTCGACCGCGTCCATCAGCAGATCGAGGCCCTTGTAGGGCAGCAACCGGCCGAAGAACAGAAACCGGAACGGCCGATCCTCCGGCGCCTGACGCACCGGGATCGGCCCGGCATCGAACCGGAAGATCCCGTGCGGAATCACCGTCATGCGCGGGGCCGGATAGGCGAAATTCGCACGGACGCCGGCCGCGACATGGTCGGACAGGGTCACGACCCGATCGCTGGCGCCGAGTTCGCGCGCGATCATGCGCTGGCGCAGCGGATAATCGTCGCCCGGGTGGGACGCCGCATCATGCACCACGGTGACGAGCTTGGCGCCGCTGCGGGCGACCAGATCGACCATGATCGGGTTCCACAGATGCGACATGGTCGCGACCACGACCTCGATCCGCTGGCGTTTCAGATAGTCGCGGAAGGCGGCCCGGACCGCGGGCAGGCGCAGCGTGGCGGCGATGAATTCCCGGCCGCCGCGGTAAGTATCGATTTCCTGAAGCGGCAGGTCGAGCGCGCGGTAATCCTCGATGATCTCGGCCTGGCGCGAGACCGACAGAAGCGTCTCGATCCGTCCGCGTGCGGCGAGCGCGCGTGCCAGTTCGGCGGTGTATTTCGGCCCGCCGCCCCGGCGCTGCCATTGCCACAGCAGCGCGCGCGTCACAGGCCCATCATCCGCTGGATCTCGGCCATGCTGGGGGCGACCCAGTGGCCGCGATCCTGATGGACCGGCGTGCCGGTCGGATCGATCAGCACGCGGTTGGCGACCCCGGCCGCGGCCCCCGCATCGACGTCGCGCCAATTGTCGCCGATCGTCCAGCTCTGCGCCGGGTCCAGATCCCACTCGGCGATCGCCTGCAGGAACATGCCGGGTTTCGGCTTGCGGCACGCGCAATCGCGCCGATATTCGCCCTGCCCCTCGGTCGGGTGGTGTGGACAGAAATACACCGCGTCGATGCCGCCGCCCTGTGCCACGAACTCGGCGCCGATCCAGTCCATCAGGGTATGGAATTGCGCCTCGCTATACATGTCGCGGCCGATGCCGGACTGGTTGGTCGCGACCACGATCGCGTAGCCTGCCGCCTTGGCGGCCCGGACCAGATCGAAGATCCCCTCGACGAAGACGACATCCTCGATCCGATGGAGGAAATTGATATCGATATTGATCACGCCATCCCGGTCGAGGATCAGCCCGCGGCGCTCACCCATCATGCGTTCTCCGTCGCCGTCAACAAGCGGTTCAGATAGCACGCCGGCGACTGCTCGGCCTGCCAGACCAACGCGTCGGCCGCCGCCGCGGCTCGGGCCGCGTCGTAGCGGCGCAGCAGCCGATCCAGCGCCGGCGCCAGATCGCTGGGGTCCAGGAAGGCCTCGCCGGCCGGTGCCGGCGCTTGGCGCGCGATCCAGGAACCCTCCGGTGCGACCATCGGCGTACCGGCGACGCGTGCCTGCACCAGAACGCCCGAGGAGCGGATATCGTAGCGCGCGCCATCATAGGGCAGCACCAGCACGTCGATTCCCGCCAGCATCGCGTAATATTGCTCGGTCGTCAGCACCCGGTCCTCGAGCGTCACCAGATCGGCCGGAAACGCGCCGAGCCGGGCGCGAGCGATGCCGATGCCGGGCTCGCCCGCCGGGATGTTGAACGGCGCTTGGAAATGAAACCGCACCTTGCCGGCCCAGCCGAACCGGCCGATCAGTTGTTCGACCAGATCGGGCAGATGCTGGAAACCCTTTTCCAACCGCGCGTTGCCCAGATAGCCGATGGTGATCGGCGCACCGGGAGCCCTCGCCGGCGCGGCCGCCACGGCGGCCAGGATCAGATCGTGGCGGAAGGCGATCGGCAGGACGCCGACCGGCCGACCGGTCAAGGCGGCATAGGCATCGGCCAGTTCCGCCGTGTCGCAATAGAGCCGGATGCGCCCCGCCGCGGGGCCGGCGAGCAGGCGGGCCAGCACCGCGGCAGGCCGGCGCTGGAGCGGTCGGCCGGCGCCGAATTCCTCGATCCGGCGCACGAGCTGCAGATGGACCCGGGGCCAGGCACGATCGGTGCGGGTCAGGACGCCGGCCAGCGCATCGAGCTCGTCGACGCCGATCGTATGGATCAGCACGTGGTCGTCCGGTCCCAGGTCCAGCCGCTCGCAGGCGGCCAGGAAATCGCGTCCGAAGCTGTCGTCGACGGTGCTGCGACGCCGATGGCGCTGGTTCCAGACCAGGCGCACGCCGTCCTGCAACGGCCGGGCGAGCATGGCCGGCAGGGACGACAGCGCCCGATAGGCCAGGCGCCGGGCGAACCCGCCGGAGGTCAGGTCGTAATAGCCCTGGCCGAACCAGGGCAGGATCTCGAACTCGTGGGTCGGCCCGCGATAGGCGCGGTTCGACAGGATCGTAACCGCCAGAGCGCGGGCACGGCCGGCCGCGGCGAGCGCGCCGTCATATTCGTAGTGATGGCCGTTCAGGTCGACGAGCGCATGGTCGACGATGGCGAGTTTCATGGAGCAATATTCGCGAGCGGCCGAGGATAGGCATCCTATAGAGGATCGGCGCCAGCCCGTCCAAACCCAGATGGGGGTCAGGCGACAGCCGCGTAGGCCAGCCGCCAGAAGTCGGTCGCGGTCTCCGTCATCTCCGGCTGGGTCATCGGCCGCTGGGTCAGGAGGATGCCGATCAATCCCCGATCCGGATCGCTGCGCCAGGAAGTCCCGAGCCCGCCGTCCCAGCCGTAGCCGCGCGGGAGCGCCGCCGCGGGATCGGTCGTGACGCCGAGCCCGAGACCCTAGCCGCGCCCGTCCCAGAAGCCGGGGATGAACGGCGAGGCCGCCTTCTGTGCCGGCGTCAGCTGATCGCCGGTCATCTGCGCCACGCTTGCGGGCGTCAGAATATCGCCGCCGCCGGCCAGCAGCATGCGGGCGAAACCCAGGTAATCGTCGACGGTGGAAGCCAGCCCGGTGCTGCCGCCCGGGCGCGGGGGCGCGTCCGAGCCGGCCCAGGGCACGAAGCCGCCGGTGGCCTCATCGACCTGATAGCAGCCGGCCAGCCGCTCCCGCGCGGCCGACGCGGCGCCGAAGCCGGTATCCTTCATCCCGAGCGGCGCGAAGATCCGTTCGGCGAGGAATGCCTCGAACGGTCGGCCGGCCGCGCGCTGGACGGCGACCGCGACCAGATCGGTGCCGCTGTTGTACATCCAGCGCTCGCCCGGCTGATGCATCAACGGCAGCGCGCCATAGGCGGCGGCGAGCGCATCCAACGTCAGCGCGGGCGGGTTCGGGCCGGGCGCGATGCCGGCCTCGGCGATCGCCTGCTGAATGGCATAGGAGCCGGGCGGCGCCATCACCACGCCGAAGCCGAAGGTGAAGGTCAGCAGATCCCGGAGCGTGATCCGGCGCACGGCCGGCACGGTATCGTCGAGCGGCCCGTCGAGGCGGCGCTGCACGCGGCGATCGGCCAGTTCCGGCAGCCATCGCTCGATCGGCGCGTCCAGATCCAGCCTCCCCGCCTAGACCAGGACCATCGCCGCCGCCGCGGTGATCGGCTTGGTCATGGAGGCGATGCGGCACAGGCTGTCGCGCCGCATCGGCGATCCGTCGGCCAGATCGCGCGTGCCCGCCGTCACGACGTGGACCTCGTCGCCCCGCTCGACCAGGGCGACGAGGCCTGCAACGACGCCGCGTTCGACATGGTCCGCCAGCGTCTCGGACAGACGGTCGAGCCCCGTCCGGGAAAAGCCGCTCATCGGATCACATCGGGCGATCGCAATTCACCATCCAGGGAATGCCGAATTTGTCGATGAGCATGCCGAAGCGTAGCGCCCAGAACGTCTCGGCCATCGGCATCAGCACCATGCCGCCCTCGCCCAGGGCCGCGAAGATCCGCTCCGCATCGGCCGGGGCCGGGGCACCGATCGCGACCGAAAAGCCCTGCGGCTTCAGATACTGACCGGGCGGCGCGTCCGATCCCATCAGGACCACGTCACCGATGTTCATGTTGGCATGCATGATCTTGTCGAGCCAGTCGGCCGGCGTCTGCGCCTCCATCGGCGAACCGCGATGAGGCATCATGGCATTGATCTTGGCGTCGAAGCAGCGGGCGTAGAACTGGAACGCCTCTTCGCATTTACCGTCGAACATCAGGTAGGGATTGATCTTCATGACGCGCCTCCCTTAATTTACTAATTGGTTAAATAAACGATTTAGCGGCGGTCTGTCAAGCTGGGGCCGCCGAGGCGATCCGGGCTAATCGACCGGGCCCGGTTGTCGACGCGATGCCGACATCGCCGATGGATCGCCGCCGCCGAGCGCCGCCAATCGCATGGCAATCAATTGCGTATAAAGCACATCAGCCGTCTCGCCGATCTCGGAGAGGCAGGCGGCATCAAGATCACTCGGATCCAACATAGCCATCAAGTGCGCGCGTCGCTCGTTCAGACGCAAAGCTTCACGAAGCTCATAGCGTTTGGGCATGGCAGTGCCTCCGTCGATACCGCCGGATGATAGCGCCGAAACAGGTCTGGATAAAGTCGATCTGAAAAGTTGGTGCGGGCGGTCGGAATCGAACCGACACTCCTCTCGGAACCGGATTTTGAGTCCGGCGCGTCTACCAGTTCCACCACGCCCGCATCCGAGGCGACGGGTCGTTCCCGGTGAGGGATGCCGTCGCGGCCTCGTCTTTACCGCCCGGATGCGCGGCCTGTCAAAAACATCCTGCATCCGGGGACGAGGCTTATAGCCGAGACGGCCCCGGTTTGGCGATGGCAATTTCGGCGACCCAGCCCCGCGACGAGGCGACCGGTTGCGTCCGGACCCGCGAGCCTGTTAGATGCCGCGGACGACCGTCCAGGGGACGGAGCGGATGGATAAGGACCGGCATGCTTCGACATTTCTACGACTGGCTTCTGCTCCAGGCCGGCAAAAAGAATGCGACCTGGGTCATGGCCGGGATCTCCTTCGCCGAAAGCTCGTTCTTTCCGCTGCCGCCGGATCTGCTGATGATCCCGATGTGCCTGGCCAACCGGCGCCGCGCCTTCTGGTACGCCACGGTCGCCACGGGCAGCTCGGTGCTGGGCGCGTATCTGGGATATGCCATCGGCTATTACCTGTTCGCCAGCGTCGGCGAGCAGATCCTGCGCTTCTACGGCGCCATGGATACGTTCGCGGCGCTCAAGGACAAGTTCCTGCAATATGGCGTCGAGATCATCGTGCTGAAGGGCATGACGCCGATCCCGTTCAAGCTGGTGACGATCGCCAGCGGGCTCGCCCAATTCAATCTGGGCCTGTTCACCATCGCCTGCCTGGTGTCGCGGAGCATCCGCTTCTTTCTGGTCGCGGCGATCCTATATTTCGTCGGGGAGCCGGCGCGGGCCTTCATCGAAAAGCGCCTGATGCTCGTCACCACCGTATCGGCCGCCCTGCTGGTCGGCGGCGTGTTCCTGGTCAAGTTCGTTCATTTCGGCAGCTGACGGAGCCTTTCGTCCGATGCGCGTCCCGCCCTTTCCCATGATCGTGCTCGCGACCTCGGTCGCGGTCCTCGCCGGTGCCTGGTTCTTCCAGTTGGTCGTGGGCCTCGTCCCGTGCGAGCTGTGCCTGGCCGAGCGCTGGCCCTGGTACGCGGCGGTGCTGATCTCGGGTGCGTTCCTGGGGCTCCGACGGCCGGAAATCGAGCGCTATGCGCCGGCGCTGCTGGGCTTGGTGTTCCTGGGCGGGTTCTGCCTGGCCTCATACCATGTCGGCGTCGAGCAGAAATGGATCGCCGGGCCCGATGCCTGCACGGTCACCGGCAGCAGCCACAAGGCCAAGACGATCGAGGAACTGACCGCCGAGATCATGGCGGCACCGGCCGTGCGCTGCGACGATATCCAATGGAGCCTCGCGGGCATCTCGCTCGCCGGCTGGGACGCGCTTTTGTGCCTGGCCATGGTCGGCGCCGCCTGGAACGCGCGCGGCCGCCGCCGTCGGCTCGAAAGCTATGCCGCATGAGCGCCAAGCCCTCGATCAAGCGTTGGCTGCCGGGCGATCCGGTCCCGGCCGATCAGGTGAAGCGGATGGTCCGGGTCGATCATGCCGGCGAGCATGGCGCGGCGCGGATCTATGAAGGCCAGCTGGCGATCCTGGGCAAGCGCCCGGTCGGCGAGACCATCCGCCATATGGCGGCCCAGGAACGCGAGCATCGCGCCCAGTTCGACAAGCTCCTGGTCGAACGCCGGGTGCGCCCGACGCTGCTCGGGCCCGTCTGGGACGTGGCCGGCTATGCGCTGGGGGCGGCCACCGCGCTGATGGGCGAGCGCGCCGCCATGGCCTGCACCGTCGCGGTCGAGGAAGTGATCGACGAACATTACCAGGAGCAGGTCGACGCGCTCGGCGACAGCGAGCCGGCGCTGAAGGCGGTGATCGAGAAATTCCAGGCCGACGAGCGCGAGCATCGCGATACCGGCCTGGCCCACGGCGCCGAGGCGGCCCCGGCCTACGAGGCGCTGTCGGCCGCGATCAAACTCGGTTCGCGCCTGGCGATCTGGATGGCGACCAGGATCTGATCCGATGAATCTCACCCTCTACGGCAATCGCGAATCCGGCCATGCCTATAAGGTGAAGCTGTTTCTGGCGCTCGCCGGCATCGCGCATCGCTATGTGCCGGTCGATCTGGAAACACCGCGCGCGGAGCGGCCGGCGGATTTCCGGGCGGTCGCCAAGTTCGGCGAGGTGCCGGTCCTGGTGATCGACGGCACGCCCCATGTGCAGTCGGACGCGATCCTGCTGCATCTGGCGCGGCTCACCGGCCGGTTCGGCGGGGGGACCGATGCCCGCGTGCTCGAATGGCATTTCTGGGCGGCGAACCGGATCAATCTGTCGGTGCCGAACCTGCGCTTCTATCGCCGCTACCCCGCGGAGGCGCCGGCCGGCGCCGTCGCGTGGCTCGACGAGCGCGCCCGGCTCGATCTCGCCCGCCTGGACGAGGAACTGTCGGACCGGACCTTCCTGGCCGGCGACGATCCGACCACGGCCGACATCGCGGCCTGCGCCTATCTGTTTTGGCTGGACCAGATCGGATACGACATCGCGCATTGGCCCGCGATCGGCGCCTGGCTCGACCGTATCCGGGCCCTGCCCGGCTGGGCGGCACCGTATGAGTTGCAGGCTGCGTCTTGAGCCATCCGATCGGCGATTGCGTCGCCGGCTAGTTGTTCCAGACGCGGGACGGGGTGCGGAGCGCACGGCCCATGGCCCGCGCCAGTTCCGCCTCGCGAAACGGCTTTTGCAACACGAGCGCGCCCGGCTGCAGCATCAGCACGCGGGGTGCGTCGCCGCTGACGAACAGATGGGGCACGGCTCCGCCGCGGTTGATCTCATTGACCGCCGTGATACCGCTGCCATCGCCCAACTGAGCGTCGATGATCATCAGATCCGGATGATAGAAATTTGCAGCCGCGACCGTTTCGGCCTCGGTCGCCGCGATCGTGCAGGCGTGTCCCATACCGTTCAGCACGTCGGCGAGCAGCAGGCCGATCATCGCATCGTCCTCGGCCACCAGAATGCGGAGCGCTCTCATCGAAGACCTCATTTCATCCCGTACCAAAAGACCGCGCGCCCCAACCTCTTTAAAGGCCGGGGCGCGCGGCATCGTCAGGGCTACTGAACCTTGCTTTGGACCAGGCGATTCAACGGCTCGTCCGTACCGGCCGCTTCCGCCACGACCGGCTCGCGATCGCCGACCCAGCTGACGTCGATCTTCGATGCCGGCACGCCGTCGGCGATCATCGCGGCGCGCACGGTGTCGGCCCGGCGATGGGACAGTGCCATGTTGTACTCGTCGGTCCCGACATTGGACGCCTTGCCGAGCACCGTGATGCGGCGGTTCGGATTCTCGGCCTGTTCCTTGGCGGCGGACGCGATCTGCGTCTGGCCGGCATCGGTCAGGGTCGATTTACCGAAATCGAAGTAGGTGTTGTAAGCGACCGTATGCGAAGTCGACGCGGTCGGACCCGGCGTCTCGACGGCGACTACCATCGTGGTCTGGCAAGGCGACTCGGTACCCGGCGCCGCCGGCGGCAGACCGAGGCTGAGGTTCTCGCAGGCGATCTGCTCGACCGTCATGTCCTTCGACCATTGGGTCGTGGTAACGGTCGGATGGACATTATGCCCATCGGTCATCGCCTGACGATACAGCGGCTCGGCCATATCCATCCGGCCCTTGCGCTGATAGACGAGGCCCAGATCCAGTTCGTCATAGGCGCTGTGCGGCGTATTCGCATTGTCGGCCCGGAGATCCTTCTCCGCCGTGGCGTCGTCACCCTTTTGCAGGGCGACGAAACCGGGTGTCTGTGCCGACACGGGGTCGGCCGGCGTCCCGGACGTACAACCGGCCAAGAGTACCAGAGTAAGCGGCAGTGCCTTGATCGTGGTCAATTTAAACATTTCTTTTGCTCCCAGACCTGATGAGCAGCTTTGGTTTTGCATCAAAGCCTGCCCGCTGAACTGATGATAATATAGGGAGCAATATTTTCATTAATCAGCCTCGGGAAATACTCAAATACAGAAGATTCATATTACGGATTCTACTTATATTGAATTTTCCATGGAACGATTCGCGGGACGTTCAATCTTATACAGACCGGGCAGCATGGCGAGTTCCATCGGTCCGCGATTTTTAGAGGTTTTCCCCCGAGAAACTAGAAATTCATCGCCGGAAACGACCAGATCCGGCGTAAATTTCAGCATTAAACCCGGTATTTCTTGCCGAATTTTCGGGATTCACTTACCGATAATTCGACATTTCTGAAAAATAAATTTGGATTTTTTGTCCGGAAATTCTGGCGTATATTCCCACCACCTTGCCGATACTACATCGGAATATTGTAGAGCGCGGCCCGTTCTAAGGTCGACAATTTTCAAGAACGGGTCGAAATGCCGCAAAACCGACCGCCCCAGACGACCGCGATCCTGCGGCCAGACGATGATTTCGCGGTCGTCGGCATCGGCGCCTCGGCCGGCGGCCTCGAAGCCTGCAGCAAGCTCCTGGATTCCATGCCCGATGGCGGCCCGATGGCCTTCATCCTGGTCCAGCATCTCGACCCGACCCACGCGAGCATGATGGTAAACCTGCTGGCCTGCCACACGTCGCTGATCGTGCGCGAGGCAACCGAGGGCATGCCGGTCGCGCCCGGGCATCTCTATGTCATTCCGCCCGGCTCCTACCTGTCCGTCGCCGGCGGTACGCTGCACCTGTCGCTGCCGACCCAGCGGCATGGCGCGCGCCTGCCGTTCGATTTCCTGCTGCAATCGATGGCCGAGGAATATGGCCCGCGCGCCGTCTGCATCGTGCTGTCGGGCACCGGGGCGGACGGCAGCACCGGTCTCGCCGCCATCAAGGAAAAGGGCGGCTTTGTCATCGCCCAGGATCCGGACGAGGCCGGCCACGACGGCATGCCGCGTGCCGCGACCGCGACCGGCGCCGTGGATCTCGTGCTGTCGGTGACCGCCATCCCCGCGGCGCTGCTCGACCTCGGCACCCGACCGGCGGACGGCGACGCGGTCATTCGGCCCGAAGCACAAACCCTGCTGGCCGAAATCATCGATCTGCTGCGAACCAAGACCCCCCACGACTTCACGCTCTACAAGACCGGGACGCTGCAACGCCGGATCGAACGGCGCATGGCGATGGTCGCGATCGAGACCGATCGGGTCGATCGCTATCTGGCCCTGCTGTACAGCGACCCCGTCGAACTCGACCTGTTGGCCAAGGATCTGCTGATCAACGTCACCAGCTTCTTTCGCGACCAGAAAGTGTTCGAGCTGCTGGCGGAGACGACCCTGCCGGATCTGATCAAGCGCCACCCGGCCGACCAGTCTCTGCGCGTCTGGGTCGCCGGCTGCAGCACGGGTGAAGAGACCTATTCGCTGGCGATGCTGTTGCGCGAACAGATCGCGGCGGCCAAGCGGAACATCAAGCTGCAGATTTTCGCCTCCGACGTCGATCCGGACGCCGTCGCCGCCGCGCGGGAGGGGCTGTATCCCGAAGCGATCGAGGCGGACGTATCGCCCGAACGACTGGCGCGCTTCTTCATCAGGGAAGGCCGCGCCTATCGGGTCCGGCCGGACCTGCGCGCCTCGGTCGTATTCACCATCCAGGACGTGCTGGCCGACCCGCCCTTCGCCCGCATCGATCTGGTGTCCTGCCGCAATCTGCTGATCTACCTGCGCGCGGAGGCCCAGGCCAAAGTCATCGCACTGTTCCATTTCGCCCTGCGGGAGGGCGGCCTGCTGCTGCTGGGCGCATCCGAAACGGTCGGCAACGATCATCACGGCCGGTTCGCGGTCGTGTCCAAGCCGGCGCGGCTCTTTCGCCAGATCGGGCGCAGCCGGTCGGGCGATCTGGGGTTTTCCCTGAATGGCGGCGAGGTCGTGCGCATTCCGGCCCGCCCTGGCGGCGGCCAGGCACCATCGCGCCAGATGGCGCTGGCCGAGCTGTGCCGGCGGCTGGTGACGGAGACCTATGCCCCGGCCGCCGTCCTGATCAACCAGAAGCTCGAGTGCCTGTTCTCGCTGGGGCCCACCGACCGCTATCTGCGCATGGCGCCGGGGCAGCCGAGCCATGATCTGCTGGCCATGGCGCGGCCGGGCGCGCGGACCAAGCTGCGGCTCGCCATCCAGCAGGCCGACCGGGAGAACGCCCCGGTCATCGTCGTCGGCGGCTGGACCGACCAGGACGGCACGCCCGCCGCCTACCGCATCGAGGTAAAGCCCGTCCCCTACGATGGCGAGAAGCTGCAGCTGATCTGCTTCATCGACCAGCCGAAGCCGGAGCGCAGCCCGAGCCCGACGACGCCGCAGGAAGCCTCGCGCGTCGCCGAGCTGGAGCAGGAGTTGGAATCGACGCGGGCCGAACTGCGCATGGCGGTCCAGAATATGGAGCTGTCGAGCGAGGAACATACGGCGGTCAATGAAGAGGCCCTGTCGGTCAACGAGGAATACCAGTCGACCAACGAGGAACTGCTGACCTCCAAAGAAGAGCTGCAATCGCTGAACGAGGAACTCACCGCGCTCAACAGCCAGCTCCAGGAAACGCTGGAGCGGCAGCGCACCACCTCGAACGACCTGCAGAACGTGCTCTACAGCACCAATGTCGCGACCTTATTTCTTGATACCGACCTCAACATCCGGTTCTTCACGCCGGCGACCCGGGCGCTGTTCAACGTCATCGCCAGCGATATCGGCCGGCCATTGGCCGACCTTCGCTCGCTGGCCTCGGACAGCGAATTGCCCAGCGACGTGCGGGAGGTCCTGAAGAGCCTGGCGCCGACCGAACGGGAGATCGAAACCCGGGAAGGCAGCTGGTTCCTGCGCCGGGTCCTGCCCTACCGCGCCCAGGACACCGGCGTGGAAGGCGTCGTCATCACCTTCACCGACGTGACCGAACGCAAGCAGATCGCCAAGGCGCTGGAAGAGGCGAAACAGGAAGCGGAGCGGGCCAACGCCGCGAAGTCGCGCTTCCTGGCCGCCGCCAGCCACGATCTGCGCCAGCCGCTGCAGACCCTGTCGCTGCTGCAGGGCCTGCTGGCCAAGCTGGTGACCGGGACGCGCCCCCAGGAACTGGTCCAGCGGTTCGACGAAACGCTGGGCGCCATGTCGGGCATGCTCAACGCGCTGCTCGACATCAACAAGATCGAGGCCGGCACCGTCCGCGCCGAAAAGACGCTCGTCCGGGTCGGCGAGATCTTCGACCGGCTCCGGGACGAATTCGCCTATCCGGCCCAGGCGAAGCGGCTGGAGCTTCGGGTCGTGCCCTGCAGCCTGTCGATCGAGACCGATCCGCATCTCTTGGAACAGATGATCCGCAACCTGCTGTCGAACGCGCTCAAATACACCAAGACCGGCAAGGTGCTGCTCGGCTGCCGCCGTCATCGCGACCGGCTCGGCATCGAGATCTGGGACACCGGCGTCGGCATTCCCGACAACGCGCTGCAGGCGATCTTCGAGGAATACCACCAGCTCGACAATCCGGCGCGCGAGCGCAGCCGGGGGCTGGGGTTGGGCCTGTCGATCGTGCAGCGCCTTGGCGCGCTGCTGGGTCATCGCGTCCGCGTGCGTTCGACCCCGGGCAAGGGCTCCGTCTTCTCGATGGAGGTCGCACTGCCGGCGGCGCAACCCCAGCCGGCCCCCGCACCGCTGGCACCGGACCAGAGCCGGAGCGAGCCGGTGCGCGGCTGCGCGATCCTGGTCATCGAGGATGATCCCGAGGTACGCGAGCTGCTCGATATCTTCCTGACCGACGAGGGACACGCCACGGCGACCGCGGCCGACGGTTTCGCGGCGCTGGACCTGGTCGCGCAGGGGCGAATCGCGCCCGATCTCGTCCTGTCGGACTATAATCTGCCGGGCGGGATGGACGGGCTGCATTTGATCGGCAGCTTGCGCGAAAAGCTGGGTCATCCGGTGCCCGCGATCGTGCTGACCGGCGACATCTCGAGCGACACGCTACGCGAGATCGCCCGCCAGGGCTGCGTCCAGCTCAACAAACCGATGAAGCTGCGCGAGCTGTCGCAGATCATCCAGCGCCTGATGCCCCGTGCGGCGCCGGCTGTCGCCCCGGCCCCTGTTCCCGCCCCCCTGTCCGACGACGCCTCCCACGACGCGCCGGTGATCTTCGTCGTCGATGACGACATCGGTCTGCGGACGGCGGTGCGCGAAGTGCTGGAAGAAGATGGGCACAGGGTCGAGACCTTCGGCAGCGGCGAGGCTTTCCTCGATGCCTATCGTCCCGGCCGCGAGGCCTGTCTGCTGGTCGATGCGGCCCTGCCGGGCATGAGCGGGCTCGATCTGCTACACCGGCTGAACCAAGCCGGCCATCAGCTCCCTTCGATCATGATCACCGGCAACAGCGACGTACCGATGGCGGTCGAGGCCATGAAGGCGGGTGCCTCGGATTTCATCGAGAAGCCGATCAGCCACGCCGACCTGATCGCCTGCGTCGCCCGCGCCGTGGAACAGGCGCGCGACGCCGGCAAGGTGGCGGCCTGGCAGGAGAGCGCCGCCGGCCAGCTCGCCGACCTGACGCCGCGCCAGCGCCAGATCATGGACATGGTTCTGGCCGGCCAGCCCAGCAAGAACATCGCCGCCGACCTGGGCGTCAGCCAGCGCACGGTCGAAAACCATCGCGCCTCGATCATGAAGAAGACCGGCTCGAAATCGCTGCCGGCCTTGGCTAGGCTGGCACTGGCGGCGGTGAGGGATAGCTGAGGAGCGGAGTGCCGCTCCCTTGGCCCGTCCCGACATTCCTGCCGATAGGCTTAGGATAATGCCATGCGCAAGCGCTTTGTCTTCGAACGCGAGGATCAGCCGGACGCCGCCTGGGCCGGGCGCTTCGCGGCCGGTCGCGCCGTCGCCGAGCAATGGTATCGCGGCCAGGGGCTGGATCGGCCGCCCGGCGCCGCGGACTGTCGCGCGGCACATGCCGGAACTACTGGTGCAATACGACCGCGCCTGCGCGCTCGCCGGCGACGACGACATGGCCCATCGCATCCTCAGCCACTACCGGCCGGCCCCGGTCTATCACGGCTGCAGCCAGGCGGTCTGGCTCGGATCCGACGGCCCGGCGCTGGTGCGCAACTACGATTTCCCGCCCACGACTACGGCGAGCTCACCGCTTAGGGCCTCATATCATCGCGCTCCGGCGTCGAACGCCTTCACCAGCGTCTTCGACGCCGGCAAATTGCTGGATCAGATCGCGCAGATCGGCCCAGGTGAAGGCCACCGCGAATCAGCCCACCGCGGCCTGTTCGGCGGCTTTGCGCAGCTGCTTGGCGCGGTACATCGCCTGATCGGCGGCTTCGAGTGCCGCCGCCACGCCCTCGCTGCCCTGGAAACAATAGGCGCCGGTCGCGGCCGAAAGATGGATGGTGGCGCCGTTCCACACCAGCGCCGAGGCCTCGATCGCGTCCGACAGCGCCGCCGCTTTTTCCTCGGCGGCCTCCTGGCCGGTCTTGACCAGCAGCACGCCGAATTCGTCGCCGCCCAGGCGGGCGACCACGTCGGCATGGCGGACATTGTCGATCAGCGTGCGGGCGATATGCAGCAATGCCGCGTCGCCGGCGTTATGGCCCCAGCGATCGTTGATCGTCTTCATGCCGTTCAGATCGATATAGACGACCGAGGAAGCGGTGCCGTAGCGCTGGGCCAGCGCCACCAGACGCGACAGCTCGCGCATGAAGGCGCGGCGGTTGGCGACCGGCATCAGAGCGTCTTCGTCGGCGAGTTTTTCGAGGTGAGCCGCGCGGGCCTTGGCCTTGTCCAGTTCGCGCTTCAGCCGACCGACCTCGCCGAGCAGACCAGCGAGCGTATCCTTGAGCGGATCCGGCACTTGGCCGTCCCCACCCATGCCCGCCTGCGACAGCAGTTCATGCAGCGCCAGCATCGGGTTGCCGCCTGGGCTCAATCCGAAGGACGCCTTGTCGCGTTTGCCGGGCTTACGGTCGGCGATCTTCAACGAAATGTCCTCGAACCATTCCTGGTCACGCCCTATCCGCCACGCATCCGCGGGGCTCGTCGCTAGACCCCGGAACGATGCGTAGAATGCACGATCCGGTGCGCTTGCCCAAATGGTTTCCGCCAATATAATGGCGACCTCGTCAAGAAGTGCTTAACCAAGGAAGTTTGCGCCGATGACCACATCCCAGGCGCAAGTCGGCGTCATCATGGGTAGCCAGTCCGATTGGGAGACCATGCGGCACGCCGCCGATACGCTGACGGCGCTCGGCGTGCGGTTCGAGACCCGAATCGTATCCGCCCACCGCACGCCCGACCGGCTGGTCGCCTATGCCAAAGGCGCCAAGGCATGCGGTATCCAGGTCATCATCGCCGGCGCCGGCGGGGCCGCCCACCTGCCCGGCATGGCCGCGGCCATGACGCCGCTGCCGGTTCTGGGCGTTCCGGTGGAGAGCCATGCGTTGAAAGGCATGGACAGTCTGCTGTCGATCGTGCAGATGCCTGGGGGAATTCCGGTCGGCACCTTGGCGATCGGCAAGGCCGGGGCGATCAATGCCGCCCTCCTCGCCGGATCGATCCTGGCGCTGCAGGATGCGGCCATCGCCGACGCGCTCGACCAATGGCGCCAGCGCCAGACCGAGGCGGTGGCCGACGTGCCGCGCGACTGACCGTACCCGACCGACAAACCTTTTAGACGACAGGAACAGGGCCCAAGGATGCTGGCTCCCGGCGCTACCATCGGCATTCTCGGCGGCGGCCAACTCGGTCGGATGACCGCGCAGGCGGCCGCCCGCCTCGGCTTCACCACCCATATCTTCTCGACCGAGGCCGACGGCCCGGGCGCGCAGGTGACGCCCTATGTCACCGTGGCGGCGCTCGACGATATGGCGGCGCTCGCCCGCTTCGCGGCGTCGGTCGACGTCGTGACCTACGAGACCGAGAACATCCCGCTCGCCACGCTCGACGCGATCCTGCCGCTGGCGCCGGTCCGGCCGGGGGTGGAGGTGCTGCGCGTCGCCCAGGACCGGCTGCGCGAGAAGGACTATCTGCGCTCGATCGATGTCGCGACCGCGCAATATCGCGAAGTGACCGGGCCGGACGCGCTCGGCCGCGCCATCCGCGACCTCGGCCATCGCGCGGTGCTGAAGACCGTGCGCATGGGCTATGATGGCAAGGGCCAGGTCATGATCACGCCGGACATGAACCCGACCCAGGCCTGGACCGCGATCGCCGGCGCCGCCGACAGCGACGGGCTCGCCATCCTGGAATCCTTCGTCGACTACCGCTGCGAGATCTCGGTCGTGGTCGTGCGCGGCACCAACGGGTCGATCGCCAATTATCCCGCGGTCGAAAACCAGCATGCCAACCACATCCTGGACACGACCATCGCACCGGCCCGCATCGCGCCGGAACTCGGCATGCGCGCCGAGGCGATCGCCCGCCATATCGCCGAAAAGCTGGACGTCGTTGGCGTGCTGGCGGTCGAGATGTTCGTGACCCACAAGGACGAGATCCTGGTGAACGAGCTGGCGCCGCGGCCGCACAACTCCGGCCATTGGACCATGGACGCCTGTTACACCAGCCAATTCGAACAGCTGGTCCGGGCCGTCGCCGGCCTGCCGCTGGGATCGACCGAGCGCCATTCCGACGCGGTCATGAAGAACCTGATCGGCAACGACATCGAGCGCTGGCGCGAAGCCGTGGCCGAGCCGATGACCAAGCTGCACGTCTACGGCAAGCTGGACGCCCGCCCCGGGCGCAAAATGGGCCATGTGACCAGGCTGCTGCCGCGGCATTAGGGCATCGGCACAACCCCCACCCAACCCTCCGAGGGAGTTTCTTGGCCCTACCGCTTCGCAGGAGAGGGAGGGACCCGTGAAAGCGGGAGGGTGAGGGTCATGCCGACTGTGTCTCGGCGTCGCTGTTCTGGCGGCGCAAGCGCGGCGCCTAGCTTCGTGGCAACGCATCCAGATAGGCCAGCACGTCGGCCCGGACGGGGGCGACGAAACCGAACGAAGTGCCGAGGCCGCCGACCAGCATCGCGTGCTGCACGCCCGGATAGGTCGTGCGCAGGACCGGCACGCCCAGGTGCTTCAGCTTGGCCTCGAGCTTGTCGGCATTGACCTGGCCGACGATCTCATCCTCGCCGGCGACGATCAGAAAGGCCCGCGGCGTGCCCGCATCGGCGGCATCGGCCGCCATGTTCGGGCGCCCGTCCGGCGATTGCAGGATGTGGGCGTTCTCGTCCTTGGGCACGAATTGATAGGGACCGGCCATGCCGACCCAGGCCTCGACCAGGCTTCGATCGGCGCCCAGATAGCGCCGGTCGGTCGCAAGCATTCCCGCGATATAGGCGCCGGCGGAATGGCCCATCAGCACGATGCGCCGGGACGAGCCGTCGGGCCTGAGCATGTGCGTCGCGGTCCAGGCCAGGGCGGCCGCACCGTCCTCGACGAAGCCCGGGAAGGCCACGGCGGGATACAGCCGATAGTCCGCCACGATGGTGATGTAGCCGGCGGTCGCCAGACTCTGGCCGACGAAGCGGTAATCCGCCTTGCTGCCCATCTTCCAATTGCCGCCGTAGAAGAACAGCACGACCGGGCGCGTGTAATCATCGGGTCCCGCCGGCCGATAGACGTCGAGCTTCTGGCGCGCATCCGTGCCGTAGGCCTGGTTGCTCTGGACCGAATAGCCGCCGCGCGGCGTCACCGCATCGACCACGTCGAGCGCACTGCAGCCGGCGAGCGCCAGCGCGCCGAACGCCAGTTGAATCCCGAGCTTGGCGCCGCCCCGAACCAGACGCTGCAACTAGCGGCGCGCCTGGCGCAGGAACTCGAACGGGCCGGCCAGATGCTTAACCGCCCGCTTCACCCCGTCGGTCAGTTTGGGCAGCTTCATGACGTCGGCCAGCCGCCGGTCGAGAAAGGCGAATGTGTCGGCCGCGCCTTCCGAGCTGTCGTTCAGCCAATAGAGCACGGTCGGCCCGTAGGCGGCGGCGAGCAGCCCGCGCTTGGTGTAGAAATTGAAATCGGTCGCGGTGTCGCCGGCGGCATACCAGACCGCATCGACCGTGCGATAGACGATCTCCGCCGCCTTGGCCGCCCCCCAGGGCGACGCCTTGAGCGCGATCGCGCGCCGCACCGCCTCGCGATGGGGGCCGAGCACGATCAGCCGCGCCTTGACCGCCGTCGCGACCCGCTCGCGCACCTTGAGTGCCGTGAGATCGATCGCTTCGAGCGCGTCGAGCATCCGGCGGTCGGCCCAGTCGTCGAGCCAGAGCGCCGCCTCGCCCCCGCCATCGGGAAACAGCACGGCGATCTGGGTTTCGGGCAGATCGATCGCCTGGGCGCCGGCTTTGAGGGCCGCGAGCGACCAGCCATCGAACAGCACGTTCGGCAGGGTCGCCTCCAGCAGCCGGTCCTTGGCGGCGACGAAGTCGGGGTCTGCGGTCATTCAATCTCTCCCCTAAAGCCAGATCCGATTGCCCACAGTCGGATCTCGCTCAGACGTTATTGGCCTAGCGCGAATTACCGCCCCTTGGGCGTTGCCTTCGGCCCTTATCGCTCGGATGAGTCCATCCGGGCGGAAAGCGCGCTGGCATAGGCCGCCAGATCGATCGGGTGCTTCATGCCCTCCTCGATGAATGTCAGCAGAGATAGATCGTTCATGCGCTCCGGATAGAGCACGCCGTTCAGATGATCGAACTCGTGCTGCACAACCCTGGCATGGAAGCCCACTGCGGTCCGGTCGATCGGCGTGCCGTCGAGCGCGAAGCCCCGGTAGCGGATCGTCGTATGGCGCGGCACCGCCCCCCGCAGGCCGGGGATCGAGAGACACCCCTCCCAGCCGAGATTGAGCGCGTCGCCCAGCAGTTCGACCGTCGGGTTGATCAGCGCGGTCATCGGCTCCGGTCCGTCGCCGGCGATATCGCTGGTGCGCTCCTGCGGGACCTTGAAGATGATGACCCGGCGCGAGACATGAACCTGCGGGGCGGCCAGGCCGACGCCGCCGATATCCTCCAGCGTCAGGATCATGTCGCGCACCAGTTCGGCCACATCGGGCGCCGTCGGATCGGCGACGGGGTCGGCCACGCGGCGCAGAACGGGATGGCCCATCCGGGCGATCTTCAGAATGCTCATGATGCCCGAGAGTATGGGTGCGAGCCTGTCCCCGGTAAAGCCCCCGGTGTTGCACGGCATCCGGATGGTGCTATGGAATGGCCGCTTCCGCCTGTCCGATCAGGATGCCATGTCCCAAGACCCGCCCAAACCCGTGCAGACACTCATCGAAGCCCCTGACGCCCCGGAGATTTTCGCCGATGGCGTCTGCGGCTTCTTTTTGCACAATCAGAACCTGCGCATCGCGTTCGAGGCGGTTCGGGTCGATCACGCGATCAGCCCCGGTCCGCTCGCGCGTACCATCGTCGCCCGCGTCGTGCTGCCGGCGGCCGGGGCCCGGGGACTTGCGGTCGGCCTGTTCGATTTCCTGAAGAAGATGGGGCTGGAGCCGGGCAACGTCGTGCCCAGCGTGACGGTGCAGCCGGCGACCCGGGAGCCAACGGCCGAGGCGCCGAAGCCGCCGACCGCTGAGCCGGCGCCGAGCGGACCGACGGTCGTGGACGCGCCGGGCGCGCCCGACCTGTTCGCCGACGGTGCCACCGGCTTTTTCCTGCACAATGGCATCCTGCGCATCGCGTTCGAGGTCTCCCGCTTCGATCATGCTTATGCCAATGCGCCGGCCATCCGGGTCGTGATCGGCCGGGTCGCAATGCCGGCGGCGGGCGCCAGCGCGCTTGCGGTCAACCTGTTCGATTTCCTGAAGCAGATGGGCATCGATCCGGCCAGCGTATCGACCGTGCCGACGGTTCAGTAGGTCACGGCTAGGCGGCTCGAATGCCGGTGAGGAAGGCGTCGACTTCGCCGTTCAGTTGCTCGGCATTGCGCGACAGGCCGCTGGCGGCGCTCAGCACATCGGCGGCGGCGGCGCCGGTTTCGGCGGCGGCCTGCTGAACGCTGGCGACGCTGGTCGACACTTCCTGCGTGCTGCGGGCGGCATCCTGGATGTTGCGCGCGATGTCGGCGGTGGCGTTGCGCTGCTCCTCGACCGAGGTGGCGACGGCGGCGGCGATGCCGCTGATCTCGCCGATGACCGAGCCGATCGCCCGAATCGCGGCAACCGCCTCGGCCGTGATGTCCTGCATCCGGCTGATCTGGCCGGTGATCTCCTCGGTCGCGCGCGCCGTCTGGGTCGCGAGCGACTTCACCTCCGATGCGACGACTGCGAAGCCTTTGCCGGCCTCGCCGGCGCGCGCGGCCTCGATCGTCGCGTTCAAGGCCAGGAGGTTGGTCTGGGCCGCGATCTGGTGAATGAGACCGACGACCTCGCCGACCTTGCGCGCACCCTCCGACAGCGCCTGGACCGTGGCATCCGTGCGCTTGGCATCCTCGACCGCGCGGCTGGCGATGCCGGCCGATTGATCCACCTGCCGCCCGATCTCCTGGATCGAGGCCGACAATTGTTCGGTCGCCGCCGCCACCGTTTCGACATTGCTCGCCGTCTCGCCGATCGCGGCCGTGACCAGCGCCGCTTGATCGCCGGTTTCGGCCGCGGTCGCCGACATGGATTGCGCCGTCGCCTCCAGCTCCGTCGCCGCCGACGACAGCACTTCGACGAGATGGCCGACCTTGACCTCGAAGCTCTCGGCCAGTTCGGCCATGGCCGCCGCCTTCGCTTCCGCCGCCTCGCGCTCGACGGCGATCCGCTCCGCCTCCAGGCGCTGCCGGTCGATCGCGTTCAGCTTGAACACCTCCACCGCGCTCGCCATGGCGCCCAGCTCGTCGCGGCGGCCGAGGCCGATGATCGTGACGGTAGTGTCGCCCTCGGCCAGCAGTCCCATGACCCCGGTGATGCGCGTGATCGGCCGCGCGATCGCGCGGCTGAGGCCATACCAGAGTATCAGCGCCACCAGGATCAGCACGATCAGCGCGCCGATCGTGACGGAAACGGCCACGACGACGGCGCGCGCCTGCGCCATCGAGCGTTCCGCCAGCTTCGCGCGCTCGGACTTGTCCAGGTCGGCGACCTTTTCGCGGATGCCGTCCATATAGGCCCGGCCCATGCCGTTGGCCTCGATCTGGCGCGCATCCTCGCGCGTCTCGAACTTCGCCATGTCGGCGACCTCGGTCTCCGCGATGTCGTGCTGCCAGGCGGCCACGATATTGTCGATGTCTTCCAGCGCCGCCTTGCCGTCCGCGTCGTCGCCGATCAGGTGCTGCAGCCGGTCGTGGCTGTCCTTGAGCGCCGCCTTGCCGGCGGTATAGAGATCGAGGAACCGATCATCGCCGGCGATGATGTAGCCGCGGATCGAGGTCTCCTGATCGATCATGCTCGCCTGCATTTCATGCAGCGCGTCCAGCAGCGTATGGGTTTCCTGGGTCCGGGTTCCCGCCTCGGCGATGATGCGCAATTCGCGGAAGGTCACGATGCCGCTGGCCGCCAGCAGCACCACCACCGCCGCGAAGGCCGCGGCCAGCTTGTGGGCGATCCTGAAATCGGCGAGGCGCTGTCCGGCAGCTCGGAAAGTCAGCGAGACGGCGGGAAAGCGAATCCGGACTTTAAATGTCGAAAGCGTCGGCATGGTCCCCCCTTGTTCCGCCTCTGGGTGCGGTCTCGACGGCCTTCAAACGGCCGCATCATGGCTGCAGTCTGACGCGAAAATGGTAACGTTGTCACTAAAGTATGAGGATTGATGTGCCGGGTGGCGGCGGCCGCGCCAACCCTGCCCCGCACGCGCCGCTGGTCCGCCCTGCCCCGGGCGCAGACAAGACTCCTCTTTCCCTATGCCGGCTCCGGTGCTATTAAAGCCGCTCGATCGGGGTGCAACTCGCATCCGCGACCCATTTTTTTATTCTCTGGATGGAGCGCCGGTTAACCGTGCAAGTCCTCGTTCGCGACAACAATGTCGACCAAGCGCTGCGCGCGCTGAAGAAGAAGATGCAGCGGGAAGGCATTTTCCGCGAGATGAAGCTTCGTCGGAATTACGAGAAGCCATCCGAGAAGCGGGCGCGTGAGCAGGCCGAGGCGGTTCGTCGCCATCGCAAGCTTCTCCGCAAGCGCATGGACCGCGAGGGCTATTAGCCCCGGTTTCGCCGGTCATCCAACCGGCGATCGCTGAATGATCAGGCAAAAGCGCCCGCGAGCAATCGCGCCGGCGCTTTTCGCTTTTTATCGACCCGCCTGGGTCGCCTGCCGGAAGTACTCGCGCAGCGCCTCGGTATTCTGCTGCTTGCTGTCGACGGTCATCAGCATGGTGACGGTCGTGCCGTCCCCCGACAGCGGCAGCATCAGGCGCACGTAGGCCCGGGCCTTGTCGATCGTGGACAGCGCGATCAGATGCAGCATCGGCGCGCGCCGGCGCACCGCTTCCTCGTAATGCGCCTGCAGAAGAGCGCCGTAAGCCGGCGGCAACATATCGCGCGGCGCCTCGCCGGTCGGATCGCGCCAATGGGCCGTACAGATTTCGGTCCCGGCCAGACGATAGCGGAAATCGAGCGCGTCGCCGCGCCGGAACACGTCGGAGAGGGTGATCCGCGACAGCGATTCCACCAGATCGGCCGGATCGATATCGGCGCGCGCCGGGGCGAACCGATCGCCACGCTGCCGGTGCCAGTAGGCCAGCACCCGGACGAGTTCGGGATAGTCGCCGCTCGCAAGATCGAGCTCGATCGCTTGGACCGCGGAATTGTCGGGCGTGCCGGATACCCCGTTCAAAGATCGCCTCCGAACCGTTCAACGACCGTTTCGTCGAACGGTTCCGTTCACGCCGGCCGGCCGGCTCCGACCGGCGTGAACGTCACGGGTTGGTTCAGGCGTCGAGCGCCTTGACGATCTCCTCGGTCATCTTCTTCGCGTCGCCGAACAGCATCATGGTGTTCGGGCGGAAGAACAGCTCGTTATCGACGCCGGCATAGCCGGACGCCATCGAGCGCTTGATGAACAGCACGGTCTTGGCCTTTTCCACATCCAGGATCGGCATGCCGTAGATCGGCGAGGTCGGGTCGGTCTTGGCCGCCGGGTTGGTCACGTCGTTGGCGCCGATGACGAAGGCGACGTCGGTCGATGAGAAATCGCGGTTGATCTCATCGAGTTCCATGACCTCGTCATAGGGCACGTTCGCTTCGGCCAGCAGGACGTTCATATGGCCGGGCATGCGGCCGGCGACCGGATGGATCGCATAGCGGACGGTGACGCCCTCCTTCTTCAGGACATCGGCCATTTCCCTGAGCGCATGCTGGGCCTGGGCGACCGCCATGCCGTAGCCGGGCACGACGATGACGCTCGACGCATTTTTCATGATGAAGGCCGCGTCCTCGGCCGAGCCGGCCTTGACCACCTGGTCGCCCTTGGCCGTGCCGGCCATGGCCGTGCCGCCGTCGGTGCCGAAGCCGCCCAGGATGACGTTGAAGATCGACCGGTTCATGCCCTTGCACATGATGTAGCTGAGGATGGCGCCCGACGAGCCCACCAGCGCGCCGGTGATGATCAGGAGGCTGTTGGCGAGCGTAAAGCCGATGCCGCAGGCGGCCCAGCCGGAATAGCTGTTCAGCATCGAGATCACGACCGGCATGTCGGCCCCGCCGATCGGCAGGATCAGGAGGAAGCCCAGCGCCAGCGAGCACAGCACCAGAAGCCAGAAGATCAGCGGCGAGGATGAGGCCATGAACAGGCCGAGCAGCACCAGGATGCAGACACCCAGGGCCAAGTTCAGCATGTGCTGGCCCGGAAACACCAGCGGTTTGCCGGTGATCAGCGCCTGCAGCTTGGCGAATGCCACGATCGAGCCGGTGAAGGTGATGGCGCCGATCGCGGTGCCGAGGCCCATTTCCAACAGGCTGCCGGTATGGATCGCTCCCGACGGCTCCAGGATACCGTAGCGGCCGGGCGCGTAGAAGGCGGCGGCGGCGACGCAGACCGCCGACAGACCGACCAGCGAGTGGAATGCCGCCACCAGCTGCGGCAGGGCCGTCATCTCGATCTTGCGGGCGATGAAGGCGCCGATGCAGCCGCCGATGGCGATGCCGACGACGATCAGCCAATAGCTTTCGACCAGGGGCGAGGCGAGCGTCGTCAGGATGGCGATGACCATGCCGCCGATGCCGAAGAAATTGCCCTGACGGCTCGTCTCCGGGCTCGACAGGCCTTTGAGGGCCATGATGAAGCAGACGGAGGCTACGAGGTAGAGGAAGGCGGAAAGGTTCTCGGTCACTTGGCCGTCCTCCTTACTTCTGCTTTTTCTTGAACATCGCCAGCATGCGCTGCGTGACGATGAACCCGCCGAAGATATTGACCGAAGCCAGCACCACGGCGACGAAGCCCATGACCTTGGAAAAGGTCATGTCGGCCGGGCCGGCGGCGATCAGCGCCCCGACGATGATGACGCTGGAGACGGCGTTGGTAACGCTCATCAGCGGCGAATGGAGCGCCGGCGTGACCCGCCAGACCACGTAATAGCCCACGAAGCAGGCCAGCACGAACACGGTCAGGAAGAACACGAACGGGCTGCCGCCATGGGCGGCGGCGGTCGTCGCCGTTTCCGCGACCTGGCGCGCCAGGTCGTCGAGATTGTGCGACAGCGCCGAGGCATCCCCGGCGAGGTCGGTCGCGCGGTGCGACAGAGAGGTCGGATCCATGATGTCGAGGCTCCTCAGACGGCGGGGGCGGCAGGAGTCGGTTCGGTCGGAACCGGTTCCGCAGGTGCCAGCGCCGGATGGACGATCTGGCCGTCGCGGGTCACCAGCGTGCCTTTGACGATATCGTCCGCGATGTCGATCTTCAGGCCCTTCGTCTCCTTGTCGACGATAAGCCCCAGGAAGTTCAGCAGGTTCTTGGCATAGAGCGCCGAGGCGTCGGCCGCGATATGGGATGGCATGTTGGCATGGCCGACCAGCTTCACCCCGTTGGGCGTGGTCACGATCTTGCCGAGCTTGCCGCCCTCGGCATTGCCGCCGCTCTCGATCGCCAGGTCGACGATGACCGAGCCCGCCTTCATGTCGGCGATCATCTCCTTGGTCACCAGCACCGGCGCCTTCTTGCCCGGGATCTGGGCGGTACAGATCACGATATCGGCCTTCTTCAGCACCTCGTGGATCTTGTCGCGCTGGCGGCGCTGGTAATCCTCGCTCATTTCCTTGGCGTAGCCGCCGGCCGTTTCGGCCGACTTCGCCGCCTCGGCATCCACCTCGATGAAGGAGGCGCCCAGGCTTTCGACCTGTTCCTTGGCGACCGCGCGCACGTCGAAGGCGGAAACGATCGCGCCCAGGCGGCGGGCGGTGGCGATCGCCTGCAGGCCCGCGACGCCGGCGCCCATGACCGTGACGCGCGCCGGCGGGATGGTGCCGGCCGCCGTCATCATCATCGGAAAGGCATGGCCATATTCGGTCGCGGCCTCGACCACGGCCTTGTAGCCGGCGAGATTGGCCTGCGACGACAGCACGTCCATCGATTGGGCGCGGGTGATGCGCGGGATCAGATCCATGCTGAAGGTGGTGAGGCCGGCCTTAGCATAGGCCTCGACATCGGGACGGTTCTGCAGGGCGCCCAGGATCGCGACCAGCGTGGTGCCGGGCTTGAGGCCCGCCAGCTCGTCCGTACCCTCGGCCGCCAGCTGCGGCCGCTGCACCTTCAGCACCAGCTCCGCCCCCGCGATCGCCGCGGCGGCGTCGGGCGCGATCGTGGCACCCGCCGCGGCGTAGGCGGCGTCGGTGAAGGCGGCGGCGGTGCCGGCATCCTTCTCGATCACGATCTCGAGCCCGAGGGCGATCATCTTTTTCACCGTTTCCGGCGAGGCTGCCACCCGCTTTTCATGCGCGCGGGTTTCTTTGATAATGGCCACTTTCATCGGTCGTCGTTCCCCTGGACTCCAAGCGCCGACGGTCTTGGGTGAAGCCCCCGGCGCCCAACGAAACCCTTCCGGCGATTGCGGTATTTGCATATCCGAGACGCCGGTCCGTCATTCGTACCAGACTTCGGCGCGCCATCCGACGAAATTTCTGGGATGATTTTGGGACCGGCGCGATTTTTCGTTGCGGTGGCAGGGTGTTTTCCCTTTGACGCGGCCGTGCTATGGCCTGTGACGCGCTCGTTCCTTTTGGACCCGAGGGACGAAAAACAAGACGGAATGGAATAAAGCCGATGCCGGTCCGTTATCCCTGCACGAAGACGATCGCCCGGGTGATCCCGGTTCCGGTGTCGACGTGACCGAAGCGTTCAGCGATCAGCTGGTCGCATCGCTGCCCAGGCTCCGCCGTTTTGCGCGCGGCCTGGCCGGCAATGCCTCCCAGGCTGACGATCTGGTCCAGGCTGCCTGCGAGCGGGCGCTGACGCGTCAGCACCAGTTCCAGGAAGGCACGCGGTTCGATAGCTGGATGTTCCGGATCGTGCAAACGATCTGGATCGACCAGATCCGGTCCCATGCCGTCCGCAAGGAAGATGGCGAGATCGAGGATGAACGGTATGGCAGCGACGAACCGGTAAGGCGGGCCGAAGCGAGATTGGCTCTGGAGGAGGTCCGTCGCGCCGCGGCGCGGCTTCCGGCGGAGCAGCGTGAAGCATTGATGCTCGTGACGGTCGATGGGTTCAGTTACAAGGAAGCAGCGGAGATCGCTCACGTGCCGGTGGGTACCATCATGAGCCGTCTCGCCCGAGCCAGGGTTGCGCTGGTGGCGCAGTTGGAAGCGGGCGGGGGTCTTCGAAGGAGTGGTGATGATGCAGCGGCCCAGCGATGAACTGCTTGTGGCTTACCTGGATGGCGAGGTCGAAGAGACCGTCGCCCTCGAGGTCGAGTCCTGGCTGGAGCGGGATCCGGAACTGCGCAACCGGCTTCAGGTCCTGACCGAGTCGGCGACCCAGATCCGAGATGCTTTCGAAGAAATTCTGCGCGAACCCGTGCCGGACCGGCTGATGGCGGCCGCCCGCGGGCGGCCGCCATCAGCCGAGCCCGCCACGGGCGCCGCCATTCTGTCGTTCAGCGCCAAGCTCGCCGGCATCACCGCGCGCAAGGGCATGGCCAACCGGCGCTGGGGCCTGGGGCTGGCCGCGGCGGCATCGCTGTCGTTCCTGGTCATCGGCGCCGGCGGCGGCTATCTGGCCGGCACGGGCGACGTCTCCATCGACGGCGTGCAACGGACCTCGACCGCAACCAGTTGGCTCGACAATATCGCGGGCTACCATAATCTGCTGATTTCGAGCGCCAATGGCGCCGAGACCGCCGTATTCGACGTGCCGGCGGGATCCGAGAGCGAGAAGAAGCTGCCGACCGATATTCGCGTTCCCGATCTGAAGCCGTGGGGCCTGGCATTCCAGGGTGCCCGCAAGCTGGTGGTCGAGGGCAAGCCGGCGTTCCAGTTCTTCTATATGACCGACAACAAGAGCCTGGGGCCGATCACCATCACGGTGACCAACACGACCCGCCAGGACATATCGCCGACCTTCGACAAGCGCGAGGGCGTCAACCTGCTCTACTGGCGCCACCAGGGCCACGGCTACGCGCTGGTCGGGTCCGCCGACAAGGGCTGGATGTGGGGCATCGCCAACGACATCGAGTTCCAACTCAAGGCGATCTGAGCCCTCGGGTCACCGCCGCCGCATCGATGTGAAACCGCCGCCGGGGCCGCCCCGCGGCGGCGTTTTCTTTGTTCGGGCGCCGGGAAACCTAGACCATTCCGGCCAGTCATCCAGACAATCAGCGGCAATGCGGATCTTCGCTAATCGATTCGTATGGATTTCGCATTATACTTTCCGTTGTAAACGTTTTCATCGCTCCTGGAGCCCCAGACAGATCCCAGCCATGCTCACCGTCACGTCCGATCGTCCGCCCCTGCTCGAATCCGGCGCCCTGGCCTATCGGCTGGACCCCCGGGGCGAGCCGTGCGTGCTCGTGCTGACGACATCCAAGGGCAAGCATTGGGGCATCCCCAAGGGCCGGGTCGAACCGCAGCTGAGCTTCGGCGACAATGCCGCCAAGGAAGCGTTCGAGGAAGCCGGCATCCTAGGCGAGGTGACCCCCCATTCCGCCGGCATGTACCGCACGACCAAGCGCCTGAGGGCAAACGAAAGCGTGATCGAGGTCTGGGTCTATCTGATGAAGGTGACCCGGACGGTCGAGGATTTCCCCGAAAAGGGCCAACGCGCGTTGAAGTGGGTTTCGTGCGACGAGGCCGCCCGGCTGCTGCGCGAGCCGCTGCTGGCAAAGCTGTGTCGCGAACTGGCCCAGCGGAGCAAATCCGCCGCGGCGTGATCAGTCCACGCCACGGATCCTGATGCCCAGCTGCACGAGCCGGATCAGCAGACCCGAGAGGAACTGCATGTCGATCGGCATGTGCGGGCGCCAGACATCGAGCGACAGCACGGTCCGCACGTCGTCGCTGTCGTTCCAGGCCTCGTGCTCGAACGTGTCGTCCCACAGCAGGAACTGGCCCTCGTCGAGCCGGTACTCGACATCGTCGACCTTGAGCACGGCCGCGGGCGAACCATCGTCCGCCCGCGGCATCAACAGCATCATGTAGAAGCGCAGGATGCCCCGGATCGGCCCCCGGTGGGGCGGGATATGCTTGCGGGGACCCAGGAAGGAAAACGAGGCCGACAGGACCTCCGGGATCTCGCGCACCAGGGCGGCCAGCTGCGGGCACGCCGCCATGTTGCGCGGCTGCTCGATGCCGTAGGCCTTGAGGATGAACATACGCCAGTCGCGGCCGTCGTTGGCCGAGATAGAGGCCTGCTCCGGCATGATCTCATGAAAGCGCGGCACCTCGTCGATGCGGCGCCGGATCTGCATCGCCTCGTCCCGGATCGCCCGCCAGGCATTGACGAACCCGTGCCCCGGCGCGAAATCCCGATCGAGGTCGAGCACCGGCGGCCCGGAGATCCGCCGGTCATAGAGCGCCCGGACACCGTCAACCGCGAGGTCGTAGGACAGAGCCATATACCGCTCCGAGATGTCTCACCCAAGACATCAACGCGCGGTCGCGGGAATAGGCTCCGTGCCGCTTTTGTCCAAGCTGTGCCACGCGCCGACCCATCAGGGTAAGCCTGCCGCAGCGTAAACTTCCCTCTACCGCCGTTCGCGGGAGAGGCGATCAGAACCCGACTTCGGCCACCATCTTGCTCAGCACCGTGTGGGCATCGAAGAACTCGTTGGCGACTTCGATGGCGCCGATCGAATGGGTCGCGTAATCCGCATTGATGCGGGCGACCGCATCGCGCACTTCCTCGATCGAGGAGAACGGGAACAGACCCTTGCCGGTCTCGATGAATTTCGAGAAGCCCGTCTCCTGGGTGATGACCGGCCGGCCGGCGGCGAGGTAGCAGACCGAGCGGTCGGAGAACCAGCCGCTGTTCGGGCGGACATAGATGTCCTTGGCCACGGTGAATTCGCCGCGCGAGGTCACGACGAAATCGCGGTAGGACTGCATGTCGGCCGAGATCGGCACCGGATCGACGATGTCCCAGCCGCCGTCGCGCACGCGCTCGGCCACGTCGGCGGTCGGCGGCGTCATGGCCAAGCGGAACGGCTGCATCACGGCACGCGGCAGATCGAGGTATTTCAGGAAATTGACGTGCTTCGACCAGCGGTAGGTCTCGCCGCCGACCTCGATGTCCTTGCCCTTGTTCTCCCAGGTCGCGATCGAGGAATAGAACGGCCCGGCGGCGACGCAGCCGGCGTCCCACAGGTCGACCAGCACCGGCGGCCGCGTCTTCTTCCAGTCGAACTTGACCATCGGCACCTTGCAATCCTCGTTGCCGAGGTTTTCGCCATAGGTGAAATGATGGGTGTGCAGACCCAGGTACTCGAGCGAATCGAGGTTGCCCGAGGCGACCTTGGCCTGCTCGAACACCGGATCGGTATCGACGAAGATGCGCACCGGACATTTCAGATGCTCTTCGCGCAGGCGCGTGGCGCCGCAGAGATTGAACAGGGCCGACGCCTCGCCATAGAGCGCCATCAGCCGCTCCTTGGAGATGCCGTGGACCACATCGTTGGCCGCGTCCCAATAGGCCCAGCGGTCGCCAAGATCGAACCGCTCCATCATCGTCTTCACGAACTGGACGTTGTAGCTGCAATCCTCGACGATGCTGAACTGCCGGGGATCGTAAGGGTTGGCCCCGGAATCCTCGATATACCAGACGTCATAGCCCAGCCGGCGCAGGCCCAGCACATAATGCAGCGCCTGCCAGGCGATGCCGGCCATGGGGATCTGTCCGGCGAGATGCAGAACGAGAACGGTCTTCTTGTTAGACGCCAACATGCGTCTCCTCGGTGAGATCGAACTGGGTGTTGTAGAGCTGCTGGAACAGCCCGTTGTTGCGGTGCATCAATTCATCAAAACGCCCTGCTTCCGCAATCACTCCGTCCTTGAGCACGAGAATGACGTCGGCGCGACGCACGGTCGACAGCCGGTGGGCGATGACGAAAGTGGTGCGGCCCTGGGTCAGGCGCCGAATGCCGGCCATGACCAGCGCTTCGGTCTCGGCATCGAGCGCCGAGGTCGGTTCGTCCAGAATTAGGATCGGCGCAGCGCGCAACAGCGCGCGCGCGATGGTCAGGCGCTGCTTCTCGCCCTCGGAGAAGGTGGCACCACCCTCGCCCACCAACGTGTCGTAGCCTTGGGGCAGGCTCACGATCAGCCGGTCGATCTCGGCCAGCTTCGCCGCCGCGATCACCTCGTCCAGGCTGGCCTCCGGCCGGCCATAGGCGATGTTCTCGCGCACGCTCAACGGAAATACCAGCGGCGGCTGCAGCACCATGGCGACCTGGCGGCGGAGCGACTTGATCTCATACTCGCGCGCATCGACGCCATCGACCAGGATGGTGCCCTCGCTCGGGTCGAAGAAGCGCGGGATCAGGCCCAGCAATGTCGATTTTCCAGCGCCGGTGGCGCCCACCAGCGCCACGGTCTGGCCCGGCTCGACCTTAAGCGTGATGCCGCACAGCACCGACTGCTCGGCGCGATAGCGAAAGGCGACGTCGCGCCATTCCAGCCGCCCCGTTGCGCCGGATTCCGGAAAGCTCCGCGTGCCGTCGACCAGATCGGCCTCAGTCTCCAGGATCTCGAAGCAGCGCGTCGCGCCGACCCGGGCGCCGGCGATCAGGCCCCAGCTCTGGGTGATCTGGTTGACGGGCCCGTAGAGCTGCGCCAGGTAAGTCGTGAACACCAGAAGCGTCCCGACCGAGAGCGCGCCCGACAGCACCTCATGCGCGCCGACATAGACCACGAGCGCGGTGCCCAGCGCCATCAGCGTCCCGATCACGGCGGAATAGAGCGTCTGCCAGGAATAGAGCTTCAGATGCGAGCGGAGAGCGGCCCCGCTCACATCCATGAAGCGGCGATGCTCGTCCTCTTCCTTGGTGAAGGCCTGGACCAGCTTGATCGAGCCCAGGCCCCAATGGGCGACCGAATAGACCAGGCTGTCATTGTCGCGCGCCACGGTCGCGATACCGGCGATCTTGCGGTTGAACAGGCCGATCAGCACGAACAGCAGCGGCACGATCGAGAGCGAAACCAGGGTCAGCTCCGGATCGATCGGCGCCAGCACGATGATCATGCCGATCAAGAGCACCAGCGCCTGCAGGATCGGCAGCACGCCGTTCATGATCATGGTCTGCAGCGCGTAGCTGTCGGCGGTGACCCGCATCATCAGATCGCCGACGCGCTGCCGGCTGTGGTAGGCGAGCGACAGGCGCTGCAGATGGGCATAGAGCCGGCCGCGCAGGTCGGTCACCATGCGCTGACCCAACCAGATCGCCATGGCGTTGTAGAGCACGGTCAAGGCGCCGCTCAGCAGATATATGACGACCAGGGCCGCGACCGCGGCCGCGACCAGCCGGTCGGCCGACCAGCCCTCTATGCCGGGCATCAGCCAGACCAGCGGCCCGAACCCCAGCGGCTTGCCGCCCAGCGCATTATCGATGACGATCTTGAGCGGCCAGGGCTTCAAAAGCTCGAAGCCCAGCAGCACGAAAACCTGGACGAGCGCGCCCAGCAGCAGCGGCGTGTAAGGCCGCACATAGCCGGATATCTTCCGGGCGAGCCCGCTCGTCATGGAATGTGGCTCATGGGGTGGGGGCCATGGCTTCGCGTCAGCCGGCCTTGCGGCCGGTCATCGGCACCAGCTTCGCCTTGCGGGCGACCTCGTCGATCACCCGGTTCATGATGGTCGAGAAGCGCCAGGTCTGGTCGGCGATAAAGGCGAAATTCGCCAGGCCGACGATGGCGATGATCGTGGCCGGCACCGGCGCGCCCACGACCAACGCCACGGCGGTGGCGCCGGCATAGCAGCGCAGCACGAAGGATGACAGGCGCGAGAGCCGCATGGAGCAGCGCACGCGCATCGCGCGCTTCTCGCCGCCATGGTCCTCGGTGCAGACCATGACGAACGCCCGGCTCCACAGACCGCGCGCGATCTTGAGGTCCCAGTCGCTCCAGCCCTCGTCCATCTGCAGGAAATATTTGCGCGGCACCAGGAATTCCATGAGGCCGGCCAGCAGCACTTCCTTCTCTTCGTAGTTCTGGCCCCAATAGGACAGGAACAGCGCGCGGTTGCGCCAATCGAGGCGCGCCTGCTGCTGGATCGGCTCGACCGGCAGATGGTCGACCGCGTTGGATTCCTTGACCCGCCATTTCGCCCGGGTCCAGCCGCGCAGGATCGGCCCCAGATAGATCAGGAGCGCGATCAGCGCGCGCGCCTTCAAGCTGCGGAAGCGCCGGTCGATCGGCGCCTTCAAGGCACCGGAGATGCACATCGTCCAGGTCGTCAGCAGCGGCACCCACAGCAATAGCCACCAGCCGCCGGCGACCAGCCCGACAAAGGCGAGCACGATCGAGACGATGTTCCATTCGAAGGTCAGCGGCAGGAAGGCGGCCAAGGACGAGGGCGGCTCGTACATGGTCTGGAACAGGCCGCGGCCGAACACGCCGGAATAGATCACCGGCCGGCGCGACAGCAGCAGCGAGGCCGACAGATCGCCATAGATCCGGCCCAGCCATTTCGCTTGGCCGAACAGGTTGAAGCGCAAGGGATGCTTGGAATAGACCAGCGCCTCGGCCTTGCCGTAGCCCTTTTGCTGATTGAGATAGGCCTCGACCGTGTTGCGCCTGAAATGCCAGACCACGGCCGCCGGCGCGAAGCCGATCGTGTAGCCGGCATTCTGGAAGCGCCAGCAGATGTCGACATCGTCGCCGGCGGCGCGATAGGTCGGGTCGAAGCCGCCCAGCTCCAACAGCACGTCGCGCTTGAACGCCATGTTGCAGCCGGCGATATGCTCGGCCACCTCGTCGGACACCAGCACATGGGTCGGACCGCCGGGCGAGACCGCGACGGCGGCCGGCACCAGATCGTCCTCGGGCGGCGGGAAGTTCGGCCCGCCGACCGCGGACAGGCCCTTGTGCTGCATCTTGGCGACCAGATAGGTCAGCCAATCCTTGTCGACGACGCAATCGCTGTCCGTATAGGCGACGATCTCGCCGGTCGCGGCCTCGGCGCCGACGTTGCGCGCGACCGACAGGCCCTTGTTCGGCTGGCTGATGATCCGGCAGTACTCGTAGCGCTGGGAGATTTCGAGCGTCCGGTCGGTCGAACCGTCATTGACGACGATGACCTCGTAATTCGGGTAGTTCATATGCTCGAGCGAGGCCAGGCACTGGTCCATGGTCCGGTCGGCATTGTAGGCGCAGACCACGACCGAGACGCGCGGGTAGGAACCGAGCGCCGGCGGCAGCACGCCTTTGTAATTGGCCTGGACGGTCTCGAACGCCGGCTTCTTCGCCCGGTCCTTGTCGACGATGCCGAATTCCCAATCCTCGATCAGATGGCCGCCGGTGAACCATTCGTCGGTCCAGGCGAACACGCAGGTGCCGGCGCAGCCGAGCTCGAAGGCGGTACGGACCTGCCAGCCGATCGTCTCGGCCTGATGGTGGGTGCCCTCCCGCATCGAATCCATGCCGAACTCGGTCAGCACCAGGGGCCGATCGACCGCCAGATTATGCAGGCGGGCGATGTAGCGCCGAAACGCGGATTCATTGTGCAGATAGACGTTGAAGCACAGGAAATCGGTGAAATCGACCGTCAGATATTCGGTCGAGGGGAAGTTGGCATAGCTGACCAGACCGGTCGGATCGAACGCCTTCACCTCCTTGACCAGATCGATCAGGAAGGCGCGCACCTTGTCCGGCCCATGCCAGCGGATCATGTCCGGCGGAATCTCGTTGCCGATCATATAGGCGAGCAGCGCACGATGGCGGTTGAGGGAACGCACCCCGGCCATCACCATGCGGCGGATTTCGGCCTTGGTCTCTTCGCTGTCCAGGAAGGTGATGTGCTGCGACCAGGGAATGCCGGCCAGCACCTTCAGCCCGAATTCCGCCGCGATATCCAGCATCCAGACCGGCGGCACGGTGAAGACGCGCAGCGTGTTGACGCCGGCCTCGACCATCAGGGCGAAATCCTGGTGCACCCGCTCAGGCACGGGAAATTGGGTGCCGTCCTCGCCGACCGGGAACGGGCCGTAGGTGACGCCTTTGAGGAAGAATTTTTCAGTGCCGCTGAAGAAGAACTTGCCCTCGACGCGCACCGGTCCATAGGGCACGAGCGGCGCTGCCGTCGGCGCGATCACGACCTGTTGGATCACGCCAGGCTCGCTCACGACCGCCTTGGGTGCCCGGGATGCCCGCTTCTTGACGCCCTTGGCTGCCGCCTCGACGATCGCGTTTTCTTCGTCCAATGCCATTCTCGTCCCGACCTGAATCCAAATGTGCGCCGACGGCGGCCCACCCCTTGTCAGAGATGGTCCGCGCCGTTCAAGAGAGAGCCTGCATGACACAGGCTTGTCAAATACCCAACCGCCCGGTTCCAACTCGTCATTCCCGCGCAGGCGGGAATCCAGCACTTACGCGCAGCGGAAAAGATTCTTATCGCCGCCGACGCGGCTCATAGCCGGATTCCCGCCTGCGCGGGAATGACGAAAACGTTATGTCCGCGTGTGCCAGGCCCACGCGGTGCGGATGATGCTGTCGATGTCCGACATCCGGGGCTTCCAGCCCAGTAGGCTGTTGGCCTTGGACGGATCGGCGACCAGTTCGGGCGGATCGCCGGCGCGGCGGGCGACCTCGCGCCGGGGGACCTTGCGGCCGGTCACGCGCTCGACCGCGTCGATCACCTCGCGCACCGAGTTGCCGGTGCCGGTGCCGAGATTGACCTGGGTCGTGGCCCCGCCCTCGAACAAATAGGCCAGCGCCTTCACATGCGCCTCGGCCAGATCCTGAACATGGATATAGTCGCGCACCGCGGTGCCGTCGGGCGTCGGATAGTCGGTGCCGAACACGTCGATCGCCGCGCGCCGGCCCAGCGCCGCGTCCAGGATCAGCGGAATGAGATGGGTCTCGGGGTCATGCTCCTCGCCAATCTCGCCCTCGGGATCGGCGCCGCAGGCGTTGAAATAGCGCAGCGAGACCGAGCGGATATCATGAGCCGGCCCGTACCAGGCCAGCGCACGTTCGATCATCAGCTTGGTTTCGCCATAGGGGTTGATCGGCCGCTGCAGCGTGTCCTCGGTGATCGGCATCCGGTCGGGCATGCCGTAGGTGGCGCAGGTCGAGGAGAATACGATCGGCTTCACGCCCGTGTGTCGCATGGCGTCCAGCAGCGACAGGGATCCGACCACATTGTTCTGGAAATAGATCTCGGGCTTGGTGACCGATTCGCCGACATAGGCGAAGGCTGCGAAATGCACGACCGCATCGATCGCCTCGTCCTTGATCACGCGCTCCAGCTTGGCGGTATCGGCGATGTCGCCCTCGACGAACGGGCCCCATTTGACCGCATGGCGGTGGCCATAGACCAGACTGTCGTAGGTCACCGGGCGGTAGCCCGCCCGCGCCAAGGCCTTGGCGGTATGGCTGCCGATATAGCCGGCGCCGCCGGTCACCAGGATGTTTTTCGCCATCGGTTCGATCGATCCTATTGGAGGATTGGGCCCGCATCCCTACGAACAACGGGACAACCGGGTTGTTTCTTCCCGGTCGCGATTCCAAGTGCGTGCGAACGCTGTTTCTCATGATCGCGAACGCCGCCGCCAGCATTTTTGCTGCAGCGCGAAAAAGACACGAGGCCCGCGCGGAATTTTTCCGCTCTTCTCGTCGTTGTCGAGCGGGTTAGACCAGCATGTCTGAAATTTTGTTGGCGTCGGACCGGCCGATCGGGCATGTCGTGAGTTCTGGGCAGGTCGTCGCCCGGGGTGCTGCGACAAGGGCTCATTTCCAAGGGCGAAGCCGCGGGCGGCCCGTTACCCTCGAGGAGATTACTCAATGCGCATCGCGGTCATCGGGACGGGCTATGTCGGCCTGGTCTCTGGGGCTTGCTTCTCGGAGTTCGGCACCTCCGTCGTCTGCGTCGACAAGGATGCCGGTAAGATCGAGCGCATCAATCGCGGCGAGATGCCGATCTACGAACCCGGTCTGGACCAGCTGGTCGCGAACAACGTCAAGGCCGGACGGCTCAGCTTCTCGACCGACCTGGCGGCGTCCGTGAAGGGTGTCCAGGCCGTGTTCATCGCGGTCGGCACGCCGTCGCGCCGCGGCGACGGTCACGCGGATCTGAGCTACGTGTTCGCCGCCGCCGAGGAGATCGCGAAGTCGCTCGACGGCTATGCCGCGATCGTCACCAAATCGACCGTCCCGGTCGGCACCGGCCGCCGGGTCGCCGAGGTCGTCATGAAGGCGCGCCCGGACCTGAAGCTCGGCCGCGACTTCGATGTGGTCTCGAACCCGGAGTTCCTGCGCGAAGGCTCGGCGATCGAGGATTTCATGCGGCCCGACCGCGTCGTGGTCGGCACGCTGGACGGCGCCGAGCGCGGCCGCGAGGTGATGCGCGAGCTCTATCGCCCGCTGTCGCTCATCGAGAAGCCGGTGCTCTATACCGCGCTTGAGACCGCCGAGGTCATCAAATACGCGGCCAACTGCTTTCTCGCGACCAAGATCACCTTCATCAACGAGATGGCCAACCTGTGCGAGCAGGTCGGCGCCGACGTGCAGGATGTCGCCAAGGGCATCGGGCTCGACAACCGCATCGGCAAGAAGTTTCTCCATGCCGGCCCCGGCTACGGCGGTTCCTGCTTCCCCAAGGATTGCCTGGCGCTGGTCAAGACCGCACGCGATGCCGGCGCGCCGATCCGGATCATCGAAACCGTGATCGAGATCAACGAACAGCGGAAGGTCGATATGGCCGACCGCATCGTGGCGGCGCTCGGCGGTTCGCCCGCCGGCAAGAAGGTCGCCCTGCTCGGCCTGACCTTCAAACCCAATACCGACGATATGCGCGACAGCCCGAGCCTGGCGATCGTGCCGGCGCTGACGGCCCAGGGCGCCAGCATTCGCGCCTTCGATCCGGAAGGCATGCACGAGGCGCAGAAGCAGCTGGATCAGATCGAGTACGCCAAGGACACCTACGACGCCATCACCGGCGCCGATGTCCTGGTGTTCTGCACCGAATGGAACCAGTTCCGCTCGCTCGACTGGGCCCGCGTGCGCAAGGCGATGCCGGGCCGCGTGGTGGTCGATCTCAGAAACATCTACGACCCGGCCCAGGTCGCGCGCGAAGGCTTCGCCTATCACTCGATCGGCCGGGCCGCCGCTTTCCCGGCCTAAAAGTACCTTTCCTCCGGAGACCAGCAAAATGAGTCTGACCCGTAAGCGCGTTCTGGTCACCGGCGGCGCCGGCTTCCTAGGCTCGCACCTGTGCGAGCGGTTGATCGACCAGGGCCACGACGTGCTGTGCGTCGACAATTACTTCACCGGCC
>JAQGIC010000123.1 GCA_028288725.1 Rhodospirillales bacterium
CAAAGCCCTGCTTCGATCCGACTGCATACATCACTTGGCTTACCAAGAATGCATCAGACTTAACGTCGCGTATCAACTACACGCCGCCGCCTGCGCATCCCTTCCAATTCCAACAATGTCAAATAACGGCCCACTCTCTACATCCTATCCGCTTCGCAGCAGAACCAGATCTCGTCGGCGGAGGCGGTTTCTATTCCCGCCAGCTTATCATGTCAACACGCTTTTTTCGGTTTCTTTTGCCGTCATCTTTTCGCTGTTTGAAGACGAAAAGAAGAGGACCAGGGATCACTCCCAGGTCCTGGGCAACCGCGTCAGCGCGTCGTTGATGAACGGAATATGACGGTTCCCACCCCCGGCGTCTACCCAATAGTGATGCATCCTGGCGCAGACCTTCGATGCATGAAGCGGGGATTGACGCTTCGGGAGCCGCCGATGCATGCGCGTCGGCGGCTCCCGAGTCGAAGCGGGTGCTTCGGAAAGCCTAGGCTACGCCTCGGATTTCCTCGAGCTTCAGGCCCAATCGATCGCCCGTGACCTTGATGATATCGCCCTCGCCCAGCGAGCCATCGAGGATCATCTGGGCCAGCCGGTTCTGCAATTCCCGTTGGATCACCCGCTTCAACGGCCGGGCGCCATAGACCGGATCATAGCCTTCATGGGCCAGCCATTCCCGGCCGCTCGGCTCCAGCTCGAGCGTCAGATGGCGGTCCTGCAGCATGGCCTTCAGCCGCGCGATCTGAATATCGACGATCGCGCCCATGTCGTCCCGCGACAGACGCCGGAACAGCAGCACCTCGTCCAGCCGATTGAGGAACTCCGGCCGGAACGATGCCCGGACCGCCTCCATCACCTCGGCCCGGATGCTGTCGATCGGCGTGCCTTCCGGATGGCTGGCGATGATGTCGCTGCCCAGGTTCGAGGTCAGCACGATCAGCGTATTGCGGAAATCGACCGTGCGGCCCTGCCCGTCGGTCAGGCGGCCGTCGTCCAGCACCTGCAGCAAGATATTGAATACGTCCGGGTGCGCCTTCTCGACCTCGTCGAACAGGATCACCTGGTAGGGCCGGCGGCGCACCGCCTCGGTCAGGGCGCCGCCCTCGTCGTAACCGACATAGCCCGGCGGAGCACCGATCAGGCGGGCAACCGCGTGTTTCTCCATATATTCGGACATGTCGATCCGGAGCAGCGCCTGCTCGGCATCGAACAGGAACGAGGCCAGGGCCTTCGTGAGCTCCGTCTTGCCGACGCCGGTCGGGCCTAAGAACAGGAACGAGCCGATCGGCCGGTTCGGATCCTGCAGGCCGGCGCGCGACCGGCGGACGGCATTCGCAACCGCGATCACCGCCTCGTCCTGGCCGACCACGCGCTTTTCGAGCTCGCTCTCCATGGCGAGCAGCTTCTCGCGCTCACCGGCCAGCATGCGGTCGACCGGAATGCCGGTCCAGCGCGAGACGATGCCGGCGACATGCTGCTCGGTCACCGCCTGTTCCAGCATCTTGTCGCCGCTCTGGGCCTCCGCCTCCTTGAGCTTCGCCTCGAGCTCGGGAATGCGGCCGTAGGTGAGCTCGCCCGCCTTCGCCCAATCGCCCTGGCGCTGGGCCTGTTCGAGCTGGGTCCGCGCCTGGTCCAGCTGCTCCTTGAGCTTGCTGGCGCCGGCGAGCTTGTCCTTCTCGGCCTGCCACTGTGCCGTGAGCGCGGCGCTGCGCTCCTCGAGATCGGCCAATTCGCCCTCGAGCCGCCCGAGGCGTTCCTGGGACGCCGGATCGGGCTCGCGCGCGAGCGCCTCGCGCTCGATCTTCAATTGCACGATCCGCCGGTCGAGCTCGTCGATGTTCTCGGGCTTGGAATCGACCTCCATGCGCAGGCGGGATGCCGCCTCGTCGACCAGGTCGATCGCCTTGTCCGGCAGGAACCGGTCGGTGATGTAGCGGTTCGAAAGCGTGGCCGCAGCGACGATCGCGCCGTCGGTGATCCGGACGCCGTGATGCAGCTCGTACTTCTCCTTCAAGCCGCGCAGGATCGAGATCGTATCGGCCACGGTCGGCTCGGCGACGAAGACCGGCTGGAAGCGCCGGGCGAGTGCCGCATCCTTCTCTATATGCTTGCGGTATTCGTCGAGCGTGGTGGCGCCGACGCAATGCAGTTCGCCGCGCGCGAGCGCGGGCTTCAGCATGTTCGACGCATCCATGGCGCCATCGGCCTTGCCGGCACCGACCAGCGTATGCAGCTCGTCGATGAACAGGATGATGCGGCCGGCCTCGTGCGAGATCTCGGCCAGCACCGCCTTCAGCCGCTCCTCGAACTCGCCGCGATACTTGGCACCCGCGATGAGCGCGCCCAGATCGAGCGAGACGAGCTTCTTGTCCTTCAGGCCCTCCGGCACGTCGCCATGGACGATGCGCAGCGCCAGCCCTTCGATGATCGCGGTCTTGCCGACGCCGGGTTCGCCGATCAGCACCGGATTGTTCTTGGTACGGCGCGCCAGCACCTGAATGGTGCGGCGGATTTCCTCGTCGCGCCCGATGACTGGATCGAGCTTGCCGTCGCGCGCGGCCTGGGTCAGGTCGCGGCCATATTTCTTGAGCGCGTCGTAGCCGGCCTCGGTGTTCGACGAATCCGCCGGTCGGCCCCGCCGGATCTGGTCGATCGCGTGATTGAGGTTCTGCGGCGTGATACCGGCGGCCTTCAGCGCATCGGCCGCGGCGCCCGGGGCCATCGCCAAGGCCAGCAGCATGCGTTCGGCGGTGACGAAACTGTCGCCCAGCTTCTTCGCCTGCTCCTCGGCGCTATCCAGGACGCGCGCGAGTTCGGGGCCGAGATAGACCTGGCCGGCGCCGGCGCCCTCGATCTTGGGCAGCTTGTCCAGCGCGGCCTCGACATTGGCGAGCGCCACCGCCGGGTCGCCCCCGGCATTGCGGAGCAGGTTGGCGGCCAGGCCTTCCTTGTCATCCAGCAGGATTTTCAACAGATGTTCGGGCATCAGGCGCTGATGATTGCGCCGCTGGGCCAATCCTTGCGCAGCCTGGATGAAGCCCTGGGATCTCTCCGTGAATTTTTCGATATTCATGCCGCCTCCTTCCGGTGCCCGAAGCACACCATTCCGGCCGCCATCTCTCGACGATGCGCGGTCCGACCACGTTCCGGGATATGGGGCCATATCCAATTATCGCAAGACGATCTGACACGTTCCGCGCTGCCGCGCTTTGCGCTATCGCAAATCTGAAACTTGCGGCTGAGAATGTCGCCACGATCGGCGGCACGAATGGGGATAGGCAATTGGCACTGAAGCGAAATCGGCGGATGGCGCAAGCGGAGCGACGCTCCGGACTGCTGCTGCTGGCCGGACTGATCGTCCCTTTCATCCTGTTTGCCGTCACGGCGAGCCGGATCGGACGCTGGCCGTCGCTCGATTGGCGGGTGCCCGGCGAATTGCTGGTAATGGTATTCCTGATTTCGCTGGCTCCCATAGCCGGCACGCGATGGCCGACGGCGCCGCGGTGGCTCGCCGCCCTGCTGCTGCTGCCCATCGCGATCATCCACTATGCCGATGTCGAGGGACCGGCCGTGCTCGGCCGCGATCTCGATTTGGCGGCGGATCTGGATCATGTGCCGTCGCTGATCGGCCTGTTCGCCGGCGCCGCCAGTCCATGGCAGATCATCGGCATCTCCATCGCGGCGGTGCTGGTACCGGTTGGGCTCGCGGCATTGATCGCCTGGAGCCTGGGCGCCATCGAGCGCGGTCTTCTCGGCCTGCCCTGGCCGCTCCGGCTGGCGCCGCTCGTGCTCATGGGGCCCGCGTTGATCGGTCCGAACCGGTTCGTCAGCCACGAAACCAGCATCTCGATCGCGCGGCAGGGCGAGACGGTCGCCGACGCCTGGCGGCTGACCCATGGCGACCGGGCCAGCTTTCTCGCCCGGCTGGGTCCGCCGCCCGCGACCGAGCGCGATCTGACCGGCCTGGGGCGGCGCGACATCTATCTGATCTTCTTCGAATCCTATGGCGCCGTGCTGCTCGACGATCCGGGCTTGAGCGCGCGCGCCCTGCCGGCGCTGGCCCGGTTCCAGGACAAGGTCACCCGGGCGGGCCTCGCGATCCGCAGCGCGCGGATCGCGTCGCCGACCTATGGCGGCGGGTCCTGGCTCGCCCATGGCACGGTCGATGCCGGCACCTGGCTCGCCAATCAGCGGCTCTACCAGTTGGAGACGACGACGGACCGTCCGACTTGGGGCCGCATCATGACCAAGGCCGGCTGGCAGACGTTCGACATCCAGCCCGGGCTGAAGACCCCGCTCGATCATGCCGCGTTCTGGGGGTTCGACCGGATCGTCGGCGCCGACGACCTGAATTACGACGGGCCCAGCTTCGGCTGGTTCGGCATCCCGGATCAATATGCGCTCGACCGCAGCCTGACCCTGCCACGCGATCCGTCCCGGCCGCTGTTCGCCCAGATCGTGCTGGTATCGAGCCATATTCCGTTCCATCCGGTGCCGCCGGTCGTGACCGATCCCGCGGATGTCGGCCGTTTCGCGACCCATCCGGAGGTCGCCCGGCTGGTCGCCACCCCGCCCGACTGGAACGATCTGGCCGGCCCTTATATGGAATCGGTCGAGTATGATCTGACCGTGCTGGCCGACTGGCTGCCGCGGGCGCTGGGCGACACGGGCGTGGCGATCATCCTGGGCGATCATCAGCCGCCGGCCCTGATCGGCCATGCCAGCGCGTCCCACGACGTGCCGATCCATATCCTGTCGAAGGACGCCGCCCTGGTCCGGCGTCTGGGCGATGCCGGCTTCGTCGATGGTGCGGTGCCGACCGGCGGGGCCGGGACGATGGCCAATCTGATGGACCGCTTCCTGGACGCGGCCGCGGCAATTCCCGCGGGCGCGGCCGTCTCCAAGCCGGAATAACCGCAGCAAGAATTATTCGCGGAGCCACACGTCCGGCGCACTTGTCATTTCTCGGCATCGGCGACGCCAATAGTTCGTTTCAACTATTGGTGAGCCAAAATGATCAAGACATCTCAAGCGAAGCGCCTGCCCGATCAGATCACTCTCGACAAGGGACCGATCGGGCTTTTGGGTGAATTCATGCTGCGGGCCGACAGGGCAGCCTTCGACCGGGGCATCCGCCTCAGCCTGCAGCAGGATTTCGACCAATTGCGGGCCGTCAACGAGAGCGCCCGGGCGAGCTGGGGCAAGCTCGTGCCGATCTTCAACCCGGAGCATAGCGATCTCGATCCGACCAACGCGTTCTGGATTTCCGGAACGAATGCCCAGGGGGAGATCGTCGCGACCCAGGCGGCACGCTTCCTCCCCCTGGAGCGGGGCTCGCTGAAGACGGAGCTGAATTCGCTGCGTCTCTTCTATAGGACGCCCGAGCCGCATCTGGCCGCGGGCGAGCGGTGCGAGGTGCTGGCCCCCTCGGCCGAACGCATCACCGGCCGGGTCGTCTTCTCCGGCGGCGGCTGGTATCACCCGAGCTGCCGCGGCACCGGCTTGTCGACCATCCTGCCGCGCATCTCACGCGCCTACGCCCATTCGCGCTGGGAGACCGACTATACCGTCAGCATGGTCGAACCGGTCCTGACCCAGAAGGGGGTGGTTCAGTCCTACGGCTATAGCAGGATCGAACCGATGATCCGGTTCCTGGGCTCGTTCCGGGGCGATCTCGATCTCCATCTGATCTGGATGGAGACCGACGAATTGCTTCAGGACCTGGAAACCTGGGTCGCCGCCGACAGCTCGAGCGGGTACGAGGAACGCAAGACCGACGCACCGCAGACGAAAATCTCGCCGCGCGAACGGAAGGGCAGCATCAGCCGTTCGTAGCGGCTGCGCCGAACCGGGCGCCCGGGCACGTCGATCACCGCATCGACGAGCTCCAGCCTCGGCTGCCCGAGATCTGCCACGTCGTGGTAGGCTCGGGCAGAGCGCGCGCCATAGGCCGGATCGGGCTGGTCTTCCAGATCCCGTCCGACGGCGTTCAGGGCCCAGCAGGCGTCGAACACGCGGAAGCCGGGACCGATATGCTCGACCAGCGCCCGGTTGCGCGGCAGGCCGGCCGCGGTCATCCGCGTCAGCGTCACGCGCGGCTTCAGCGTCTCGGGCACCAGCTTCAGAATCTTTTCCGGCTCCAACTGGCCCCGCCGGCTGCGCCATAGGCGCATCAGCGCCCGCAGCGATTCCTGGCCGGGTTCCCCCAGCCGATCGAGCGACAGTTCCTGATTGAAGAAGCTGTCCGCCCGCACCAGTGCTGCCGACGGCGCACTCAGATCCTTGAGGCGCGCGACCGCCTCTTCGATCTGGCCGTAGATTTCGAACGACGGCATCCGGTCGGTGAGTTCGATCACCAGCCGCTGCCAGGTTGCGCCCAGAATCATGCGGACGACGTTTTCAAGCGTCGGAAACTCGAGATGCCCGGCCCGTAGCGTCAGGCGGATCGTACCCTCGCGGTGGCGCACCCGGACGAAGCCCATGTTGCGCACGACATAGGCGGCAAGATCGACATCGGGGCTGGGATTGCCCAGGCGATGCCGCAAAACGCTCGAGCCGTTCAGCCAGGCCTGACCGGCCTGGTCGAATAAAAGATCCATCTGCCCCATCCCGCCCATTTGCGAGCCCCTCAACGACCTATCGGCTGCGTTCGGTTTTCGAGCTACGAGGCAGTTGCCCTGAATATGCCCGGCAAGATACTTGCGCCCGCAGATTTACAGCTCTTAACAAGAATTTTACATCACCGGCCGCGATCTTCGCCCCATTTGGAAAATACTAGTAATCCTCGAAATAAGAAGACACTAATTTCCGCTCTGAGTTTAGAGAAACCGCTTGCCGAATGCCTATGTTCGGCCGGTTCGGACCCCGGACTCTCCCGCCGAATACCCAATAACAGGTGTGAAGCCCTTCACACTCTCAACCTTAAGCGCTTGAATTCCGAAGCGGGCGGGTCAGTCCGCGCGGTCGCGTCGCAGGCGGCGCTGCCATCTGCCCTCTGTCGCGGCGGCGCTCGGCGCGCTATGAAGGCGCCCATGCTGATCATGCTTCTGGTCGTCTTCACCGATCTCGTCGGATTTGGCGTCGTCATCCCGCTACTGCCGTTCTACGGCGAACACTTCGGCGCTTCACCGCTGACGGTAACGATGCTGCTTGCGACCTTCTCCGGTTGCCAGCTGGTCGCGGCACCGCTCTGGGGCCGCTTGAGCGACCGGATTGGCCGACGGCCGATCGTGCTGATCAGCACCGCGACCTCGGTTGCGGCCTATGTCTGGCTCGCCTCGGCCGATGCGCTCTGGATGCTGTTTGCCGCCCGCGCGCTGCAGGGCGTCAGCGCCGGTAACATCTCGGTCGCCCAGGCCTATATCGCCGACGTGACCAAGCCGGAGAACCGCGCCAAGGGCATGGGCATGATGGGTGCGGCGCTGGGCCTGGGGTTCATCGTCGGCCCTGCCGTCGGCGGTCAGCTGGCCGGCGGGGATCCTTCGGCGCTGACCGTGGCGCTGCCGGCCTATGCCGCCGCCGGCTTCTCGGCGTTGGCGCTCGTGCTGGCCGGCCTGTTTCTGAAGGAATCGCTGCCGGCCGCACAGCGGGCGGAGGCGGCGCGCAACCGGCCGGGACGGATCGCCCAGATCCGCGACGCGTTCGCGCGGCCGAACCTGCGCCGTCTGATGATTCTGTTCTTCACCACGACCTTCGCCTTCGCCGGGATGGAAACGACCTTCGCGCTCTGGGCGCTCGACCGGTTCAACTGGGGGCCCCGGCAGGTCGGCGAGCTGTTCGCCATGGTCGGCATCGTGCTGGTGCTGATCCAGGGCGGCCTGATCGGGCGGTTGACCCAGCGCTTCGGCGAGGCGCGCATGCTGCTGGCCGGCACGGTGACGATCGGTCTGGGCCTGGCCCTGCTGGCCGCGGCCATGACGCCCATCGTCGGCATCGCCGCCAGTTGCCTATTGGCGCTGGGCATGGGCATGGCCCAGCCATCGACCAGCAGCCTGATTTCGCGCGAAGCCAGCGCCGTCGAGCAGGGCAGCGTGCTCGGCGTCAATCAATCGGTCGGCTCGCTCGCCCGGCTGGTCGGGCCGCTGGCCGCCGGCGGCGCCTTCACGCTGGGCGGCCCGTCCGCGCCTTATGTCCTGGGCGCGGCGCTGATGGTCGTGTCGTCGTGGCTGGCGACGCGGGTGCTCCGCCGTCATCGCACGGCGGATCTCGGCGTCCTGGCACTCTGACGACGGTATCGTTAGGGTCTCGCCGATGCGAGACCTGATCCGTACCCCTTCGAGCGAACCCCGTGCGCCCGCCGCCTCCTTCAAGGCACAGCTGCGCGTGATCCGCCATCTGGCGCCCCATCTCTGGCCGGCGGAAACCGGCCTGCGGGTGCGGGTGCTGCTGGCCTTTGCCCTGATCGTCGCCGGCAAGCTGGTCACCGTCACGATTCCCCTGCTCTACAAGCAGGCGGTCGATGCCCTCGGCGGCAGCGCCGGCCCGATCGTGCTCGTGCCGGTCGCGCTCATTATATATTACGGCCTCGCCCGGATCGGTGCCCAGGCGACCGGAGAGCTGCGCGAGTTGGTCTTCGCCAAGGTCGCCCAGCGGGCGATCCGTCGCGTGGCGCTGGAGACGTTCCAGCACCTCCATGCCCTGTCGCTGCGCTTCCATCTGGAGCGGCAGACCGGGGGCTTGAGCCGATCGATCGAGCGCGGCACGACCGGCATCGAATATCTGCTGTCCTTCACCTTGTTCAACATCGGGCCGACCCTGCTCGAGATCCTGCTGGTCTCGACCATCCTGTGGCAGCGCTACGACGTGCGTTTCGCCGCGATCACGCTCGCCACCATCGTCTGCTACGTCGCCTGGACCATCGGCATCACCCAATGGCGCGTCCGATTCCGGCGCGAGATGAACGAGCGCGACGGTGAGGCCAACACCAAGGCGATCGACAGCCTGCTGAACTACGAGACCGTCAAATATTTCTCCAACGAGGCCCATGAGAGCCGGCGCTTCGACCGGGCCAAGCAGGCGTTCGAGCGCGCGGCGGTACGCAGCCAGACCTCGCTGTCGCTGCTCAATCTGGGCCAGGGCCTGATCATTTCGAGTGGCCTGGTCGCCATCATGGTGCTGGCCGGTGCCGGCGTGGCCGACCATCGCATGACCGTGGGCGATTTCGTCCTGGTCAACAGCTACCTGCTGCAGCTCTATCAGCCGCTCAACCTGCTGGGCATGGTCTATCGCAACATCAAGCAGTCGCTGATCGATCTGGAAGCCATGTACCGGCTGCTGGAGGAGCCGCCCGAAGTGCAGGACCGGCCGAACGCGCCGGCGCTGATCGCGCGCGGTGGCCGGGTCCGGTTCGACAATGTCGGCTTCGCCTACGATCCGCGCCGCAAGATCCTGGAGGATGTCTCGTTCGACGTGCCGGCCGGCCGCACCGTCGCGATCGTCGGCCCGTCGGGCGGCGGCAAATCGACCATCGCCCGCCTGCTGTTCCGCTTCTACGACGTGACCCAGGGCGCCATCAGCATCGACGGCCAGGACCTGCGCCACGTCTCCCAGGATTCGCTCAGGCGCGCGATCGGCGTGGTGCCGCAGGACACCGTGCTGTTCAACGATACGATCCGCTACAACATCGCCTATGGCCGACCCGAGGCGACGGCGGCCGAGATCGAGGAGGCGGCGCGCCTGGCCCAGATCCACGACTTCGTCGCCCGCCTGCCCGACGGGTACGAGACCAAGGTCGGCGAGCGCGGGCTGAAGCTGTCCGGCGGCGAGAAGCAGCGGGTCGCGATCGCGCGCGTCATCCTGAAGGCGCCCGAGATCCTGATCTTCGACGAAGCGACGAGCGCGCTCGACAGCGCCACCGAGCAGGAGATCCAGGCCAGCCTGCGTCAGGTATCGGCCGAGCGCACGACCGTCGTCATCGCCCACCGTCTGTCGACCATCATCGAGGCCGACGAGATCCTGGTGCTGGATCACGGGCACATCGTCGAGCGTGGGCGCCATGGCGAGCTGTTGCGGTTGGACGGCGCCTATGCCGCCATGTGGGCCCGCCAGCGCCGCGCCGCCGAACGCGAAGCCGCCCTTGCCGAAATCGCCGCCGAAATCCAAGATTGAGCCGATTTCCTTTCCCGGGCGTTGATCAACAGGTCAGGGCACGGCCTTAGCAGGCTACCCCCTGATAGCAGGAGTTTCGCGCATGTCGGTCGTCCTGTGGCTCGTCGTGGGCCTGATCTTCGGATGGATCGCCGGCATGCTCGCAGACAATCGTGCCGGTCGCGCCGCCTATCTGGTGCTCGGCAGCGTCGGCGCGCTGGTCGGCGGCTTCCTGTTCTCGCTGTTCGGCGGTCTGGGCATCACCGGTATCGGGATACTCATGGCGATGGTCGGATCGGGTGTCCTGTTGATGCTTTATCTGGGTATCTCGCGCCGCCGAATCTGATAAAGGCTCGACCGAGAGGATATCCCATGACCAAGTTCTTGCGCCTGCTGGTGCTGTTTCTGCCGCTCGCCCTGGTCGTGACCGGCTGCGACGACAAGAAGGGCCCGGCCGAACAGACCGGAGAAAAGCTCGACAACGCGGGGCAGAAGCTCAAGGACGCGATCGATCCGCCCGGCCCGCTGGAAAAGGCCGGCCGCTCCGTCGACAAGGCTGTCGGCAACTGATCGGCAATAGCCGATCCGAAGCGATCGGATATCGCTCCAGGCCGGCTTCGGGTACTTATAAATGTATCTGAGAGGGCCCCCTCGCCCTCCTTGGGGGTCCGAGGCTTCATGTCGACACTTTTGACGGTCCGCCATCGGACGGTCTATCGCTACGTCAATCCGGTCTGGCTCGGCGAACATCGCCTGATGTGCCGGCCGCGCGACAGTCACGACCTGCGCCTGATCGAGACCGGGCTGACCATCCAGCCCCGGGCGCAGGTCCGTTGGCTGCACGACGTGTTCGGCAATTCGACGGCGATCGCCGGCTTCGCCGAGCCCACGACCGAACTGATTATCGAATCCTCGTTTCAGGCCGAGCATTTTCCGATCCGGGCACGCGACATCGTGCTGGAGCCCTATGCCGAACTCTACCCGTTCAGCTATGCCGCCGACGAGGTGCCGGACCTGGGCCGGACCTACGAGCGGCATTATGCCGACCCGGAACATCGGGTCGATGCCTGGGCCCGGCGCTTCGTCAGCGGTGCCGGTGCGCCCAACACCATCGAGGTGCTGCTGGCCATCACCCGCGCCATCCGCAACGAATTCGGCTATGGCCGGCGCGAGGAGATGGGCACCCAGACGCCGACGGAAACCCTGGATCTGGGCGGCGGCAGCTGTCGCGATTTCGCGCTGTTCATGATGGAGGCGGTGCGCAGCCTGGGCTTCGCCGCCCGCTTCGTGTCGGGTTACCTCTATGACGAGGCGCTGGTCGGCGCGTCAGGCGGTCTGGTCGGCGGCGGCGAGACCCATGCCTGGGTGCAGGTCTATCTGCCCGGTGCCGGCTGGGTCGAATTCGACCCGACCAACGCGCTCGCCGGCGGCCGCAACCTGATCCGCGTCGCCGTCGCCCGCGACGCGTCCCAGGCCGTGCCGCTCAGCGGCAGCTTCACCGGCAATCCCGGCGACTTCATCGGCATGGACGTTCAGGTCACCGTCACGGCCGGCTGAGCGCGCTAGCTTTTGATCCGGATCGATCCCATGTTTGCACGGCCCATCCCCGCCCCGAGGTTGTCCCCATCCCATGACCGACATCACCGACACCAACGTGCCGCCGAAGAAAGTGCGGGCGAAGTCAAACGGACCGAAGCGGATCAATCTGGCGCTGCAGGGCGGCGGCTCGCACGGCGCCTTCACCTGGGGCGTGCTCGACCGGCTGCTCGAGGACGACCGGCTGGAGATCGAGGGCATCAGCGGCACCAGCGCCGGCGCCATGAACGCCGCCGCCCTGGCCCAGGGCTATGTCGATGGCGGCCGCGAGGGGGCCCGCGCCTCGCTCGATAAATTCTGGGGTCGGATCAGCGATTTCGCCCGCTACAGCCCGCTGCAGCGCAGCCTGCTCGACCGGCTGATGGGCAATTGGAATCTCGATACGTCGCCCGCCTACATGATGCTGGACACGATCGGCCGGGCCTTCTCGCCCTACCAGACCAATCCGCTGAACTGGCACCCGATCCGCACCGTGCTGGAGGAGGAGATCGACATCGCCCGCATCCGCAAGTGCAAGAACATCAATCTGTTCGTGTCGGCGACCAACGTGCGCACCGGCAAGATCCGGGTGTTCGACCGGAAGGATCTGTCGATCGATGCGCTGTTGGCGTCCGCCTGCCTGCCGACCGTGTTCCAAGCGGTCGAGATCGACGGCGATCCCTATTGGGACGGCGGCTATATGGGCAATCCGGCGATCTACCCGCTGGTCTACGAGTGCGAGAGCCCGGACGTGGTGATCGTCCAGATCAACCCGGTCGAACGCGAAGGCACGCCGCAGACCACGGCCGAGATTCTGAACCGGCTGAACGAGATCACCTTCAATTCCTCGCTGATCCGCGAATTGCGCGCGATCGCCTTCGTGCAGCGCCTGATCCATCAGGACATGCTGCATGGCGACCATATTTCGCGGCTGAAGCTGATGCATATCCACATGATCGGCGCCGAGGAGCACATGAAGGAGTTCGGCGCGTCGAGCAAGATGAACTCCGATCCTGAATTCCTCGGTTACCTGAAGGAACTGGGCCGCTCCCAGGCCGACAAATGGCTGGAAACGACCTTCGACAAGATCGGCAAGCACACCAGCATCGACATCAAGAGCTACCTCTAACCGCCGCTTTCCGTATGATTGCGGCCATGGATGCCCGGACCTCTTCCCTGGACGCGCGCGCCGCCGCCCTCTTGGCCGGCGACCGCCGCGCGCTCGCCCGGGCGATCACCCTGGTCGAATCGACGAGGCCCGATCACCGGGACGAGGCCGAACTGCTGATCGAGCGCCTGCTGCCCCACGCGGGCCGGTCGATCCGCATCGGGCTGTCGGGCGTGCCCGGCGTCGGAAAATCGACCTTCATCGAGGCCTTCGGCCTCAAGCTGATCGCGGGCGGCCACCGGGTCGCCGTGCTGGCGGTCGACCCGTCCTCGCGCCGGACCGGCGGGTCGATCCTGGGCGACAAGACCCGCATGACCGAACTCGCGCGCGCCGAGGCGGCCTTCATCCGCCCGTCGCCGACCGGCGGCACGCTCGGCGGCGTCGCCCGGCGTACCCGCGAATCGATCATCCTGTGCGAGGCCGCCGGCTTCGACGTGGTGCTGGTCGAAACCGTCGGCGTCGGCCAGTCGGAGACCGCGGTGGCCGATATGGTCGATCTGTTCTGCCTGCTGCTGCTGCCGGCCGCCGGCGACGATCTGCAAGGCATCAAGAAGGGCATCGTCGAGCTGGCCGAGCTGCTGCTGGTCAATAAGGCGGATGGCGAGCTGAAGCCCAAGGGGCTGACCGCCGTCGGGGATTATCGCGCGGCGCTCAGGCTGCTGCGGCCGATCTCGGCGCAGTGGCAGCCCGAGGTGCTGGCGGTCTCGGCCGTGACCGGCGAGGGGCTGGATCAGGCCTGGGCGGCAATCGAACGGCATCAGGCGGCGATGGAAGCCTCCGGCGAGAAGGCCCACCGCCGCGCGGCCCAGGCCCAGGCAGCACTCTGGACCGATCTGGGCGACGGCATGATCGCGGCGTTGCGCCGCCGGCCGGCCATCGCAGACCGCATTCCCGAGATCGAGGCCGCGGTCGCGGCGGGCACCATGACCTCGACGGCGGGCGCGCGCCGCCTGCTCGGCTTGTTTCTGGGCGACTAGAGCCTGATCCGATCAAACCGGCTCGGTTATCGGTGAATCAGTCTCTAAATATTTGGTTTAGAGAGCGATTCAGATATGAGACCGAGCAGACCTCATATCATCGCGCTAAGGTCGCCTGCTTGGGCGGCCAGGCTGCCCATCGGCTGGCGCAGCCCAGCCTTTCGGTCGTTGTCGCCGGTTTCGCGTCGACTCTTGTTGACGCATCGCCCGACCTCGCGTAGATACCCCAGCCTTGTTCCGGCTGTCCTCATCTATGAGACGCGCGGCCGACACACCTGATTTTTGCGAAGAGACACGTCATGGCCAGAAAGTGCGAAATCACCGGCAAGGGTGTTCTGACGGGTAACAACGTCAGCCATGCCAACAACAAGACCCGCCGCCGGTTCATGCCGAACCTGCAGGTGACCTCGTTGCTGTCGGACACGCTGGGCTTTGCCGTCCGTCTGCGCCTGTCGACCAATGCGATCCGCACCATCGAGCATAATGGCGGCATCGACTCCTTCCTGATGCAGGCGACGGCCTCCAAGCTGCCGGCCGAAGCCCGCCGCCTGAAGAAGCAGATCGAGAAGGCGGCCGCCGCCAAGGCCGCGAAGGCCGAAACGGCCGCCGCCTAAGCCAGGCCGGCCCGGCGCCCTTCGGGCGCGCTCTTCGCGCTGAAAAATAAAGCCGCCGGAACCTGTTCCGGCGGCTTTGTTCGTTCGTGCCGACCTACTCGCCGTCCGGCACCAGCCAGCGTGCCAGATAGGCGTCGAGCAGTTCCGCCTGGGCCGCCGGCCCGCGGAAACCCACGTACCCGTCGGGCCGCAGCAGATAGAGGGCTGCATGACGCACGCCATAGCGGTCGTGCAGCAGCTGGTCGCGGTCGATCAGCACCTCGCCCGGCCAGGTCTCGGGCGGCCGCTCCGGCGTGATCAGGATCGGCTTGATCCGGGCACCGAAGCCGGTGACCGCGCGCTGGGCGATCTCGGCCAGCCTGCCGCCGACGTCGGACTGGTCCAGCCCGGCGAAGATCAGGAAGCCCCAGGCCTCGCCCGCGATCGCCCGCATCAGCCGGACCGTCTTGCGGTCGGACGCGCGCACGGCAACGCCGTCGGGCGCGCGCTCGCCCGCGATCGGGCCGATCGTGCCGCCATGATCCTGGCTCAAGGAGCTGGTCAGGTATGAGATCGGCACCTCGCCGACGGTTCGGCGCAGCCGGTCCTGGACCGATTCGAGCCCCATGACGCTGGCACCGAACAGCTTCATGGCGCGTTGGGCCAGATCACCCGGCTTCACCATGCTGTGGAAGCCCCGATCGGTGAATTTCAGCAGATCCTCGGCGACCGGCAGCCGCTCGGCACCGTAAGTCTCGAGCAGCTCCGGCTGGGCGGTCCCCTTGATCACCGCCGCCAGTTTCCAGCCGAGATTGAAGCCGTCCTGAATGCCGGAATTCATGCCCTGGCCGCCGATCGGCAAATGGACATGGGCCGCATCGCCGGCGAGAAAGAGCCGGCCCGACCGGAATTTCTTGGCGAGTCTCGGTTCCCCGCGCATGCGATTCAGCCAGCGCGGCTCGACCAGGACGGCGTCCGGATCGGCGATCTCGCGCAGGATCGCCTCGATCTCTTCCAGATCGGGCGCCTCGAGATTGTCGGGATCCTGGTCGACGCGGGCGCAAACGATGCGATAGGCGCCGTCGGGATCGAACGGGAACAGACCCAGGAACCGGTCCTTGGTGACGAACAGGTAGCTGCGGCCGGTCGGATAGGACCAGCGCAGCTCGCAGTCGGTCTGGAGGAATTCGAACGCGTCGGTCGTTTCGCCCTCGAACGGGATCTCCGCCGCCGCGCGCAGGCCACTGTTCGCCCCGTCGGCGGCAATGACGTAGGATGCGCTGAGCGCGCTCTCCGCACCGCCGGCGCGCTTCAGACGGAGCGTGACGCGTTCGCCGTCATCGACCAGCCCCAGCGCCTCGACCCCACGCTCGACCGGCACGGCCAGCTCGTCCAGCCGCTCCAGCAACAGCCGCTCGGTCACGTGCTGGCCTATGATGCGCGGCATCGGATAGGCGCTGTCGGCGCCGCTCAGGCGGATGCCGCCCATGAATTTGCCGAACGCATGCAGCGAAATCGCCTCGAGCGGATAGGCGCGGGCCACGAACCGGTCGGCCAACCCCATGGCCGACAGCGTCTCCTGCGTGCGGACATGGACGACCGAGGCGCGCGAATACAGCGTCGGGCCCGGGTTTTTATCGAACACCCGCACACGGGCGCCGTGACGGGCCAGTTCCGCCGCGGCGGTCAGGCCGGCCGGCCCCGCGCCGACCACGATTACATCCGCTTCCCATGCGCCGCCAGCGTCCGTCGTCATCCGTACCGCCCCCGATCGCTCGATCTTTGTCGCGGGCATGATCCATGATGCGCGGCACGGAGGCCAGCGCCATGACGCGGCGAACGATCATACGGCGCTTTGAAGCGGGTTCAGCCGCGCTGGACGCGACCGGGCGGCAAGCGGATCCAGGCGCGCGTGCCGCCGCCCGCGGCCGGGTCGAGCGCCAAGCGCCCGCCGTGAGCCTCGACAATGGCGTGGGCGAGCGGCAATCCCAGCCCCAGGCCCTCATAGCGCCGGCTCAAGGCGGCATCGATCTGTGCGAACGGCTCGAAGGCCCGGCGCAGATCCTCCGGCGCGATGCCGATGCCGGTGTCGGTGACCACGAGCGACAGGCCGCCGTCGGCCTCGTCGTTCGTCTCGATCCGGATGCTGCCGCCATCGGGGGTGAATTTGACTGCGTTCGACAGGAGATGGCTCAGCACCCGCCGCATCTGCTGCCGATCGACGATCAGGCGCGGCAGGTCGGGATCGATCCGCGATCCGATCGTCAGATCCCGGCCGGCGATCTTGTCGGCCAGCGCGGCGACGCAGGGTTCGATCAGCGCGCGCGGCGAAATCTCGGCTTCGTCGAGCTGCAATCCGGCCGATTCGATCTGGGCGAATTCCAGCACGCTATTGACCATGTCGAGCAACTGGCGGCCGCCGTTCAGGATATCCGCGGCATGGCCATGGTAGCGCCGGTCGCCGAGCGGACCGTACAGCTCGCCCTGCAGCACTTCGGCGAAGCCGATCACCACGTTGAGCGGCGTGCGCAGCTCGTGACTGACCGCCGCCAGGAATTCGGACTTGGTCCGGCTGGCCGCCTCGGCCCGTTCGAGCGCATCGACCGCCGCGGCCTTGGCGATGACCTCGTCGGTCACGTCGATCAGCATGCCGTTCCACACCGTGTCGCCGCTGGCGAGCCGGGTCGGCAGCGAGGCGCCCCGAATCCAGCGGCGCTCGCCGTGGACCTGGCAGCGAAAGACATGGCGCCAGGGCTCGAGGGTCTGGCGCGACAGCTCGATCGAACGATGCAGCGCCTCACGATCCTCGGCCGGGACGGCGGCCAGGATCCGGTCGGCACCGCCGGCCGTCACCTCCGACGCCTCGAAGCCGAACACGCGGGCGCAGCCCTCGCTGATGAAGCTATAGTAGCGCCGCCCGCGGGCATCGATCACGAACTGATAGACCACGCCCGGCACGCCATGGGCGACGGCCTCGATCACGTCGCGCGCCCGGGCGACGACCGCGGCCGCGGCGCGGCGATCGGTCAGATCCTTGAGCAGCCCCAGAAACCAGGTGGCGCCCTCGGCCTCGATCGGATCGAGGCGCAGTTCGGCACGAAACGGCACGCCATCGCGTCGGAGCAGATCCAGCTCCAGCCGGAGCGGCTGGCGATCCTTGAGGGCCGCATCGACCGCGTCACGGGCATCCTGGGTGGTCAGCGGGCCATAGAGCGCGTCGAGCCGCCCGGTCCGGTGCGCGCCCGCGAAGGCGGCGTTGGCGAAATGAATGGTGCCGGTCCCGTCGGCCAGCCAGGCCATATCGTCGAGGGTGCGGACGACAGCGATCAACGCCGCCGGCACTGCCGCGACTTTCGGGACATCCGGCTGTCGCTCGGTCGTGAGCGCCGCGGATGATCTAGACGTGTGGCCGATGGGCGGCACGCCTCGCGACGCTCCTGGTTGGGTGGCGTCGGGAAAATCCGACGCTTTTGGCACCGATACCCTCACGCCCGAAATGGGGGCGGAGGCGCCTCATTAAGCATGCGATTTTGGCAAAATACAAGGTGGCAGCCGCGCCGGAACGCTTGCCTCGACACCGGATTCGCCCCGAGGATCAGCGGGCCCCGGCATGTGCCGGCAACGAAAATTCTGAACGGGAAGAACATCCATGCCGCTCGCCATCACACCGCTCTACGTGGCGCTCGCCGCGCTCATCCTGTTGGTTCTGACGGCCCGCGTCATCCTGCTGCGGCGCCGGCTGGCCATCGGCCTCGGCACCGGCGGCGACGCGGAATTGGAAAAGGCCGTGCGCGGCCATGGCAATTTCACGGAATACGCCCCGATCGGCCTGATTCTATTGGCCAGCGCGGAGCTGTCGGGCGCCGCCGGCGTCTGGATCCACACCATCGGCATTCTGCTGATCGGCGGCCGGCTGCTGCACGCCTGGGGCCTGTCGCAGAGCCGAGGCTATTCCGTCGGCCGATCGACCGGCATCGTCGTGACCGTGACGGCGCTGCTGGTCGGCATCGGCGTCAACCTGGTCCAGTTCTGCTGTCCCTGAAAACGATCCGGCCCGCGTTCTGGAAGAAGCGGGCCGGACCGGATCAGGGAAACATGTTGCCGAGCGGGATCGAGTATTCGAGCAAGGCTTCCTCGACGCCCGGATTGCGCTGCGTGATGCCGGCGTTCGAAATATGGTGGAAGGTCACGCCGATGCGCGAATCGTCGTTGAAGCGCCAGGCGACTTCGGCACCGGTCCGGAACTCCTCGTGCGCGCCGAGATCCTTGCTGCTGCCCCGGGTCCAATAGCCAAACGCGGCCGACGGAAAGATCACGATGTGTTCGGTGACCGGGATATTCACCCCGAAGCCGAAATAGCTATAGGTGCCGCCGGCGGTGTTGGCTTCCAGGCCGACGATCGGACGGACATAGAAGAACGAGGTGCCGAAGCGATATTCGCCCCGGAAGACCGCATCGTTGCTCTGATGCAGGATGTTATAGCCGCCGACGCCGAGCGTCAGCAGGGCCGGTTCATGGGCGACCAGATCGGCCTTGGCCTGACCCGCGCAGAGTGCCACGGCGGCAGCGGCCAAAGCCGGAATGAGACGACGCATCGACAAGGGTTCTCTCCCCAACAACTTAAGCGGCGCCACCATAGGCGAGCACCGCGGTTCCGACCAGGGCGATTTAAATTTACGCCGGCCTTGAACGGTCCCTGGCCCGACCTCAGCAGAAGCGGCGGCGCACCCGGTCGAGGGCGGCCAGGAGACGCGCGCGCGTCCCGGGCTCCATCGCGGAATGCCCGGCGTCGGGCACGATCTGATAATCCGCCTCGGGCCAGGCGCGTGCCAGCGCATCGGCCGTCACGACCGGACAGACGACGTCGTAGCGCCCCTGCACGATCACCGCCGGCAGATGGCGAATGCGGTCGAGGCCGGCGAGCAGCCCGCCCGGCGGCAGAAAGCCCTGGTGGGTCATGTAATGCGCTTCCAGGCGGGCCAGGCCGAGCGCCAGCCGGTCCTCGCCGAACGCGGCGATCGTGTCCGGGCTGGGCAGCAGGGTCGAGCAACTGCCTTCGTAGGTGCTCCAGGCCCGGGCCGCCGGCAGATGGACCTGCGGATCGGGGTCGATCAGGCGACGATAGTAGTTGGCCAGCAGATCGCCCCGCTCCGCCGCCGGCAGGAACTCGGAGAACGCCCGCCACGGCTCGGGAAAAATCGTGCCCATGCCATGCAGGAACCAATCGATCTCGCCGGGCCGGCACAGAAAAATCCCGCGCAGCACGAAGCCCAGACAGCGATCGGGATGCGCGATGCCATAGGCAAGCGCCAGGGTCGACCCCCAGGATCCGCCGAACACGAGCCAGCGCTCGATACCCAGGCGTTCGCGCAACCGCTCGATATCGGCGACCAGATCCGGCGTCGTATTGTCCTCGAGCGCGCCGATCGGCGTCGACCTTCCGGAGCCGCGCTGGTCGAACAACACCGCGCGATAGACCGCGGGGTCGAAAAATCGCCGATGGGTCGGTGTCGAACCGGAGCCCGGACCGCCGTGGAGGAAGACGACGGCAATCCCATCGGGATTGCCACATTGTTCCCAATAGACCCGATGGAGGCGATCGACCGCCAACAGACCGGTCTCATAGGGCTCGACCGGCGGGTGAAGGTCGCTGCGGCTCATGTCGTCGATTCCCCCGAGAAGGCATGGATGCGTGCCCGGACGAGTGTAGGGGGATCGTGCCCGACAACGCAAAACCGATCGCGCGCGCCCCGGGGGCGCGCCCTTCCCGTCTGGCGTGCGCTTTCCAGGACACAGCTATTCAAAAGCTGCACCGCCATTGCACTGCAACATTCATTTGGCGCAACCATATGACTAAAGTGTGAAGCCGCTGGGGAACCTTTCTCCCAGGAACCGCAGCGGCCGTGTCGGATATGGAGTGGAATATGCGGGCCTGGTACGCGGCAACGCGCGACGTAGTAGTGGCTGGAATGGTCGCGATTGCGGGTGTTGCGCCTGGCATTGCGGCCCCGGCCGTGTCGTCGGCCGATCCCAGCATGGTCGTCAACAGCCTGAACGGCAATCTGCTCGCCATCATGCAGAACGCGCAGAAGCTCGGCTACAAGGGCCGCTATGCGGCGCTGGAGCCGGTCGTGCGCCAGGTGTTCGACGTGTCCTACATGACCCGTATCGCCGTCGGCAGCGGCTGGTCGACCCTCTCGACCGAGCAGCAGGCGCAGCTGACCGATGCCTTCCGCAAATTCATCACGGCGACCTACGCCCGTCGCTTCGACGGTTATTCGGGCGAGAAATTCGTGACCGACGGCGCCCGGCCGCAGGGCGACTCGACACTGGTCGCGACCCGGCTGATCAAGTCGGACGGAGAGCCGGTCGTACTCAACTACCTGACGCGTCAGGACCAGAGCCAGGACGGCCATTGGCAGGTGGTCGACGTCTATCTGACCGGCACGATCAGCGAGATGGCGACGCGCCGCTCCGAATTCGCGTCGGTGTTCCGCCGCTCGGGCTATGACGGCCTGCTGGAGATTCTCCAGCAGAAGGTCGCTCAGATCGAAAGCGATTCCCACCTGTCCTGAGGTTAAGGACCAAGCGACGAAGGCCGCTGTCGGGCTAGATGCCGGCGGCGGCCTTTTTCGTTTCGATCGGCTTGCCCTCGGTGGCGATCGGCAAGGATTTCCGGATGCGCGCCTTGTCGAGCTCGACGTTGATTTCGAGCACCGAGACCTCGCCGGCCTTTTCCAGCGTGATCTTGATCATCTCGTCCTCGACCTCGAGGTACTTGGCGACGACCGACAGCAGCTCCTTTTGCAGCAGCGGCAGAAAGTCGGGCGCGGTCCGGCCGGCCCGCTCATGGGCCAGCACGATCTGCAGGCGTTCCTTGGCGACGGAAGCGGTGTCGTTCCGCTTGCGGAACAGGCGCTCCATGATGCTCATCATCATCATGCTTTCCCGAACAGGGTGCGAAGCAGGCTCTTCTTCTGCGTCTTGAGGAAGCGCATCTCGCGCTGCTCACCGAGGAAACGGGCGACCGCATCGCCATAGGCGATGCCGGCCGTGCTTTCGGTGTCGAGGATGACCGGCATGCCGGTGTTCGACGCCTTCAGCACCGCTTCGGATTCCGGGATGACGCCGATCAGCGGCACGGACAGGATTTCCTGCACGTCTTCGATCGACAGCATTTCGCCACGCTCGACCCGCTCCGGCGAATAGCGCGTCAGCAGCAGATATTCGTCGACCGGCGCCTCGTTCTCTTCCGCGCGGCGCGACTTGGACGCCAGCATGCCGAGAATGCGATCGCTGTCGCGCACCGAGGAGACCTCGGGGTTGGTCACGATGATGGCCGCGTCGGCGTGGTAGAGCGCCGTCAACGCGCCGTGCTCGATCCCGGCCGGGCTGTCGCAGATGATATAGTCGAAATTATCGCGCAGCTCGTTGATGACGCGTTCGACGCCTTCCTTGCTGAGCGCGTCCTTGTCGCGCGTCTGCGAGGTCGGGAAGATGTAGAGATTGTCGACCCGCTTGTCCTTGATCAGCGCCTGATTGAGGTTGGCGTCGCCGTTGATCACGTTGATGAAGTCGAACACGACGCGGCGTTCGACGCCCATGATCAGATCGAGATTGCGCAAGCCTACGTCGAAATCGATGACGACGGTTTTATTGCCGCGCTGGGCGAGGCCGGTTGCGAAAGCGGCCGACGTGGTGGTTTTGCCGACGCCGCCCTTACCGGACGTAATGGTGATGACCTTGGACAACAAGATCCTCCTTAGGTAAGCGGTAACCGGGCCCGGGGACGCGGCGTGCGCTCCCGCGCGTGATAAAATCTAAGTATAGAGGGTCCGAGGCCGTCAGACCACAACTAGTATGGTCCAACTGTCATCAAAACGCACCGATGTCACAGGACGACGTCGGCGGTTCGATACCCGGTCAGGTGCGGTTGATGGTCAATCGATCGTCGACCAGGGTGACCTGGACCGATTTGCCGATGTAATCGGCCTCGATCGCCTCGCTGACCAGATAATGGCCGGCGACGCAGAGCAGTTCCGCTTCGAGCTTGCCGATGAAGATGCGGGCGTCGGTATCGCCGCTGGCACCGGCGATCGCCCGGCCGCGCAGCGCGCCATAGATATGGACATGGCCATCGGCGATCACTTCGGCGCCGGGACTGACCGAGGCCAGCACGATCAGATCCCCGCCCCGGGCATAGACCTGGGTCCCGGAGCGGACCGGCTGGGTGATGACCTTGGTCCGGCTGACGCCGCCGGCGGCGATGACCGGTGCTGCCACCGGCGCTGGGCGCGGCGCCGGTGCGGCGGCGGGCTCTGCCGCCTCGGTCCGGCGCGCGGCATTGGCCGGCGCGAAGGCGGCCAGGTCGGCATTCATCGCGGCCCGGATCTGGGTCGCGTTGGCGTTCTGCACGCCGATGGCGATCAGATGCTGACGCTTCAGCATGCGGCGCAGGCCGTGGAAGGCATCGGCGGAGGCGGCACCGGTGCAATGCTGCAGATCCATCACGACCGGCGCGTTGGCGAAAAAGGTCGGACTGCGCGCGATCTGTTCGGCCAGCCGGCTTTCGAATTCGGGGTCGTTCGGATCGTCGACGCGCACCACCATGACGGTGAACATGCCACCGTGGACGAGATCGGCGCTCATTGGCGGGGCGGCCCCATGATGGTTCTGGTCAGGGCCGGGCCCCGGCTTCCACAAACCGCCTGGAAACGGAAAAGCGGAAACGTGCGGCTCGGCATGGCGACCGGCTTACCGGCAAATCGACCGCAACGCAACCCCAAGGCCGGGGGCAACGGGCAAGCGTCAGCGGAATTTCCACAGACCGTGCTTCAAGGTACGCGCCACGCCTTCGGCCCCGACGTAATCGTAGCTCTGGCCGGTATCGGCGAGCGCCAAGCCCTCGTTCAGGAGGAAGCTGCCGAGATCGATCCCGTTCGCGTCGAGACAGATCGCGAAGGCGACCACCTGGCCCGGCTGCGGGTTGGGCGTGCGGCAATTCACCTGATCCGACCGGCCGAAACGCTCCTGCAGCCGCCTCTTCGCGAGCTCGATACAGTTGGTCGGCGTGCCGGCAAGCTCGCATCGATCGCCCGGCAGCGGCGGCTTGACGCCGAACAACTGGACCGGAATGGCGCCCACGGTCAACGAGGTGGCGCTGGTCACGCGCGCCGCCCCTTGAAATTGTTTCGGCGCCGCGCGTGTCGAGCCTTCCGATGGATGCTGCCCGGCATAGCCCGGCGGTGGCCGCGTCAGGTCGAGCGAGGTCGAATCGGGCGGCGGCGGGTTTTTCTCCGGCGGGACCTCGCGGATTGGCCGGCTGGCGACCTCGACCGACTTCAGCGGCGGCAGTTCGGGCGCCGGCGGCGGGGCGACCACGACAGGCGCGGGGGCCGGTTCGGGTGGCGTTGGCTCGGGGGCGGGGGCGGGCGGGGCCGCCGGCACTACGGTGGCCGCGACCGGGGCCGGCGGGGCTGCCGGGCGGGTCGCCATCACGCGCCAACCGACGAGGATCGCGAGGACGGCCAGCACCGAAATCCCGATGATCCAGCGCCGAAACCGGGCGCGTTCGGTCGGGGATTGGGGAGCAATCTTGATCATGGGCGCGCACTCTACACGAAGCGGGGACGGCGCAGCACGCGGCGAAGCGTTTCATCCCATGTCAGAATGAGACACCTGCGAACCCGCGCGATATGCTAACTAAGGACAGCGGCAAGTGATCCCATACGGTCCAAATCGGGATGCCGGGGAGTTTGCGTTACGATGGCCAAAGTAATTTCGCCGGCGGTACCGACCGATCTTTTCGCCCACGCGATCAACGAAACGAGCGCCGGTTTCGCCGCGACGACGCGCGCCATGACCGAGACCCTGACGGCGGCCGGCACGGTCATCGGCCATCGGATGGTGCTGGGCGCGCAGGCCGCGGCCGATCCGATGAACGAGGCCCATCATGTCGAATTCTCGCTGATGAGCTCGGAAAAGGTTGCGGCCTTCACCGACGCCGGCACCGTCATGATGGATGAAATGCAGAGCCTCAACCGCGAGGTCATGAAATTCGCGACCGAGCAGGCGGCCGAGACCACCCAGGCGGTGATCGACCTGGGCTCGGCCCAAACGCCGTTCGCGATGTTCGAGGTTCAGCAGCGCTTTCTGATGGAAAGCTGGACGCGCGGCCTCAAACTGGCAACGCTCGGCTCCGGCCTCTCGGTCCAGGTGATGGCACCGGTCCATAGCGCCGCCACCGCCAACGCCAGACGCCTGACCAAGAACGCCCGCAAGCCCGATTGAGCGGTCGTTTTGTCGCCCGGATGCATAAGAAGCTTGTATCCGGGGCGCGAACGTCCGACCTATTGGGTTCGTAGACACAGACAAGGCCGACCCGGCCGACTTATTACGGGAAACGCGACATGGGTGGTTTGAGCCTGGTCCATTGGATCATCATTCTCTTCGTCATCGTGCTGCTGTTCGGCGCCGGCCGGATTTCGCCCATGATGGGAGAACTCGCCAAGGGCATGAAGGCCTTCAAGCAGGGCTTGAAGGACGATGACAAGCCGGCCGAGCCGGCGCCGACGATCGCGCAGGCCCAGCCGACGCAGCCGATCCCGGCCCAGCAGAACCAAGAGCATAAGGTCGGCTGACGGCCGCCTGCTTCCGGTTCCCTGTCCTGCAGCCCGAGAGAGACGCGCGACCGATCATGGCCGCTCCTGAGACCCCGGCGCCGGCGCTGATCCGGCCCGCCTTGACCGCCGTCGTCGAGGGGCTGCCGGCGTCCACCCCCTTCGTCGGCCCCGAAGCGCTGGAGCGCCGCATGGGCCGGCCGCTCGACGTCAGACTGGGGGCGAACGAAAGCCTGTTCGGCCCGTCCGCGCGCGTGGTCGACGCGATGTGCGCGGCGGCGCTCGACATCCATCTCTATGGCGACCCCGAGGCGTTCGAGCTGCGCGCGGCACTGGCGCGGCACCATGGCCTGACGCTGGATCATCTGGTCCTGGGCTCCGGCATCGACGAATTGCTGGGCGTCCTGGTGCGGGCCTATCTGGAGCCGGGCCAACTCGCCGTCATGTCGCTGGGCGGCTATCCGACCTTCGCCTATCAGGTGAACGGCCAGGGCGGCGGGATCGAGACGGTGCCCTACCGCGACGACAAGAACGATATCGACGGATTGGTCGAGACCGCCCGCCGGGTCGGCGCCAAGCTGCTGTATCTGGCGAACCCGGACAATCCGAGCGGCAGCTGCCTGCCGGCCTCGACGCAATTGGAGGCACTGGCTCGTCTGCCGCCCGATTGCCTGCTGGTGCTGGATGAGGCCTATGCCGAATTCGCGCCGGCCGATGCGATCCCGGAGATTTCGGCCGACGATCCGCGGGTGATCCGCCTGCGCACCTTTTCCAAGGCCCATGGGCTGGCCGGCATGCGCGTCGGCTATGCCTTCGGCGCGCCGGAGACGGTCCGGCCGTTCGACCGCATCCGCAACCAGTTCGGCGTCGGCCGGATGGCACAGGCGGCCGCCCTCGCGGCATTGGGCGACCCCGGCCATGTCGCGAGCGTGGTCGCGGCCGTGGCGGCCGGGCGCGAGGAATATGCGGCGCTGGCGCGCGAACTGGGCTTCACCGCGCTGCCATCGGCAACCAATTTCGTCACGATCGATGTCGGCGGCAACGCCTGCGCCAAGATCGTCCTGGCGGCGCTCCTGGAGCGTGAAGGCGTGTTCATCCGCATGCCGGGCGCGGCACCGCTCGACCGCTGCATCCGGGTCACCGTCGGACGGCCGGCGGAACGCGCCGTGTTCGCCGCCGCGTTCCGCCGAGTCATCGCCTGCCTCTAGAGCCTGATCCGATCAAACCGGCTCGGTTTGATCGGTGAATCAGTCTCTCAAATAATTGATTTAGAGGAAGGGCTCAGCTGGCGACGCTGTAGCCGCTGCCCATGATGAAATCGTCCCGCTGGCGCAGGCCTTCCTCCAGATCCTCGTGGATCGCGGCATAGAGGTCGCGGATCGACAGCATGCCGACGATGCGATCGCCATCCATCACCGGCAGATGCCGGCAGCCGATGCGCCGCATGATCTCGAGCGCCATCGCCGGCGTGTCGCCCGGCGAGACCACGACCGGGTCGGTGGTCATGATGTCGGCGATGGTCGTCAGGTTGGGGTCGCGCCCCTTGCCGACGACGCGATGCGTGACGTCGCGTTCGGTACAGATTCCCCGCAACCGCCCGGCCTCGGCGACGAGCACCGCGCCGATATTGCGATCGGCCATGGCTTTGGCGGCATCGCGCACGCTGAGGCTGGGAGCGAGAATGGTCAGAACTTGATTCTGCACGAGATCGGGAACGATTCTACGGGCCATCGGCATCCTCCCACGCCCGATCGCGAAAGGGATGGCCGCGGAAAGGACGCGGCCCGAACCCTGCTGCCGGACGCCTGTTGTCACCCTGAAGGGGCTTGCTCTTATAATCGGTGCCGGAAAGCGTGACATTCCTGGGGGATGTGGTCAATCGACGCATCTCGCGCCGCACCATGATGCTTAGATGGCGCCGGCAGCGATGAAGCAGTCCCGCACCAGATCGGCCGGGACGTCCCGGCGCTGAAAGCTGTCGCCGATGCCGCGCATCAGCACGAAGGCGATCTGCCCGTCCGCGACCTTCTTGTCATGGGCCATATGGGCGATCAGCCGGTCGGCCGGGAACGGCCCGCCCGGCACCTGGTCGATCCGGGTCTTGAGCCCGGTCGCCGTCAGATGGCGGCCGATGCGCGCGAACTCGGCGTCGTTGACCAGACCCAGCCGCCGGGACAGATCCGCCGCCAGCATCATGCCGATCGCGACTGCCTCGCCATGCAGCAGATCCGGGCCGTAACCGGTCTCTGCCTCGAGCGCGTGACCGAAGGTGTGGCCCAGATTGAGCAGCGCCCGCCGGCCGGCCTCCCGCTCGTCCTCGCCCACGATTTCGGCCTTCATGCGGCAGCAATGGGCAACCGCGTCGCCCAGGGGGCCGGGCAGTCCCGCCAGAATATCGGCCGCATCACGCTCCAGCCGGTCGAAGAAACCGGCATCGCCCAGCAGCCCGTATTTCACCATCTCGCCATAGCCCGCGAGCCATTCACGGCGCGGCAGGCTGGCGAGCGTGTCGAGATCGGCCAGAACCAGGCGCGGCTGATGGAACGCGCCTACCAGATTCTTGCCGCGCCGCGCGTTGACCCCGGTCTTGCCGCCGACCGAGCTGTCGATTTGCGCCAGCAGCGTCGTCGGGATCTGGACGAAATCCAGGCCGCGCAGCAGGGTCGCAGCGGCAAAGCCTGTGAGATCGCCGACCACGCCGCCGCCCAAGGCCACGAAAGCCGTGCCGCGTTCGAGCCCGAGCGCCAGCAGCCGTTCGGCCAGGTCCGGAAAGCGATGCAGATCCTTAGCCTGTTCGCCCGGCGGCACCACGACCGTCTCGAAGCGGTAGTCGGCGGCCGTGAGGCTGGCCTGGAGCGATGCCAGATGGTGGCGCGCGACATTCTCGTCGGTCAGCACGATCAGGCGGCGCGGGCCCAGCACCGGCCGGATCAGCGCGCCGGCCCGGGCGAGCAGACCGCCCTCGATCAGAATATCGTAGCTGCGGCCGTCAAGCGTGACCGGGACAATACTCATCAGGCGACCTCGTGAATGGCATGCTGCGGGTTGCCGGGCGGCCGGTCGACGATGCCGTCGGGCCCGGCCCAGAGGGCCAGTTGCGCCAGCACGCGCTCCACCATCGCCTCGGCGGGAGCGGCGAGGCTGTCGGCGGTCAGGTCGGCCTCGGCATAGATCGGATGGCGCACGGCGATCAGGCGTTCCAGCACCTCGCGCGGGTCGCCCTGGTTCAACAGCGGGCGATGCCGGCGCTTGGCGACGCGCGCCAGCAGCACCTCGATATCGGCGCGCAGCCAGACCGACAGCCCCCGTTCGCGCACGCGCGCACGGGTCGCCGGGTCCATGAAGGCACCGCCACCGGTCGCCAGCACATGGATCGGGCCGTCGAGCAGGCGCGAGATCACGCGGCGCTCGCCGGCGCGGAAGGCGGCCTCGCCGTCGCGGGCGAAAATCTCCGCGACGGTCATGTTGGCGGCGGCTTCGATTTCGGCATCGGCGTCGGTAAAAGGCACGGCGAGGCGATGCGCGATACGCTTGCCGATCGACGTCTTGCCGGCGCCCATCAGGCCGACCAGAACCAGTGTTCGACCCAGCCGAAACGGCGGCTGCGGATTAAGCATCGTCCTCCTCTCCCCAACCGGCCGAAAAAATGCCATGAAGTGGGTTCACGACCCAGCGTAACATGGTCCGGTATGCCGGGTCTGTCGCGTTGCGGCAAGTCTGCTACCACGCCGATGCAAAACAAGGCCTGCAAGACAAGATGGGTGTAATGGGTAAGGTATTTCTGGCTCTGGCCGCATTGATCATCCTCGTCATCGTGGGAGGCGGCTTGTTTCTGGCCTACGCGCCCTCGACGGCCCCCTCGCAAAAGGTCGAAAAAGTTCTGCCGGATGCCCGTTTCCCCCGCTAGGTCGCCCCTCCGCCGATCAGCCGCCACCCTCGCGACGGCGATCGCCCTCGTCGGTGCGCTGGTCGGTCCCGCGTCCGCCCAGGTCGGCCCGCCGGTCCGGCTGGCGCCGGCCGATCTGTCAGACAAGATCGGTGCGACCCCGCCGGCAGCGGCCGGCGGGCCGCTGCATCCGCTCGCTCCGCCGGGTATCATCGTCGATCAGCTGCCGCCGCCCAGCGCCGACGGGCTGGGCGCGCTCGGACCCAACGAACGGCCGCTGCCCGCGACCTTGTGGCAGGGGACCTCGCGCGCCGCCGCCGAGGCGTTGATCCCCCGGATCAAGCCCTCGACCGCGCCGACCCTGCAGGACCTGGCCTATCGCCTGCTGGCCAGCCCGGCGACGCCGCCCGAGGGCGACAAGCCCGACGCCGGCGCGTTGCTCGCCTTCCGGGCCGAGCGCCTGACGGCACTCGGCCGCGCCGACAGCGCGCTGGCGCTGTTGCAATCGGCCCCGCCCGCCGGCACCGGCGAGGATGTGACGCGCGTCATCGTGGATCTGGCCTTTCTGTCCGGCGACACCCGCACCGCCTGCGCCACGGCGCGGGCCCGCGATACCGCTTGGCAGGGTGCCTATTGGGATCAGGCGACCGTCACCTGTCTGGCGCTCGACGGTCAGGCCGATCAGGCGCAGCTCGGCCTCGATCTGCTGCGCGAGGCTAAGGTCAAGGACGACGGCTTTTCCGCCCTGGTGCTGAAAGCGGTCGGCATCGACGCCAAGCTGCCCGATCTCCTGCCGTCGCCGCAGACCATGAGCTTGGTCCTGTTGCAGAAGGCCGGCCAGCCGCTGCCGAAGAAGGCGCTGGACGCCGCCCCGCTGGCGATCCAGCGCACGGTGGCGCAAGGAGCGGGCTTTCCGGCCGACCAGCGTCTGGCCGCCGCCGAGAAGGCCGCCGCCTATGGCGCGATCGCACCGGAACGGCTGGCCGAGGCCTATCTGGCGACCGAGCTCACCGACGAAGACCGGCAAAGCCCGCTCAATCGGGCCAAGGCCGCCGGCGGTGCCCGCGGCCGGGCCATCCTGTTCCAGGCGGCGCACGATGCCGGCCAGCTGACGGCCAAGGCGAATTTCCTGTTGGCCTATCTGGGCGACGCCAAGTCGGACCTGTTCCCGGCGCTCGCCCGCGCCGCTGCCCCGATGCTGATCGAGGTCCCGGCGAGCGAGGATCTGAAGCCCGTCGCCGCCGATTTCGCCCGGGCGCTCTACGCGCTCGACCAGCCGCGCCAGGCCGCCGCCTGGTTCGAGATCGCAGCGCCCGAGACCCAGGCCGGGCTGCTGCCGCTCGCCCATGTCGTCGCGGGCGATGCCGCCCCGCCCTGGGCCGGCGAGGCGCTGGCGGATCTGGCCGGCGGCAAGAAGGATGCGACCGCACCCCGCCGCGCCGCCGCGGCCGCCCTGTTGCTGACGGCCGAGGGCGTGAGCCTGCCCGACCGGATGCTGTTGCCGCTCGCCGATGCGAACGCGGCGAGCCTCAGTTCGCCGCCGGTCGGTCCGGCTTCATTGCTCGCCAACGCCGTTGCGGCCAAGCGCCTGGGCGGGACGCTCCTGGCGCTATTCGCCGCCGCGGGCGACCAGGGCCTCGCCGCCCAGCCGGTGCTGGCGGCCCAGGCGGTCGCGGCATTGCGTCAGGTCGGACTGCCCGACGAGGCCCGCCACCTGGCCATCGACATCGCCGTCGCCGAGGGCATCTAGGAGCATGGCCGGTCCCGGCCGGCCGAAGGCCCCGCAGGCGGTCCTGGCGCCGCAGGGCGAGGCATTTCTGGAGATGCTGGCGGCCGAACGCGGCGCCGCCGCCCTGACGCTCGAGGCCTATCGGCGCGACCTCGCCGATTTCGACGGGTACCTGAAAGCCGGTTCGATCGCCAAGGCCAGCGCCGACGACATCCGCGGCTATCTCACGCGGCTGGAGGCGACCGGCATGGCGCCGCGTACCGCCGCCCGGCGCTTGTCGGCGCTCAGGCAATTCTTCAAATTCCTACTGGTCGAGGGCATGCGGGCCGACGATCCGACCGCGGTCATCGATGCGCCGCGCCAGGGGCGGCCCCTGCCGAAGATCCTGAGCGAGGGCGAGGTGACGGCGCTGATCGAGACCGCGCGCGCCGACGAGAGCCCCGAGGGCATCCGCCTGTCGGCCATGCTGGAGCTGCTCTATGCCAGTGGACTGCGGGTGTCGGAACTGGTGGCGCTGCCCCTGGGTACGGTCGCGCGGGGCGAGCGCGCCATCATCGTGCGCGGCAAGGGCGACAAGGAACGCATGGTGCCGCTGGGCGGACAGGCATTGCAGGCGGTCAGGGACTATCTGGCGATCCGGCAGCTGTTCCTGGCCGGGGGCCGGGCGTCGCGCTGGCTGTTTCCGTCGCGCGCCGCCAGCGGCCACCTGACGCGCATGCGGTGCGGCCAATTGCTGAAGGATCTGGCGGTCAAAGCCGAGGTCGACCCGGGCAAATTATCGCCGCACGTGCTCCGCCACGCGTTTGCGACCCATCTGCTGAGCCACGGCGCCGATCTGCGCAGCGTGCAGCAGATGCTGGGCCACGCCGATATCTCGACGACCCAGATCTATACCCATGTCGATGTCGAGCGGCTGACCCAGCTCGTCACCACTCATCATCCGCTGTCGAAGAAGCGCTAGTTGTTGAGCGTCCAGCCGCGCTGCTGCATGCAGGGCGCATAGCCGTCCGGATTGCGGATCTGCTGGCACGCAGTGGAATCCGCGGTGAACGCCGCATCGTCGGCACCCGGCTTCTGCCATTTATATAGGCCGCAACCGCCGAGGCCGAGCAAGGTCAGGGCGAGAAGCAGGCGCGTTCTTATCTTCATGCCGTTCGTCATCCTGCACCGTTCCATTCCCATCCGAACGCCGGGCGCGCGCGGATCGATCCTTTCCTGATTAGGCAGGACGGCGGCATGATGCAAGCCGCGATGATCCGGAATGTCGAGCGTTGACAAACCGACGTCCACCGGCGATATCGGATTTTCCGGATTGCGATAATATTTCCATTTCCAAATAATCCCGCGAAGGAGCCTCCCATGAGCTTCACCCTGATCGAGCAAGCGCCCGCCCGGCTCAATCGCAGCGAACTTGCCGTTCCCGGCAGTTCGCCCCAGCTGTTCGAAAAGGCCGCCAAGAGCGCCGCCGACGTCATCTTCCTCGACCTGGAAGATGCCGTGGCGCCCGACGACAAGCCCAAGGCGCGCCAGAATATCATCGAGGCGCTGAACGACATCGATTGGGGCAACAAGATCATGTCGGTCCGCATCAACGGGCTCGATACGCATTTCATGTATCGCGACGTGGTCGACGTCGTCGAACAGGCCGGCAAACGGCTCGACCTCATCATGATTCCCAAGGTCGGCACCGCGTCCGACGTCTATGCCGTCGACATGCTGGTGACCCAGATCGAGCAGGCCAAGGGCTATACCAAGAAGATCGGCCTGGAGCTGATCATCGAGACCGCGCTCGGCATGCAGAATGTCGAAGCGATCTCGGCCGCTTCCAAGCGCAACGAATCGCTGCATTTCGGCGTGGCCGACTATGCCGCCTCGACCCGGGCGCGCACGACCAATATCGGCGGTGCCAACCCGGCCTATTCGGTGCTGACCGACAAGGACGACGCCGGCAATCGCGCGGTCCATTGGGGCGATATGTGGCACTATGCCATCGCCCGCATGGTCGTCGCCGCCCGCGCCAACGGGCTCCGGCCCGTCGATGGTCCGTTCGGCGATTTCTCGGATGCCGAGGGCTATAAGGCGGCGGCGTTCCGTTCCGCCGTGCTCGGCTGCGAAGGAAAATGGGCGATCCACCCGTCGCAGATCGCGCATGCCAACGAGGTGTTCACCCCGTCCGACGCCGAGGTGCAGAAGGCCCATCGCATCCTGGAAGCGATGGCGGAGGCCCAGCGCGAGGGCCGTGGTGCCGTCGCATTGGAAGGCCGCCTGATCGATATCGCCTCGATCCGCCAGGCCGAGGTGCTGGTCAAGAAGGCGGCGCAGATCGCCGGGAACTGACGCAAGACGCAAGGCGGCCCCATCCTCCAAGGTGGGGCCGCCATGCTGCATCGCGATTGGCTGACGCGCCTAGTCGTGCTAACGAACCGCCATGCAAAATTTCCTCGAATTCGAGCGACCGATCGCGGAGCTCGAGAGCAAGATCGAAGAGCTGCGTCATCTCCCGACCGCTCCGGACATCAACATCACCGACGAGGTCGCCATCCTCGAGGCGAAGGCCTCGCGGCTGCTGAAGCAGACCTACGCCAAACTGACCGCCTGGCAGAAGGTTCAGGTCGCGCGCCATCCCAACCGGCCGCACTTCCTCGACTATGCCGAAGCGCTGTTCACCGAATTCACGCCGCTGGCCGGCGACCGGTCCTTCGCCGAGGACCGCGCCATCGTCGGCGGTCTTGCCCGCTTTCGCGGCCGGTCGGTCGTGGTGATGGGGACGGAGAAGGGCAGCGAGGTCGAAAGCCGCGTGCGCCATAATTTCGGCATGGCGCGTCCGGAAGGCTATCGCAAAGCGATCCGGTTGTTCGAGATGGCCGAGCGGTTCCGCCTGCCGGTCATCACGCTGGTCGATACGGCCGGCGCCTGGCCCGGCATCGATGCCGAAGCGCGCGGCCAGGCCGAAGCCATCGCCCGTTCGATCGAGGCCTCGCTGAAGCTCACCGTGCCGCTGGTCGCCACGATCATCGGCGAAGGCGGCTCCGGCGGGGCCGTGGCGCTCGCGACGGGCAATTCGGTGCTGATGCTGGAACATTCAATCTATTCGGTCATCTCGCCGGAAGGCTGCGCGTCCATCCTGTGGCGCAGCGGCGACCAGGCGGCCGTCGCCGCCGAGGCGTTGCGCCTGACCGCCCAGGATCTGCTGAAGCTGGGCGTGATCGACCGGATCGTGCCGGAACCGGTCGGCGGCGCGCACCGCGAACGGGCCGCCGCCATCGCCGTGCTGGGCGATGCGCTGCAGGAAACCTTGAAGCCGCTGCTCGACATGACGCCGGCCGATTTGAAGTTGCAACGTCGCCAGAAGTTCCTCGCGATGGGTGCGCATGGCCTTTGAGCGGATTTTGATCGGCCTTTGATTCATCTGTGACAAAGATAGGGTAGGGCTTATCGGCCGGTGTCAAATGTGCCATTTGACTGTTCGTCCGATGTGGTCCGAAACGTCACAAGGCACGGTGGTATGGATTTGGCAGAACAGGCTACCGCCGGTGCCGTCGGCCAACGTCCGACCGTCCTGATCGTCGATGATGAGCGCGAGCTCCGCTCCATGCTGACTCTGGGCCTGAGCGAGTGGGGGTACGATGTGCTGGAGGCCGACTCCGTCGGATCGGCCCAGCGGATTCTGCGCGAACGCGAGTCGATCGATATCGTCATCTCGGATGTGCGCATGCCGGGCGGTCCCGACGGGACCGAGCTTGCGATCTGGCTTTATCGTTTCCTGCCCGAAACCATCTTGATTCTGACCTCGGGCTATTTCGAACGGGCCGAGGCCGAAGCCGGGCCGCTGGTCTATGGCCATCGGCTGCCGAAGCCGTTCCGCCCGTCCCAGGCCGCCAGTCTGATCGAGCAATGCCTGGCGAAGCGGGCCTTGGAACGGGCGCGGACGATAGAGTTCCGCGCCAGCACCTGGAATTAGCCCCGCCCCCGCAGCAGTTGGTACAGGATGATCGCGCCGAACGTCGCGGTCCCGATCCCGCCGAGCGAGAACCCGCCCAGATCGAGCGCCAGATCGCCGGCCCCGAGCGTCAATCCGACGCCGGCGGTGATGAGGTTGCACGCATCGCCGAAATCGACCCGGTTCTCGACCCAGATGCGGCCGGCGGTGGCCGCGATCAGCCCGAACACGACGATCGCCAGCCCACCCAGCACCGGCCCCGGGATGGTCAGGATGGCGGCGCCGAATTTCGGCGAGAAGCCCAGCAGGATCGCGATGCCGGCGGCGACCACGAACAGCAGGGTCGAATAGATCCGCGTCACCGCCATCACGCCGATGTTTTCGGCATAGGTGGTGACGCCGGTGCCGCCGCCCAGCGCCGCCACCATGGTCGCGATGCCGTCGCCCAGGAAGGCGCGGCCGATGCAGGGATCGAGATTGCGGCCGGTCATGGCGCCGACCGCCTTCAGATGCCCCAGATTCTCGGCGATCAGCACCAACGCGACCGGCGCGATCAGCATGATCGCATGGCCGTCGAAGCGCGGAGCGACCAGATTCGGCGCGCCGAGCCAGGCGGCGGCCGCGACCGGGGAGAAATCGATCGGCCGGCCGAGGCCAAGGCCGTTCGCGAGCACCGCATAGGCACCATAGGCGATGAGCCCGCCCAGCAGGATCGGCAGCCGGCGCCACGCGCCCCGGCCGTGGACGGCGACCATGCCGACCGCGACCACCGTCAGCAGGCCGATGCCGGTATCGAACCCGGAGGCCTGAATGCCCTTGACCGCGATCGGCGCCAGATTGAGGCCGATGGCGGCGACGATGGTTCCGGTCACGACCGGCGGCATCAGCGCCTCGATCCAGCGATAGCCCGCCAGCGTCACCCCCAGCCCGACCAGTCCATAGACGAGGCCGCAGACGAAGATGCCGCCGAGCGCCAAGCCGATGTTCGGGTTCGGGCCATGGCCGCCGTAACCGGTCGCGGCAATGACCACGGCGATGAACGCGAAGCTCGATCCCAGATAGCTCGGCACCCGTCCGCCGACCAGCACAAAGAAGATCAGCGTGCCGACGCCGGAGAACAGGATCGCCGTGTTCGGGTCGAATCCCATCAGCAGCGGCGCCAGCACGGTCGAGCCGAACATGGCGACGACATGCTGCAGGCCGAGAGCCAGGGTCTGGCCCCACGGCAGCCGCTCGTCCGGCGCCACCACCCCCTCCGTCGTCAGCCGCCAGCCCGGTAGAAAGCCCATCCCTGTTCCCCCGCTGTTTGCGATCCCGGGCAAATTCGCCATGCGCCGCGCATTGCCAGGCAAAATGCCGCTATGGGCGACCATCAATTCCGACGGATCGGAAACGGGCTGGCGCAACCCAGACGCGGCACAATCCCGTTAACACACCTAAGTGAGGATTTCCGCCATTTTCCTGCGGACCGCCCCCATTCCCGGACCCTGGCACATCGCTTGCTCCTGTGAATCAAGAGCAAGACCCTTCGATGCGAACCCTGAGCCGAGCGAGGTCGTCATGTTGAATTTCTCCGCCCGTACCGTCGAAACCCTGGTCGATCTGGTCGAAAACAAGCTGAGCTATCTCGACATCACCGACCGCGACGACCGCGCCGAAATGAAGCTGCTGCAGCGCGCGCTGACCGAGCTGCGTGGCCGCGCGACCATGGCGCCGCCGTCGGCCGACCTCGCGATCCACGCCCATCACTGAGCGGCACTTCGCCGCTCAGCATTGAGCAACACTCGGCCGCGAAATTGGGTAAGGTCCGGGCGCCATGCCGTGTGCCCGCTTCCTTGCCCTCGTGCCGCTGATCGGTCTGCTGATCGGCTGTGCCGCGACCCCACCGCCGCGGGACGCCCATGTCCCGGATTTCGCGCGACGGCCCTATGAACCGTTCAATCGAACCGCGGCCGTCGCGATCGCGCTTGGGGAATGGCGCCTGTTCGGCAGCCCGGTCGCGGATCAGGACCCGCGGGACCGTGTGCCGGTCGACCCCGAACTGAAACCCGAACGGCTGCCAGGCCTGTGGCAGCGCGTCGGCGAATATTGGTGGCTGGGGCTCGATGCCAACGACCCCGCCCGACGCTGGACCGGCAAGCATGACGCAACCGGCCGCGTATTTCCGGCGGCCGACGACGGCGAATTCGCCTGGTCCGCGGCCTTCGTCTCCTACGTCATGCGCATCGCCGGCGCCGGTCCGCGCTTTCCCTATTCCGCATCCCATTCGGTCTATATCGACGCCGCGCGCCAGGTGTCGCTGGGGCAGCGCCGCGACGTGGCGCTTTCGGCGGAGCGGCCCGACGCCTACGCGCCGGTGCCGGGCGATCTGGTCTGTTTCGGTCGGGCGGCGGCGGGCGATCTGCGCTTCGAGGATCTGCCGGCCGGACGTTTCACCAGCCATTGCGCCATCGTCGTGGCGTCGGCACCCGGCACGCTGTCGATCGTCGGCGGCAACGTCGACGACGCGGTGGCGCTCACTCATGTGCCGATCACGCCCGACGGCAAGCTGGCGTTCGACCCGCGCTATCCCTGGGCCGTCGTGCTGCGGGTGCTTTACGACTATTAGCCCGGCTGAAGTAAGGACTTCAGCCCTGGTCGATCCTGAGGGCGACGAAGCGCAACTCGCCCGCATGTTCGACCAGCAGCAGCACCGACTTGCGGCCGGCCTTCTTGGCGTCGTCGATCTTGTGGGCGACGTCCGGGGCGGTCTTGACCTCTTCCTGCGCGACCTCGAGGATCACGTCGCCCGGATGCAGGTCCTTGTCGGCGGCCGGGCTGCCCTTGGCGACATCGACCACCACGACATTGGCGTTGTCGCCGAGCTGGAACTTGTCCTTGAGATCCGGCGTCGCCTCGGTCATCGACAGGCCGAGCGCCTTGACCAGCGGCGTCGACGGGCCGATGCCGGAACCGCCGGATCCAAGCGACGCGGTCTGTTCGGCGCTTTCGTCGGCCTGAGCGACCTTGACCATGATGGTCTTCGTCTCGCCCTTGCGCCAGACCTTGACCGGAACGGCCTTGTCGACCTGCGCATCGGCGACCAGACGCGACAGGCGGCGCGCGTTGGTGACGTCGCGCCCGTCGAATTGCAGCAACACGTCGCCCGGCTGCACGCCCGCCTCCTTGGCGGGGCTCTTGTCGAGGAAGCCGCCGACCAACGCGCCTTTGGGCGCATCCAGGCCCAGCGCCACAGCAACCTCGTCGTTCACCGTCTGGATGCGCGCGCCGATCCAGCCGCGCCGCGCCTTGCCCGTCGCCTTCAGCTGGGCGATGACATTCTTGGCGAGATCGGACGGGATGGCGAAACCGATGCCGATCGAGCCGCCCGACGGCGAGAAGATGGCCGAATTGATGCCGATGACCTCGCCCGTCGTATTGAACAGCGGGCCGCCGGAATTGCCGCGGTTGATCGAGGCGTCGGTCTGCAGGAACTCGTCGTACGGACCGTTGTCGTTGATCGCGCGGGCGCGCGCCGAGATGATGCCGGAGGTGACCGTCCCGCCCAGGCCGAACGGGTTGCCGATCGCCATGACCCAGTCGCCGACCTTGGCCTTGTCGCTGTCGCCCCACGGCACGGCCGGCAGCGGATGGTCGGGCTTGACCCGCAGCAGCGCCAGATCGGTCTTGGCGTCGCGCCCGATCAGTTCGGCCTTGAGATTGGTGTTGTCCTGCAGGATGACCGTGATCTCGTCCGCGCCTTCGATGACGTGATTGTTGGTGACGATCAGGCCGGACGCATCGACCACGAAACCCGAGCCCAGCGCCTGGGCCTTCTGCGGCTTGGCATTGCCATCCTTGTCCGCGTCCCGGTCGCCGTTGCCGCCGCGGCCCTGACGATCCATGAAATTCTTGAAGAATTCCTCGAACGGCGAGCCCGGCGTCGCCTGCTGATCGTCGGGCGCCGGCTTTTTCTTTTTCGGATCGGGCTTGATCGTCTCGCTGGTCGAGACATTGACCACGGCCGGCAGCAGGCGGTTCGCCAGCGGACCCAGGCCCGGGATCACGAGCGGACTGCTGGGCAGCGCCACCTGGGCCTGGGCGCGGGCGGACCCGGCGCCCAGCACCAGCATCAGGCCGATCATAGGAACCCGCACGGCCGCCAGGCGGCCCGAACGGGAAAGAAGTCCACTCACCGGATCACTCCTCAGCGTTCACCGGACAACCACCCGGAAAACAAACATAGCGCACGACTCTAGAGACAACGGCGCGCGGGTGCCAGTTCGTTCCGGACCTGGGGTGGGTCAATGATGCCGCAGGAACCAGACCCAGGCGACGCCGAGACAGGCCGACGCCAGCCCGCAGGTGCGAAGCATGGTTTCGGGCTGCTTGATGACCGAGAGCAGGGCGCGCTTCATGGGTTGCGGAAACAACGCATAAAGCGCGCCCTCGATCACCAGCACCAGCGCTATCGCGGTCCACAGATCGCTGAAGCCGGCAGGCGTCATTGGCCTGCGGCCTTCGCCGCCTTGTGCTGCCCGAAATACTGGAAGAACTCGCTATTGGGCGCCAGCACCATGGTGGTGTCCGGTCCAAGCGCCGTGCGATAGGCCTCCAGGCTGCGATAGAAGGTGAAGAAATCCAGATCCTTGCCGAAGGCATCGGCGTAGATTTTGATGCTTCCGGCGTCACCCTGGCCGCGCAGGATCTGCGACTGCTTCGTCGCCTCGGCCAGGATCACGGTGCGGTCGCGTTCGGCGCGGGCGCGGATGCCCTGCGCCTGCTCGGCACCTTGGGCGCGATACTCGTTCGCCTCGCGCTGCCGTTCGGACTGCATCCGGGCGTAGATCGCCTGGCTGTTCTCCGGCGGCAGATCGGCGCGCCGGATCCGCACGTCGATCACCTCGATGCCGAACGACTTGGCCTGGGTCGCGACCTGATCGCGGATCTCGCCCATGATCCGGGCGCGTTCCGGCGACAGGAGCGCGCTCAGGATCACATTGCCCAGCACCCGGCGTTGCGTGCCGGAGATGGTGGCGCCCAGGCGCAGCTGCATCACCGCCTCGGTCCCGACCGACTGGTAGAACTGCAGCGGGTTGACGATGCGATAGCGGGCATAGGTATCGACCACCAGCCGCTTCTGGTCGGCGGCGATGACTTCCTCCGACGGCGGTTCGTAATCCAGCACCCGACGGTCGTAGAACACGGCATTCTGCCACGGCGCCTTCATATGCAGCCCGGGCGTGCGGATCTCGTGGATCGGCTGGCCGAACTGGATGACCAGCGCCTGGGCGGTCTGGTCGACGATGAACAGCGAATTGAACGCGATCAGGATCAGGACGAAGGCGGCGGCGATCCCGCCGGCGACGATGGAGCGGTTCATGGCTTGCCCCCTGCCTTGAGTTGGGGCGGGGACGGAACGCCGGGCGTGCCCGGCGGCGGCAGAAGCGAGCTCGGCGGCTTGGCCGTCAGGCCGGGCAGCGGCAGATAGGGCACGACGCCCTCGGCCGACTTGTCGATCAGCACCTTATTCGCGTTCTTCAGCACGTCTTCCATGGTTTCCAGATAGAGCCGCTCGGCCGTTACGTCCTTGTTCGCCTGATACGCAGTCAGCACCGACAGAAAGCGCTGCGCGTCGCCCTGGGACCGGGCGATGATCTCCTGGCGATAGGCCTCGGCATTCTGGATCTTCTGTTCGGCGTCGCCGCGCGCGAGCGGCACGATGTTGTTCTGATAGGCCTCGGCCTCGTTCTTCAGCCGCTCCTGATCGGCGCGCGCCTTCTGCACGTCGCGATAGGCCTCGATGACCGGCTGCGGCGGATCGACCTTCTGCAGCTGCACCTGGGTGATCTGCAGACCGGCGGCATAGCCGTCGAGGATGCTTTGCAGCAGCGTTTCGGTATCGGTCTCGACCTTGCGCCGGCCCTCGGCGAGCACGCTCGCGATCGGGGTATGGCCGACCACCTCGCGGATCGCCGCCTCGGCGGCCGATTTCACGGTCGCCTCCGGACTGCGCACGTTGAACAGATAGGCCTGGGCATCCTTGATGACCCAGAAGACCGAGAAGTTGATGTCGACGATATTCTCGTCGCCGGTCAGCATCAGGGATTCTTCCGGCAGGGCCTGCCGGCCGATGCCGCGGCCGGTAATGTCCGTGCTGACGCCGACCTCGGTCCGGTTGATGCGGGTCACCTTCGGCGTCTCGACCGATTCGATCGGGGCCGGCAGATGATAGTGCAGACCGGAGGTGGTCGTCTGGGAATAGGCGCCGAAGCGGCGGATCACGCCCTCCTCGTCCGGGTTCACCCGATAGATGCCGGTCGCCAGCCACAGCACCAGGACGACGAGGACGCCGAGGGCCACGAGCCGCCCGCCGCTGTTGTCGCCGCCCGGCAGCAGCCCACGCAGGCGGTCCTGACCGCGGCGCAGCAACTCTTCGAGATTGGGAGGCGGCCCGCCATTGCCCTTGCCGCCGCCGGACGATCCACGGCCCCAGGGGCCCGGACCACCATTACCGCCCCAGGGGCCGCCACTGCCGCCCCCTTGCCCATTCCACGGCATATCTGAAAGAAACCTTCGAAAGACGGCCCCGGAGGGCTACATAACCCGACACGCACCCGATTGTGCGGCCGACGATCCGGCCCTTATATCAAAGCGCGGTTGCCGCGTATCCAGTAAGTGGTGTCGAAGGGAAGGTTGTTTAGATGGCGAGTTTCGGCGAACAGCAGGTTTTGGCGGCCCTGAAGTCGGTGATCGACCCCGAACGCGGTCGCGACCTGGTCAGCCTCGGCATGGTTTCCGGCATCGCCATCCGCGATGGCAACGTGATGTTCTCGATCGAAACCGAGCCCTCGCGCGCGGCCGCCCTGGAACCGGTGCGCAAGGCGGCCGAGAAGGCGGTCGAGGCGATCCCCGGCGTACTGTCGGTCACGGCGCTGCTGACCGGTGCCCGCGCGCCGGCGGCCCCGCCGGCCGCACCGCACAACCACGATCATCATGGCCATGCCCATGCCGCGCCCGCCCAGCGCGCCGCGCCGAAGGCGCTGGTCCCCGGGGCCCGCGCCATCGTCGCGGTCGCGTCCGGCAAGGGCGGCGTCGGCAAATCGACCACCACGACCAATCTCGCCGTGGCGCTGGCCCAGCAGGGGCTGAAGGTCGGCCTGCTCGACGCCGACGTCTATGGCCCGTCGCAGCCGCGCATGCTGGGCATCACCGGTCGGCCGCGCTCGCCCGACGGCAAGATTCTGGAGCCCATGAGCAATCACGGCATCCTGTGCATGTCGATCGGCTTTCTGGTGCCCGAGGATACGGCGACGATCTGGCGCGGGCCCATGGTGATGGGCGCCCTGCAGCAGATGCTGCGCGACGTCGCCTGGGGCGAGCTCGACATCCTGCTGGTCGACATGCCGCCCGGCACCGGCGACGCGCAGCTGACCATGGCCCAGCAGGTGCCGCTCGCCGGCGCCATCATCGTGTCCACGCCGCAGGACATCGCATTGCTGGACGCACGCAAGGGCCTGAACATGTTCGCCAAGGTCGAGGTGCCCGTGCTCGGCATCATCGAGAACATGAGCTATTTCTGCTGCCCGAACTGCGGCCACCGCACCGAGATCTTCAGCCACGGCGGGGCGCGCCTCGAAGCCGAAAAGCTGGGCGCGGAATTCCTGGGCGAGATCCCGCTCGACATCCGCATCCGCGAGACGTCCGACGCCGGCACTCCGATCGTGATCGAGGATCCGGGCTCGCCGCTGTCGCAGGTCTATATGCAGATCGCCGCACGGGTCTGGGAAAAGATCTCGGGCACCACGCCGCGCCAGGCGCCCAGGATCACGATCGATTGATTCTACCCTCTGCCGCCGTTTGCGGCAGAGGGCGATCTATCGCCCGAGCGTCGCCTGCAGTTCCGTCCATTCGCGCTTGCCGAGGCCGGACTGTTCCTGGGTCACGGTTTCGCCGGCGAGCAGCCGGCGGACGACGGCCAGACCGGCGGCCGACAGGCTGGCGCCGCCCATGCGATATTGCCGGAACGCGTCGGCGCTCAACGGGCACCAGCGGTCGAGCACGCCCAGCATGGCGTCGGCATAGACCCGGATCTCGTACTGGGCATGCGCGTCGGCGCGCAGGCTGAGGAAATTCATGAAATTATGCAGGTCGGTCTTCCAGTACCATTGGGTATAGAAGTTCAGCGACAGGTTCATGCGGGCGAGTTCGCGCGCCAGGCCGGTGCGGGACGGATCGACCACCTTGCCGGTCTCGTCCTCGTTCAGCATTTCGGCATAATGGCCATAGGCGCGCTCGGCATCCTCGCGCAAGAGCGCCATCACCCGCTTGGCATCCTCGCCTTCCAGCGTATCGCCGCGGCCCTGGCGGTTGATCGCCGATTGGGCGGCGAGCTGGCCGGGCGCCGGGATGTAGAATTCATTGTCCAGGATCGAATAGCGCGCCGAGATCTCGTTCACGTTCGCCGTACGGTGCCGGATCCATTGCCGGGCGACGAAGATCGGCAGCTTCACATGGAACTTGATCTCGCACATCTCGAACGGGGTCGAATGGCGATGACGCATCAGATATTGGATCAGGCCCTTGTCTTCGCTGACCTTCTTGGTGCCGCGGCCGTAGGACACGCGGGCGGCCTGCACCACGGCGGCATCGTCGCCCATATAATCGATGACGCGGACGAAACCGTGATCGAGCACGGGCAGCGCCTCGTACAGGATCTCCTCCAGCGCCGGCACGGTCGCGCGCCGGGTCGGGGTCGAAGCCTGGCGGAGCGCCGCTATCTCGGTCTGTTGGTCTTCGTTCAGCGGCATGACAAGGGCGCCTCAGGCTCAGGAGAAGCCCCCTGATTACCACTACATCTAGTGGACGTCCAGCCGGGCAACTGCCATAGGCGGGATGATGACAGGATGGTTGCCGACCCGCCGGCCAACCTTTAAAAACGGGAAAATCCCTTTCAAGGAACCGATCGATGAGCGACAGCTTCGAGACGCAGGCGGCCCTTGCCGCGGCCAGCATCCTGCTCGAAACCAACTCGGTGCATTTCAGCCCCGACGCGCCGTTCACCTTCACCTCGGGCCGCAA
>JAQGIC010000104.1 GCA_028288725.1 Rhodospirillales bacterium
CCCTCGGCGAAGCGCCGGTTGAACTCGGCCATATCCGTCACCCGCGCGCCGGGCACGCCCATGCCGCGGGCGAGCGCCACCCAATCCAGATCGGGCCGGCCGATGTCGAGCATGTCGAGCGCCTTGCGGCCGACGTTCTGGGCGCCGACATTGGCGAGTTCGCCGCGCAGGATGGCGTAGGAGCGGTTGGCGAACAGCACGATGGTCACGTCCAGGCCCTCGCGCGCCATGGTCCAGAGCGCCTGCAGCGTATACATGGCGCTGCCGTCGGCCTGCAGGCAGATGGTCTTGCGGTCGGGGCAGGCGAGCGCCGCGCCGACGCCCATCGGCAATCCCAGCCCGATCGATCCGCCCATGTTCTGCAGCCAGGTATGGGGTTGCGCCGCTCGCGTCGGCGGGAAGAAGGCGCGGCCGCTCGACACCGCCTCGTCCACCACGACGGCATGCTCGGGCATGAGCGCCGCCAGCGACAGGCTGATCGCCTCGGGCGTCACGGACCCGGTGCCGGGGGCCGGCGGCGCCAGACCGGAGACGGGGGCGGCATGGCGGCCGGCGCCCACGGCATCGGCGAGGGCATCGAGCGCTGCGACCAGATCCTCCTCCGGCCGGGCCAGCACATGCATCCGCGCCTCGGGGTGGGTCAGCACGCTGGGCTTGTCGGGATATGCGAAGAACGCGACCGGTTGCCGGGAGCCGACCAGGATCACGTGTTTGAAGCCGGCGAGCGCCGCGACGGCGGCATCGACCGGATAGGGCACGCGTTCGACCGGCACCCGACCGGCGCCGCGCTCGATCCTTGCGTTGAATGTCTGCGCCAGCAGGCGCGCGCCAGTCGCCACCGCGATCCGGCCGGCGAGATCCAGCCCGCGCTCGCCGACGGCGGCGCCGGTCAGCAGCAGCAGCGTCGGCTCGCCCGACCGGAGCACGCGCGCGGCGGCATCGACCGCGTCGTCCGAGACCGAAGCGCGACCGGGCACCGGCGGTACGGCCGCCGGCCCCGAGCCCTCGTTCCAGGCAGTGTCGGCCGGCAGGATCAGGGTCGCGACCCGGCCGGGGGGCGTGATCGCCGCCGCGATCGCCGCGGCGCCGTCGGCGGCCACGCTCTTGGCGTCCGGCGAGGTATGGACCCAGCCGGAAAACGGCCTGGCCGCGGTCTCGATGTCGGAGGTCAGCGGCGCGTCATAGGCCCGATGATATGTCGCGTGATCGCCGACGATATTGACCATCGGCGTCGAGGCCTTAACCGCGTTGTGCAGGTTCGCGAGGCCATTGGCCAGGCCGGGGCCCAGATGCAGCAGCGTCGCCGCCGGCTTGTCGGCCATGCGGGCATAGCCGTCGGCCGCCCCGGTCACCACGCCCTCGAACAGGCCCAGCACGCAGCGCATGCCGTCGACCCGGTCGAGCGCCGCCACGAAATGCATTTCCGACGTACCCGGATTGGCGAAACAGACCTCGACCCCGCCACCGACCAGAGTCCGCACCAGGCTTTCCGCACCATTCATTCCGTTTCCCCCATTTTCCGGTTACCCCGGCATGCACGCTTGCGCCTATGCTTTCAGCGACAAGATTGCCGATGCAAGCGTCTTGGCCGGAAAGAGGTGGAATGAGGGCGCTCGCCGTGCACCGGGCCGACGCGCTAACGGACGCCCGGGAGAGCTTCCTCGGGATATTCTCCTGCGGCGAGATAGGCCGGATCGATCGGCGCGCGCCGCCCCGCGATCGCATCGGCAATTCGCGCACCGCGGGCGCGCAACGGCGCCTCGATCAGCACGAAGTTCAGCTCCGCCAGCACGCCTGACAGTCCGAGGGCGAACAGGACCATCGCCCAGCCGTGACCGTGTGCCGGCTGAATATCGAGACGCAGCCACAGCTCGCGGACGCCGAACATGACCGGCACGTGCAGCAGATAGAGCCCATAGGATCGGCCACCGACCCAGAGCAGCACCCGCTTGATCGCTCCATCGCGCATCAGATAGTCGCGGTCGAACGACGCGATCAGCACCAGCACGGCTGAGACCAGCGCGATCAGCCCTACGGGAAACCAGACGATCCGCCGGCCCGAGCCGTCGAGCGCCGCGGCCAGCAGAAGAAGCCCGGCCAGCACCGCGCCGCGGGCGACCCGGCTTCGCCCCAAAAACCGTGGCTCGAACAGGCGATAGGCTTCGGCCCGGCTCCAAAGCGCGACCAAGATGCCCAACATCAGCGCGTCCGTGCGAACCGCCATCAGCAGCGGCGTGCGCTCGATAAACAACTGCGTCAGCACACCCAGGGCCAGGACCGTCGGCAACCAGCGCCGTGCGATGAAGATCAGGAACGGGAAGAACAGATAGAACTGCTCCTCCAGCGACAGGCTCCAGTAAGGGAAGCTGGCACCGTATTGAAAATTTCCGAAGGCCGCCGCGAAGCGGAAATTCGCCACGTCGAGCACCGCCGCGACCGTGGCTTCGAAATTCGTCCGGAACGAACCGAACAATCCGGACCGGTTAAAGGCGACCGAAGCAACGAGGATCACCGCAAGCCATATCCAGCCGGATGGCAACAGCCGCCAAGCACGACGCACCCAGAAGCCGAGGGTGGCGCGGGCGAATTCGACCGGGGTGCGGCAGGTCGCGAGCATCGGCACCAGATTCCGGGCGATCACGAAGCCGGATATGGCGAAGAACAGATCTACGCCGCAGCCGAACTGGAAATAACCGTAGAACGCCTCGACATGCGGATTGGACCAGCTGATCAGGTTGCCGTGGGCGTGCTGGGCGATCACGAAAAGCACGGCAAGCCCGCGCAGCAGCTCGATGTCGGCGATCCGCCGGCCGCCCTGCGATCCGCCGGCGACGGACACGGGGCCGTTGGGCGCGGCTGCGCTGGAACGGGCTTCGGAAACGGACAATTTCACCAATGAGCTGGAGCGGCGGCCCCCTGCCGCCGCAGCACCTTAGCGGCTCCGGCGGCAGTCGGAAAGCCGCCCGCGCATGCGTCAAGTTATTGCATTGCAACAATGCTTCATCTTACGACGCGCACGATATAGTGTGATTTCAAGACAGTCCTGGGGAGGAACATCATGAAGATCGCACGCCGCACCGTCCTGTCCGGCCTGATTGCGGCCCCCGCGATCATCGCGGCCTCGCGCCGCGGTTTCGCCGCCGACGCCAAGGTGCTGAAGATCAGCCATCAATTTCCTGGCGGCACGATCGAGCAGGGCGATTTCCGCGACCGCATGTGCCGGATGTTCGCCCAGGAGGTCGAGAAAAAGACCAACGGCGCGCTGAAGTTCGAGATCTATCCGGGCTCGTCGCTGATGAAGACGAATTCGCAATTCTCCGCCATGCGCAAGGGCGCGCTCGATATCAGCCTCTACCCGCTCGCCTATGCCGGCGGCGAGGTGCAGGAGGTCAATATCGGGCTGATGCCGTGCCTGGTGACCAGCTACGAACAGGGCCTCGCCTGGAAGAAGGCGCCGATCGGCACCGAGTTGCTGAAGCTGCTCGACGACAAGGGCATCAAGATCCTGACCTGGGTCTGGCAGTCGGGCGGCGTGGCATCGCGCGCCAACGCGGTCGTGGCGCCCGACGATACCAAGGGCCTGAAGATCCGCGGCGGCAGCCGCGAGATGGACCTGATGCTGAAGCAGGCCGGCGGCATCATCTCGTCGGTCCCGTCCAATGAAATCTATGCCGCGATGCAGACCGGTTCGCTCGACGCGGCCGTCACGTCTTCGACCAGCCTGATCTCGTTCCGGCTGGAGGAGATCTCCAAGAACCTGACGACCGGCCGCGGCAAGAGCTTCTGGTACATGCTCGAGCCGCTCCTGATGTCCAAGGCGATCTTCGACGCGTTGCCGAAGGATCAGCAGACCGCGATCACCGAGGTCGGCATCGAGATGGAACCGTTCGCCCTCAACCAGGCCAAGAGCGACGACGAGATGATCGCCGCGATCTACAAAAAGGCCAATATCCCGGTCACCGACATGGACGAGGCGACCGTCGAGAAATGGCGCAAGATCGCCGAGGATACCGCCTGGAAGGATTTCGCCGCGCGCACCGCCGACTGCGACAAGCTGCTGAAGCTCGCCGCGGCGGTCGCGTGATCCGGACATTCCTGGCGGGCGTTTCCGGCCGATGACCGGTTTCGTCGATCCGGCCACGGCTTTGTTGCCGAAGCCGCGGGGACCGCTCGGCCAACTCCAGGGCCTGCTCGACCGGGTCAACGCGCTGGCCGCGCTGGCCGGCGGCCTCGCCATGGGCGCCGCCGGTCTGGTGCTGACCTGGGAAGTGGTCGGCCGCTATTTCCTGAAGATCGCGTCCGAGTGGCAGGACGAACTGTCGTCGTTCCTGCTGCTGGGCGCGACATTCATGAGCGCCGGCTGGGTCCAGCGCCGGCGCGGCCATGTCGGCATCGACGCGCTCGCCCATGTCCTGCCGGTCTGGGCCGACAATATCCGGCGCCTGATCGCCGATTTCCTGGCCTTCGCCTTCTGCGGCTTCTTCTGCTGGAAATGCTGGACCTTGCTGGGCGAGGCGCTGGCCGACGATCAGACCAGCGATTCCGCGTGGGGTCCGCCCTTGTGGATTCCCTACGGGTTGATGGCGGTCGGCATGAGCCTTCTGGTGGCACAGCTGATGCTGCAACTTCTGTTGCGTGATGGAGCGCGAGCCCGCCAGTGAGCCCCCTCGACATCGGACTGCTCTACGGGGCGGCGACCCTCATCGTCCTGTTCAGCGGCATGCCCATCGCGTTCGCGCTGGGCACGGTCGCGATCGCCTTCATGCTGGGCTTCATGCCGCATGCCTCGCTCGACACCGTCGCCCAGAACGTGTTCGAGGAAATGTCCAGCATCACGCTCCTGACAATCCCGCTGTTCATCCTGAAAGGGGCGGCGATCGGCAAATCCAAGGCCGGCGCCGATCTCTATTCGGCGCTGCATGCGTGGCTGGGCCGGGTGCCGGGCGGCCTGGGCGTCGCCGTCGTGATCGCCTGCGGCCTGTTCGCGGCCATGGCCGGATCGAGCCCGGCGACCTGTTCGGCAATCGGCAGTTCCGGCATTCCCGAAATGCGGCGGCGCGGCTATTCGCCGGGCTTCGCGGCCGGCCTGGTCGCGGCCGGCGGCACGCTCGGCATCCTGCTGCCGCCCTCGATCACGCTCATCCTCTATGCCGTCGCGGCCGAGCAGTCGCTGGGCAAGCTGTTCCTGGCCGGCATCGGGCCGGGCCTGCTGCTGGTCGGCCTGTTCGCGCTCTACGCCATGCTGCATCACGGCAAGGAGGCGCAGAGCGCCCGCAAGCTGCTCGATGCCGGCGGCCCGCGCTCGCCGATCCTCAGCGAGGAACGGTTCACTTGGGGTGAGAAGCTCCAGGCGCTGCCGCGCGTCATGCCTTTCATCCTGCTGCTGACCGGCGTCATGGTGGCGCTCTACGGCGGCATCGCCACCCCGTCGGAAACCGCGGGCCTGGGCGCGGTCATGGCGGTGGCGCTCATCGCATTGATCTATGGGGCCTGGCACTGGAAGGATCTGGCGCCGATCTTCGGCTCGACCCTGGGCGAAAGCACCATGCTGATGATGATCATCGGCATGAGCCTGCTCTATTCCTATGTGATGAGCTATCTCCACATCAGCCAGGGAGCGGCCGAGTGGATCGTCGCCCAGCACCTGTCGCGCTGGGTGCTGCTGGCCGCGATCCTGCTGCTGGTCGTCGTGCTGGGCTTTTTCCTGCCGCCGGTCTCGATCATCCTGATGACCGCGCCGATCATCCTGCCGCCGCTGCGTGCGGCCGGGTTCGACCTGATCTGGTTCGGCGTCATCATGTCGGTCGTGATGGAGATGGGCCTGATTCACCCGCCGGTCGGCTTGAACATCTTCGTCATCAGCAAGATCGCGCCGGACATCCCGCTGAAGGATGTCGTGCTGGGCACCCTTCCGTTCGTAGTCCTGATGATGATCGCGGTCGTGCTGATGTGCCTGCTGCCCGGCATCGCCACGGCGCTGCCGGATTGGGTCTATCGGAAGTAGCGCCAAACTCTAATGTCGTCGTGCCCGGGCTTGACCCGGGTACCCACGCGCCTCCGCCTGGTTCTCTGTTCGAGATAGTCGCCAGCCCAAAGGCGTGGATGCACGGGTCAAGCCCGGGCACGACGAGTAAGGTTACCGCCGCGCCCATCAACGCCGGCACGCCGCCGTCCGGGCCGGCGAATTCGCGCGGCATCAGATCCGTGGGTCGCGGTACGCTGGAACGCCTGGGCCAGGCCCTTTCCCGTCGAAACCTTGCCATCTCGGTGCTAGGGTCTGTCCGACGCATGGCGGGAACGGAGCACCGATGCTCGTCGAGCACGCCGTTGTTCCCGGTAGCGCGAAACGGCTTTTCTCGATCGACGCCTGTCGACCGGAGCTGCAACAGCTCCACGCCCTATGGCACAGGCTGCGCGGCAGCCGCCCCATGCCGGCGCGGCGCGATTTCGATCCGATCCAGGTTCCGAAACTTCTGCCGGATATCTTCCTGGTCGACGTGCTCGCCGGCAATCCGCCCGAACAGAAGTACCGCGTCCGCCTGCAGGGCACCGCGCAGGTCGACTATTCCGGAGCGGACTGGACCGGCTCCTTCCTGCACCAGGTGGTTGACCAGGCCGCGGCCGACCGGTTCTGCGCCGTCGGCGACGCCGTCGTTTCCGGTCGGGAACCCTGGATGTCGACCGGCGAGCTCTATTGGCTTCCGAACAAGCCGTTCTATCGCTTCGAGACCATCCTCCTGCCCCTGTCCGACGACGGAAGGGCGGTCAACATGATCCTGGGGCTGACGCGGATGTTCTGAGAACCGGATCGAAGCCCCCTTATTGCTGCACCAGCAGGCTTTTCGCCAGCATGGCATGGACGCCCTTGTTGCCATCGACCATCTGGGTCACCCGCAGATCGCAGGCGACGCTGGTCAGCATATAGGCGTCCTCGCGCGGCAAGCCCGTGCCGGTGGCGATCAGATCGATCATTTCCCGGAGCGCCGTCTTGGCGGCATCGTCGAGATCGGGATCGAAGCCCATGGTGATCCAATGGGTCGCCGTCTCGGCGCGCGGCAGCGCCAGCTTCAGATCCTTGCGCAGGATGATCTGGAACCGGCCTTCGAGCGCCGTCTCCAGCGCGGTCAGGCAGACCTCGCCGTCGCCCTGGGCGCCATGGCCGTCGCCGACCGAGAACAGGCCGCCGGGCGCAAAGACCGGCAGATACAGCACCGTGCCCGGCACCAGTTCCTTCAGGTCCATGTTGCCGCCATAGGCGCGCGGCTCGATCGTGCTGACCGCCCCGAAATTCGCCGGCGGCGCCACGCCCATGACGCCGAAGAACGGCTTGAGCGGCAGCTCGGTGCCCCAGGGCAGCGTGGCGACGCCGCGCGCCCGATCGAGGCGCGTGTGCCACAGCTTGCGGATCGGAAAATCCTCGGGCAGGGAACCCAGCGTCGGATGGATCGCGGTCCAGGCCCAATCCTGCCGGCAGTCGACGGCCTCGATGCGGATCTCCAGCACGTCGCCGGGCATGGCCCCTTCGATCGCGACCGGCCCGGTCAGAAGATGCCCGCGCATGCGCGGCACCATGGTTTCGATCACATGCAGATGGTCGGGCAACAGAGTGAAGCCCGACGGCGGCAGCACCTCGCGCCCGCCCGAAATGCTCTCGATCGTCACCCGGTCGCCCGAGCGGATGGTCAGCACCGGCGGCAAAGCCGCGTCGAAGAAGCCCCAATGGCAGGTCTCCGGACTGGAGGTCAGGCGATGGTCGGTCATGACGCCAACCCCGCCTCGACCGCCTTGCCGACCGCGAGCAACCGACGATCGCCGCCGCGTTCGCCGACCAGCATCAGCCCGACCGGCAATTCCCCCGGCGCCTGGATCGGCAGGGTGAGCGCGCAGCGGTCGAGCAGGTTGACGATCGCCGGGTTGCGCAGCACCTGGCCGTTGATCCGGAGGTAATCCGCGTCGCCGATCAGTTCATCCTGGCGCGGCGGCGGGATGGCGACGGTCGGCGCCAGCACCGCGTCATAGGGCAAGGTCGCCTGATCGAACTCCGCGATGCGGGCGGCCCGAAGCTCCAGCCCCGTGATGTAATCCGCGGCCGATACGCCGGCCGAGGCCTCCAGCCGCGAGCGGACGCGGGAATCATAGCGGCCGCCCGATCGGGCCAACAACGCACGGTGCCAGGCGAAGGCCTCGGGTCCCGCGATGCCGCCGATCCGATTTATTTCCAGCGCCCGCTCCAGCACCGCCATCGGCGCTTCCACGATATGGGCGCCGGCATCGGCCAGCCGCTTCAAGGCGCGGCCGAACGCGGTCGCGACGACCGGCGCCAACCCCTCGAGCAGGAAGCCGCTCGGCACCGCGAAGCGCAATCCGGCGAGCGGCAGAAGGGCGAGCGGTGCCGGCTCCTCGCCGGCCAGCACCGCGTCGACCAGCGCACAGCATTCGACCGAGGCGGCGAGCGGCCCGATCGAATCGAGCGAGGTCGACAGCGGCACGGCGCCGGCCCGGGTGATGCGGCTTTGGGTCGGCTTGAAGCCGGCCAGGCCGCAGAAGGCGGCCGGAATGCGCACGGAGCCGCCGGTGTCGGTGCCGATCGCCGCCGCTGCCATGCCGTAGGCGACCGACGTGCCGGCACCCGAGGACGAACCGCCCGGCACGCGCGCATGGTCGAACGGGTTGCCGGGTGTGCCGTAATGCGGATTGAGCCCCAGGCCGGAATAGGCGAACTCGACCATATTGGTCCGGCCGATGATCACCGCCCCCGCCGCGCGCAGCCGGCGCACGATCGGCGCGTCCGCGATCGCCGGCGGATTATCGACAAGCGCCACCGAGCCTGCGAGCGTGACCTCGCCGGCGACGTCGAACAGATCCTTGATCGAGATCGGCAGACCGGCGAGCGGCCCCATTGCCTGTCCGGTCGCACGCAAGGCGTCGGAGGCCGCCGCCGTCGCCCGCGCGGCGGCGCCGTAGGTCAGCCGGTAGGTCCGCGCGCCCTCACCCGCCGGATCCTCGATCCGGGCCAACGCCTCATCGACGAGTCGGGCGGAACTGATACGGCCGGCGGCGAGATCGGCCGTGAGAGCGGCAAGCGTGGGCAGAGCGGACATGGAGGGGGCATCCTGACGGGGAAACGACGAGGCCCGATGATGTTGCCAGGATTTGCGGCCGATGCAATTGCCGGTCGTGCGGCGGGGCTGTGACAGCTCATCACACCGTCCCGCGCGACCCTGCGTTATCCGTCCATTAATCCCGGTCTGAGACCTTGAGCGATGAAAAGCCACCGCCGCCGATCGCAGCGGATATTCGAAAGGATCGCCTCATGAGCGTTGTCGGACTGACCCTAGCCAGCGGCGAGCCGGTCTATGTCAACCCGGACCGGGTCAACCGGCTGAGCAAGGCCGCGTTTCTGGCCTCGGACTCCTTCACGGAAGTCTCGTTCGGCCATGGCGATACGGTCGTGGTCAAGGGCGACATGGATTATATCGCCTTCCAGCTGTTCCCCGATCGGGTTCGGTAACACCGGCTCGAAACTTCCCCTCGCCCAATTCGCGGGCGAGGGTTCATGACTTTCTATTCGGCCGCGTCGGCCGCCGCATGTTCGGCGGTCGCCGCCAGCCGATCCAGGCCCCAGCGCCGGCAGAAATCGCCGAAGCCCTCGCCGGCCTGGCGCTCGGTCGCGAACAGGGCGAAGAGCGGCTCCAGCGTGCGGCCGATGTCCGCCATCGGCACGCGCTCGAACACCCGGGCATTCAGCCGGGTCGTGTCGAAATCGCCGCCGAGATAGATCGCGTAATGGCCTGGAATGCGGCCGACCAGGCCGATATCGCCGACCGACGGCCGGGCGCAGCCGTTCGGACAGCCGGTGACGCGCAGCGCCAGGCGCTCGCCCTCCAGCCCATGGCGCTTCAGCACGCCTTCGATATCGATCAGAATATCATCGAGCACGCGCTCGGCCTCGGTCAGCGCCAGGCCGCAGCTGGGCAGGGCCGGGCACGCCAGCGCGAAACGGCGCAGCAGCGTTTCCGCTCCCGGCAAGGTTACGCCCTCGGCCTCGAGGATCGTCTCCAGCCGGGTCTTATCGGCCGCGTCGACATCCGCGAAGATCACGTCCTGGGACGGGGTGAACACGGGGCGCGTTTCGATCTCGGTCAACACCCGGCGGAGCGCGGTCGCGTAATGGACCTTGCCCTGGTCCTGAATCCGGCCGCTCAGGATCGGCAGGCCATAGTACCATTTGCCGTCGCCCTGCTCGTGCCAGCCGGAATGATCCTTGATATGCAGCGCCGGGAACGGCCTGGGATCCTCCAGCGCCTTGCCCATGTGGCGTTCCATCTCGGCCTTGACCCGCGGCACGCCCAGCGCGTCGACGACGTATTTGATACGGGCATGCTTGCGGTCCGACCGGTCGCTGTAGTCGCGGTGGACCGCGATGACCGCCTTGACCGCCGCGAGCAGGTCGTCGGGCTCGATGAAGGCGACATAGGAGCCCAGGCGCGGATAGGTGTGCGCCTTGTTGTGGGTCATGCCCAAGCCGCCGCCGACGGCGAAGACATAGCCTTCCAACCGGTCGCCGTCGAATAGCGCGATGATGCCGAGGTCGTTGGTCAGCACCTCGATGCTGTTATCCTCGGGGGCGGTGATGCCGATCTTGAACTTGCGCGGCAGGTAGGTCGCGCCATAGAGCGGATCGACGGTCGGCTCCGCCGTCGGCGCCGGCTGGATCGCTTCGTCGCCGACCCAGATCTCGTGATAGGCCCGGGTCTGCGGGAAGAGCGCGTTCGAGATCATGACCGCATCGGCCCGGATGCGGCGATGCACCGCATCGTCGATCGGCGCCGCCGTCGCCGTGACGTTGCGCGCCACGTCGCCGCAGGCGCCGAACGTCGTCAGCAATGCCTGGTTCACGCCATGGATCGTCGCCCACAGGTCGCGCTTGGCGACGCCATGGAACTGCAGGCCCTGGCGCGTGGTGATGCGCAGGCGGCCCTGACTGTATTGCTGCGCCAGCGCATCGACCGCCAGATATTGCCGGGCGCTCATCAGTCCCGCCGGCGCCTTGATGCGCGCCATGAACTCGGTGCGCTTCTCTTCGCCCGCCTGCTTCAGCTCGGTCGCGCTGTCGCGATCATACCCCTGATAAATTCCGTGGAATTTCAGCAGCTGATGGTCCGACTCCTCGAAGGCGTTGGTCGGCGCCCGCAGGCCCTCGGCGATGCCGCCGCGCAGGCGCCGGCTCTCCGCCTTGAACCCTTCGACCTTGGACAGCTTGCCTTCCGGCCCGATTCCACTGCTTGCCGCTACCATCGCCCTGCTCCGCCGACCGACCACATCCCAAAACCGGACTACGATAAATCTTACGCAGCCGGAAATGTAAATTGCATAATTTCACTCGTTTCATATGTTTATATGTTTGTGGCTTGCAAGCCTCATCCCGTGCGAAACTTGGCGAAGGTCACCCATGCGAGGAATCCCATGCGCTCGGCACTGGCCACACTTGGGTTGATCACGGCGCTGTCGGTCGGCGTTGCTCGGGCCGAAACCAGTCAAATCCATATCGCGATGCAGCCCGGCATCGGCCAGTTGCCGATGACCGTGCTGCATGCAGAGGGACTGATCGAAGCCGCGGTGGAACGGCGCGGGCTGCCGCGACCGACGATCGAATGGAGCGAACTGGCCGGTGGCGCGGCCCTGAACGAGGCCTTGATCGCCGGCCGGGCCGATCTGGTCGCCGCCGGCATCACGCCGATGATCCAGCTCTGGTCGCGCAGCCGCGCGTCGCTCGGCACGCGCAGCATCGCGGCCCTGGGCTCGATGCCGATGTTCCTGCTGTCGGCCGATCCCAGGATCACGACGATTCGCGATTTCGGTCCGAAGGACCGCATCGCCGTGCCCGCGGTCGGCGTCAGCATTCACGCGATCGTGTTGCAGATGGCGGCGGAACAGAGCTTCGGCGACGGCAAATGGTCCACGCTCAGCGACCAGACCGTCGGCATGAATTTCGCCGATGCCGCGATCTCGCTGATGACCCGGTCCGGCACGGTGACGGCCGCCTTCTCGGTCTCGCCGTTCCAGGAGCAGCAGCTGGAGGATCCGCATATCCATCGGGTGCTGAGCAGCTACGATGTGCTGGGCGGCCCCCATACCCAGGCGGTGCTCTATGCCACCGCCCGGTTCCACGATGACAATCCGGAGACCTCGGCCGCGATCTTCGAAGCGCTCGACCAGGCCATGCGGATCATCCGCGCCGATCCGAAGGCGGCGGCGGCGATCTATGTAAAGATCGAGCAGTCGCCGCTCGACCCCGCCTTCGTCGAGGGCATCGTGCGCGATCCGGACCATGTCTTCACCATCGTCCCGCAGAATATTCAGAAATTCGCCGATTTCCTCTATCGCACCGGCCAGATCAAGGTCCCGCCGAAATTCTGGACCGACCTGTTCTTCGGCGAAATCGCGGGGCGTTCCGGGAGCTGAATTTTACGAATGACAAAACTTGTAATTTGTCATTATGCTCCCAACTATGGGTCCCACGATAATGGGAGCATCCAATGCAACAGCGTGTTCTGGGGACCGGCGGTCCCAAAGTCTCCGCCATCGGCCTCGGCTGCATGGGCATGTCGGGCGCCTATGGCGCGGCCGACCATGACGAGAGCGTGGCGACGATCCGGGCGGCCCTCGACGCCGGCATCAACCTACTCAACACCGGCGATTTCTATGGCATGGGTCATAATGAGAGCCTGGTGCGCGAGGCGATCCAAGGCCGGCGCGACCAGGCTTTCATCGCGGTCAAGTTCGGCGCCTTGCGGTCGCCGGACGGTGGCTGGGGCGGCTTCGATGGCCGACCGGCGGCGATGCGGAATTTCCTCACCTACACGCTGCAGCGTCTCGGCACCGACCATGTCGACCTGTATCAGCCGGCTCGCATCGACCCGACCGTTCCGGTCGAAGACACGATCGGCGCCATCGCGGACATGGTCCGGGCCGGCCATGTCCGCCATATCGGCCTGTCCGAAGCCTCGGCCGCCACGGTACGACGGGCCCAGAAGGTTCATCCGATCGCGGCGCTGGAGATCGAATATTCGCTGATCGACCGCGACGTCGAGACCGAGGTCCTGCCGACGCTTCGCGAGTTGGGCATCGGCCTGGTGGCCTATGGCGTGCTGTCGCGCGGGCTGCTGGGCGGCGATCTCAAGCCCGGACAGAATTTCGCGCCCGGCGACTTCCGTGGCCATGGCCCCCGCTTCATGCCGGAAAATCTGGCGCAGAATCACAAGATGGTCGAAGCGCTGGCGAGCTTCGCCGCCGAACGCGGCGTCAGTGCCGCCCAGGTGGCCATCGCCTGGGCCCTGTCGCGCGGCAAGGACGTCATTCCGCTGATCGGCACGAAACGCCGGTCGCGCCTGGCCGAAGCGATCGCGGCGAGCGAACTCACGCTCGGCTCCGACGATCTTGCGACGCTGGAGACGATCGTCCGGCCGGACCAGGTTGCCGGCACGCGCTATGCCGCGCCACAGATGGCGCTCCTCAACGGCTAGGCGAAGCCCTACTCTCTGGCGATGGCCAGCCAGAGAGATCCATGAGCGACGACACCCGCGAACGAATTCTGGAGGCGACCGAGGCCTTGTTGCGCCGCCATGGGCCCGACAAGGTCGCGGTCGTCGATGTGGCGCGCGCGCTGGGCATGAGCCACGCCAACGTCTATCGCTTCTTCGACAGCAAGATCGCCCTGCGCAATGCGATCGTCGACCGCTGGCTCGCGCGGATCACGGCACCGCTCGACGGGATCGTAGCATCCGACGGGCCCGCCGCCGTGCGGTTGCGTCAATGGATCCTGACGCTCATGGCGGAAAAGCAGCGCAAGGTGCTGGACGACCCGGAGATGTTCGCGGCGTTCCAAGGGCTAGTCGCCGACGCAAAGTCGGCGGTGACGGGGCATCTGGATCATCTGACCGGGCAGGTGCGCGCCTTGATCGAGGCCGGCCGGCTGAGCGGCGATTTCCGCGTCACCGACATCGCGGCCGCGACCGCCATGGTGCTGGACGCGACCGTGCGTTTCCACCATCCCCGCCTGGTCGCCGAAACCGCCGGCCAGAATCTGGACGCCCGGGCCGAGGCGGTGACCCGGGTCGTGCTGGCCGGCTTGTCCGGCGGGGTGCTTTAACTAAAGCCCCACCCAGGCATCCGCGCCGACCACCAGCCCCAGCGTCAGGGCGGCGATGACCGCGCCGCCGATGGCGCCGACCGCGAAGGGACGCCAGCCCTGCTGGGCGATCTTGCGCAGGTCGGTGCTGAGCCCGACGCCGGCAAAGGTCAAGAGGAAGGCCCAGCGCGACAGGTTCGCAAGGCTCGCCACCTCCGGCCCGGTGAAGACATGCGAGGACGCCAACATCGAGATCAGCAGAAATCCCAGAACGAATTTGGGGAATTTCCGCCACAGGAACGCGGCCTTGTGGGCGACCGGGCCGGCCTGACCCTGGCGCGCCCAATAGATCGCATAACCGAGCACGACGAAGCCGATCGTGGCATTGCGCATGGTCTTGGCCAGCACGGCGAACTTGCCCGCCGTATCGGAATAGAGCGCGCCGGCCGCTGTCGCTTCCGCCGTGTTGTCGACGCCGAGGCCCGCCCAGAGGACGTAGGCATGGTCGCTCAAGCCCAGCGCATGTCCGACGGCCGGGAAGACGAACAGCGACAGCGCCCCCAGCGCCAGGATCGCGGCCATGGCGTAGGACGCGTCCTCATCCTCCGCCTCGATCGCGCCCTTGGCGGCGATGATCGCCGACACGCCGCAGATCGACGAACCGACGGCAAGCAAGCTGATCAGCTTCGGCTTCAACCCGAACGCCTTGCCGAGAATGGTCATGAAGATCAGCGAGCCCACGATCTCGATGGCGACCAGGCCCAGCGTGACACCCCCGACCTTGACCAGATCGCCCAGCAGGAAGCGCACGCCCAGCAGCACGATGCCGACCTTGAGCCAGAATTCGTAGGTCGCGACGCCGACGCGAAACAGCCGCGGCACGCCGATCGTGTTGGAGATCGCGAGCCCGATCAGGATCGCCCACAGCACATATTCGATATTGGGCAGCGGCTGGTGATGCGCCTTGCCGTAGGCGGCGATCGATTGTTCGATGAACTTGCCGCCGAGGCCGATCAGCGCCAACAGGAAGAGGCCGGGCAGCAATTCGACGATCCGACGGACGAGCGACGACGGATCGGGTGCGGCAACCGCAATATTCTCAGTCATGTCGCCCCCTACCAACCGACCGGCGGCAATAGATCGAGTCCGACCAGGATCGCCAACCCGACGGCGGTCAGCACGGCCCACCAATCCAGTGAGATCCGATCGAGCAAGCCCGGCCTGAGGCCGGAGGCGGCGGTTTGGGACATGGCAAAGGGACTCCGCGATGGTTTGTCGCGGAGAGAGTGCTATTTACAGTTTTAGATCGTCAATAAGATTCTATTTAACAGAATTATTTAGTGTTTATCAGATCACGAAATCGACGATCCCGTCACACTTGCTGGACAGGCCGGCGAGCCGGCTCAAGCGGCACAATTCGGCGAGCGTCACCCGGTCGAATTCGGCCAGCACCAGCTCGTGCACGCGCTCGACCATCGGCAGCACGACCTTGCGCATGGTCGGCGACGGCGACTCGGTGAAGGGCGTCGGCTTGTCCTGCCCCATCATGGCGCGCGCGATGGCGCCGACGGTGACGGCGCCGCGCTCCGCGCCCAACAGATAGCCGCCGTTCGGGCCGCGGACGCTCTTCAACAGACCCGCGCGGGACAGGCGCTGCAGGATGGCCTCGAGCTTGCGCGTTTCCAGGCCCTGGCGCTCGCCCAGCTCCGCTGCCGGCAAGGGACCGCCGGCGCCGTTGAACGAGACGTCGAGCATGATGTCGATCGCCAAAAGAAAGCGCCGGGGCAGCCAGGCGGCCAACCCCTGCAGCACCGCTTCCGCATCCTGTTCTTCACTCGCCGCCATGCTCACAACGCGTCTCCTGCCTTGACGGACACATCTTACATGAGCGGCGCGTAGAAATCAGCTTTTGGGCGGACGCAGATCCAAATGGTCGCGGATCACCGCGGCCAGCTGGTCGATCGTGCTTTGCGATTTGATCAGCACCGCGACCAGCTCGTCGCGCCGGTCGGGCCCGATCTCCTGGGCCGAAAACAGCACGGTCGGGGGCGACCGCATGCCCTTGACGTTCTTGACGTCGTCGAGCAGCGCCAAGCCATTGCCGTCGACCAGACCGACATCGAGGATGACCAGGTCGATATCGCCACCGATCAACCGCCGGCGCGCCTCGGCCAGCGAGGAGGCCGCGATCACGTCGGCCTCGTCCCTCAGCGCATATTCGACCAGCCGGACGATGTCGGGATCGTCCTCGACATGCAGCACGCGCGGTTTGCCGACGCGGCGGCGCGCCAGATCCAGGGCCAGATGCAGCCGGTCGCCCTCGATCGGCTTGCCGATCCAATCGACCACGCCCAGCACCTGGCCGGTCAGCATCGGATCCTCGACCTTTTCATCGAGCCAGGCCGAGATGACGATGACCGGCATGGCGGCGTGACGCTGGTCGGCGCGAATCCGGCGCAGCATGTCGATGCCGTCGCCGTCGGGCAGCGCCAGATCCAATGTCATGGCATCGAACCGGCCGGCATCGAGCAGCCGCATGGTCTCGTCGGCGGTCGCCGCCCGGATCGACTGATAGCCGGCGTCGGCCAGCTGCAGCCGCAGGATATGGGCGACGTCGTCGTCATCCTCGCAGATCAACACCCGCTTTTCGCCGTGCTCGGGCGTCGGCGTGTCGGTCAGGCGCCCGCGCTTTTCCGGCAGATCGACATGGAAGGTCGAGCCCACGCCCCATTCGGACTCGAATCCGATCCGGCCGCCATGGCGCTCGACGATGGATTTCACGATCGACAGACCCAGCCCGGTACCGCCCTTCTGGCGGCTGTCGGTCGCGTCGGCTTGCGCGAACTTCTGGAAGATGCGCGGCTTGAACGCGTCCGGAATGCCGCGGCCACGGTCGCTCACGGCCAGATGCAGCGTGCCATCGGCGCGGCTGGTCGAGACCGAGACCGCGCCCCCCGCCGGCGAGAATTTGACGGCGTTCGAGATCAGATTGGTCAGCACCTGCAGCAGACGATGTTCGTCGCCCCACACCTCGGCATCGAGCGGCTCGCCCTCGTGCGCCAACGTGACCTGGAATTTCGCCGCGAAATCCAGGTTCTCGCCGATCGCGCGCTCGACCAGCCGCCGGATCGGCACGCTGGAGAACTCGAACACCAGTTCGCCGGCCTCGATCCGCTCCAGATCCAGAATATCGTTGATTAGACGGACCAGCCGGTCGCAGTTCGACCGCGCGATGGCGACAAGGCTCAGCGCTTTCTCCGGCAGCGCACCGGCCGTGCCCTTGGCCATCAGGGCAAGGGCGCCCGAAATCGAGGTCAGCGGCGTGCGCAATTCATGGCTGACGGTCGAAACGAACTCGTTCTTCACCCGCTCCAGCGCCCGCTTTTCGGTGATGTCGCGCACCGCGGCGACGAACAGGCGCTGGCCCCGGAGCATGGTCTCGGTCAGCGCGATCTCCATCGGAAAGATCGAGCCGTCGGCGCGCAGCCCTTCGACCTCGCGGACAGTGCCCAGGATCGCGGAATGGCCGGTCGCCTGGTACCGCTCCAGATAGCCGTCATGCGCCGAGGCGAACGGCTCCGGCATCAGCATGCGCACATTGCGCCGCATCACCGCCGCCGCCGGATAGCCGAACACCGTCTCGGCGGCGCGGTTGAAGCTTTCGATCGATCCGGACGGATTGATCGTGATGATGCCGTCGAGCACGCTGTCGTTGATCGCGGCCAGCCGCTGGTGGCTCGCCGCCAGCTCGGCCTGGGCATGATCCAGGTCGGTCACGTCCGCGATGGTCTTGAGCCGCGCGGCGCCGCCGGTTTCGTCGACGATGCCGCTCGCCACCGCCAGCACGGCCCGGGTCGTGCCGTCGGGCCGTTCGATCGTCAGCCGGCGCGACAGCCCGGCCTCGGCGAATTGATCGAAGAATGCCGGCCGCGTGCCGATGAGAGCCGCCTGGTCCTGGCCGACGAGCGTGTTGAAGGAGGCATTGGTGCGACGCAGCTTACCGTCCGGACCGGTCAGGGCGATGCCGACCTGAACCGTATCGAACACGATGGACATCAGGCGTTCGCTGGCATGGACCGTCGCCTCGGCCTGCTCGCGCCGCTTCGCCTCGCGCTTCAGCAACGAAAAGGCGCCCGCCAGGACCAGCAGCATGGCGCCGCCGGCGCCGATGAAGATCCTGAGGCTCTCGGTCCGGGCGAGATCCGCCGCCGCCGTGCGCTCCGCCAGCAGTGCCAGTTCGGCCTCGCGCATCGTTTCGCTCAGCGCCCGGATCTGCCCCATCACCGGAATGCCTCTGGCGGTCGGCATCGCACCGTCGGCGCGGAAGCGCGCCAGCGTGTCCATGAGGATGGCCCGCCGCTGCTCGGCCAGTCCGGCCAGGCGTCGCGCGTTATCGACCTGAAGCGGATTGTCCGCGACCAGCGCAATCAGCTCGCTCGACAGGCGGTCCAGGGTCCGTCCGCTCTCATCGACGACTGCGAGCATCCGTTCGTCCCGGTTCAGGATGAAGCCGCGCGCGCTGGTTTCGGCATCGGTGATCGCGCCCCGAACGCCGGCGATCTTGTCGATCACCTGATAGGTATGGGTGACCCAGGCCTCGCGTTCGCCCACGGCGTTCTGAGCCCAGAGCGCCAGCAACAGGCTGCCGGTCAGAATAACGATCAGCGCCAGGCCGACCAGACCGACCGCCGCACGCTCCAGTGTGCGCATAATCCCTCGGAAAAACAGAACTCCGGTCCGAAGCCAGGATCGAACCGAGCCAACCGCAGCGCAAGCAAAAGGCCAGACATTCCATCCGCGCGAGCATTATCGCACGGCAATAGCGTATAACGGGTTAAGATCCACGATCCGGGGGGAAGTCGGGCGCTAGATCCGCTCGATCACCATGGCGATGCCCTGGCCGACGCCGATGCACATGGTGCAGAGCGCGCGCCGGGCCTGGCGTTCGCCCAGTTCGAGCGTCGCGGTGAGCGCCAGTCGCGCGCCGCTCATGCCGAGCGGATGGCCTAGCGAGATGGCGCCCCCGTTCGGATTGACGAAATCGGCATCGTCCGGCAGGCCCAGATCTCGGGTGACGGCGAGCGCCTGGGAGGCGAACGCCTCGTTCAGTTCGACCACATCGATATCCGCCATGGTCAGGCCCAGACGCGCCAGCACCTTGCGGGTCGCCGGCGCCGGGCCGAAGCCCATGATGCGGGGCGGCACGCCGGCGACCGCGGTCGAAAGCACGCGGGCGCGCGGTGTCAGCCCATAGCGCTTGGCCGCGGCCTCGGACGCGATGATGAGCGCTGCGGCACCGTCATTAACGCCGGATGCATTGCCGGCCGTGACCGTGCCGCCGGCCCGGAACGGCGTCTTGAGCTTCGCCAACTGCTCCAGCGTCGTGTCGGGGCGCGGATGCTCGTCGGTCGAAACCTCGACCATCTCGCGCCCCCGCTTGACCAGCACCGGCACGATCTCGCGGGCGTGGCGGCCCGACGTCTGGGCCCGGCCGGCGCGCTGCTGGCTGCGCCAGGCGAAGGCATCCTGGTCGGCGCGCGAAATCTTGAATTCGGCGGCGACATTCTCGCCGGTCTCGGGCATCGAATCCGTGCCGTAGGCTTCCTGCATCCTCGGATTGATGAAGCGCCAGCCGATCGTGGTGTCATGGATCTGGGCGTCGCGCGAAAAGGCGCTTTCGGCCTTGCCCATGACGAAGGGCGCCCGGCTCATGCTTTCGACGCCGCCGGCGATGAACAGCTCGCCATCGCCGGCCCGGATCGCGCGCGCCGCCGCGGCGACCGCCTCCAGCCCCGAACCGCACAGGCGATTGACCGTGGCGCCCGGCACCTTGTCGGGCAATCCCGCCAGCAGCAGCGCCATGCGCGCCACGTCGCGATTATCCTCGCCCGCCTGGTTGGCGCAGCCGAACACGACGTCGTCGACCGCGGCCCAGTCCACTTCCGGATTGCGCGCGATCAAGGCTGCGAGCGGCACGGCGGCCAGATCGTCGGCGCGCACGCCGGCGAGCGCGCCGGCATAGCGGCCGATCGGGGTCCGGACGGCATCGCAGATGAAGGCTTCGGCCATGGCAGGGTCCTCCCGACGGTCAATCGTTTAGCGGCATAACAAATATCGGCAACAACCCTAGTCCGCCGGAGCGACCGACGCCAGTCCGCACCGCCCTCCCTGACTTGCAGCACCGGCATGGATCGGCAGCCGGAGAGATTTCAGTCCCTGGCGCCATCCCCCAGCGGTCTGGCCGTTTCGGCCATCAGATCGCGGAACCAGCGTTCGGCCGGGTCGGCCTCGCTTTTGACGTGCCACACCATCGACACGTCAACGAACTGGGTGAAGGGCAGTTCGATCCTGATGAGATCGCCGGCCAGCTCGGCGAGGGTCGCGGCCGTGATGCTGGGGACGGTCGCGATCATCTCCGACGAGCGCAGCAGCGGCACCAAGGCCAGATAGGTCCCGACCGTGGCGGCGACCCGGCGCTTCAGCCCGCGCGCCGACAGATGCGGATCGATCGACCGGATCGCCTTGCCGGACGGCGACATCACCACATGCGGCCAGGCGACATACCGCTCCGCCGTTATCGGAGACGCCAGCACCGGGTGGCGGCGATGGACCAGGGCGCATAGCCGCTCGCGATAGATCAACCGCCGCCCGAACCGCGGCGCCTGATCGCGGAAATGCCCGATCGCGAGCGTGATGCCGCCGGTATCGAGCTGCTCCGGCGTCGCCGCGAAGTCGAGCGGCAGCAGACGCAGATCGGCATCGGGCGCCAGCTCCCTCATGCGGCGGGTCAACCGGTCGATGAGGGCAACCTCGGCATACTCGGCAATGGCGGCGGTAAAACTGCGGCGGGTGGTCGCGGGATCGAACCCGTGTTGCAAGTCCAACGCGCGTCGGATGCGATCGAGTGCCACCTCGACGAGCATGCCGATCTCCTGCGCCTTCGGCGTCGGCTCCATGCCGTGGGGCAATCTCACGAATAATTCATCGCCGAACAAATGGCGCAATCGCGTCAGAGAATGGCTCATCGCCGGCTGGGACACGCCGATCGTCACCGCCGCACGGGTCACCGAGCGCTCGCGCAGCAGCGCTTCGAACGCCTTCAGCAGGTTGAGATCGACAACAGCGATATTCGCCCCATTCATGAGGTCAATATAATTAATCGATTTGGTGTATGCCAGCGGTCTTCATAGGTTTGCACTGCAACAAAAGGTTCCGCGCCCGATTTGTTCCGGATAATGCTATTTTAGCCCGACGATTTTATCGGAAACTGCGATGGCTAGCCGGTCGGGCGCTCCACAATCGAGCGTAACAGCATATTGAGCCGGCCACGGTGGCCGCTCGGCGGGAGTGACGAGATGCGTAAGGCTTGGATCCCAGGAATGGTCGCGATCGCGCTGGTTGCCGCGGGCGGCGCCTGGTTCGCCGACCGCGCGCCGGCTTCGGCGGAAGGCCCGCCGCCGGCGGCGCCGGGCGTCCCCGTCGTCTCCGGCACCGTCAAGGCCGAGGATGTGCCCATCCTACGGACCGGCATCGGCACGGTCCAGGCCTTCAATACGGTCACGATCAAGGTGCGGGTCGACGGCCAGCTCGACAAGGTCGCCTTCACCGAGGGCCAGGAGGTCAAGGCCGGCGACCTGCTGGCGCAGATCGACCCCCATCCCTACCAGGCCGTGCTGGCCCAAGCGACCGCGACCAAGGCCAAGGACGATGCGACGCTGGCCAACGCCCGGCGCGACCTGGCCCGCGACCAGGGCCTGATCGGCAAGCAGTTCGTCAGCCAGCAGGTGCTCGATACCCAGCGCGCGCTGGTAGATCAGGGCGTCGCCCAGGTCGCGATGGATCAGGCGGCGATCGACAGCGCCAAGGTTAATCTGGCCTATACCACGATCATGTCGCCGCTCGACGGCCTGACCGGCATTCGCCTGGTCGACCAGGGCAATATCGTTCATGCGACCGACACGACCGGCCTGGTCGTCATCACCCAGACCCATCCGATCTCGGTCATCTTCACCCTGCCGGAAAGCCTGCTGGACACGATCAACCAGGCGCGCTCGGGCGGACAGAAGCTGACGGTCTATGCCTATTCCTCGGACGACACGACCAAGCTGGCCGAGGGCAAGCTGGCGCTGATCGACAATCAGATCGACCAGACGACGGGCACGGTCAAACTCAAGGCGACGTTCGACAATCCGAACAACGCGCTCTGGCCCGGGGAATTCGTCACGGCGCATCTGTTGCTCACCACCCGCAAGGGCGGCCTGACCGTGCCGGCCCAGAGCGTCCAGCGCGGCCCGAACGGCACCTTCGTCTGGGTCATCAAGCCGGACAGCACCGCCGAAATGCGCGAGGTCAAGATCGGCCAGATCAACGGCGGCACCGCCCTGGTCGACAAGGGCGTGACCGTCGGCGAGACCATCGTGGTCGATGGCCAATATAAGGTGAAGGTCGGTGCCAAGGTCGCCGCCACACCGCAGAGCAACCAGACGGCCGATGCCGCAGCACCGGCGGGGAGCCCCGCCAAGTGAGCATTTCGACCCCGTTCATCCAGCGTCCCATCGCGACCTCGCTGCTGATGGCGGGAATGTTCCTGGTCGGCGCCGTCGCCTATCCGCTGCTGCCGGTCGCCCCGCTGCCGCAGGTCGATTTCCCGACCATCCAGGTCAACGCCGCGCTGCCCGGCGCCAGCCCCGACACGATGGCCTCCTCGGTCGCGACGCCGCTCGAAACCCAGCTGGCGCAGATCGCCGGCGTGGCGCAGCTGACCTCGACCAGCGTGCTGGGCTCGACCAGCGTCACGGTGCAGTTCGACCTCAACCGCAACATCGACGCGGCCGCGACCGACGTGCTGGGCGCCATCAATGCCGCCAGCGGCCAGTTGCCGAAGACCCTGCCGAGCGCGCCGACCTACCGCAAGGTCAACCCGGCCGACGCCCCGGTCCTGCTGCTGGCGGTCTATAGCCCCAGCATGCCGCTGACCCAGGTCGACGACGCGGCCGAAACCCTGCTGGCCCAGCAGATGTCGCAGATCTCGGGCGTGTCCCAGGTCAGCGTGTTCGGCCAGCAGAAGCCGGCCGTGCGCGTGCAGATCGATCCGGCCAAGATCGCCAACATGGGGCTCAGCCTCGAAGACGTCCGCGCGGTGCTGGGCACCGTCACGGTCGATCAGCCCAAGGGCAGTTTCGACGGCCCGAACCAGAGCTTCACGATCTACAACAACGACCAGCTGACGGCCGCCAAGGACTATCAGGACGTCGTGCTCGCCTATCGCAACGGCGCGCCGGTCCGCATCCGCGACGTCGGTCAGGCCATCGACGGTCCGGAAAATACCCGGCTCGCCTCCTGGCAGAGCGGCGCCCGCGGCATCACGCTCGCCGTGTTCCGCCAACCGGGCGCCAACGTCATCGACGTGGTGAACGCGGTCATGGCGGCCCTGCCGCGCCTCAGGGAATCGATCCCGCCGGCGATCGACGTCAAGGTCATCTCGGACCGGACCCAGACGATCCGCGCCTCCGTCTCCGACGTTCAGTTCACCCTGGTGCTCACCATCGGCCTGGTCGTGATGGTGATCTTCGCGTTCCTGCGCAATTTCTGGGCGACGGTCATTCCGAGCATCACGGTGCCGGTCTCGCTCGTCGGCACCTGCGCGATCATGTACGTCGTGGGCTACAGCCTCGACAATCTGTCGCTGATGGCGCTCACCATTTCCGTGGGATTCGTGGTCGACGACGCGATCGTGATGATCGAGAACATCGTCCGCCATATCGAGGACGGCATGAAGCCGATGGAGGCGGCGCTGAGGGGCGCCGGCGAAATCGGCTTCACCATCGTCTCGATCAGCCTGTCGCTGATCGCCGTCTTCATTCCGCTTTTGCTGATGGGCGGCATCATCGGCCGCCTGTTCCACGAATTCGCCGTCACCGTCACGGTCACCATCCTGGTGTCGGCCATCGTCTCGCTGACACTGACGCCGATGATGTGCTCGCGCTTCCTCAAGGACGAGGCGCATACCAAGCACGGCCGGCTGTACCTCATGATGGAGCGCTTCTTCGACGGCATGCGCGACGGCTATGCCTATGGGTTGCGCTGGGTGCTGCGCCACCAGTTCTTCACGCTCATGGTGCTGTTCGCGACCATCGGCCTGACCGTCTTCCTGTTCATCACCATCCCCAAGGGCTTCTTCCCGCAGCAGGATACCGGTTTCATCCAGGGCATCTCGGAAGCATCCCAGGACATCTCGTTCCAGGGCATGATGGCGAAGCAGCAGGAGCTAATGAAGATCGTCGGCGAGGATCCTGACGTCTACAGCTACAATTCCTCGGTCGGTTCCGCCGGCGGCTCGCGCACCGGCAACAACGGCAATTTCTACATCACGCTGAAGCAGAAGCCGGAGCGCAAGGCATCCGCCGACGCGATCATCGCGCGGATGCGCCCCAAGCTGGCGCAGGTTCAGGGCATCGCCTTGTTCCTACAGGCGGCGCAGGACATCAACGTCGGCGGCCGCTCGTCCAAGACCCAATACCAATATACGCTGCAGGATTCGAACCTGGACGAGCTGAACCATTGGGCGCCGCTGCTGCAGCAGAAGCTCGGCACGCTCTCGATGGTGCGCGACGTCGCGACCGATCAGCAGACCAATGCGCCGACCGTGACCATGACCATCGACCGCACCACGGCGGCCCGCTTCGGCATTCAGCCGCAGGTGATCGACGACACGCTCTATGACGCGTTCGGCCAGCGCCAGGTCGCGCAGTTCTTCACGCAGCTGAACCAGTATCACGTGATCCTGGAAGTACCGCCCGCGCTGCAGGGCGACCCGGCGGCGCTCAGCAAGATCTACGTGAAATCGCCGACGACCGGCAGCCAGGTCCCGCTATCGACCTTCGTCAAGCTCGATACGACCAAGACCAACTATCTGTCGATCGCGCATCAGGGCCAGTTTCCGGCGGTGACGCTGAGCTTCAACCTGGCCCAGGGCGCGTCGCTCGGTGAGGCGGTCAGCGCCATTCAGGAGGCCGAGGCGCAGATGAAGCTGCCGTCGACCATCATCGGCACCTTCCAGGGCAATGCCCAGGCGTTCCAATCCTCGCTGTCGACCACGCCCTATCTGATCGCGGCGGCCCTGGTCGTCGTCTATATCATCCTGGGCGTGCTCTATGAGAGCTACATCCACCCGATCACCATCCTGTCGACCCTGCCCTCGGCCGGCGTCGGCGCGATTCTGATCCTGATGATGTTCCATTTCGACCTGAGCGTGATCGCGCTGATCGGCATCATCCTGCTGATCGGCATCGTCAAGAAGAACGCGATCATGATGATCGATTTCGCGCTGGAGGCCGAACGCAATCGGGGCCTCAAGCCCGAGGAATCGATCTATGAGGCCTGCCTGATGCGCTTCCGACCGATCATGATGACGACCATGGCGGCCATGCTGGGCGGCGTGCCGCTGATGTTCGGCAGCGGCACCGGCGCCGAGATCCGCCAGCCGCTCGGCTTCTCGATCGTCGGCGGCCTGATCCTGTCGCAGATGCTGACGCTCTATACGACGCCGGTCGTCTATCTCTATATGGACCGTCTGAACAATTGGCTGGGCCGCTCGGCACGGGGGAAGGAACCTTCCCGTATCCAGCGGGCGTTGGCCGGATCGAGCGACTAGATCGGCGGCGATGCTCGCCTGCCGCCACGCAGGAGAGACGGATTTGACTTTCAGTGCCTGCCGGGTTCTGTGCCTCGCCTGTTGCGGCGCGATCCTGACCCTCGCCGCCGCGACCCCGGCGCGCGCGGATTTCTTCGACGACGCGCGCAAGACGTTCACGACCGACATCCCGCACTTCTTCCAGGACGATATTCCCTGCGCCTTCGGCGGACAGCCGACCAGCCACACGAAAGCCTCGTGCAACTCGTCCAAACCGCCGGCCAGATCGACCGTCGACAAGAACCGTGGCGCTGTCCAGGAACGGCCGCAGGATCCACCGCCGACGGCACTGTCGCCGCCGGACCCGCCGCCGGCCGCCCCGAACCAATAGCGGAACCGGACCGACCCGGCGTTACGCCCCGCGACGCAGGAGCGGCAGCTTGAGCTTGCGCAATTCCAGCATCTGCCAGGCGGCGAGACCGGGCAGGCCGATCGCCAGATCCGGCAGGCGTTTCACCAGCGACAGCGAGATCGCCGTCGTGGACGACAGGCCGAACAGGCTGCCCAGTAGGATGAACCCGCCTTCCTGAATGCCGAGCGCGCCCGGGACGGCGAAGGCGGCGGAGCGGACGGCCTGACCCAGGCTTTCCAGCACCAGCGATTCGGCAAAGCTCGACGGCTGCCCCATGCGGTCGAGCGCCAGCCAGATCTCCAGAATGCCGGTCGACCAGCCGGCCAGATGGACCAGGCAGGCGCCGCCGATACGGCCGCGGGCGGCATAGATCTGGGCCAGGCCCGTCTGCAGATCGATCGGCCGATCCGGCACGAGGCCCGGCAGGAAGCGCTGCAGCACCCCCATCCCGCGATCGACCAGGGCGAACAGGCCCAGGCGCTGGGCCAGGAAGAACCCGCCGAGTGCCGGCACCGCGATGGCGAGGCCCCAGCCGATCTCGCGCACGACCGGCGTATCGCCGAACGCCAGCCACAGGGCGAACAGGCCCGAGACGGCGAACAGGCCCTGGGTCGCGGTCTGCAGCAGCAGATCGACCAGGATCGACGCGGCGGCCAAACCGGGCGGCACGCCGAACTGGGCCAGCAGCCGGCCGCCGACGATATCGCCGCCGACCTGGGCCGCCGGCAGCAGGCAATTGATCGCCTCGCGCACGATGCGCAGCCCGACATAGAGCAAGGCCGGCCGGCCCGCCCGATGCCCGAGCGTCAGCCCCCAGGCGGTCCCGGCAAGCGACAAGGCCAGCAGCCGGATCAGCACGATGGCCAGCAACCCCCAGCCGATCACGGCGACCCCCCGGACGATGTCGGCGAAGCCGTTCATCACCAGCACGGCCACGAAGGCGGCGATGCCGATCAGAAAGGCCAGCAGCATGGTCGAGCGGAGCAAGCGTCACCTCACGGCACTTGGATGCGGCAGAGTCTCGTGGATTATAGGCTGGCCGCAACGCGAAAATCCCCGACCCGGCATAGGAATTTTCCGGACCGGGGACAATTGGAAGTGGTGACTTCATTTCGCCAGCCTTGGCGCGGGCGCCGTTGGCCCCGCCGCGCCTGCTGGTCGAGCCCGAGACGGTGAGGGCGATCTCGCTCGTCCGGATCGCGGGCCGCCGCTTCTCCCCGGCGGTCGCGACCTTCGTCGCGGCATGCCGGACCTATGCCTGGCCGGGCGGCACCGTCCGGGGGGCGACCGAAGCGCCTACCGCCTACCCCCGCCGCAATGTAAATAACGCCGTCACGCCGGCAGGCGGACCGTGACGGTCGTCCCGGCGCCCTTGCAGCTTTGGATCGACAACACGCCACCGTGCAGTTCGGTCAGACCGACCGCGATCGGCAGCCCCAGACCAGAGCCCTGGCTCTTGCGGGCGACGCTGGTTTCGATCTGACCGAAGACCTCGAGCGCCAGTTCCACCTCGACGGCATTCATGCCGACACCGGTATCCGCGACGCGGATATCGACGAAGCCCGGCGGACCGGGCTCGGCCGAAAGCGTGATCCCGCCGCCCTGGGGCGTGAACTTCGCCGCGTTCGACAGCAGATTCAGCAGGATCTGCTTCAGCCGGATCGGGTCGCCGGGGATCGCCGCCAGCGACGGGTCGCATGCGACCGACAGGGTAGACCCGCCGCGCTCGACCATCGGCCCGGTCAACTCGCGGCACGCTTTGAACAGTTCGGCCAGATCGACCGGCTCGATCGTCAGGACGACGCGACCGGCCTCGATCTTGGACAGGTCCAGGATCTCGCCGATCACCGACAGCAGATGGCTGCCGGCCTCATGCACCATGCCGGCATAGCCGCTCCAGGCGGGACCCGGCGGCCCGGCATAGCCATCGCGCATCATTTCGGCAAAGCCCAGAATGGCATTGAGCGGCGTGCGCAGCTCGTGGCTCATGTTGGCGAGGAATGCCGATTTGGCGCGGCTCGCCTCCTCGGCTGCGGTCCGCGCCAGACTCAGCGCCTGGGCCTGCATTTCGAGCGCCGCGGCCTGATCGATCAGCTTGGCGTTCAATGCCTGCAACTCGCTCGCGATGCACCGTTGCGCCTCGGCCTCGGCGCGCGCCCGTTCCAGGCCGATGCGCGCGCCCATTTGGCCGGCATATTGCCGGGCCGCGAGCGCGTCGACCCGTCCGCGCAGCCGATGATGTTCCTCGAGCGTCAGCAAGGCTTCGCGGTCCTGGCCCAACGCCCGGTGGATGCGGGACATTGCCTGCAGGACGTTGGCGCGATCGACGATCTCTTCATTTTGGTCATAGGCCGCCAGCGCCAACCGGGCATGGACCAGGGCCTCGGCCGGACGACCGAGGGCCAGCAGCGTCTCCGCTAGGCCGCGCTCACCGATTGCGCCGCGCCAGCGATCTTCGCCGCTGCTGTCGGCCAATCGGCGGAACTGGATCAATGCTTCGTCCAGCTTGCCCTCGAGCAATAGATTCTGGCTCGATGCCTCCAGGAAATCCCGTTCGGCCAGCACCGAGAGCTTGGACCCATCGCCCTCCACCGCCATGCGCAGGATCTGGCTCGCGCGTGTCTCCAGCAGCGCGCGCGCCTGGCCCAACTGTGCCTCGGCGCTTTCGCCCGCCGCCAGCCGGTCCCGGGCTTCCTGCTGCAGGATATCCACCAGATTGCCGACGATGTAGACGACGTCGTCGGGGATATCGTCCAAGGTCTGGGGATGCGCATCGACCAGCTCGATCGCCCGGTGCAGGACCTCCATGGCCCCCGCCATCTCACGCATGCTGAGCAGCGCCATGGCCAGATTGTTCAGGCACCGCACCAGGCTGCTGGTCGACGGGATGGCCGAATGGCCGGCCTCGTCGGTCAGGCCCGCATCGACGCCGCGCTGGGCGATGACGATGGCCTGTTCGAACAGCGGGAGGGCCTTGACGATATTGCCGAGCTTCAACCACCCGTTGCCGGCGACGCGCCAGGCCTCCGAGTGCGGGCCGACGAGCCGCAGCAGAGCGTCCTCCGGCAACCGCGCAAAGGCCTCGATCGCCGTTTCGACTAAGGCGACACCGGCTTCCAGGCGGCCCCAGAACAGCTCGTAGCGGGCCGTCAGGCAGAGCGCCCGCGCCAACAGCCCGTCATCGCCCAGACGCCGCGCCTCGACCAGCGCCTGCTCGAACGGCGCGACATCGCCCGGCACCAGATGGGACAATTGCGCTTCCAGCCGGCACATCTCCGCATGGAGCTGCCAAGGGTCGGGCTCGGCGGGGACGGGATGAGACAGTTCGGCCATTTACACCCGTTCCCAAAAGTTGAGATTTCCGAACTGCTCGTCCTTAAGCAAGTACCTCGCGCGCAGCCGGTTTGACAACAACGTACCGGCCTATAGGTTAATCTGGAGCGCTTGACGCCGCAGCGCAGCGACGATCATCGTTCGAACTCCGCACTACCCCTCCAAGGATTGCCGGCCGCCGATGAAACCGTCCATGCCTCTTGAACTCTCGCCCGAGGACGAGGCCGTGCTGGCCGGGCGCGACGGACCGGCCGCGGCCATGGCGCTCAGGATAGTAGCCGACACGGCGCGCATGCTGGGCGCCGATCGGCTGATCGACATTGCCTCCGCCCATATCGACGGCTGCCTCTATCACGGCGACAGCGGCACCCTGTTCGCCGAGCGGCTGTTGGCCGATGGCGGTCGGGTCAAGGTGCCGACCACGCTCAATGTCGGCGCGCTCGATCTGGTCCATCCGGGCCGCGAGCGCCTCGGCGCCGAACAGGCCGGCATGGCGCGGCGGCTGATGGCGGCCTATGCGGGGCTCGGCTGCCGCGAGAGCTGGACCTGCGCGCCCTATCAGGCCGGCCATCGCCCGGCGTTGGGCCAGGACGTCGCCTGGGGCGAATCGAACGCGGTCGTGTTCTGCAACTCGGTCCTGGGCGCCCGCACCAACCGCTATGGCGATTTCCTCGATATCTGCGCCGCCATCACCGGCCGCGCGCCGCGCGCCGGGCTGCATCTGCCGGAGAACCGGCGCGCCACCCTGCTGGTCGATGCCGCGGGCCTGCCGCCGGCGTTGGTCGCGGAGGATGCTTTCTATCCGGTACTGGGCGCCTGGCTCGGCGCCGCGGTCGGCGACCGGATCGCCGCGATCGACGGGTTGCCGCGCGGCCTCGCCGAGGACCGGCTGAAAGCGCTCGGCGCTGCCGCAGCCTCGACCGGGTCGGTCGGACTGTTCCATGTCGTGGGTGTCACGCCGGAGGCGCCGGACCGCGCGACCGCGTTCGGCGGCTTGGCGCCGGCCGAGATCATCGCGCTGCAACCCGCCATGCTGGAGCAGGCGCGGCGGCGGCTGTCGACCGGCACGCTGCCGCCGGACGGTAAGATCGACGCGGTCGCGATCGGCAGTCCCCATCTGTCGGAGGCGGAGATCGATGCGCTGGTCGCCGGTCTGGCCGGACGGCACGTCGCGATCCCATTCTACGCCTGCACCGGACGCCATGTGCTGGATCGGCTGGGCGACGGCCGCCGTGCGGCGTTGGACGCCGCCGGCGTGACGCTGATTGCCGATACCTGCATCGTGGTGACGCCGATCCTGTCGTCCGCCTCCGGCCTGCTCGTGACGAATTCCGGCAAATTCGCCCATTACACGCCGTCGACCACCGGCTGGGACGTGCTGTACGGCAGCCTCACCGATTGCATCGAGAGCGCGGTCGCCGGCCGGTTGGCACGCGACGAGGCGATCTGGCGATGAGGGCCCGGATCATCCTGCCCGGCCGGGCCGCGGGCGCCGTCCTGCGACTGGAGGACCCCGTGAGCTTCTGGGGTGGTGTCGATCCTTATAGCGGCACGCTGACCGATCCGCGCTCGCCCCATTGCGGCACCCGCGTCGGCGGGCGGGTCCTGATGGTACCTGAGACGCGCGGGTCGAGTTCGTCCAGTGCCGTGATGCTGGAACTGCTGTCGGCGGGATTGGCCCCGGCCGCGATCGTCATGGGCCGGTTGGACGCGATCCTGGGCCTCGGTATCCTGGTCGCGCGCGAGATGGGCTGGCATACGATCCCGCTCCTGGTGCTGCCGCCGGCGGACCAGGCGGGCTATTGCGATGGCGAACAGGTCGCCATTGCCGAGGATGGGACGATCGGGCGGCTATGACGGAAACGGTGACGATCGGACAGGGGCGTCTGGCGGCGCGCATCGACGCCAAGGGCGCGCAATTGACCTCGCTGACCCATGGCGGGGCGGAACGGCTATGGCAGGCCGATCCCGCCGTCTGGGGCTGGCACGCGCCCAACCTGTTCCCGATCGTCGGCGGCCTGACCGGCGACCGGCTGCTGCATCGGGGCCGGTCCTATACGCTGCCGTCGCATGGCTTTCTGCGCCATACGGCCTGTACGCTGGTCGCCAGCAGCGCCGGCGCCTGCACCTGGCGCCTGACCGACAGCGACGCGACCCGCGCCGTCTATCCGTTCCGTTTCGTGCTGGAGATCGATTATGCGATCGAGGATGAGGCACTGGTCGGGCGTTTCACGCTCGCGAACCCGGCCGACGAGCCGCTGATCGCCAGCCTGGGCATCCATCCCGCGTTCAACTGGCCGCTCGATCCCGGACACGCGCGCGAGGATTACCGCCTGATCTTCGAGCGGGAGGAGCCGACGCCGATCCGCCGGGTCGCGGAAAAGCTGATCCGGCCCGAGCCGGAGCCGACGCCGATCCGCGGCCGGGTGCTGGCGCTCCGCGACGACCTGTTCCAGAACGATGCCGTGATCATGGACCGGCCGGCATCGCGCGCGCTGCGTTTCGGCGCGCCCGGCGGCCCGGCGATCGAGATGGAATGGCACGATTTCCCGCATCTGGGCATCTGGACCAAGCCCGGCGCGCCCTTCCTCTGCATCGAGCCGTGGCAGGGCCATGCCAGCCCGCAGGGCTTCGACGGCGAGTTCAGGGACAAGCCGGGCGTGGTCAGCCTGGACCCGGGCGCCCAGCGGCAGTGGCGCTATGCGATCCGTCCGCTCGACACCTTCGCGGACGCGTGAGAGACGAGCTTCCCCACGGAGAGGTGAGAAGAATGAACAAGAAACGCACCGCCCCTTACGGCGCTTGGGACTCGCCGGTTACCACGGATGTGGTCGCCGGCAAGACGGTCGCTCTGAGTGCGCTCCAGACCGACGAGGGCGCGCTCTATTGGCTGGAAGGCCGGCCGAACGAGAATGGCCGGACCGTGCTGGTCCGGCGCGGTTCGGACGGGCGGACCGCCGATCTGACGCCGGCGCCGCTCAATGTCGCGACGCGGGTGCATGAGTATGGCGGCGGCGCCTATCTGGTCGCCGATGAGCGAGTCGTGTTCAGCGACAAGGCGACGGGTGCCGTCTGGCTGATCGACGGCGACGCCCCGGCCCGGCAGATCGCCGCAGTCGAGGGCTGCCGCTATGCCGACTTCGCCTTCGATCCGGTCCGCGGCCGAGTGCTGGCCGTGCGCGAGGACCATCGGGCGCTGCCGGGCAGGCCCGCTGCCGAGGCGCGCGCGACGATCGTGGCGCTCGACATCACCGGCCGCATGCCGCCGGCGGAAAATGCCGGTCAGGTGCTGATCGACGGCCATGACTTCCTGGCAGCACCACGCCTGTCGCCCGACGGCAAGACGCTGGTCTGGCTCAGCTGGGATCACCCGGACATGCCATGGGACGGTACCCGCCTGTGGCTGGCACCGATCGATCAGACCAAATCCGCGACCGTCCGGCTGGTCGCGGGTGCCATTCCGGAGGCGATCGTACAGCCGACCTGGTCGCCCGACGGGGTGCTGCATTTCGCCTCCGACCGCAGCGGCTGGTGGAACCTGTATGTCGTCCGCGACGGCGGCATCCACCCGGTCGCGCCCGTGGAGGCCGAGATCGGCGGCCCCCAGTGGATGTTCGGCCAGCGCCATTTCGCCTTTTTGCAGGACGGCCGGATCGTGGCCGCCCTGGTCGACCGCGGCATCAAGCGCGCCGTGCTGATCGAAGCGGGCAGGATCTCCCCGCTCGAGCTCGGACCGGTCCAGGAATGCCCGGTGGCCGCCGGCGTGGGCCTCGCCTATATCGCGACGCCGACAAAGACGCCGCCGGCGGTGACCCGCCTCGCCCAGCTGGGCGGCACGCCCGAAGCCGTCAAGGCGGCCGGGCCGCCCAGCCTCGGCGCCGAGGATGTCTCGGTCGGCGAACCCTTCACCTTTCCGACCCGCGACGGCGGCGAGGGGCATGGTTTCTGGTACCCGCCGACCAATGCCCGGATCGCGGGCCCGGCCGACGAGCAGCCGCCGCTGATCGTGATCAGCCACGGCGGCCCGACCGCGATGAGCACGAACGGCTTCTCGCTCGCGATCCAATGGTGGACCAGCCGCGGCATCGCCGTGGTCGACGTCAATTACGGCGGGTCGACCGGCTTCGGCCGCGCCTACCGCGAGCGGCTTTATGGCCGCTGGGGCCTGGTCGACGTCCAGGATTGCACCGCGGCGGCGGAATATCTGGTGCAGGAGGGGCTGGTCGATAAGGCGCGCATCGCGATCCGGGGCGGCAGCGCCGGTGGCTTCACCACGCTCGCCGCCCTCACCAGCACCAAGCTGTTCAAGGCCGGCGCCAGCCATTATGGCGTGGCCGATCTGAAGCTGCTGGCATCGGACACCCACAAGTTCGAATCGCGCTACCTGGACCGCCTGGTCGGCCCCCTGCCCCAGGCCGAAGCGCTCTATCGCGAGCGCTCGCCGATCCATCACCTGGAGCGGCTGTCCTGTCCGGTGATCTTCTTCCAGGGCATGGACGACAAGGTCGTGCCGCCGAACCAGGCCGATGAGATGGCCCAAGCCATGGCGGCCAGAGGCCTGGCCGTCGCCCATTACACGTTCGAGGGCGAAGGCCACGGCTTCCGCCAGGGCACCACGATCCGCCGGGTGCTGGAACTTGAACTGGGCTTCTACGGCCGCATCTTCGGCTTCACCCCGCCGGGATTGACCGAGCAGGTCGAGATTAGGAATTTGGTCCCTTAACCGCGGCACTACCCTCACCCTCCCGCTGCGCGGGTCCCTCCCTCTCCCGCAGTTTGCGGGAGTGCTGAGCGGCAGCGAACTGGGTGAGGGTGTCGAAGCCGGATTCGGTATTACGACGACCAGTTATGGGCGAAATCGCCATAGAGGTTGAGCCCGCCGTCGACGTAGAAGGTCTGGCCGGTGACGTAGGACGCATCGTCCGAGGCCAGGAAGGCGAACAATCCCGCGACCTCTTCGGGAGTGCCCGCCCGTCCCATCGGGATATGGCGTTCGACATCGGCGCGCTTGGCCGGGTCGTCCTTCCAGGCGGCGTTGATCGGCGTGACGATGGCGCCCGGTGCCACCTCGTTCACCCGGATGCCCCGGCCGGCATATTCGAGCGCCAGCGTGCGCGTCACGTTGCCCATGGCGCCCTTGCTGGCCGAATACCCCAGGAATCCGGGCTTTGGAATCCGCTCGTGCACCGAAGAGGTGTTGATGATCGAGCCCTTGCCGCCGGTCGCGAGGAAGTGACGGAGCGCCGCGCGCGAGCACAGGAACGTGCCGGTGAGATTGACGCCCAGCACGCGCTGGAACTGGTCGAGCGTCATGCTGTCCGACGGCGCCTCGATCTGGATGCCGGCATTGTTGACCAGCACGTCGAGCCCGCCGAACTGCCGGATGATGTCGGCCATCATGCGTTCGACCGCGGCCTCGTCGCTGATGTCGGCGGCGAAACCGGCGTGGGCGCCGGCCGGGACCGGGGCCAGCAGGCCCAGCGTCTCGGCCATCGCCGGCCCTTGCCGGACGTCATTGACCGCGACCCGGGCGCCCTCGGCCGCGAACCGCACGGCGATCGCACGGCCGATCCCCTGGGCGCCGCCCGTGACCAGTATCCGTTTTCCCTGCAATCCGGTCATCCATGGCTCCCGCTGTTATCTCGTGCCCTAGTCGAACGGGCATCAGCGGATGGCGGTTCCGGGCTGCGACCCTACGGCGTCGGGCCCAATTGGGCGAGCGAGGCGCCGAAGCCGGTGAGTTCGATCGGCAGCACCACTTTCTGGCCGTTGGCCAGTTGATAGCTGACCTTGATCAGCTTGCTTTTGACCAGACTGTCGCGCCCGCCGGCATCGATCGTCATGATGATGCGGCAGCCGTCGGCGAGGCAGGTCTCGACCGGCAGGGTATTGGCCTGGCCTTCGTCGATCTGGAAGCCGACGCCGGTCGGCAGATTGATGCCCAGCGGCACGGTCAGCGCCATGCGCAGCTTGGCGTCGCCCGGCAGATATCCGACCGCGACCGACAGGGCCCGCAGACTCTGATTGGTATTCTTGTCGGTGATGACGACGTTCTGGACGGCGACGCAGGTCTGCTTGCCGTCGGCGCCGGTGTCGCACGACCGACCCCACAGCGCGTTCGGCTGGTCGGTCTTGGCGGCCTCGGCCGGTGCCGCGGGCGCCTTCGTCGTCTTCGGCGCATCCTTGGCGACCGCCGTCATCCGATAGGCGCCGAAGCCGATGCCGGCGACCGCGAGCAGGCCCACGGCCAGGAACACGCGCGTTTTGCTCGAACTCATCTAGCCACTTTCGGTCAAGAGCGGCCCCCCAGAAGGCGGTTCGCCCGAATTTGCTCAACTCGCGGGCGACATTATCGATTCGCGACCGGTCCGACCATAGGGCTGTTGAGATGAAGAAGGCGTTTCTCAGCTCGCCAGGCTGACATGGATTTCGCCGGGATGGACTTCCTTATGGCCGACCTCGACCACCACGTTGCGCCGGACCGGGCCGGTCGTGGCAAACCGGACCATCGGATCGAGCGTCTTGGGCTCGAAGATGATCCGGGTGGCGCCCCCATCGATGACATCGATCCTGATCGTGCTGCCGGGCCGCTCCTGCCAGCGGATCTGGCCCAGCAGAATCTCGTCGCCGGCAGGGTCCCGCAGATGGGCGTGCACCCGGAGCACGACCGGCCGCGTCCAATCCGGCGCCACCACCAGCCGACGCCACGCGCCCCACAGCGAATAGGGTGGCGCCTGCATTTCGAACGCGAGTTCGTCCATCGTCTCCTCCGACCGATCAGGATCCCAGAGAAGGCAAACCGACGACCCGGCCAAAACGATCCAGGAGCCTGGTCCGGCGCGAATTCCTATCGTTTGGGTGAAGGCACCCAAACAGTCCGGATCGATTAATCCAGACCGGAAAGCGCGCTAGGGTTTGGCCGTCACCGGATCGAGCCCGAAGCTCTTGACTGTCGGTGCCGCGCCGGGCGAGGTCAGGAATTGGATGAAGGCCTTGGCCGCCGCCGGCTCCTTGGAGCCAGCCACGATGCCGGCCGCGTACGGGGTCATCTTCTGCACGCCGTCCGGCAGCGGACCGACCAGCTCGATGCCCTTGACCGTCACAAGCTCGCTCAGTTGCTGAAAGCCCAATTCCGCCTCGCCCCTGGCCACGATCTCGCCGACCGGCGTCGCCGGAATCATGCGGCTTTTGGAGGATATCTGGTCGGCGATGCCCAGCTTCCTGAACCCTTCGGTCGACAGGTAGACGCCGCTGGCACTGTCGGAATAGGCGATCGACTTGGCATCGAGCAGCGTCTGCCTCAGCGCCGCCACGGTCGAAATATCCGGCTTGGGCGCGCCGGCCTTGACCGCCATGCCGATATAGGAGCGCGCGATATCGACTCGGCTCGACGGCTCGACCTTGCCCTGTTTGACGAGTTCGTCGAGGGCGGAGGCGACCATGAGCAGCACGTCCAGCGGCTCGCCGCGGGCCAGGCGGGCCGGGATCGCGTCATGGGTCGCCCCCATCGAGGGGCCGAGCACGATCTCGACCTTGTTATGCGTCGTCCGTTCGAATTCCGCGACCAGCGCCTGCGACGGGGCGGCGAACCCACCGGAGGTTGCGACCTTGATGTCGGCCGCGGGGGCGGCCCCCGCGGTCAGCAGACCGGCCAAGGCGAACGCGAGCATACGCAAACTCATGGAATTTCCTCCCGACATCGCGGGGTTGCGCCCGCTTGAAGCATCAGCTTAGCCCAGCGGTTCAAAAATTGTATCCGTGACATTGTAACGGTGGCAGCGGACCCGGTTCTGCGGCGATGCTGAAACCCTCACCATCGCTTCGGAGAAGACCTGTGCCCGTTCCCGCCGACCTGTCGCCCGAAACCGTCGCGGCGATGGAAGCCCGCACCCGCGACCAGTTCGAAGCCTTCCGCGCCCGCGGGTTGAAGCTCGACATGACGCGCGGCAAGCCGTCGCCGGAACAGCTCGACCTGTCGAGCGGCCTGCTGACCCTGCCGGGCAACGGCGACTATCTGAGCGAGGCCGGCGAGGACGCGCGCAACTACGGCGGCACCCAAGGGCTGCCCGAGGCTCGGCAGCTGTTCTCGGGCCTGCTCGACGCGCCGGCCGGGCAGATCGTGATCGGCGAGAACTCCAGCCTCGCGATCATGCATGACTGCCTGGTCTGGGCTCTGCTGAAGGGCGTGCCGGGCAGCACCGAGCCCTGGTCGCGCCATCCCGCACCCGGCTTCATCTGCCCGGTGCCGGGCTACGACCGGCATTTCGCCCTGTGCGAGGAATTCGGCTTTCGCCTGCTGCCGGTCGCGCTGACGGAGCAGGGGCCGGACATGGACGCGGTCGAGGCGCTGGCGGCCGACCCGACCGTCAAGGGCATGTGGTGCGTTCCGAAATATTCAAACCCGACCGGCGCCGTCTATTCGGCCGCGACCGTGCGCCGCCTCGCCGCGATGAAGACCGGTGCGAAGGATTTCCGGCTGTTCTGGGACAATGCCTATGCCGTGCATGATCTGACCCCGACCCACCATGTCCTTCCCGACATTCTGACGCTGTCGGCCGAGGCCGGCCACCCGGATCGGCCGTTCCTGTTCGCCTCCACCTCCAAGATCACGCTCGCCGGCGCGGGCTTGGCCTTCTTCGCGGGATCTCCCGCCAATGTCGCCTGGTACCTGGCCCGCGTGGCCAAGCGGACGGTCGGCCCGGACAAGCTGAACCAGTTGCGCCACGTGCGGTTCTTGAAGGATTTCGACGGCATTCTGCGCCATATGGCCGCGCAGCGCCGCCTGCTCGCGCCGAAGTTCGACGCGACGCTGGACGCGCTCGACCGGCATCTGGCCGATCTGGGCACGGTCCGTTGGTCCCGGCCCGAGGGCGGCTATTTCATCAGCGTCGATGCCATGGACGGCACGGCCAAACGGACGGTCGCGCTGGCGCGCGAGCTGGGCATCGCGCTCACGCCGGCCGGCGCCACCTGGCCCGGCGGCAACGATCCGAACGACCGCGTGCTGCGCCTGGCGCCGAGCTTTCCCAGCGTCGAGGCGGTCCGCGTCGCCGCCGAGGGCATCGCACTCTCAATCCGACTGGCGGCGCTGGAGAAGATGCGGGCGTCGCAATGACCCGAACCTGCGACAAAGGACGGCAGCCTGGATGCGAGCCGGAATTCGCCTCCCCTTGATGGATCAAAATTCCGCCACATATGTTAACAGCGCGAACTAGATCATATGTTTAGAGACGGATTCGGCGATCATGTCGAGCGGACATGATTGCATCCGGCTCTAAGGGGCGAGAGGAGACGGGCTATGACGTGGTTGGAAATCGGCCTGCTCTGGATCGTGCTCTCAGTCGCCGTGCCTGTCCTCTTGGGACTACGCTATACTCAACTGAAAGAGTATCGGCAAAGACTGGCGCGCGCGCGAATCCATTTCCATCGGTTTCATGTCGGCCATCGTCTGCCGCGATTGGTCCGCTGAAGCGCCGGTCCCTTTACCAGAGCGGAATCATCATGCGGGCGAACAGCATGTCGTCCTGCGTGGCGGCATGGATGACCATGCAATGCTCGTGATCTTCGGTCCAGGTGAAGGCGTCGAAGCAGGCGCTGGATCCGTGCTCGGGAGAGGCCGATCCGTCGTAGGGCACCGAGAATGAAATGGGTCGCGCCACAATGGCCCCCGGGTTGAAGATGCTACACGAACGCGAACGCCCGTCAGCCGCGATAGCGCTTGCGAATATGCCCGAATCGGTCATAGCGGCGATAAGCTTCTCGCCGATCTCCGCCCGCCTCAATAACCTTGAGGATCTGGCGTTCCGCGTCTTCAACCTTTGAAGCATCTGCGAGTACGTCAGCAGCTACTCCAGCGGGCACGACAACGAGGCCGTCCATGTCGCAACACAGAATGTCGCCCGGCGCGACCGCGACCGGAGTACCCGCCTGTCCCGGCAACGTGACCGGCCCTCCCACGGCCGTCACAGCCCACACACCCTTGGCGGCACGGGGAGTAACGAAGCGCGCGACGCTAGGCAAACCCATTTCCATGAGTTCGGCCCTATCGCGTACACCGCCGTCCGTTACGAAGCCTACGGCCCCTGCCTTTTTGAACGTCCGCGCAACGAGCCCTCCAATGGTGGCGCCGACGCGGTGATCGCCGGCATCGACGACGACAACACTTCCGGCTGCGACCACCGCGTCGACATCGAACATCGTCGCCAGGGGGCTCGACATCGCCGTGGCATCGGCCTCCGATCGTCCGGCGACGCAGACCGCGCGCCCGACAAAGCTGACGTCTTGCGAAAGCGGTCGGAGCTCCGCGGAAACCACTTGGTGCTTGAGGCCCATCTCGTATAGCACATCGGCCAAAACACCCGTCGGGACCTGCGCGAGTGCGGCAATCACACTATCGTCCGGGGGCGTCATCGAGCGGCTCCCGGAAGATTGACCGTAACGCCGATTTCTGCAGCAAGCGTCTCCAGCTTTGTCAGCACGGACGGCTCGATCGGCACACCGTCCGCCAGCGCCCGCAGATGGCGCCGCTGTTCGGGCTCGCCGGCTACGATGATCTCATCGACGCCTGGAGCGCGCTCGGAGGATTTGATCATGTCGAGGTAGAACGCCATCCGCTCCTCGAACAAGCTGCGATCCATGAAAACCCCAGGGTCGATCACCAACGCGAAGTGCCCGAGGCTCTGCGACCTGTCCGGCACGCCGTAGAGCTCGCGCAACTCGCGGCCTAGCGCCCCGCCGGTCAGCACGCCGGCGAGGATCTCGAGCATCATGGTGATGCCGAAACCCTTGTAGCCGCCGATCGGCAGGATCCAGCCGCCGTTGATGATCTTGCCCGGGTCCGTCGTCGGCTTGCCATCGGCGTCGACGCCAGTGCCGGGCGGCACCTCGAGCCCCTTTTCCGCCGCCATCAAGATCTTGCCGCGGGCGAGAACACCCATGGCCAGATCGAGCACGAACGGCTCGCGGCCACGAACCGGTGCGGCAAAGGTCAGAGGCAGCGGGCCGGTCATGCGGGTCAATCCGCCCCAGACCGGCATGTTCGGCGCACCATTGCTGGTCAGAAGCGTTACCAGTCCCCGCTCGACGGGCTTGCGGGCGTAATAGGCGCCTTCGCCATAATGGTTGCTGTTGGTCACCGCGGCGACCCCGACGCCGGTCGCCTGTGCCTTGACGATCGCCGCGTCCACAGCGCGATCCATCACGACGGCGCCAAGCCCGTCCTGGGCATCGATCAGCACCGCCGAGGGGCTTTCGCGTAGCACCACGCCCTTGCGCCCCGGCCGAAAGCCGCCGCCCCTGATCTTTTCGACATAGACCGGCAGCCGCATCACGCCATGCGAATGCATGCCGCGGGCATCGGCCGTCGCCAAGGTATCGGCAACCAGTGCAGCCTCGTCGATCGGCACGCCCGCGGCGAGAAGCAGGCTCTCGGCGAGATGGCGTAAGGCCTCGAAGGGAATCAGAGCGGGCGGCATCGGCGGCTCCATCGGTTCTTGTGTCTGGTCCAGGGCGGCCGGGAGCGAGCCGGCGGCGCCCTGCCGGGCCGGAACCTGGCAGGGCGCGTCTCGTCAGAGCGGCGGCAGGCTCGGCAGGTCGACCCCGACCCATTTTTTGTAGATCTGGCCCAGATCGCCATTGTTGATGTGGAACCAGATGAAGGTGTTGACCCACTGGCGCAACTCGGGCTCGCTCCGTCGCATGGCCGCCGAATAATAGCTGCGGCGCAGCAGGAACTTGCTCTCGAAGTTCTTGTCCGGGTAGCGCGGGATCATGGAACGGGCGATAATCTCGCTCGACGAATAGGCATCGACCTGCCCGGTCGCCAGCGCCGCCATGGCCGAGGCCTCGTCGTCGAAGCGGATGATCTGCGTGCCCGGCGGGGCCGCGTTGACCAGATCGGTCTCGTTGGTGGTGCCGCGCGCGACGCCGACTTTTTTGCCCACCAGATCCTTCGGCTCGGCGATCGCGACCGCCTTCGGCGCGAAGATCACCGCGTTGATCGCGCCATAGGGTGTCGAGAACGCGACCGCCTTGGCGCGCTCCGGCGTGACGCTGAAGGTCGACATGGTGATATCGACACGATTGGTCTGCAGATAGGGGATGCGGTTCGAGCTCGTCACCGGCACGACCTCGAGCTCGACGCCGAGATCCTTGGCGAGCAGCTTAGCGGTCTCCACATCGGCGCCGTCGGGCTGCATTTTTTCGTTCTGGATGCCGAAGGGGGCTGCCGTAATGTCGATCGCGACGCGGATCTTGCCGCGTTTGACGATGTCGTCGAGCGAGTCGGCCTTGGCGCTGCAGATGCCGAGCGCGGTGGCCATCAGCAGGCTTGCGGCGATGATAGAGCGTCTCATGATCCTTCCTCCCGTTGGTTCTTCGTTTTTCTATGTTTCTCAGTTGATTGCCGACGAAATGAATTGCCGGAATTCCGGTGTCGCCGGTTCGACGAACAGGCGGCTCGGTGGCCCCTGCTCATGAATTTTGCCCTGGTGCATGAACACGACCTCGTTCGCGACGCGGCGGGCGAAATCCATCTCGTGCGTCACAAGAATCATGGTCATGCCTTCGCGGGCGAGGCCTTCCATGACCCGCAGCACTTCCTCCTTCAGCTCTGGGTCGAGTGCCGAGGTGACCTCGTCGAACAGCATCACCTTGGGGCTCATGGCGAGCGACCTGGCGATGGCGACGCGCTGCTGCTGGCCGCCCGAGAGCTGCTCCGGATAGGCGCCGATCTTGTCCCCGAGGCCGACCTGGTTCAGCACCCGCTCGGCGATGGCGTGTCCCTCGGCGGTCGACATTTTCTTCACAAGCGAGAGCGCCAGCGTCACGTTGCGTTCGACGGTGAGGTGAGGGAACAGGTTGTAGCTCTGAAAGACGATGCCGATTTCCTGGCGCAGGGCACGCAGGGTGGCCTCGTTCTGCTCGACGCGCCGGCCGTCGACGACGATCTCGCCGGCATTGATCCTCTCGAGCCCGTTGATGCAGCGCAGCAGCGTGCTCTTGCCCGATCCCGAACGGCCCACGAGTGCCACGACGGTGCCGCGCTCGACCGCCAGCGAGACGTCCTTCAGCACGCTCAGGCTGCCGTAGCTCTTACGCACTCCGGACAGGTTGACGATGGCCATGGGTCCTCCGTTCGAGCCAACGGCTCAATATCGACAGTGGAAAGCAGGTCGAAAAGTAGATCACCGCGACGCAGGCGAAGACCGGCAGCGGCTGGAAGGTCACGTTGTTGACGAGCTGGCCGGCACGGGCGAGTTCGACGAAGCCCACGAGCGAGGTCAGCGAGGTGTTCTTGACGATCTGCACCATGAACCCGACGGTCGGCGGCAGCGCCAGGCGCAGGGCTTGCGGGATGATGACGTAGCCGAGCATCTCGAAGCGGGAGAGGCCGAGCGAAGCAGCACTCTCCCACTGTCCCTTTGGGATGGCCTCGATCGAGCCACGCCAGATCTCGGCGAAGAAGGCGCTCGAATAAAGCGTCAGTGCGATTGCGGCGGCCATCAGCGCCGGCAGGTCCATGCCGAGCAGGTTGAGCCCGAAATACCAGATGAACAGCTGGATCAGCAGCGGCATGCCCTGGATGATCTGGATATAGCCGCTCGCGACCATCCGCAGCACGCGCAGGGTCGAGATCCGCCAGAGCGCCAGGATCGCGCCGACGATGCCGCCGCCGAAAAACGCGATCAGCGACAGGGCGATCGTCCAGAGCGCCGCCTGGGCAAGGAACAGGATGTCGTTGGGGTTGAAGCTGCGCATCGTCGTTACGCCCTGGCCAAGGCGCGGCGGCGCGGAAACAGGAATCGGGCCAGAAACGCCAGGACGAAACGCATGACATAGGTCAGCCCGAGGTATACGGCGCCGCAGACGAAATAGACTTCCATCGAGCGGAAGTTCTCCGACTGGATGCGATTGCCATAGGCAGTCAGCTCTTCGGCACCGACGGCCGAAACGATGCTGGAGGCGAGCATCATCAGGATGAACTGGCTGACGAGTGCCGGGTAGACGCGCTCGAGCGCCTGCAGCAGCACGACATGCAGGAACGCCTGCGTCCGTGACAGGCCGAGGGATGTCGCCGCCTCGACCTGGCTGCGGTGGACGTTCTCGATGCCCGCGCGCACGATCTCGGTGGAATAGGCTCCGGTGTTGAAGATCAGGGCCAGGATCGCCGCCTCGGTCGCCGAGAGCCGAAGGCCCGTTGCCGGCAAGCCGAAATAGAACAGGAACAGCTGGACCAGCAGCGGCGTGTTGCGGACGATCTCGACATAGCCGCCCGCGACCGCGCGCAGCGCGCGGTTGGACGAGTTGCGGCAGACAGCGCCCCCGATACCGACCGCCAGTCCCGCCGCCATGGCGATGGCCGAGAACAACAGGGTGTTGATCGCGCCCTCGACGAGCAGCGGCCAGTATCGAAACACCTCACCGAATTGGAATGTGTAGCCCACCGTCGATCCCTTTCAGGTGGTATCCGGAAGCCGGTCTCGGGCCGGCAAGGTTCTAGAGGCGCGGCGTCCCCTCCGCGATGTAGCCGCCGTCGACATAGAGGATGGCGCCGGTGATGTAAGGCGTCTTGCCGGAGGCGAGGAATGCCACGGCACGCCCGATGTCCTCCGGCTCGCCGATCCGCCCCATCGGCACTTTCTTGAGCGTCGCCTGCTGCAGGGCGACGTCGGCCGGTGCCGTGCTCTTGTAGAGCGGCAGGTTGATCTCGGTGCTGATCGTGCCGGGCGCCACGGCATTGACGGTGACGCCGTGCGGCGCGAGTTCGACGGCCAATTGCTTGGTGAACATGTCGATCGCGGCCTTGCTCGTGCAGTACGAGCCCATCGCAGCCTTGGCGACCCGGCCGTGGATCGAGGAGATGTTGACGATCCGCCCGGTGCCGCGCGCGATCATGGCCGGCGCGACCGCGCGGGCGCAGTGGTAGCAGCCGTAGAGGTTGGTGCGCAGCACCCGGTCCCAGTCCTCATAGCTGTCCTCGATGATCGATTTGCGCGACAGCGTGCCGGCATTGTTGACGAGGATGTCGACCTTGCCGAACCGCTGGGTGACCGCCTCGACCATCGCCGCGACGTCGTCGGACCGCGAGACGTCGGCGCGGAAGGCCGCGGCCTGTCCCAGCTCGGCCGCCAATGCCTCGGCGCGGTCGACGTTGTCGCGGTCCACGATCGCGACGGTCGCCCCCTCCGCCGCGAGCGCCGCGACGATGGCCCGGCCGATGCCACGGCCCCCGCCGGTCACGATCGCGACCTTCCCTGCCAGCTCAAGATCCACGTCCCGCTCCCTTTACCGTCCTGCGTTGCTCCGCAGAATCCCGATCATGACCTCGCCACCGCGGCGGCGGTGCAGCCGCTGCAATTCCCTGGCACCTTCCGCATCGCCGCGGCGAAGCGCATCCACGAGCATCCGGTGCTCCATCGTCGAGACGACGGGCTTCGGCCGCCGATGGATCATGGTCATCCGCACGCGATGCGCCTGATCCGAGACGCTGGCGATCATGGCCTTGAGCCGGCGATTACCGCTCAGCGCCACCAGGGTCCGGTGGAACTCCTCGTCCGCAATCGCCCAGCCGTGGCGGTCGTCCTGCTCCAGGGCGATTTCCATGAGCCGCACCGGCCCTTCGAGCCGGCTCAGCTCCTCCTCCGTCAGCTCCCGCCGCGCCGCGAGTTCGGCGGCGGTGGCTTCGAGGCTGGTGATGATCGCGTAGATCTCGACCATGTCATCGGCCGAGATCGGCAGGACCTGCATGCCGTGGCGCGGCCGCAACGACATCAGTCCCTGACTTTCGAGCTGCACCAGCGCTTCCCGCACCGGCGTGCGGCTCATCCCCAGATCGATCGCGATCTCCCCCTCGAGGGCCGTGAAATTCGCCGGCCATTCGTTGCTGAGGATGCGTCGCCGCATCTCCTCGAGGGCCTGCTCGACGAGCGACTGGCGGGAAGGCCGGAGGGCAGCCGGTTCGCTCATGACCGCCTCCGTCACGCCGACAGCGGTAGGCTCGCGATCTTCTCGGCCACCCGCCGGACGATCTCGTCCGTCCCGGAGGCGCCGCCGAACTCGACCGGCTTCAGCTCGCCCGTGGCAAAGGCGGCGTCGACCGCGCGCTCGAGCAGATCGGCGGCCACGCCGCAGGCGGCGACGTCGCGGGTCTCGCCGAGCCAGTCCAGCATCATCGCGCCGGAGAGGATCATTGCGGTCGGATTGGCCTTGCCCATCCCGGCGATGTCGGGTGCCGTGCCGTGGCAGGGCTGGAACACACCATGCTTCAGCCCGATGTCGGCCGATGGGGCCATGCCCATGCCGCCCATCAGGGCCGCACCGGCATCCGAGAGGATGTCGCCGAACTGGTTCTCCGTCACCAGCACGTCGAAGGTCCAGGGCTGACGGATCATGTCGAGCGCGGTCGCGTCGACGTTGAAGGCGCGGGCATCGATCTCCGGAAAGGCCGCGGCCCGTTCGAAGAAGATCTTGCGGAAGAAGGCGAAGGCGCGGAACACGCCGGACTTGTCGACGCAGGCGACGATGCCGGGCGAGCCTTTCTGCTTGCGACGACGCCCCAGCTTCAGCGCGAAATCGAACAGCCGCTCGGACCCGGCCCGCGTGATCTCCCAGGTCTCCCGGACGTAGTCCTCGCCGACCTCGCCCTTGCCGCGGGAGACGAACAGCCCCTCTGTCGATTCCCGGATCAGCACGAAGTCGAGCTGCGAGCCCCGCGGATCGGCGAGCGGCGCCGAGGCGCCGGGGATGCTGCGGACCGGCCTGACGCCGGCGAACAGCTCCAGCCGAAAGCGCAGATCGACCTGCGGCGCGATCTCGATGCCGTCGGGGGTGCGCACGTCGGGCAGCCCTGCAGCACCGAACAGGATGGCGTCCGCGGCGGCTGCCGCCTGGAAGACCTCCTCCGACATGGCGACGCCCGTGCGCTTGTAGCACTCCGCCCCGGCGTCGAGCTCCTGATAGTCCAGCGCGACGCCGCCGACGCGGGCGAGCGCCTGGTCGATGAGCTTGCGCGTGGGATGGATGACCTCGGGTCCGATGCCGTCACCCGGCATCAGCGCGATCGAGAAGCGAATTTCGTCGGCCTTGCTCTGCATTTCCACCCATCCGGCGGCGCTCGCCGCTCTCTTGTGGAAATAACCATCAACGCATACGTTATTTTGTGCAAGCCTGATTCAAGCGCGATTTTCGATAAACCAGGCGCGATAAGAAAAAACATCGCATGCATTGTGGGATGACGGGAGGGACACGCCCATGGAGACGGTCGGGACGTTTCGAGAGGTGCTGGGTGAAAGCCCGGTCTGGTGCGACCGCGATCAGGCGCTCTACTGGGCCGACATCCGCCGCCGGCTGATCCGCCGCCATGCCATCGAGACGGGGGAAACGCATAGCTGGGAATTCCCGGAACTGGTCGGTTGCTTCGCGCTGCGGCAGAACGGCGGGTTTGTGGTCGCGCTGCAGAGCCGGATCGCGTTCTTCGATCCTGCCACCGGCGAAATCGAGACCGTTGCCACGCCGGAAGCCGGCAAGCCCGGGCATCGCTTCAACGACGGCAAGTGCGACCCGGCCGGGCGCTTCCTGGCAGGCTCGATGGAGGATGCGACGCGCGCGCCATCGGGCACGCTCTGGTCGCTCGCCGCCTCGGGTACCTGTCGGGCTCTCATCGAGGGTTGCAGCCTTCCCAACGGCCTCGCCTGGAGCCCGGACGGCGCGCGAATGTATTTTTCCGATACGATGTCCGGCGTCGTCATGGTTTACCCCTATGACGTCGCGAACGGCACCACCGGCCCGGGCGAGGTCTTCGCCACGATCGGCGACGGTGGCCCCGACGGCGCCACCGTCGATGCCGAAGGCTATTATTGGTCAGCGATCTATGGAGGCTGGCGGGTCGAGCGCTACGCGCCCGACGGCGCACTCGACCGAACCATCCGCCTGCCGGTCCAAAACCCGACCAGCTGCTGTTTCGGCGG
>JAQGIC010000109.1 GCA_028288725.1 Rhodospirillales bacterium
TGGGGAAATAGCTGAGCGCGCGCAACACGGCGTCCTGCACCACGTCTTCGGCCAGGCTCGGGTCGCGCACCAGCCACCGGGCGACGTTATGGGCCGAATTCAGATGCGGCAGCACGACCCGCTCGAAATCCGATGGTGCTGGGGCGGGGACGCGTGCGCGGTCGGAAAGCAGCCGCCACGTCACGAAGCGCCCCCACTTCCCCGACCACGCCCCGTCGCTCCGATATGTCCGTCCATCCACGCTCCTGATTAAGCCGTCCGAAGAGCTGATCCGGGAAAGCGCCGGTTTATTCGCGCGAGCCCGAGAAAATTATCCGGATGCCCCCATGAGGAGTCAGGGGGCGGTGCCGGCCGTCAGCCGGCGACCAGTTCCTCGAACTGCTCGAGCTCTTTCAGGTCCATGTCCGACACGGCCCAGCGCGTGATGCCGTGACGCGACCAGCGGCAGACCGCGAAACCCTGCCGAAACACCGCCTCGGACGAGGAGGCCGCCGCGTTCGGCGTCGAGAAGACATAGAGGGTCAGAATATGCTCGCGATGTCGGTAGACGAGGGCGGCTGCCCGTGTGGCGGCGATATAATCGAGCCTGGCACCGATTAGTTCAAAGCCGCCGTCGGCGATATTTTTTACCACCGGCGTGACGTCCAGGCGGCCGGTAAGCCATGGTCCGATGGTTTCGGGATCGGCGCTGGCGATATCGAGCAGGCGACCGCTCATCAGCGCGCCCACGTGGCTTTCGACGATCGCCTCGATCATGCGGTTCTCGCCGGGCGCCTCATGCATGAGAAGCATAGTGCTCAAAGCGGCCGCCAGCGCCCCGCCCAGTCCCGAACAGGCCATCCGCGCGCGGCCGCCGGCCGAGGGGCGCGGTCCGATCGGCCGGGGCGGCCGCGGAGCACGCGCCTTCGCCTGATCTGCGTACCCCATTCGCGCTTCATGAAGGCGTTGCAGCAAGTCGGAGGGGGGCCGGTGTCGCGGCCAACGGGCCCGCCGCGCCGCTCGTGCCGCCTTGCCCCGGGCGAACGCGGCGGCGCAATCACGGCACTCTTCAAGATGCAGATCGAATGCCGCGAGCCCGACGACGTCGAGTTCATCGTCAAGCACCAGATCGATCAGTCGGGCGGCCTCGGCGCATTTCATCGCGCGCACCCGAGCGCCGGCTGGCGGCACCGATGTTTTTGAGCCTGTCTGCCAGCCCGGGCCAGGTGCGGCAGCAGGATTGCCTCGAAAGATCTTTTCGCCTCTGGGGTCATGTCCGCCGCCTGGGTTCGCTTTCGTCACGACCCCCTATCCCGAAGCCGGACGCGCTATTCCGCCGATGCTTTCAAATTCTCGTGACCACAAAAAAAGCCGTCCGATCGGAATAAATCCGGCACCGCTCGGATACGTCAGTCCCGTAACCGTTGGCATTGGCCCCACGGGAATTCTAGGATGGATGGCTGGAATGACGAGCAGATTTGACGACGACGAGACGGTGTCCCGGGGCACTTCGCGGCGTGAGGCATTGACCTGCATGGCCTGGGCCGGCACCGGGTTGCTATGGAGCTTGACGGGGGGCGTGCCGCTCGCCGGGATGATCGGGCGGGCCGAAGCGGCCACGCCATCGGCGGGATTCACCTTCGCCCAGTTCTCCGATAGTCATCTGGGCTTCAATAAGGAGGCGAACACGGATCCGGTGGCGACCCTTCGGGTGGCGATCGCCGATCTGGCCAAGCTGCCGACCAAGCCGGCGTTCATCATCCATACCGGCGATATCAGCCATCTCTCCAAGCCGGCGGAATTCGATATGGCGGCCGAGGTGATGAAGGAAACCGGCCTGCCGGTATTCTACGTTCCGGGCGAGCATGATGTTCTGACCGACGAGGGCGTCTCCTACCGTGAACGCTTCGCTCCCAAGGCGCAGGGCGACGGCTGGTTCAGCTTCGATCATGACGGCGTGCATTTCGTCGGTCTGGTCAATGTCCAGAACCTGAAGGCCGGCGGTCTCGGCAACCTCGGCAACGATCAGCTCGCCTGGCTGGCGAGCGATCTGAAGCCGCTTAAGGCTTCGACGCCGATCGTCGTATTCGCGCATATCCCGCTCTGGACGGTCTATGCCGAATGGGGCTGGGGCACGGAAGACAGCTCGAACGCGCTGTCGCTGCTCGCCCGCTTCGGCTCGGTCACCGTCCTGAACGGCCATATCCATCAGATCATGCAGAAGGTCGAGGGCAAGGTCGCCTTCCATACCGCACGTTCGACGGCCTTCCCGCAACCCGCTCCCGGCACCGCCCCCTCGGCCGGTCCGATGAAGGTGCCGCCGGGCGAGCTCAAGAACTATCTCGGCACGACCGACGTGACCTTCGTGCGCGGTCATGAGCGGCTGGCAATCGTCGATCACACCCTGGTCTGAGAGAGACGGCTCATGACGTATTTTTCAGCCCGCTGGGGCCGACACGCGCTGTTGCCTGTCGGTCTCGTCCTGCCGATTTTCCTCGCCGCCCCCGTGTTCGGGGCCGAAGCCGGCCATGATCACAGGATGATGGAAACGGCCCAGGCGACGGCACCCGTCGCCACCGATGCCGTGAAAATCGATAATTTCTCGTTCGAACCCGCGGCAATCGTCGTCAAGGCCGGAACGACGGTAACCTGGACCAATGCGGACGATATTCCGCATACGGTCGTGCAGAACGACAAGCAGTTCAAGTCGCCGCCGCTGGATACCGACGATCATTGGAGCTTCATCTTCACCACGCCCGGCGAGTATTACTATTTCTGCTCGCTGCATTCGAGGATGGTGGGAACGGTGATCGTACAGCCTTGAAATCGTCGGACGAGCCCGTCCGCGGCGATCGATTCTGGACATGGGTCGGGGGCCGGCGGCGCAGCTTCGCCGGCGGTTACCCCCGATGATGGCCATATCTATGAAGGCGTCGCCTTGCGGCTTGGCGGCGCGCCCATCAGGGCCGGGCCGAAGAACAGCGCCGTGGCCAGGGTATAGGCCAGCGAAAGCATCAGCAGCTTGCCCATGCTGGCGGTTCCGGGATGGCTCGAAAGCCACAGCGCGCCGAAGGCGATGCCCGTGGTCAGCGCGCTGAACAGCACCGCCCGCATCAGGCTCGAGGTCAGGAAATGGGCCTGCCCCGACCGCCAGGCGATGACCAGATAGATGTGAAACGCCACGCCGATGCCGAACAGGAGCGGCAGCGCGATGATGTTGGCGAAGTTGATCGGCTGGCCGATGATCGCGCAGGTGCCGAGCGTCAAGAGGCCGGTCAGCATCACCGGCAGCACGGTATAAACCACGTCGACGACGCGGCGCAGGGCCGCAAACAGCAGCAGGGTGATGACGATCAACGACAGGAGGCCGGCGGCGCGGAAGGCGTCGACGATGGTCCGTCCGGCTTCGACGATCGAGATCGGCCCGCCGCTGGCATTGGGGGCGACGGCGCGCACCGCCTCGGCAAAGCGCCGGATCCCGGCGTCACTCAAGGCACCGCCCTTGGGAAACACCTGCACGCGGGCTCGGCCGTCGGGGGTCGTCCATTGCCGCACCATTTCCGGCGGCAGCGTCTGAAGCGTCAACGGCTTGGCCTGGAGCAGCGCGCGCAATTGGCCGAGCAGGGTCCGCAGCGGCTCCACCACGGCGGTCTGGGCGGCGGCCCGCCGGGCCGGATCGCCGGCGGCCAGCCGCTTCAGCGCGTCTGCCAGCTGCAGGGCATCCTGGCCGGCGGCACCTTTGTCCGTCCCGGCCGCAACCCGCAGGGCATCGGCGGTCTGGCGCAGGCTGGCGATGTTTGCGGCATCATCGGGCGCGGGCTTGACGTCGCCGGGATCGATCGTCGGCCCCAGGAACAGATTGGCGTCGTCGATGGCGGCCAGCTTCGGCGCCTGGTCGGACGGGACGAAGCTGGAGAGCGTCACCGCATGCGCCACCTCCGGCAGCTTATCCAACCGCGCCGCCAGGGCGTCCGCGGCGGCGAGCGACGGGGCCGGCACATCGATGGTATTGGGCGACCGTTCCGGATCGCTCATCAGATCCGACAGCGTCGCCATCGATTCGGATTTCGGGTTCTTCAGATCCAGCGGGTTTGAATCGAACTGCACGAAGGGCAGCAGCCCGATGCAGATCAGGGCGACCAGCCCGTTCACGGCAAGCACCAGCGACCTTCGCCGTTGCATGAGGTCGTCGAGCGGCGCCAGGGCCGCAAAGCCGCCGCGCGCGCTCAATACCGGGGGCTTCAGCACATGCAGCAGGGCCGGCAGCAAGGTAACGTTGAGCAAAAAGGCGACTACCATGCCCTGGCCGGCGATCAGTCCCAGTTCCGAGACGCCGACATAGTCGGTCGGCAGGAAGGCGAAGAAACCGGCCGCGATCGCCGCCGCCGCCAGCGCCAGGGAGCCGCCAACCTCGTGTCCGGCCGCGATCAGCGCCGCGTCGCGACTGGGCAGCAGGCGGCTGTCCGCCCGGTATTTGACGGCGAACTGAATGCCGAAATCGACCCCCAGGCCGACGAACAGCGGGATGAATGCCACCGAGATCAGGTTGAAACGGCCGACTGTCGCCAGACCCAACCCGCCGGTGATGACCAGACCGATCAGCGTCGTGCCCAGGATCGCCAGCGTGACCCGGGCGGAACGCACCGCCAGCCACAACATGACGAGGACCGCCGACAGCATGACCGAGACCATCAGCAGCGCCCGATCGGCCAGGCTGGCGAATTCCTCGTCCGAGAGCGGCACCGATCCGGTCAGCCGGACCGTAACGCCGTGCTCGGCATCGAGACCGGCTTCCCTGGCCGTCTGGCGGATGGCTTCACTGGCCATCAGGCCGGGCTCCAGGGACGAAAAGTCGCGTACCGGGCGAATGATGACGAACCGGCGCGTCGATGGGCCGCCGCCATCGGCGAGCATGGTCTGCCAGGAGAAAAAGGCCGGCCGGCCATCGGCGGCGGTTTGCATGGCCCCGCCCAGCGCCTTCATCAGCTTGTCGACGTCGGCCAGCTTCGCCGCCCCGGACTCCACGCCGCCCAGCGGGACCAGCAGGCTGGTCATCACGCCACGCAGACTGGGATCGCTGGCCAGCGGTCCCAGGAAGGGCTGGGCGGCGATCAGCTGTTCGGTCGTCCGCGCAACCTCCTTCTGCGACAAAAACAGCAGGCCCTCGCGATCCCAGAACGGGCCGCCCTCGGGCCGATCGACGCCGAGGATCTCGGTCTTGCGCAGCGCCAGCCGTTCCGCCAGGACCGCCGCGGCGCGCTCGGCCAGCTCCGGCGTCCGGCCGTCGACCACGGCGACGATGCCGTAGGCCTGCTGCGGGAAGGTTTCGTCGAAGGCGATCGCGTTCTGGCGCCAGGGCAGGCTCGCCGAGATCAGCTGCGACGTATCGGTGGTCATCTTGAAATGCCCGGCGGCATAGATGCCGGTCGCGATCGCCAGCAGGAGTCCCGCGGCGATCACAAGCCAAGCATGCCGGATGCTAACCGTCACGAGTCGGGCTACGGCGGACAGCTTTACGGACACGAATTACCTACGAAGCGGGGCGCTTCAGGCTCGCCGCGCGGCGGGCTTGCGCTGCGCGAGGCGAGGAAGACGGTTGAGATGAAAGACGCTCGGGCGACAGTTACAGCGTGGCCCGACCGATTGGAAGGGATATGAGCGCCACGCGATCCGCCGCCGCCCGGGTCAGCGCCGCCAAGGACCCAGGTCTTTCGGGCGCCTGCCGGTGAAGGTTAAAGCTTGCCCAGTGTGGCGGCCACGCCCTGGCGGCGCGACCGGCGCAGGGAACGAATTTCCACTGCCTGCCAAACCAGCAGGATGGGGATGCCGATCGCGATGTCCCGCGCGCGCCGCAACAAGGACACGCCCAGCGAAACCTCCGGCGGAATGCCGAACAGGGCGCCGATCCCGGCATAGCCCGCTTCCTGGACCCCGGCATAGCCGGGGACGACGAAGGCGGGAATCAGCAGCACATGCAGCAGGGCTTCGATGGCGAGCCCGCCCATCAGATCCAGATCGGCGCCCAGCAGACGGAAGGCCAGCCAGTTGCCGATCCCCTTGCACAGCCAGCCGACCAGATGGGTCGCCGTTCCCGATGCCATGCGTCCGCGGTGGCCATAGGTCGCAGCAAGCTCCCGGTCCGATACCGGGTCCCGCTCGCCCGGCACGGCGAACCAGTCGGTGACGAGGCGCCGACCGAAGCGGACGAGCAGGGGGATCGCCCCTTTCTGCGCCCTCAGCGTCGCGGCGGCCACGATCAGGGCCAGGACGAGGCCGATCAGGATCGGTTCGTTCAGCGAGGTGTCGGCGGACCGCGTCAGCAGCACGACCAGCGCCGCCATCGCGAAAATCAGTTCGGCCAGAAACTCGGCGGTCAGGTCCACGACCATCGACAAGGTGGTGCTGGTCGGAGAAACGCCCTGCAGCGTCACCGCCCGGACCCCCAGCACGAAGCCGCCGACGGCCGAGAACGGCAGGCAACTGGCGGCGGCATCCCGAACCATCCGGCCCCAGACGAACGTCCCGACCCGCCGGGTGCCGGAAACCGGGGCCACGATCCGCCAGCCGATGCCGAGCACGGCCATGGTCACCAGCTGCCAAGCGCAGAACAGGGCGAAGCCGCCCGCGCCGACGGAGAACATCGCGCTTCCGACCGAGCCGAATCCGTACCAGCCGATCAGCAGGGTACCCAGGATGAGGCCGACGATGGCGGCAGCGATTGATAGCTTTTTCAAAATTATCGATCTCAAAGTGGCTGAAGCGAGAAAATCGCAGTATCTCAGGGACGGGCGTCTTCTTTCCACACCTCTTGCGCCGGATATCAGAAGAGCGCACTAGGCGGGGGTCATCAGTGGTCGCGAACAGGAGAGCTTGAATGACGGTGCTTGCCGATGTCGTCGCATTCCTTTCGATCCTCGGTATAGCGCAATGTCTTGCTGGATGGTTTGCTGTCGTACGTTTTGCCGCGCCGCCGTCGTCCCTGCCGGCAGCATATCCGCCGATCACGATCCTGAAGCCACTTTACGGGACGGAGCCGCTCTTGGAAGAGGCTTTGGCCTCTTGCTGCGACCAGATCTACCCGACCTTTCAGATCGTCTTCGGGCTGCATCATCCGGCCGACCCGGCACTGGCCGTCGTCGAGAGACTTAAGCTCAGATTTCCGAAGGCAGACATTGCCGTCGTCATCGATCCGACGCTGCACGGCCCGAACCGGAAGGTCAGCAACCTCATCAATATGTTGCCGTCGGCCCGCTACGAGCTGCTGGTGATCTCCGACAGCGATCTGCGTGTGGCACCCGATTACCTGGAACGGCTGGTGGTCTCGTTGGAGGTTCCCGGCACCGGTCTCGTCACCGCCGCCTATGCCGGGCTTCCGCCCGATGCGCTCGGATGGCGGGCCCGGTTGGGCGCGACCCAGATCACCCATAATTTCCTGCCGGGCGTGCTCCTGTCCCGGATTCTCGGGCGCGAAGACTGCCTCGGCAGCACGGCCATGCTCCGCCGGGACACGCTGGAGCGGGCCGGCGGCCTGCACGGGCTGGTCCATCTGCTGGCCGAGGACAATGTTCTGGGCCAGCGGGTGCGCGAGCTGGGTCTGTCGGTCGCTCTCGCCGACACCGTCGTCGCCGCGACCGTGCCCGAACCCACGGTCCGGGCCGTCTGGGATCACGAATTGCGATGGACGCGGACGATCCGGGTCTCGGCACCGATCGGCCTGGCGGCATCCACGCTGCAATATCCCCTGTTCTGGGCGGGCGTGGCCTGCGCCCTCTCGGGCGGCGAGGCCTGGTCGCTGGGGCTGTTCGCCCTCAGCTGGCTGGTGCGGGTTGCCGCCATGGCGGGAATCGACAGCGCGCTCCGGCGCAAGACGGGCCTGCGGACCCGGTGGCCGACCGCCCTGCTGCTGCCGTTGCGCGATGGCCTGTCGATCCTGGAGATCTGTGCCAGCTACTGGGTCGACGACGTGATCTGGCGCGGCCATCGGATCGACGCCAACGGCCCGGCCGTGCTGCCGTTGACGTCCCAGGTCATCAGCCCGGTCGCCCCCGTTTCAGGGTCCTGAAGCCGACGGACGCCCGTTGGCGGCCAGGAGCGCGCGCAGCTCGCGGATCGGCGGAAATACCTCCTGATTCCAGTCGGCGCCCTGGCTGTCGTGCGCGGCCTGCTCCAGTTCCACGATCCGACGGTCTTCGGCGAAGATGCGGTTGGTGAACCAGATCAGCGCGGGCCAGGCCAGGTCCAGCAACCCGGGGATCTTGGGCCGACGCACCGACAGCAGTCCGAAGGTGCGGTTGAGCCGCTGTTCCGCATCGACCGGCGTATAGCCGATCCAGAGATGCATCACCGGTTCGTCGCCGGACGTCCAGATCCGCAGGCTCTGATGCGGGTATTCGGTGCGGATGGTCATCAGGTCGCGATGGACCGGGTTTTCCGTCAGGCTCCGTCGGCCGCCCAGGATCACCGCCTCGCCCAAGGGCTGTTTGCCGGCCGTGCGGGCGAAGCTGTAATCGATTTCCAGCCAATCCTCGCCGACGCGTCGTCCGAGGTATCGCGGGGCGATCTGCCCCATCTGGCGGCGGTGAAGAAACTGATGGTTCATGTCCATCAGGTTTTCATGCATGAACGTATAGTGGCAGCGCACCTCCTGGCCGAACCGCCGGGTCTTGAACCGCGGGTCGGCCGCGGCGCCGAGCGGGCCCAGCGGCGTCACCGCACGCGGGTCGCCGGGCCAGACCAGGACGAGCCCGTCCCGTTCGCAGCAGGGATAGGCGCGCACGCCGTTCGGCGCCTTGCCCTTGCCGAGGTAAGGCACGTCAATGCAGGCGCCGGCCGCGTCGTAGGTCCAGCCATGATAGCAGCAGCGGATGGCGCAGCCGGTCACGACGCCCTCGGACAGCGGCACCTGGCGATGGGCGCAGCGGTCCTCAAGCGCGAATACCGGCCCCTCCTTCGGGCGCACCAGCACGATCGGCTGACCGGAAAAGCGCGCGGCATAGGGCCTCAGCGGTTTGACGTCGCGCGACCAGGCGAGCGGGTACCAATGGTCCGGATGGGCGTCAACCCGACGCAGATCACGGGTCGACGAAACGTGCGCGATAGCATCCGAAACGTCGAGCATGGCAGCTCCCGTGATAGGCCGCACAATCCAGATTGCCGACAATGAGCCGTAAACGCGTCAATCCCTAGCCCCGTTCCGGCCGGGGCAGGGGCCCCCCGCGCCGGGTCCCGGGACGGGCGGGGGGCGACGGCGCCCCTATTTGCAGGGCTCGACCAACCAGGCGTACAAATGCCATTGGCACTTCACCGGGCCTTTCGCTAAACGATAGGGCGCGCAGCGCGGAGGACCGTCGGCGGGCGTGTTTCGGACGTGTTTCGCGTATGGGTGCCTGTCCGGAAGCGTGGAGCGGGCGGGCATCGGATGGCGGAAACCCTGGGCAAATCGCGGTCGCGGTGCGTCGATGCGTTGTCGAGTGGCGAAACAATTACAGACATGCGATTGTCGGCGGGAAGTGACAGGCATTCGTCGGGTTTTTTTGAAAAGCGACCCTTTCGGTAAAATCAGCCAGGAAATTTCTTTTTTGATCGACCTTCTTCCGGCCAATATTTTCGGGGCATTTGGGCTTCGCCCCACGCCGCAATCGGCAGCCGCTCTCCTGCAGGACATTGACTGCAATCGACCGGTTTTCAGAGAGTTCGGGTTCTGATGTCCGCGATAAAGAGCGACGCACGGGGTCAGATGTCGTCGGTAGCCGTCATCGGGGCAGCTTGCCGGTTGCCCGGTGCCGAGAACGAAGCCGAATTCTGGCGATTGCTGGACGAGGGCCGCTGCGCGGTCGGCGCCTTGCCGGAGGGGCGCTGGCGACCGGAGCGCTATCTCCACCCGCGCGTGTCCGAGCCTGGTTTCAGCTATTCCTTCTCCGGCGGCTATATCGACGACCCGCTGGGCTTCGATCCGATGGTGTTCGGCATCTCGCCGCGCGAAGCCGCCGAGATGGATCCGCAGCAGCGCCTGCTGCTGGAAGTCGTCTGGGGTGCCTTGGAGAACAGCGGCCTGCCGCCGAGCGCGCTCGCCGGCGCCAACGTCGGCGTCTATGTCGGCGCGTCCAGCCTCGATTACGGCAACCTGCACACGACCGATGCGGCGGCGATCGAAAGCCACTTCATGACAGGCAATACCCTGTCGATTCTGTCGAACCGCATTTCCTATATCTTCGATCTGCGCGGCCCGAGCTTCACGATCGATACCGCCTGCTCCTCGTCGCTGGTCGCCTTTGCCGAGGCCCAGGCGGCGATTTCCAGCGGCCGGATCGACATGGCGATCGTGGCCGGCGTCAATCTGTTGATGTCGCCGACGTCCTTCATCGGCTTCTCGCGCGCCTCGATGCTGTCTCCGACCGGGCTCTGCCGCCCGTTTTCGGCCGACGCCGACGGCTATGTCCGCGCCGAGGGCGCGGTCGCGATGGTGCTGGCGAAGCTCGAGACGGCGGTGGCACGCCATTATCCGGTCCGCGCCGTGGCCTTGGCCTCCGGCATCAATTCCGACGGAAAGACGAACGGCATCTCCCTGCCGTCGGCTGCCGGGCAGCGCGAACTGCTGGACCGGCTTTATGGCCATGGCGCCATCGATACCCGCCGGCTGGCCTTCGTCGAAGCCCATGGCACCGGCACCCGGGTCGGCGATCCGGCGGAGGCGACGGCGATCGGCGAGGCTTTGGGCCGCGGCCGCGACAGGCCGCTGCCGATCGGCTCGGTCAAATCCAATATCGGCCATCTGGAGCCTGCCTCCGGCCTGGCCGGCCTCTTCAAGGCGATCCTGTCGCTCGAGCATCGCAAGCTGCCGGCGTCGCTGCATCTGGATACGATCAATCCCGCGATCGATTTTGCCGCGCTCAATCTGGCCGTCGCGACCGAGGCCGTGCCCCTGCCGCAGACCGGGACATGGCTCGCGGGCGTTTCCTCCTTCGGCTTCGGCGGGACCAACGCCCATGTCGTCATCCGCCAGCCCGAGCCGGAAGAATCGCCGACGGCCCATATGAACGGGGTGGCCGGGCGACCGGCCGAACTGCTGGTCCTGTCGGCCCACTCGCGCCCGGCGCTGGGCGATACGGCGGCCGCCTACGGCGCCGTCATCGCGGCCGGCGGCGATACCGCAGCACTTGCCGCTGCCGTGGCATGGCAGCGCGACCTGGCTGGCCATCGTCTGGCCCTGCCGCTGACGGACCCGACCGAGATGGCGGCCTCGCTCAGCGATTTCGCCGAGACCGGCAATCTGGCAAGCGGTGTCGTCGGCCAGGCGCCGTCCGGTACGCCCAAGATCTGCTTCGTGTTCTCCGGCAACGGCTGCCAATGGGCCGGAATGGGCCGCGCCGCCTTCGCCCGGAGCGAGGCCTTCCGACGCGAATTTCGGGCGATCGACCAGATTTTCAGCCGCTTGGGCGACTGGTCGCTGGTGGAGGCCCTCCATGACGACGCGCTGGCCGATCGGCTGAAGAAGACCCGCATCGCCCAGCCGCTGCTGTTCGCCGTGCAGGCGGCCCTGACCGCCAGCCTTGCCGAATGGGGCCTGAAGCCGGACATGGCGCTGGGTCACAGCGTCGGTGAAGTCGCGGCGGCGCAGGCGACCGGGGCGCTCGGCCTGGCCGAGGCGGTCCATGTCATCTTCCATCGCAGCGAGCATCAGGAGGGGGTGCATGGCCGCGGCGGCATGGCGGCGGCGAACCTGCCCCAGGCCGAGGCCGAGGCGCTGATCGCCAGCAGCGGGCTCGACGGGCTGGAAATCGCCGCGATCAACAGCCCGACCTCGGTGACCATTTCCGGGCCGGAAGAGGCGATCCGCGAATTTTCCCGCGTCGCCCGCAAGCGCCGGGTCGCGGTGCGCGTGCTCGACATCGCCTATCCGTTCCATTCGACGCTGCTGGAGCCGCTGCACCTGCCGCTGCTGGAATCGCTGGGCGATTTCGCGACCGGGTCGGGTGATATTCCGTTTCTCTCGACCGTGACGGGCGACGTCATCGCCGGCCATGGGCTCGATCGGGAATATTGGTGGCGCAACGTGCGCGAGCCCGTCCGCTTTCGCGAAGCGATCGAGGCGGCCGGGCGCCAGGGGGCCACGCTGTTCATCGAGATCGGCCCCCGGCCGATCCTGACCGCCAATGTGACCGATACGCTGCGCGAGGCCGGCCTCGACGGTTCGGTCATCGCGAGCCTGGTCGAAAAGGAAGCCGAGGGCGATCCGCTGGCCATGATCGCGGCGCGGGCGCTGGTGCTGGGCTGCAAGCTCGATACCGAGCGGCTGTTCGGGACCCGTCCGATGGGCAGCCTGAAGCTGCCGCCCTATGCCTGGCAGCGCAAAACCTTCCAGCAGCCGCAGACGAGCGAGGCGCTCGATCTGTTCGGAACGGCGCCGCGCCATCCGCTGATCGGCGCGCGGCTGATGGCCGGAACGCCGGAATGGCGCAATCTGATCGATGCGACCGTGGTGCCGTACCTGTCGGACCATCGGATCGACGACGAGATCATCGTGCCGGGCTCGGCCTTCGCCGAAATGGCCCTGGCGGTCGCGCGCGAGACCTTCCCGGACGGGCCGATCGGTCTCGAGGATTTCGACCTGCTGCAATGGCTGCCCCTGCAGCCGGATGCGATGCGCGAACTGTCGGTCCGGCTGAACGGCGATACCCATATCGTCGAAATCTGGAGCCGTCCGCGTCTGGGTCCCGATGAATGGACGCTGCATGCGCGCGGGCGCATCACCCAGATCGCCTCGCCGGCCCCGGCACCGGTGGCGAAGCCGCAACTGCCGCATCATATGACCGCCCAGATGGTCTATGACGCGGCGCTCGCGACCGGCGTCAGCTATGGCCCGGCGTTCCAGCGCGTGCTGCGTGCCGATCGCAGCGAGACCGTCATCGAGGTCGAGCTGTCGCCGTTGGAAGAGAACGCCGGCACCGCCAGCCGCAGGCAGATCCTGCATCCGATCTCGCTCGATTCCGCCTTCCACGCGATGTTCGAGAACATCAAGCCGCGTGCGAACGAGCGCTATGCCTACCTGCCGGTCCGGTTCGCGGCGCTCAGGGTCGACCAGGACCATGGCGTCCCGGCGCGCGCGCATATCGTGGTCGATCGCGAGACCGATCAGTCGCTGTCGATTTCGGTGGCGCTCTACGACGCCGCCGGCGCGTTCATCGCCGGCTTGACCGGCGGCTTGTTCAGGGCCGTGGTCCTGGACCGTCGCGGCCAGGCCAACCCGTTCTTCCAGCAGCGGCAGGTCCGTCTGCGCCGTCAGGGCGACGCAACCGATGCGCGCGCCGTTGCCGCCGCGGCGCTCGATGCCGCGACGATCGAGGATGCGCCGGACTCCTGGCTGTTCCTGGGCGCCTTTGCCCGCTCGCTGTCCCATCAAAGCCTGCGCGCCCTGTTCGGCGACGCGCCGATCCAGGCGGGCGCCGTCGCGACCATCGAAACCGTCGATGCCGCCTTCCTGCCCCTGGTCTTCTCGCTGCTCGAGCATTTGCGGGGCGCGGGCCTGGCGACCGAGACGCCGGAGGGATGGGTGCTGGCGCCGGAAAGCGATCTGCCGGCACCGACCGAGATCCTGCATACCTTCGCCGCCGACTATTCGGCGGCGAGTCCCGAAATCGTGCTGGCCGCGCAAGCGCTGACGGGTCTCGAACAGGCGCTTCGGACCGGGCAGCCGGTCCAGGTTCGCGGTGCGATTCAGGAGCAGTTCGAGAAGAGCTCGATCCTGTTCGCGCCGGTGCTGGCATCGGCGCTCGCAGTGTGCGACGCGCTGCAGAGCCGGATCGCGCCTGAACCCCTGCGGGTGCTGGTCGCCGAGCCGTTCTGCCTGGGCGTGCTGGAGAGTCTGGCGCCGCTGGTGCGGGACGGTCGGGTGACGGTCACGGTGATCGGGGTCGATACCAAGCGGCTGCACCACACGGCGGCGCGCTACGGTGCGACCGAAGGCATCGTGTTTCTCGATGTCGATGGCGATGGCGACCTCTCGGCCGAGGCGGCGTTCGATCTGGCGTTCGGCTTCGGTTATGGAACGGTGTTCGACGGCGATCCGGCGCTCGGCCGCGCCATCGCGCGGCGCCTGGTCCCGGACGGACTGCTGTGCGTGCTGCTGCCGCCCGACAATCCGGTGTTCGACCTGCTGCTGGGCACGGCCGAGGGCTGGTTCGAGAACTCGATCGCCCCGCAGTTCCCGGTGGGCCGGGTATCGGCGGCGCAGGAGTCCGGCCGTCTGCTGATCGCCTCGGGCTTCGGCGCGATCGAAACCAGTTCGCTGGGGGATGGCACGGGCAGCGTGCTGCTGGCCAAGCCCGACGCGCGGACCGAGGCGCAGACCCTCGCCGCCTCGCCGCTCGTTGTGATCGACGACGGCTCGCTGCTGCTGTCGCGCGTGGCGCAGACGGTGCGGGCCGATGGGCGTCCGGTGCGCACGCTCGCGATGACCGCGCCGGCCGATTTCGCGCCGGCGTGGCGGGACCTGACGGCCGGCGTCTCGGCGAACGAGATCATCGATCTGGTCTTCTCGGCCGACGGCGGGCTCGATCGCTCCATGGCGCATCTGGCGGCCATTCTGGACGTCGTCCAGACGGGCAAGTGCCGCCTCTGGCTTCTGGTGCGCGGGCTCGACGCCGCCTCGGCGGATGCGATCGATCCGAACGCCGAAGCCGTCTGGTGCTTTGCCCGGGTCGCGATGAACGAATATGCCTCGGTCGATCTGAAGCTGGTCGACGTGGCGCTGGGTCTGGATGCGGACGCGGCGGCGCTGCAGCTGGCCGGCCTGATCGCCGCACCCGGCGCCGACGCGGAACTGCTGATCGACGACACCGGTATTCGGGCGGTTCGGACGGTTGCCGGCCTGCAGACCGCGGGTGCGGGCGTTCCGGTGCCCTCGGCACGGCTCAGCCTGCGGTCGCGCGGCTTGCAGGCCAAGTTCGACTGGATCGAAACCGCGCGGCGGGCACCGGGGCCGTCCGAGGTCGAGATCGAGATCGCGGCGGCGGGCCTCAATTTCCGCGACGTCATGCTGGCGACCGGCCTGCTCGACGACGACGTGCTGGACGATGGCCTCGCCGGGGCCGTGTTCGGCTTCGAATGCGCCGGCCGGGTCGTGCGTGTCGGTTCCGACGTGACCGATCTGGCACCCGGCGATGCGGTGATGGGCTTCGGGCGGGAGAGCTTCGCCACCCACAGCACGGCCGATGCGCGGGTGTTCACGCCCGTTCCGGAAGGTCTGTCGGTCGAGGCGGCGGCGACCATCCCGGTCGCGTTCCTGACCGCCTGGTATTCGCTGGTGCATCTGGCGCAGATCCAGCCGGGCGAGTGGGTCCTGATCCACGGCGCCGCCGGTGGTGTCGGCTTGGCCGCGATCCAGATCGCCCGCTCGCGCGGCGCGCGGGTCGTGGCCACCGTCAGTTCGCCCGACAAGCGCGCGCTCGTCGAGTTGTTCGGGGCGGAAAAGGTCTATAATTCCCGCAGCACCGCCTTCCTCGACGCGATCCGGACCGAGATCGGCGGCGTCGATATCGTGCTGAACTCGCTGGCGGGCGAGGCGATGCAGGCCAGCATCAAGTGCCTGAAGCCGTTCGGCCGCTTCGTCGAGATGGGCAAGCGGGACTATGTGCTCAACACGGCCATGGGCCTTCGGCCGTTCCGCCGCAACCTGACCTATTTCGGCGTCGATCTGGATCAGCTGCTCGCGGCCAACCTGCCGCTGGCGAACCGCTTGATGGGCGATCTGGTCCGGCATTTCGAAAGTGGCGAATTCCTGGCCCTGCCGCATCGCGCCTTCGATTGGTACGATGTGGGCAAGGCGTTCCAGCTCATGCAGGCGGCCGGCCATGTCGGCAAGCTGATCGTGCGGCCGGCGGCGAATCCGGTCGCGACCAGCGTGGCCGACGAACCGTTCAAGCCCGGCCGGGGTGCGCATCTCGTCGTCGGCGGTGCCGGCGGCTTCGGTTTCGAAACCGCGGCGTGGCTCGCCGAACGTGGTGCCGAGACGATCGTCGTGGCCTCGCGGCGCGGCCAGATCGAACCCCATCTGCGGGCGCGGGCGGACGCCATCCGCGCCGCCGGTACGACCTTGATCGTCGAAGCCCTGGACGTGACGGACGGGAAGGCGGTCGACGCCCTCGTCGCCAAGCTCACCCGCGCCCACGGGCATCTGGCGGGTGTGATCCACGCGGCGATGGTGCTGGACGACGGTCTGATCACCGGCCTCGAGCCCGCCCGGACCCGCGCGGTCCTGGCGCCGAAGGTCGATGGCGCGGACAATCTCGATCGCGCGACGAGACGCGCCTCGCTCGATTATTTCGTGGCCTTCTCGTCGGCCACCACCATGGTCGGCAATCCGGGCCAGGGCGCCTATGTCGCGGCGAACGGCTATCTGCAGGGCCTGATGCGCCGCCGGCGGGCCGAAGGGCTGCCGGGGCTCGCCGTCGGCTGGGGCGCCATCGCCGATGTCGGCATCCTGGCGCGCAACCAGGATGTCGCGGCCAAGCTGGAGCGGATCAGCGGCATCATCGCGCTGCAATCCAGGGAAGCGCTGTCCTATCTGGACGTTCTGCTGTCCCGCGGCATCGATTGCCCGCCGACCGTCCATTGCGCCCTGTTCCGGCCGGGCGCCGCCCTGCAAAGCCTGAAGCTGCTGCGCACGCCGGCCTATGCCCAGGTCTTCGCCAGCGCCGAGGGGATCGATCTCGAGGCCGATATCGATCTGGCCGCGCAGATCGCCGGCAAGACCGAGGGCGAGGCGCGGGCGATCGTCGCCGGCCTGGTCGCGTCCGAAGTGGCGCGCATTTTCCGGCTGTCGGCCGATGAAATCGATGTGGCCCGCCCGCTCGATGAACTTGGAATGGACTCGATGATGAGCCTGGATTTGCGTATGGGCATTGAGAAGCGGTTCAGCGTCGAGCTGCCGGTCGTCGCCATCAGTGCCGGCGTCAGCGTCAACGATCTGGCCTCCCGCCTGATCGTCGGATTGCGCTCGGACGGCGGCGGAAAATCGGCCGGCGATGCCGAACAGCAACTGCTCCAGCAACATGGCGGCGGCGATGTCGATGTCGGCGAGTTGATGGCGTTCACCGATGCCATCAAGGTCCGCAATACCGAGGCGAGCCTGCTATGAGTGCGGAAACCACGCGCGGCCGCCTGACCCGCGGCGTCAAGGCGGCCTTGCTCGACACGATGCGCAAGACGCCGGTCGCCGAAAAGACCAGCCATGCGGCGCCGGTGGCGCGCGGCGGCCGGCGCGACATGTCGTTCGCCAGCCTGCCGGCCTATCAGCAGCTCAGCACGCAGCGCGGCCTGTCCGATGCGCTGGGCCTGAGTTTCCCGTTCTACCGCACCCATGACGCCCGCGCCGGTGCCGGCAGCGTCATCGACGGTCAGAAAGTCGTCAATTTCGCCTCGTACGACTATCTGGGGCTGAATGGCCATCCGGAGATCACCCGCGCCGTCGCCGCCGCGACCGAGCAATGGGGTACCAGCGTGTCGGCCAGCCGGATCACGGCCGGCGAACGCGGCTTCCACCATGACCTGGAACGCGCGCTGGCCGATATCTACGACGCGGAGGCGTCGCTGGTCTTCGTCAGCGGCCATGCGACCGCGATCTCGACCATTGCCGCCCTGCTGGGTCCCAAGGACCTGATCCTGCATGATTCGCTGATCCATAATTGCGTGGTGGTGGGCGCGCAGCTGTGCGGCGCCACGCGCCGCTCGTTCCCGCACAACGACATGGACGCGCTCAGCGACATCCTGGCGGCCACGCGCGATCGGTTCGAGCGGGTGCTGATCGTGTCCGAGGGGCTGTATTCCATGGACGGCGACGGGCCGGATCTGGCCCGGCTGGCCGATATCAAGGAGCAGTTCGATTGCTGGCTGATGGTCGACGATGCCCATGCGCTGGGCATTCTCGGCACGACCGGCCGAGGCATCTTCGAAATGGCCGATGTCGATCCGAAGCGAATCGACATCTGGCTAGGCACGCTATCGAAGACCCTGGTCAGCTGCGGCGGCTATGTTGCCGGCAGCCGGGTGCTGATCGACTATCTGAAGCTGACGGCGCCCGGCATGGTCTATAGCGTCGGCCTGCCGGCACCCGCCGCGGTGGCGGCGCTCACCGCGATCCAGCTGATGCAGCGCGAGCCGGAGCGGGTGGCACGCCTGCAGGCCAACGGCCAGCGGTTCCTGCACAAGGCGCGGGAGGCCAAGCTCGATGTCGGTACCAGCTGGGGCTATGCCGTGACCCCGGTGGTTGTGGGCGATTCGCTCCGGACCATCCTGCTTGCCGATCGCCTGCTGAAGCGCGGATACAATGCCTTCCCGATCGTGCCGCCCGGCGTGCCGGAACAATCGGCGCGGCTCCGGTTCTTCATCTCGTCGGAACATACCGCCGAGGATATCGACGGCGCGGTGGCCGCGACCCGCGAGGAACTGACCCAGCTGGAGCAGGCGGGGACGTCGCTCGGCACCATGGCGAAGCTGATGATGGCGAAAATCCGGTCCTAATCGATCGTGCCGGTCGGTCAGGAGAGTTCCATGTTCCAGAACATCGTCATCACCGGCGCCTCCAGCGGCATCGGCGCGGCCCTGGCGAAATTCTACGCGCGGCCCGGGGTCACGCTCGGGCTGATCGGGCGGGATCCGGCGCGGCTCGGCGCCGTTGCCGCCGCGGCCAAGGCGGCGGGTGCCGTGACGGTCGAAGGCCTGGTCGATCTGCGCGATCGCGCGGCCCTGACAGGTTTTCTGAGCGAATTCGACGCGGCCCATCCGATCGATCTGCTGATCGCCAATGCCGGCGTACTCGACGGCCGCCGCGCGGACGCCGTGGTCGAGGATGCCGACGTCGCGCGGCGCGTGATCGAGATCAATCTGCTGGGCGCCGTCGATACGCTGCATGCCGTGCTGCCCGCGATGCGGCAGCGCCGGCGGGGGCATATCGCCCTGGTCAGCTCGCTCGCCGCCCTGTCGCCCTTGCCGGACGCCCCGGCTTATAGCGCCAGCAAGGCCGGGCTCTTGTCCTACGGTCGCGCGATGCGGGCGGCGGTGGCGCATGAGAATGTCCGCATCTCGGTCGTTTGCCCGGGCTATGTCACCTCGGCGATGACCGACAGCCATATCGGCAACCATCCGCACAAGATCAGCGCCGAGGCCGCCGCGCGGCTGATCGACGCGGGCATCGCCCGCAACAAGCCGGTGATCGGGTTTCCGTGGCAGCTTTATATTCCGTCGCTGATTTCGCCCTTCGTCCCCGAATTCATCACCCGGATCGCGACCAAAGGCATCCGCTTCCACGTCAAGCCGAGGGACTGATCGGGGTCGGGGTCGTAGAATTCGAACCATGGCGAAAAGCCGTGATAAGGGGAGGACAAGGATGACCGAGGTACTGATTATCGGTGGTGCCGGCATGATCGGCCGCAAGCTGGCCGACCGGCTGGCTGCCGACGGCAGCGTCGCCGGCGAGAAGATCGACCGGCTGGTGCTGCAGGATATCGTCGAGCCGGCGGCGCCCGCCGGGGCCAGGTTCGAGGTCCGCGCCGTCGCGGGCGATTTTTCCAAGCCGGGACTGGCCGACCGGCTGGTGGCTTCCCGTCCCGATGTGATTTTCCATCTGGCCGCGATCGTGTCGGGCGAGGCCGAGGCCGATTTCGACAAGGGTTATCGGATCAATCTCGACGGCACGCGCCTGCTGCTGGACGCGATCCGGCAAGTCGGCGGCGGCTACAGGCCGCGCCTGGTGTTCACCTCGTCGATCGCCGTGTTCG
>JAQGIC010000112.1 GCA_028288725.1 Rhodospirillales bacterium
CGCCGGTCGCGGCGATGAGGCCGGAGCGAGCCTGCATCAGGAGATCCTGGCCCGGCCGCCCCGATGCCGGGCCGCTCGCGCCCAGCCCGGAGGCGGAGGCATATATGATGTCGGGCTTCCGGGCGCGAACGCTGTCGGCGCCCAGCCCCAGGCGATCGAGCACCCCAGGCCGATAGTTCTCGACCACGACGTCAGCCCGGTCGATCAGCCTGAGAACGATCTCGATGCCCTCGGGCCGCTTCAGGTCGACGGCCAGGCTGCGCTTGTTGCGGTTGACCGAGATCAGGAAGGCGCTGGTCCCGCCGACAAACGACTTGCCGCCCGACCAGTGCCGCTCGAACGCGCCTTTGAGCGGCTCGACCTTGACCACGTCGGCGCCCATGTCCGCGAGATACTGGGTGCAGGCTGGCCCCTGCAGATAGTGGCTGAAGCCGACCACCCGCATCGCGATCCGCATGGGAGCGGGACCTGTCGCCGGTTCGTCCTCTCGCTGCATGCCGGAAGCCTCGCTCGTGCCAATTCCGAACACGATGATACGAAAGTTCGAGACCGAGCCCAATATATCTGATGATTAAGATATCGACCGTAATAATAACCGCGGATTATAGTCTGGCTGGTCGCCGAGGGCCGGAGCCAAGGTGCGGAGAGTTGGAGCGGTAGCCCGCTTTCCTCGAGCGATCTTCAGTTCGTCTCCGCCCACGCGCTATCCAGCCCGCGGCCGAATCGGCGGCACATTTCGGCGATCTCCACCTCATCGATGATCAGCGGCGGCGTGAAGGCGATCCGGTCGCCGATCGCGCGGACGATCAGGCCGGCCTGCTCGCAGGCCTGCATCACCCGGACCCCCATGCCGGCAGCAGGCGGGAACGGCACGCGGTCGGCCTTGTCCGCCATCAGCTCCACGCCGGCGATGAGCCCGACGCCGCGCACGTCGCCGACCAGCGGATGTTCGCGGAACGCGGCGAGGCCGTCGAGGAAGGCCGGCGAGACCCGGCGCACGTGGCCGATCATATCGCGCTCCTCATAGATCTTCAGCGTCTCGATCGCGACGGCACAGGCGACCGGATGGCCGCCATAGGTGTAGCCATGCCCGAACGTCCCGTGCCGCCGGCTGCCCTCCAGCAGGGCCGCATGCACGCGCTCGCCGATCATCAGCGCCGAGATCGGCTGATAGGAGGCGGAGAGCTGCTTGGCGCAGCTGACCATGTCGGGGCGCAGGTCGTAGGTCTCGCAGCCCCACATCGAGCCGGTCCGCCCGAAGCCGCAGATGACCTCGTCCACGACGAACAGGATGTCGTATTTCTGCAGGACCGCCTGGATCCGTTCGAAATAGCCCCGTGGCGGGGTGATGGCACCGCCGCCGCCCTGCACCGGCTCGGCGAAGAACGCCGCCACCGTCTCGGGTCCTTCCCGCAGGATCAAGGCTTCCAGATTGTCGGCCATGCGCTGGCTGAACGCTTCCTCGCTCTCGCCGGGCTCGGAGGCGCGGTAGTAGTTGGGGTTGTCGGTGTGCAGGAATCCCGGCAGCGGCAGGCCGAAACCGGCATGCATGTGCGGCTGGCCGGAGAGGCTGACCGCGGCGACGGTGTTACCGTGATAACCGCGGATGCGGCCGATGATCTTCCGCTTCTGCGGCCGCCCGAGGATCTCGTTGTAGTACCAGACGAGCTTGATCGCGGCGTCGTTCGCCTCGGACCCGCTGCATTGGAAGAGCGCCCGCGCCATGCCTTTGGGCGCGATCGCCAGCAGCCGCTCCGCCAGTTCCACCGACGGCTCGTGCCCCTTGGCGAAGAAGGTATGGTAATAGGGCAGCTTCAGCATCTGCTTGTAGGCGGCCTCCGCCAGGCGCCGCTCGCTGAAACCCAGCGACGCGCACCAGAGTCCCGCCATCGCCTCGATATATTCGCGGCCTTCGGTATCCCAGACCCGGATGCCCTCGCCGCGCTCGATCAGCAGCGCGCCTTCCTGCTCGAGACCCGCGAGGTCCGTCTGCTGATGCACCAGACTCGCGATATCGCGGGCATGTAGCGAATTCGGCCTCATGCTGTTCTCCTGACTATGTTTCGCCCATTTGCCAGATCAGCGAGAGCACGCGCTCCCGCGTCGCGATGAATTCCGGGTCGCTCTTCACGGCCCTGATGCCGTCCTCCGCCATCTCGCGCGCAAAGCGAACGGCGATGCGGTCGACGATACGCCCCGGCCGCGGCGACATGACGACGACCTCGGTGCCGAGATAGACCGCCTCTTCGACGCTATGGGTGATGAAGACGACAGTCATGCCGGTACGGCGCCAGACGGCATGCAGCTCTTCCTGCATGCGTTCGCGCGTCAGCGCGTCGAGCGCGCCGAACGGCTCGTCCATCAGCAGGATCTTGGGTTCCCCGCACAGCGCTCGCGCGATGGCCAGGCGCTGCTGCATGCCGCCGGACAGCTCATAGGGATAGCGGTCACGGAACTCCCATAGCCCCACGGTCCGGAGCCAGGTCTCGGCCCGGGCATCGACGTCGCGGCTGCCGCGCAGCCTGGGGCCGAACCCGGCATTGGCGGCGACCGTCATCCAGGGGAACAGGGCCGGCTGCTGAAACACCACGCCGCGCTCCGGTCCCGGTCCCTCGACCACCTTTCCCTCCAGACTGACCTCGCCGCTGGTCGGCTTCAGGAAGCCGGCGAGGGTCTGCATCAGCGTGGTCTTGCCGCACCCGGACGGCCCGACGATGCAGATGAAGTCGCCGGCGGCGAAGGACAGGTCCGCCCGCTCCAGCGCCTGTACGGCGGACGTCCCGGTGCCATAGCGGACCGAAACGCCGTCGAAGCGGACGAAGTCCCGGGCGGTCGGGCGTACCGAGGCTGCCGACATCGCTCAGGCCGAAGCCTTCGCCAGGAACTCGGTCCGGGTCGCCTTCTGGAACGCGTCCAGCGCCGGCGCGCTCTTGATCGACTTCTGCGCCACCAGGAAGTCGGCGGTGCTCTTCAGCGTCTCGGCGAACTTGCCGGGCTGGCCGGGCGCACCCAGCCAACGCGGCGTCAGCTGGTCCTTGAGCGAAATGAAATCATATTCCTTGAGATCGGCCGCCGCGACGCTTGCCGAGACACCGGCCTGCTTGGCAACGATCGCGGCGGCCTCGTCCGGCTTCTGCCGGTACATGTCGAGCGCCTTGCCGTAGGCCCCGAGGAACGCCGAGACTGCGTCGGGATAGGATTGCACGAAGCCGGTGCGGACCACGATCAGGTCGGCGATGACATAGCCGGCCTTCTCCAGCACGTCCCAGGTTTTGTAGAGTTCGCCGCCTGAGGCGAGCAGCTTGGCCTTGGCCGGCGACCAGACGTAGGCGCCGTCGATCTCGCCGCGCGACCAGGCCGCGTCGATCGCCGCCGGCTTCATGTCGAGGACCGTCACGTCGCGCTGCGTCAGGTCGTTGGTCTTGAGGAAGCCCAGCAGCCGGAAATGGCTGGTCGACCCGAACGGTGTCGCCAGCTTCTTGCCTTTGAAATCGGCCGGCGTCTTCAGGCCGGCGCTGGCGCGCACGACCAGCTCTTCGCCGGGACCTATATTGTCCACCATGCCGATCAGTTGGAGCGGCAGTCCTTGCGCGATGGCGGCGGCCGTGGCGACCGAGCCGGTGGCGAGCCCGATGTCGCAACTCCCGGCGGTGATCGCGGTATTGATCTCGGCACCGCTGCCCATCTCGGTCCAGGTGATCTTCGCCTTCACCGCATCGTCGAACCAGCCCTCGCCCTTGGCGATCATCGTCGGCTTCGTTTCGGTGAAGAAGCCGACATTGACCGCGCTGGGCGCCGCTGCCCGGGCAATCCGTCCTGCCAGCGCCAGCGCTCCCAAGCCGCCCATGCCGGCGAGAACGGCACGCCGGGTCGTCATGATCGTCGTCATCGCTTTTCCCCTCTCATTTTCCAGCCCAATGCACCACCCGACGCTCCAGCCAAAGCAGCAGTCGGTCGATCCCGAACCCGGCGATCCCGATGATGAGGATACCGGCGAACACGTAGTCCGATCTGAGGAAGCGGCCGGCGTCGAGGATCATCCAGCCGATGCCGCTCGACCCGGCGATGATCTCCGCCGCGATCAGCGTGCCGTAGACAATGCCCGCGGCGAGACGGGCGCCGGTCAGGATCTCCGGTAGCGCGCCGGGTGCGATAACGTAGCGGAAGACCTGCCAGGGGCTGGCGCCCAGCGCCTGGGCCGCCCGCACCCTCTCCGGCACCACGTTGCGCACGCCGTCGCGCGCCGCGATCGCCGAGACGGGCAGGGCCGCCAGGAACAGCATGGTGATCTTGCTGCTCTCGTCGATCCCGAGCCAGACAATCAGCAGCACCAGATAGGCCAGTTGCGGCAGCGGGCGCAGGAACTCGATGAACGGCGATGCCAGCGCGTCAACCGGGCGAAGGTAGCCCATCGCCAGCCCGAGCGCCGTGCCCGCCAGCGCGCCGGTCAGGAACCCGGCCAACACGCGCATCAGGCTCATGCCGATATGCTCGAAGAGGGAGCGGCCCTTGTAGCCCTCGTCCAGCAGGTCCTGGAGACCGGACCAGACGTCGAGCGGACCCGGCAGGAACAGGTCGCGCACCAGGCCGCCGCTGGTGACGCCGACCCAGAGCGCCAGCACCAGCAGTGCCGCGAGCAGGGTGATGGCCCAGTCCGGCAGCGCCGCCTTGCTCACAGCCGACCTCGCCAATGCACGAGCCGCCGATCGAGCAGCCGCAGCATCCAGGCGAGCCCCATGCCGAGGACGCCCAGGATCAGGATGCACAGAATGATCACGTCGTTGCGCAGGAACGTGCTGGCGGAGATCACCATCCAGCCGAGCCCGTCGGTCGCGGCCATCAGTTCCGCCGAGACGACGGTGCTGAACGCGGCCGCCAGCGCCACCTGCAGGCCCGTCAGCACCATCGGCGCGGCGGAAGGCAGCACCACGTGGCGCAGGATCTGCGCGCGGGAGGCCCCGAGGCTCTCGGCCACTTGGATCCGCAGCGCCGACACGCTGCGCACGCCGGCGGCGCTGGCCGCGACGATGATCGGGAACGCCGTCAGGAACAGGAGCGCCACCTTCGAACCGTCGCCGGTGCCCAGCCACAGGATGAGCAGGATCATGTAGGAGAGCGGCGGCAGCGGACGCATGAATTGCACGATCCAGTCGATCGCGGCGCCGACGGCACGGCTCCGTCCCATCCAGAGTCCGAGGGGCACGCCCACCAGCGCCGCCAGGCCGAAGCCGGCAAGCAACCGGCCGACCGTGGACCAGGCGTTGCCCCACAGGGTGGTGCCTCGGTAGCCGTCCCGCACGATCTTCTGCGCAGCATTCCAAACATCGAGCGGCGAGGGCAGCAGATCGCGCGCCACGACGCCGCTGATCGTCAATGCCCACCAACCGAGCAACATGGCGGCAACCGAGGCGACGCCGAGCCAGGAAACAGATGGAGCCGGCAAGCGCCATCGAGCCTTGTCATGACCCGCCGGAGCGGATGTGCGGGCGATCGATCGATCGGACATCGGCGTCACCCCCCTATCCTTTTAACCGTGATCCACTGCTGGATATGCAATCCTCAGGCCACTAAAGAGCTTCTCTCATGTAGAGATCAGGCTGCATGAGCGCGTGCATGGCGACCGCAGGACGTGCGACCGACTCCGCCGATTGTGCGGATCGCCAAGTTCTTTCGGGTCGATCGTTTTGATCGGATCCCCGTCGTAGATCAGTATAGCCCCTTCCGTCGGAAGCGCATGGCCGTCGGATGTTGAGAGCCATTAGCCGATGATGGCTCGCGGCTAAGCGGGGCGTCCGAGCGCATCGCCTTGGCTATGCTTTGAGCGCAATGCGAGTAGGGCGACCAACCCCAGGATACTGAGCCCCGCGGTCAGCATCAGCGCAGGCGTGGGACCTGCGCCATCAAGCAGCATCCCAAACAGGAGCGGCGCCGCGGCTTGAGTCACCCGGCCGGGAGCCGCGAGCAAGCCGGTCCTGAGGCCGTATCCGGTAGCGCCGAAGAGCGCCAGGGGCAGGGTCCCGCGGGCGATCGTTACCATGCCGTTGCCGGCTCCATGCAGCAGAGCGAAGGCAACAGCCGCAGGTGCGCCGAATGCGGCCAGGAGGGCAACGCCGGCCGGGTGCAGCGCGACAGCGAGGCGGGCAGATACCAGAGGCGATAGCCGCCGCAGCAGGCTGAAATCCACAATCCGGGCGGCGACCTGGGCGGGGCCGACCAAAGCTGCGGCGCCGACGGCGGCAACAGGACTGACCCCCGCTGCCAACAACAATCTTGGAAGGTGCGCCGCCATCGCGCCCGCGACGAATGCCGAGGCGCCGAACATCACCGCCAGCAGCGCGAGCGTCCGGGGTACGCCCTCGCTTGCGGCCGGAACGGCCTGCAACGCCATCCGCGTCGGCGGCGGGGCACCCGGCACGAGGAAGCGATTGGCGGGCAACCCCAACAGGACATGGAGCGCCGCCCAGGCGAGGCAGGTCCCGCGCCAGCCGATCTCCTGCGACAGGAACGTCGACATCGGCCAGCCGACCGTGGACGCGAACCCGGCGATCAGCGTGATGCCGGTGATGGCGCTACGGGCGCCGCCGCCGTAGAGCCCGGCCAGTGTCGAGAAGGCGGGTTCGTACAGCCCTAAGGCCATGCCGACGCCGATGATCGTCCAGGCGACGGCGAGGCCCCCGGGGCCGTGGGACAGCGCCAGCACCACAAGCCCCGCGGCGAAGACGACGTTGGAAAGCGCGAGGATGTCGCGGCCGCCGCGTCGGTCGATGAAGCGGCCGACCGTCGGGCCGAGGAAGGCCGAGATCAGCAGCGACGCCGAGAACATCCCGAAGAACCAGTCTCGGGAGACGTTGAGGTCCGCGGCGATCGTGTCGGCGAGCACGGCTGGCAGGTAATAGGTCGACGCCCACGCAAGGGTCTGCGTCGTCCCCAGCGTCGCAACGACCAGGGTGCGGTGGCGGCCAGGACTGAGCGGCATTCAGGCGGCCTCGCCGATCAGGCACTCGACAATGACCACGTCCCGCCAGACGCCATCGAGCTTGCCGTGCTTCCCATAGGTGCCGACCTCCCGGAACCCGACCGATCGGCACAGCGCGCGGCTGGCCTCGTTCTCGACGAAGATTCGCGACAGCAGCTTCCAGAAGCCCGCCGCCGCGGCGGCGTCCTTCAGCGCCGCCAGCGCGACGCGGCCCGCACCCCGGCCGCGATGCTCCCGGCCGACATAGACCGAGAATTCGGCGATGCCGGCGTAGCAGGCGCGGTCCCGGTACGACGAGGTCGAGGCCCAGGCCATCACGACACCGCTGGCATTCTCGACCACCAGGACCGGATAGCGACGGCCGAGCCAAGCCGCAACCTGGTCGGTCGTACGCGGCTCCGTCTCGAAGGTCGCGACCCGGTCGGCGATGCCTTCGTTGTAGATGGCGGTGATCGCAGGCACGTCGGCGATCGCAGCGGCCCGCGCCGTCAGGTGGACCATCATAGTTGCTCCGGCAGTTTGAACGCGGCCTTCCGCTCGCTGTAACGGTCGACCAGATAGTCAGCCCGGTCGCGCACGAGCCAGGTGAAGCGCACGAGTTCCTCCATCACGTCGACGACCCGGTCATAGTTGGCCGAGGGCTTCATGCGCCCGGCCTCGTCGAACTGCTCGTACGCCTTGGGCACGCTCGACTGGTTGGGGATGGTGACCATCCGCATCCAGCGGCCGAGCAGGCGCAGCGTGTTGACCGCATTGAAGCTCTGCGAGCCGCCGGAGACCTGCATCACCGCCAGGGTACGTCCCTGAGTCGGACGCAGCGAGCCTTCCTGCAGCGGCAGCCAGTCGATCTGGTTCTTGAACACGCCGGTGATCGCGCCATGCCGCTCCGGGCTGCACCAGACCTGGCCCTCGGACCATTGCGAAAGCTCCCGCAGTTCCGCGACCTTGGGATGGGTGACGGGCACGCTGTCGGCGACCGGGAGATCGTGGGGATCGAACACGCGGGTTTCGGCGCCGAGACGCCGAAGGATGCGTTCGGCCTCCAGGGTCAGGAAGCGACTGTAGGACCGGTCGCGCAGCGAGCCGTAGAGCAGCAGGATGCGCGGCGGATGGCCCGCGCGCTGCGTCGGTTCCAGGCGCTGAAGATCGACGGGCGTTAGAAGGTCAACCTGAAGCGCGGGCATCGAGAGGTCGGTCTGATCGGCCATGTCTCAGACCTTGTCCGCGCGCCGGGCTCCGGCCTCGTACCAGCCTCGACTGCCCCGGACGAACTTGACCACGGTCAACATGACGGGAACCTCGACCAGCACGCCGACGACCGTCGCCAGCGCCGCGCCGGACTGGAAGCCGAACAGGGCGATCGCCGTCGCCACGGCCAGCTCGAAGAAGTTCGACGCGCCGATCAGCGCGGACGGACCGGCGATGCACCAGTCCACGCCCAGGCGGCGGTTGAGCCAATAGGCCAGTCCGGCATTGAAATAGACCTGGACCAGGATCGGCACCGCCAGCATGGCGATGACGGTCGGCTGCCGCACGATCTGCTCGCCCTGCAGGCCGAAGAGCAGCACCAGGGTCAGCAGCAGCGCCGACAGCGAGAGCGGCGCCAGGATGCGCAGGATCCGGTCGAGCGCAGGCTGGCCGCCATTGCCGAGCAGCGCCCGCCGGGCGACCTGGGCCACGACGACGGGTACCACGATGTAGAGCAGGACGGACAGCAGCAGCGTGTTCCACGGCACGGCGATCGACGACAGGCCGAGCAGCAGGCCGACGATCGGCGCGAAGGCGACGATCATGATCACGTCGTTGAGCGCCACTTGGCTGAGCGTGAAATGCGGCTCGCCATCGACCAGGTTCGACCAGACGAACACCATTGCCGTGCAGGGCGCCGCCGCCAGCAGGATGAGCCCGGCCATATAGCTGTCGAGCTGATCGGCAGGCAGGAAGGCACGGAACACGTGGCCGATGAACAGCCAGCCGAGCAGCGCCATCGAGAACGGTTTGACCAGCCAGTTGATGCCGACCGTCGCCATGATCCCCCGCCAGTGGCCGCCGACCTGTCCCAGCGCGCCGAGATCGATCTTCAGCAGCATGGGGACGATCATCAGCCACACCAGCCCGGCGATCGGCAGGTTGACCTCGGCCGCGGTTGCGGAACCGATCGCATGGAAGATGCCCGGCACGAGTTGGCCCAAGACGATGCCGACGACGATAGAGAGCGCGACCCAAACCGTCAGGTAGCGCTCGAAGGTGCCCATCGAGGGCGTCTTCGCCGACGATGTTCCGACAGCGAGATCGCTCATGGCGCGGCGCTCCCGAGCGTGTTGCGCGAGGTGCCGCAATTCGGGTTGTGGTAGATCGTCACGGTCATAGGCCGATCCACTATTGGGCATCGTCGTTCACGCGGCCGATCTCCTCGGCCCGCCTGGTCAGGGCCATGCGATCGAGCGAAGCCAGCGGCAGGGCCGCGAACAGCCTGATGCGCGTGGACAGCATCCGGAACGCGTCGCGGAACGCCTTGATCTTCTCGATTTCGCTGCCTTCGACGGCGGCGGGATCGGGAATGCCCCAATGGGCGGTCACGGGTTGGCCGGGCCAGACCGGGCAGACTTCCCCCGCGGCCTGGTCGCAGACCGTGAACACGAAATCCATCTTGGGCGCGCCGGGCTTGGCAAACTCGTCCCACGGCTTCGAGCGCATGCCGCTCGTGTCGAAGTCCTCTTCCTTCAGGAGCGCCAGGGCGAGCGGATGGATCTGCCCCTTGGGAAACGAGCCCGCGCTGTAGCCCTGGAACCGGCCGTCGCCGGTGGAGGTCACCAGCGCCTCGGCCAGGATGCTCCGGGCCGAATTGCCCGTGCAGAGGAACAGGACGTTGTAGGGTTTGGACATCATGGTCTCCGGATCAGGCGCGGCATTCGCGGATGCTGTGGCCGACGCCGTCACCCGCCTCGAAGACGATGGGCGTCTCGAAGACGATGGGCGTCTCGCCACGGGCGACGAGCTGCGCCGCGGCGGCCAGGCCAACCGGGCCTGCGCCGATGATGACGACGGAAAGCTTCGCGATGGTCATGACACAGCCTTTCTGTTCGAAGGATGGCATCCGCCCGAGGGGGCGTCGGGCAGGCAGGCGCCATAGCCTTCGCCGCGACCGCAGCAGTTCTCGGTGAGGAAGCCGACCAGGCCGTTCATCTGTGCGAAGTCGGCCGAGTAGATGAGCTGACGGCCGACGCGGCGCTGGTTGATCAGCCCAGCTCTGGTCAGATGCTGCACATGAAAGGTCAGAGAGGACGGCGGCATCCCAAGCCGCTCGGCTATAGCCCCGGCGGGCAAACCGTCCGGACCGCATTCGACGAGCATCCGGTAGACCGCCAAGCGGTGTTCGTTAGCCAGCGCCCCGAGGGCGCCGATCGCCTGCTTCGTATCCATGACGTCCATCCGACCTTTCGAGTAAGGTCGAAATTATCGATTTCGACGCCAGGAGTCAATGTCAGTTCGAGAAATATCGAAATGGTGATCCATTGGTAGCCGGATCGAAAAACGGCGTTGTCGAGGACTGCGGTTCGATCCCGCATGGCTCGGCCATTGTCTTGTACAGAAAGCAATGGGTTAGCGGTTCTGCCAAACCTTTTTTCTGTCTGCGCGCATATCAGCCGCGCTGCGGCTGATAAAGCCGCAAGCGCCGCAGCCGTCGTCCCTATCTCAATCGATGAGTTCTGAACCTAATCTAGCGAAATCATTACTCAGCCATTGATTATTGGTAATTATTGATTGGCCGATCGGCGTCCGAAGCGGTCGCCCAGCCGGATCCCTTCGGCTTCAAATTATCAGGCACTGCAATGGTTTTCGCCCCAAAAGCGCTGGCCGCCGCGCCCGCTTTCTGACGTGCGCCGCTGCGCTACCGCTCAAAAGCGAAATATTCCAATCAAAAAACAGTAATGGTCGGCCTCTAGCTTCCGGACAGGGCTGCCCGACAAGTGGCGCTAAGTCATTGTAACAAATCGAACTTAAAGCTCTCCGGAGAGTCTGATGCACCGCACAACCTATTTTGCGCTCGCTCCTGCGCTGATGCTCCTGATGGCGCTGCCCGACACTGCGCAAGCGGCGGACAGCGGCGCCATCACGGGCCATGTTCTGGGGGCGCTGTCCAAGCAGCCCCTCGCTGGCGCGGTTGTCGAAATTCGCGAAGCGGGACTCAAGGCGACGACGGGGGCGGACGGCACTTACTCGTTCAAGGACGTGACGCCGGGAACCTACACGCTCGTGGCGACGCCTCCTTCAGGCCTGCCGACTCAAAACCGGCTCGTGGTCGAAGCCGGTAAGACGACCCAGAGCGATATTATGACCCGACCGGCGGAAAGCGCGGCGGAGAGCATCACCGTGCTCGGACAGCGTACGCCGGCCGGTGTCGCGCGCAAGGCGCAGGAGGAAGCGCCCAACCTCATCAATGTGCAGACCTATGAGGAAATCCGGAAACTGCCGGATATCTCAACGGCCGAAGCCGTCCGCCGCGTTCCCGGCATTTCGCTGGAGACCGACGAAGGCGAAGGGCGCTACGTCAATATCCGAGGCCTGGACGCCGACCTGAACAGCACGACCTTCGGCGGCTTGCGCCTGCCGCCGACCAACAACGCCTCGCCCTTCGGCGGCTATCGAGCAGTGACGCTGGACTCCATCCCAATCGGCCTGGTCGGCGCCATCACCGTCACCAAATCGAACCTGCCGAGCCAGGACGCCGAAGCGCTCGGCGGAACGATCGAGATCACGCCGAAGACCGCGCCGCCCGGCGGCGATTTCTTCGTGCAGGGCAACATCGGTTCCGGTTACGAGACCTTGGGCCGCACCCCGATTGCGGATATGGCGATCACCACCGGCGGCCGTTTCAGCGGTTCCGGCCTGGACAAGAACGGCCCGTTCTCAGTCGTCCTGACCGGCACCTACTACGAGGACTTCCGCAGCATCAACGATGCCGAGCCCGCCTACTTCGCCGATTCGGCACATCCCTATTCCGCGATCAACAACCTTCAGCAGCGCGATTACGAACTGCACCGCCAGCGGCATGGCGTCGGCGTCGACCTCGGTTATCAGCCCGATGTGAACAACAGCTACTATCTCCGCGCGTTCGAAGCCGGCTACACCGAGAAATACGAGCGGCAGTTCCTGAACCTCAGTCCGGACGGCAACACGGTCGCGGGTCCGAACGGCACGCTGACCGATACCCTGAACGGTACCCTGCCGAACGGCGCCACCGCGATCCAGCGCGCCTTGCGCGACGAAAAGGAAACCTCGACGGATCGGGTTGTCGTGCTCGGCGGCAAGAACGTCTTCAGCGGTTTCACGCTCGACTATCGGGCGGGCTTCACCCAAGGCACTTACGACAAGCCCTACGACTATAATTCCTTCTTCAATTTCCAGCCGACGCCGACAAACGGCGTCATCAGCTATGCGCCGGTCGGGCCCGGCGGGCTACCGCGCTACACGATCACGGGCGCCGATTACCAGAATCCGGCGAACTATCAGCTCGTCAACTTCGGCAACAGTACGGCCCACAATGTCGACGAGGAAATGTCCTTTGCCGGCAATATCGAGCACCCTGTAGCCCTGATCGGCGCGGACAGCGAGGATCTCAAGTTCGGCTTGAGCGCGCGTCTGCGCCACAAGCGCACCACGGCGCAACCGTATTCATACCCCAACCTGCCCAACGCCCCGCTGACCAGCTTTTCCAGCGGCAGCAATGAGACCTATTACAACGGCCTCTATCAGAACGGCGTCGATATCGTGCCCGGCCGCCTGCAGTCGGTGTTCGGCCCTGGCGTCATCCAAGCCGCCGACGTGACCAGCGCGTTGCAGCAATATCTCGACGTGCACGAAGACGTGTACGCCGGCTATGGCCAATATGAGGTGCGGTTCGGCGCTCTCGGCCTTATCGGCGGCTTGCGCATCGAAGGCACGCGGGATCTGGACAAGGCGTTCTCCGCCGGCGTCGATGCGAACGGCGCAGCGTTCGAAACTCCGGTCACCGCTTCGAACAGCTACGTCAATTTCTTTCCCAGCCTGCAAGCGCGCTACGAGCTCCAGCCCGACCTGATCATGCGCGCGACCTACGCGTCCACGATCGCCCGGCCGGGGTTCAATCAATCCACCGCGTCGCTCAGCATCGATCTCGGTGCGGGCATCGTGACGCGCGGAAACCCGAACCTGAAGCCGGCGACCGCGAACAACTTCGATATCACGATCGAGAAATATCTGAGCGGCGCCGGCATCATTTCCGTCGGCGCATTCTATAAGGACATTTCGAACTATATCGTGCCGGTCGTGTCCAACCAGGTTCTGGCGAACGCCAATCTGTTTCCGGGAAACACGTTGCCGCTCCGCGTATTTACCTTCAACAACGCGGGCTCGTCCTATGCGCGCGGTATCGAGTTCAACTGGGAGCAGCACTTCAGGGATTTGCCCGGTCTGTGGAGCGGTCTGGGAGCCGGCCTCAACTACACGTTCGTGGATTCGAGCTACCAAATTCGTCCGGGCGAGAGTTCCCCGTTGCCCTCGACGTCAGAGCACACGTGGAATGCCAGCATCTTCTACGACCTGTATCCGGTGACGATCAAACTGGCCGCTTATTCCGCTTCCGCCGACCTGTTCGCGATCGGTCCGAGCCGGGGCAACGACACCTTCAATGCCACGCGCACATCCATGGACCTTGGCGCCAGCTATGCTGTGACCGACGAACTGGTCGCCTACTTCAACGCGAAAAACCTGCTGGACACGCCGCATACGTTCTATCTGGGCTCGCCGAACCGGCCGATCCAGCGCGAATTCTACGGCCAGACCTTCCAGACGGGCCTGCGCTTCGACTTCTGAGCCATCGGGTATCGAAGTCATAGAGCCCTGGTTCGGCCGAACCAGGGCTCTAGAGCCTGATCCGATCAAACCGGCTCGGTTTGATCGGTGAATCAGTCTCTAAATATTTGGTTTAGAGGGCGATTCAGATATGAGGCCGAGCAGGCCTCATATCATCGCGCTCTATCGTTTCAGGGCAGAGCCTTCAAGTCCATTTCCTGGGCGTCATATCTTGGCCGACGACAAATGGAACAAGGAAATTCATCCGCCGATTTCGATGAATTAGACCTTGAACGCTTCCTCGATCGCATTTTCTTCGGTCAGGCTCTTTCCCTGGGCAAAAGCCCCCTGAATTCTATTGGCGCCAAGGCGATCCAGCAGAAGCCCTCTGGCTTTTTCATATCCGATGCGTTCGGTCGGCTCACGAGCGATGCCTTCCCTTTCGTAATGCGCATCGCCAAACCCGAGGAGCCGTGCCGCGGTTTCCCCCTCGCCGAGGATGGCGCCGGCGACCGCGAGATGTTCGATGCTGATCACGACGAGAAAGCGGGACTGGGTCTCCTGGGCTCGTATGAGGGCTTCGCGTGCCGCCGCCCGGGCCTCGATCGGATCGTCCATCGCCAAGAGGTAGGCCGCGAGGTTTGCAAGCCCGTTCGCCAACCGATGGACCCGCCGCTCGGCTCTGCAGATCTCGATATAGGATCGGCACTGGGTCAGCGCCTCGGCGTAGTTCCCAAGGGCGAAATCCGCCTCTGCCAGATTGCAGAGTGCCACCATTCGTCCGACGGCATCGCCGAAGCGATCCGCCCGCGCCCGCGCCTCCTCGTAAAGCGACTTGGCCTCTGCGATATTCCCCATGAAAAGTTTGAGGTGTCCCAGCGAATTCGCACAGCGACCCAACAGCTTCTCGGCCCGCGCTTCCGACAGCAGCGCATAGGCCTCTCGATGGCATTGCTCCGCTTCGTCGAAGCGTTCCTGGGAAACAAGCACGGCGCCGACCAGCGATAGAGAATCCCCCAAACCGACCCGATCATCGGTCGTCCGGAACAGGGCGACCGCCTCCTGAGCGAGAGCAAGCTTGATTCCATCGTCCCGGTAAGGCGCAAGGCGCGCCCGACCGAGCAGCAGGCGCGCGGAAATATGGTTGGTCGATGGTGCGGCGCCGGACTCCCCCGCGAGTGCCAGCCATTTGCGCCCTTCCGGTTGAAGGGAGGCCTCCGTCCAGAGCAACGGAGACGCCGCGGCGAGCTGCTGTCCGATTTCGACCGGCGCGCCGCCGTTCAAGGAAACTTCCAGCGCCGCCCGGATATTCTCGATCTCAGGCTCGATCGTCGCAAGCCAGGGCGCCGTCGGCATGTTGCCCCATGTGGTCTCCGCGCTCTCCATCTGCCGCTGATAATAGGCCGCGTGGCGGGACCGCAACAGATCGAGCTCTCCGGTCTGCTTCAGCTGAGCCAAACCGTACGCCCGAGCCGTTTCCAGCAGGCGAAAGCGCCGCGTCTTGCCGCTACGCTCCGAGAGCATGAGGGATTTATCGACCAGTTGCCCCAGCAGTTCCCGGATGTCCCACGACGTCTGGTCCGGCTCGGCAAGCACCTCGGCGGCCGCGTTGAGCGTCCACGATCCCGCGAAGACGCTCGCTTGTCGGAAAGCGGCCTGCTCCGGCAGGGACAACAGATTGTAGCTCCAGTCCATGGTCGCATGGAGCGTCTTGTGACGCGATGCGACACCTCGCTTTTCTCGCGCCGAACTCTTGAACCAATCGGACAGGCTCTCGGCAAGGTCCGACACGCTCAGCGCCGAAAGCCGCGCGGCGGCCAGCTCAAGGGCGAGAGGGATCCCGTCCAGGCGACGGCAGATTTCGGCGACGCGTTCGGATGCCTCCGGATCCAGGACGAAATCCTTGTCCGCGGCCAAGGCCCGGTCGGAGAAAAGCCGCATAGCGGGCCAGCGGTCCGCAATGTCGTCGGCTGTTTCCTCCCCGACCGGAGGGACGAGCAGACCGCCGACCCGGAAGAGGCTTTCGCCGATCAAACCCAGCTTTTCACGGCTTGTCGCGAGAATTCTAATGTCGGAACAGCGCAGCAGCAGGGTTTCGCCCAGCTCGGCGACCGCTTCCGTGAGATGCTCGCAATTGTCCAGGATCAGGAGCAGCTTTCGCCGTTGCAACGCCAGGATGACTGCCTGAAGGGCGGGCGAATTTCCTTCGACCTGGATGCCGAATGTCTTCGCCAGCACGTTCGGCAGAAGCGCCGGATCGCTGATGGCGGCGAATTCGACGAGCCAGACCCCATCGGCGAAGCGATCGAGCAACTCGGCGCCGAGCTGAACCGCGAGACGAGTCTTGCCGATCCCGCCCGGGCCGATCAGCGTGATCAGCCGGTCACGCTCCAGCAGCGGCCTTATCTCCTCCAGTTCCCCTTCGCGGCCGACGAGCGGGGTCACCTGGGAAGGAAGATTGTGGCGTGCGGGATTCAAGGATCGCAGCGGTGCGAACTCCTTGGGCAGATCGGATGTCGAGATCTGATAGATGCGCGAAGGTTCGATCAGATCGCGCAACTGGTGGCGGCCGAGGTCCAGTATATCCAGCTCCGGCTGGATCTGCCCCGCAAGAGCCTTGAGTCCTTCGGCGGAGATCAGGATCTGCCCGCCGTGCCCCACATCCAAAAGTCGAGCCAGGTGATTCAGCGTCGGTCCGAAGAAGTCCCCGTCGCGCGGCTCGACGGGGCCGGTGTGCATGGCGATCCGGACCTTGATGCCGCCCACCGCCGACCAATCCTGGGCGATCAGCGCGCGCTGTGCGTCTATGGCAGCGCTTACGCTTTCCCGCATCGCCGGGAAGACGACCCCCAAGCCGTCGCCCCGCAGCTTGAAAACCCGACCGCCGTGCCGTCCGAATTCGTGGCGCAGGATCTCATCATGCTTGCGCAATGCGGCCGCCATCTGGTCCGGCATCGTCTCCCAGCGCCGCGTGCTTCCTTCTATATCGGTGAAAAGAAAGGCGGGGGCACCGCCATCCGCGAGGGAGGCATGGGCGCCGTCGGCCGTTCGTGATGCGGTGGGAACCGGCATGCTCATCTCGGGCAGGACCAAACCTACAGACGTGCCACAGTGCTGTGGAACGCCCCGGGAGCATAGACGAACAGCCGTTGGCCGGACAGATTCAAATCCGGCGAGATCCCTGCATCATTTCAGCAGCGAGGGTATCCGCTCATTGGCGGGACGGCCGGAACATCATTTCCAGCCAACGAGCGGATATGTCAAAGATTCGAGCGACCCCTTACCGTGCCACGCCACCGTCCGACTGCGCGACGGCGTTCGGAGTAAGGCCGTCCGACTGCGCAACGGCGTTCGGGGTCAGGCCGTCCGACTGCGCGACCGCGTTCGGGGCGAGGCCGTCCGACTGCGCAACGGCGTTCGGGGTCAGGCCGTCCGACTGCGCGACCGCGTTCGGAGCAAGGCCGTCCGACTGCGCGACCGCGTTCGCGGCGAGGTTGGGACCAGTGCTGGAGCGTGGGTTCGCGCTATTGGTATTCGACGCCATCTAAACCTCCTTGAAAAATCGATCACGGTCCCGATTGTTTCTCGGACACCTGACGACGCATTTTCTCTTAGTTTTGCCGACGGCCTTGTGAAGAAGTTCACCTTAGAGGCCGGTGTAAAACGACGTCTCGGCGCCTGGCAGCCGGCCTGCGACGACCCCGGGCTGTCGACAGGGCCCGATTGGAGCTGTCAGCCTAGGAGGATCGCGAAGTTCGGTCGGGTCAATCATTTTGATCAGGCCCCGATAGTGGGCCGCCGATCACGCCCGCCATCACGACGCGGTGGCGCGGAAGCAGCAGCGTGACGATGGTGCCGACGCCGAGCTTGCTCTGGACGTTCAAGGCACCGTCATGAAGCTGGAGCAGGCGCTTCGTCAAGGCCAGGCCCAATCCGACGCCCTCGTGCCTGCGGCTGAGCGCGCCGTCGGCCTGCCAGAACGGACGGCCGACGTTGGGCAAGGCCTCTGACGCGATGCCGATGCCGGTGTCCTGGACCGACAGGGCGAGGTGCCCATCTCGGTCAGGTCGGCAACCGCATCGCAACCGCGACCGATGGTTCAACCGATCGTACCGCTGGCGACGGTTTGCATGCCATTGCTACGACAAGTCTTCTCTTCAAGTGTCCGGGAGATTAGGTAAGGGAGCAGCCCGGAGAAGATCCTGTTCATCGAACGCGATCGTTTGATCACACGCCTGTCGCGGATCGACACTGGGCCCCAGGAAGGACCCAGATTCTATGCCCGAACCGTTGGAACCCGTCCTCGCCGAACTGCGCGCGCTGCTCAGCGATCCGCGCGGCCTGGTCCGCGCCATCGCCTCGGGGCGGCGCCATAATGCCGAGGTCAAATGGCGCCGCGTCGAGCTCCGCCCGGTTCAGCTCAAGGCCGGCCTCCGCCTGCAGATCGTCGAGTATGACGAGCGGCAGGCCCACACGCGGAACGCCGGTTACGAGCAGCATGCGGGCCCGGCCGTCGATGATCTGCTGGCGATGGGCTTCGGCAATTGGCACGTGAAGAGCGTCGGCGGCGAGATCCAGGTCCGGATCACGCGCAAGGGCGAGGCGCAGGTCCATCGCGTGGCGGAACGCCAAGCCGATCAAAGCCTGAGCCACAACAGAAGCAAGCCCCGTCTGCTCGACGCCGACGATCCGTTCTGGCAGGCGGTCGGCATTTCCGGCGCGGACGGCAAGGTGAAGCCGTCGCGCCAGGACAAATACCGCCAGGTCGAGGAATTCATCCGCGAGCTCGACACGGTATTGAAGCCCGAGCTGCTGCCGGTCGGCCGAGCGCTGCGCGTGGTCGATCTGGGCTGCGGCAATGCCCATCTCAGTTTCGCGGCCTACCGCTATCTGACCAGGACGCGGGGGCTGGACGTGACGCTGGTCGGGGTCGACGTGAAGCGGCAGGCGCGGGAACGCAACAATGCGCTGGCGGCTGAGCTCGGCTGGGACGGCATCCGCTTCGTCGAGGGCACGATCGCGGACGCCCCGGTGGATGGCGCCGATGTCGTTCTGGCGCTCCATGCCTGCGACACCGCCACGGACGACGCGCTCGCGCGTGCCGTCCGGTGGCAAGCGCCTATCGTGCTGGCGGCTCCCTGCTGTCATCACGACATCCAGACGCAGCTTCGGTCCCACCCCGCCCCGGGCGCGTATGGCATGGTGACCCGTCATGGCATCCTGCGCGAACGGCTCGCCGATATCCTGACCGACGCGTTTCGGGCCGCCCTGATGCGCATGGCCGGATATCGGGTCGAGGTGGTCGAATTCGTGCCGAGCGAGCACACGCCGCGCAACACGATGCTGCGCGCGATCCGCACCGGATCGCCGCCGGACGCGGCCGTCACCGCGCAATATGCCGAACTGGTCGAGACCTGGGCGGTCAAGCCGCGTCTGGCGGAGTTGATCTAGGGGTGATCTTTCCAGTCGGCGCTATCGCGTGCGCCGGCGGGATCGCTTTGCCGCCTCGCCGCCCAGAAATCGGGCTTGCCAGATATCGGGATTGAGATTGTCGGCGGCCGCGGCGCGAAGGCGCTGCGGGATGACCGGCCGCTGGCCGTCTCTCAGCGCGGTAAGAACCCGGCGCCGCTCCATCTCCGCCGAGGCGAACGGCGTCGAGCAGAGCCACGATAGATAGGGGCTGGCCGGCCCGAATTGCGAAGAATGGGTCGACGTGCGCTCGAACTGTTCGATGGCGGCCGCGACGAGCCAGGCTCCGGTCTCGGCGCCGGGAACGACCGCCTCATAGCGCGGGCAGGCGGGCCACAGCGGCTCGGTGATCGCTATCGTCGCGCGATTCGCCCTGCCGATCAGCTGCTGCAGAATGCCAACGGATTGCCCCCGCAACCCCGCGTCCCAGGCTGCGCGGGCAAAGGTCGACAACCGGGCGAAGCTCGGTGCCCGGGTGCAGAGGGCCTCGAGCAGCCGACAGGCGAGCATGAGGGCCGCGTAACGCTCGGCGATCGGGACGGCGGGCTGGCGCCAATGGGCATAGGCCGCGAGCGCATCGCGATAGTCCGGATCGAGCGCCGGCGGCCCCTGAATCCTTGACGCCAGATCGTTGCCGAACGACTGCGCTTGGAGGAAGGACAGCGCCCGCTCGCGCGCCGCTTCGTCCGGCGCCCAGGTCGTCGCCTGATCGACCAGAAGCCCTTCCAGCGCCAGTGCCCGGGCCCGATCGGGCTTGGCGGCGAAGAGGTTGAGCTCGAACGCGTCGAGCGGTGTGCCCGGCCGATCGGGCACGAGGATCGGTGCGCCGGCCAGAAGCCGGTAGATGCCATATCCCATGGCGGACAGGTCGGCGCGAAGCTCCTCGTTCACCGTCAAGCCCGCCTTGATCTCGAACATCACCAGAGGCGAATGGCGAGCGAAAAAGCCCTGGCCGCCGCGCAGGATGCGTCCTTCCTCTCCTTCCGCGTCGATCTTCACGAAATCCGGCGCGGCCCAACCGCGCCGCGCGTCTTCGAGGTCGAGCGAGGTGATCCGCACCGCCTCGCCGTCGCCGGTGCCGCCGAGGCTGCCCAGTTCGCTCGAGCGACCGATCGAAAGCCGGCCTTCGCGCTCGCCATCCGACAGGGCGAGGGCGATCACCTCGAGATTTCCCTCCGGATCGAGCGCGGCGCTCTTGTGGAGCAGGCCGCGCGGTTGGCTGCCCGGTTCATAGGCGAAGACCCGGCCGGCCGGTCCGACCAACCGCGTCAGCGGCAGGCTATAAACGCCGAGATTGGCGCCGATATCGATCACGATCATGCCCGGGCGAACCCAGCGATAGAGAAAATCGAGTTCCTTCTCGAACCAGGCCTCCTGTTCGATCAGCACATAGGTCGTGATCGAGCCAAGGCTGGCCGGAACCAACATCGAGCTGCCGTTGGAGAGCTTCAGCAGCAGCTCGCGTGGGGGCGCGGCACCCATGCTCCTAGAAATTCACCCGATCGCCTCCCTTGAGATCCAGAATCTCCCGCGCCTCGTCCGGCGTCGCGATCTCCAGGCCCAGGCCCTCGATGATCTGGCGGGCGGCCCGGACCTGCTGCGCGTTGGATTCGGCGAGTTTGCCCGGCGCGATCCAGAGCGAATCCTCCAGGCCGACACGGACGTTGCCGCCCATGGCGGCGGCCATGGCCGCGATCGGCAGCTGGTTCTTGCCGGCCCCCAGCACCGACCAGTGATATTGGTCGCCGAACAGCCGGTCCGCCGTGCGCCGCATATGCAGCACATCTTCCGGATGGGCGCCGATGCCGCCCAGCAGCCCGAACACGCTCTGCACGAAGAACGGCGGCTTGATCAGGCCGCGCTCGGCGAAATGCGACAGCGTGTAGAGATGGCCGATGTCGTAGCATTCGATCTCGAACCGCGTGCCGTTCTCGGCGCAGGTCTGCAGGATGAATTCGATATCGGCGAAGGTGTTCTTGAAGATCTGCTCGCTCGAGCCTTCGAGATACGGCTTTTCCCAATCGTACTTGAAGCTCTTGAACCGGTTCAGCATCGGATAGAGGCCGAAGTTCATCGAGCCCATGTTGAGCGAGGCGACCTCGGGCGCGTAGTGGGCGGCGGGGAGGACCCGCTCGTCGACCAGCATGGTCGGCGCCCCTCCGGTCGTGATGTTGATGACTGCGGCGGTGCCCTGCTTCACCACCTGGAGAATCGGCGCGAAGGCCGCGACCGACTGGTCCGGCTTGCCGTTCTGCGGGTCGCGCGCATGCAGGTGCAGGATCGCGGCGCCGGCCTCGGCCGCACCGATCGCGGCATCGGCGATTTCCTGCGGCGTGATCGGCAAATAGGGCGACATGGACGGCGTATGGATGGCGCCGGTCACGGCACAGGTGATGATGACTTTCCGCTTCGCCATGGCTTGAGGCCTCCCCGTCGATCCGCGATCGTTCGTCGTCGACGGGGAGCCTAGCCTATCGCGCCCCAGGTTCGAAACCCCCGGAGCGCGTTTCGCGCGCCGGCTATTTTTGCGGCAGGGCTTCGACGGCGCTCAGGTGCTGCTGCAGCGTCGGCAGCGTATCGCTGGCGAACTGCTTCAATTGCGGATCGCTGCCGGACTTCGCTTCCTTCTGGAACAGGGCGACGGTCTTCTTATGCGCGGCGACCTGGTCCTTCACATACTGCTTGTCGAATCGCGCGCCGCTCTGCTTTTGCAGCGCATCGATCTGCTTCTGATCGGCCTTGTCGACATCGGTCGGCGCCGCCAGCCCCTCGGCATCGACGATGGCTTTGAGCTTCTGTGCCGCCGCCGTATGGTCGGACACCATATGCTGGCCGAACGCCTTCACGTCCGGCGACTGCGCCTGGTTCTGCGCGAGCTGGCCTTCCTGGACCTCGGCCAGGCCGCCCGCCGTCGCCTGCTTGACGAATAGCTTGTCGGTCGCGTTGAGACTGGCCGACGACGCGCGCGTGCCGACCGGCCTCGTCGCCTCGGGACTACGGGCGCTGGCGGTCGGCGGCGATACCGCCCCGGTGGCGACGCCCTGCTGCGGGGCGGGCGGAGCGCTCGGCTGGACCGCGCCGCTCCCGGCATTCTGCGCCCAGACCGATGCCGTCGACAGCAGCAGAGCCATGCCGGCGGCGAGCGTGATCGTCGTTTTCATCGCGAAGTCCTCGCTGTTGGGGATCCGATCCTTTCCAACAGGCGACCCGCCGATCGGTTGCCGCGCGGGGGCTGCGCCGCCTCGCTACGGTCTCGCCGCCGGGATCTTCCGGCGATAGAGCGGCCAATGCTGCGCCAGCTCGCGCACCACCGGACTGCCGACCTGATAGGCCGACGCGATCGCCTCGGCATAGGCGGCATAGTCGCCCTTGGCTTCGCTTTTCAGGAAATCCGCGGCGGCCGTGCCCGGGGGCGGCATCGAGAAATCGCTGCCGGTGCGCAGGTCCAGCGCGCGGGCGAGATCGACCTTGTGGATCTGCGCCAGGAACGTGAGCGCCTGCATATAGCCGGTATCTTCCTCGGCCGAGGTCACGAAGCGCCCCTGGCCCACCGTCCAATAGGGGACCCATTTTTCGGCCCAGTCGGTCAGTTTGGCCCCGATCCAGAACCGATCGGCCGTCAGCGTATCGCCCTTCAGCACGAAGGGCGGCTTCTGCGCATTGGGAAAGTTCGGATAGCCGGCACGCGCCGCCTGCAGCTTGGCGTCGTCGGGCAGGACCAGATCGCGGGTCAGGCCATAGGCCCAGGTCACCAGCCCGTCGTTCAGGTGATATTCCTGAACGCCGTTTTCGGAGACGGCCGCCGGCGCTGGCATCTCGAACGGCGTGGCGCGGTCGTAGGGGATGATGCCGGTCGACCATTCCGCCGGGACCTCGCGGGCGTCGAGCTCATAGGCCAGATCGCCGTCGACGATATGATTGGCCCAGGCGGCCGAGCTGACCGAGGCCTGGTTCGGATCGATCCCCGCAATGCCGGCCAGAACCCAGTAGGCATGGGTCAGATCAAAGCGCGGGTCGAGCCCGAGCGCCATGATCGAGGCGGCGGCATGGGCCTTGCCGACCCCCGTCACGATGCCCAGGACATGGTCCTTGGCGTTGTAGCGGAGATGGCGGAAGCCTTGCGGGAACGGCAGCGTGTCGGGCAGCGGATAGTGGTCGACCCAATTCTGGAACTCGCCCGGCACGTCGCCGGTGTCATTGCCGACCTCGAAGGTGGTGACGACGACGACGCGGATCTGCAGCGGTGCCGCGGCGCGGGCCGCCAACGGCAGCCCCAGCAGCATCAAGCCCGCGACGGCCGCCAGACCGCCCAGTCCCCAACGCATGCGCCGATCCCCTCTTGTTCTGAATAGTCGATCGGGATCAGCAACATCCGTGCCGCCGCCAAACCGCCGGAAAGCGGGCGGCACTGCCTCAAAGCCGGTCAGCCTGCCTCGCCAAACGCCGAAACTTCGGCTGTTGCCGCTTCGGCAGCGGGCCGTCAGAACGCGGCGGCCGGCAAGCTGGCGGCGATATCGGTCCGCGAATCGACGATGCGCAGCCAGGGGCCGGTCTTCGGCAGCTCGAACGCGAAGAAGAACCGGCAGGCGGCGATCTTGCCCTGATAGAATGCCGCCGCGTCGGCATCCGCGGCCGTCGCGGTCTGCGCGACCAGGGCCTGTTCGAGCCAGAGCCAAGCCAGCACGCCATGGCCGAAGGCCGAGAGGAACGGCGTGGCATTGTCGAGCAGATGCGGGTCGTCGCCCATCGTGCCCAGGCGCCCGGCGACGGCACCGATCTCGGTCCAGGCGGCGGCGAGCGCCTTTGCCTCCACGGCGAGTTCCGGGTGGCATTGCGCGCGGCCGACCGTCTTGGCGATGCGCGCGGCCAGCTGGCCCAGGGCGACGCCGCGGTCCTTCAGGATCTTGCGGCCGAGCAGATCCATCGCCTGCACCCCGGTCGTGCCCTCGTGGATCGGGTTCAGGCGATTGTCGCGATAGAGCTGTTCCACGTCGAAATCGCGCGTGTAGCCGTAGCCGCCATGGATCTGGATCGCGATATCGTTCGCCGCCAGGCCCCATTCCGACGGCCAGGATTTGGCGATCGGCGTCAGCAGGCCCAGCAGCTCGGCCGCGGCACGGCGCTGGGCCTCGCTCTCGCCCGTGTGCTGCTCGTCGACCAGCCGGGCGGCATAGAGGATCAGCGCCAGCGCGCCTTCGACATAGGATTTCTGGGCAAGCAGCATGCGCTTCACGTCGGCATGCTCGATGATCGGCACCATGGGCCCCGTCCCACGAGCGGCCGCATGCCGACCCTGCAGCCGCTCGCGGGCATATGCCAACGACAGGAGATAGCCGCGATAGCCCAGCATGGCGGCGCCCAGGCCGACCGAGATGCGCGCCTCGTTCATCATATGGAACATGATCGGCAGGCCCTGGCCGACCGAGCCGACCAGATATCCCACGGCGCCGGCCTTTCCCATCGGTCGGTGCCGGGTGCCCTCGCCGAAGTTCAGCAGGCAGTTGGTCGTGCCGCGATAGCCCATCTTGTGATTGAGGCCGGCAACGACGACGTCGTTGCGCTCGGCCGGGCCGCCGTCGGCATCGAGCAGGAATTTCGGCACGATGAACAGCGACACGCCCTTGGTCCCGGGCACGAGCTTGCCGTCGGCCCCCTCGACCTTGGCCAGCACCAGATGAACGATGTTTTCCGAGATGTCCTGGTCGCCGCCGGAGATCCACATCTTGTTGCCGGACAGACGATAGCGGGGACCCAGCACATCCTCGCCGTCCGGCACCGCACGGGTCGTGATGTCCGACAGCGACGATCCGGCCTGGGGTTCCGACAGGCACATGGTGCCGAGATACCGGCCGGCGATCTCGGGCTTGGCGAAGGCGTCGATCTGGGCCGGAGTGCCGAAGGCCGCCAGCAGGCCGGCATTGCCGGTCGTCAGCATCGGGTAGGCCGCCGTCGCCACGTTCGCCGCCATGAAATGCGCCATGGCGGCGGTATAGACGACATGGGGCAGCTGCATCCCGTCGAGCTCAGCCGGGAAGGCGGCCCCCATGAACCCGGCCCGGGCGAAGGCTTTGACCGCCTCGGCCACCTCGGGCAGGACATGGGCACCATCGTCGTCCAGCCGAGGCTCGATCCGGTCGGCGGTCCTGTAGTGCGGCAGGAATTCCGTTTCGGCCAGGCGCCGGGCCAGGTCGATCACAGCGTCGAACGTCTCCCGGCTATGGTCGGAAAACCGGTCGCGCGCGCACAGCGCCTCGACGCCCAGCCATTCATGCAGCAGGAAATCGACGTCGCGGCTGTTGATGATCGCGGAGGGCATGATGGCTGTCACCGTGGGGTTCGATGCTCGTTCTTGGCCGCTACCATACCGGGCTTCCGCCAATCGGTTCAATCGGGACCGCCGGCGGCAAGGCCCGCCCTGGGCTCAGGCCTGGTCGGCTGCCCGGCGCAGCGCCAGCTTGCGTTCCGCCACCGCGGCGGCCAGCGCCTCGCGCCGGCTATCCGGCGCATGCGGCTGCAGATCCTTCTCGATCGCCTTCAGCAGCGGCCATTCCTCGCGGATCTTCTCGGCCAGCGAGCGGCTGGACAGCAGGCCGCTGATCACCCGGTCCCACAGCGCGTCGCGCGTATCGGGCAGCCGCTTCGCCGCCAGCGGCAGCGCCAGGCGGCGCGCCAGTTCGGCCAGATCGCCCTTGCCGGTGGCCGGCGCCTCGCCCTCGGCGAATTCGCCGAGCGCGATCAGCGCGGTCCCCAGATTGGGTTGCCGGCCGAGCAGATCCTTGACCATCGACGGCGCTTCGACCAGACCCGCCAGGAAGCGATCGATCAGCGCCACACCCTGGGCCGACAGGCCGGGCATGAGCAGTTCCAGCAGCCGCTCGATCTTCGACAGCGGCGAGCCCGCGGTCCGCAGATGCCGCGCCATGGCCCGCATGGACAGGAACTCGCCATCGATCACGCCGAGCGCCTTGATCCGCACCAGCAGCATGTCGACGCCGTCCGCATTCAGCTCGGGCAGCTTGGCGATCGCCGCGGCCGCCCTAGCCCGCTTCTGCGCGCCCTCGACCAGCGCATCGAGGGCCGCTGCCCGCGCGCGCGGGTCACCGCCGGCCTGGAGTGCTGCGACCTTCTGCACGGCGGAAGCGAGCAGGGTCGCGTGCGGCTGCAGGCGCCGCTGCCAGCGTTCGTCGGTCAGAAGCTCGAGCGGCGACACCGCCAGCTCGTCCAGCAGGCCGCGGAGCAAGGTGCCGATCAAATGGCACGAGCGCCGTTGCAGCAGGCCGCCCGGCGTCTCGCACCGGGGCCCGGCATCGCGGATCGGCGAGAGGCCGAGCACCCGGGCAGGCACGCCCTGGCTGTCGATCCGGAGGAATTCCTGGACGGTGACCGACCCGTCGGGGCGGGTTTTTTCACACAGGACCTGAACCGCCTGGGTTCCGGGCACGCTCAGTTGGGCGGCGGCGGCGGCGCGGACCTTTTTCTCCAGCAGCTCCAGCGCATTGGACGTCAGCGGCGAACCGATGCCGTTGCGTCCATCATCAATCGCCATGGCGATCTGCCAATAGCCATTCCGGAGTGCCTGAATCTCGTAGGTTTCGATCGCGCTGACCGGTCGGCTGCCCCACATCGGCTTTACCTTACAAAAGTGCTTCGTTTGAGCGTATCATGCTCCGGTGACGTCACGCGATGGGTCGATGCCTCCGCCCCGCTCCCAGGCGATTTCCCGGGCGATCGGGCAAAAATCACGCTGATTTGCGTCAAAAAACCGAATCTTCTTGCCTATTTTTGCAGGCATCCCCATATGAGCGGCTTCGGTTCTTTTCTGCGTTAGCCCGATCCGACCGCTTCTACAGGGCGTAAGACTTGGTTCTCCATGATTGAACTCGAATCGGCCTGCATTTCCGTGGGCTGAACTTCTATCGATTTTACGTGGAGAGCAGCATGCCCAGTGGCACTGTGAAGTGGTTCAATTCGACCAAGGGTTATGGTTTCATCGAGCCGACGGGCGGCGGGCCGGATGTGTTCGTTCACATCTCCGCAGTCGAGCGCGCCGGTCTCGGTTCGCTCAACGAAGGTCAGAAGCTGACCTACGAGCTGGAGCGTGGCCAGCAGGGCAAGACGTCGGCGGTTAATCTCGTCGCCGAATAAGCCTTAAAGGATTCGCGGTGCCGTCGATTCGTCGACGGCACCGTTTCCGATTTTAAGACCCCTACTCGCCGTCCCGAGAGCCGATGTCCAAAGCGTCTGCTTTTCTCTCACCAGCGAGTCTATCATGCAGCAGTATCGCTTCAATGCGGGCCAGGCCGTGAATTACACGCCCAGCCTGTTCGACCGAGCTGCCAAGCGCGGCGCCTATATGGTCGTCCGCAGCCTGCCGTCGGACGGACGTGACAATCAATATCGCATCAAGTGCGTGCTCGACGGCCATGAACGCGTCGTCCGCGAGAGCCAGCTCGCTTAAGGCAGATCGGCAACCTCTCGCCTGATCAGATCGGCGACCTCTCGCCTGGATCAGATCGGCGACCTCTCGCCTGATAAAGCCGATACGGTCGACATCGACCCCTGAGCTGGCCCAGGATAGCGTGCGCACCCGCGCCGCTGTTACCGGAGCCGCTCCATGCAGAAAGACCGGACCGTCGCCAAAGGCGCGATCCATTCCCTGACGATCACCAGCCAGGTGCTGGCCGACAATCTTCTGGGCGATCCGGCCGATCGCGCGGTGCCGGTCTATATCCCGGCCGGCCATGACGGCAGCGGGTTGCCGTTGCTGGTCGATATCGTGGGATTCACCGGCGGCGGACCGTCCCATACCAATTGGAAGAATTTCGGCGAGAACGTGCCCGAACGGCTCGATCGCCTGATCGGGACAGGCGCAATGCCGCCCGTCGCCGTCGCCTTTCCGGACTGCTTCACCCGCCTGGGCGGCAACCAATATATCAACAGCGCCGCCGTGGGCCGCTGGGAAGATTTCCTGATCGACGAGATGCTGCCGGCGGTCGAGGGCCGCTTCGGCTGCGGTGGGACCGGGCGACGCGGCCTGTTCGGCAAGAGCTCGGGCGGGTACGGCGCAATCGTCCATGCGCTGCGCCGGGCCGATACCTGGGCCGCCGCCGCGTGCCATTCGGGCGACATGGGCTTCGAGCTCTGCTATCTGGGCGATCTGTTCGAGACCATCCGCAAGCTGGGTCGGCACGAGCGCTCGATCGAGAAATTCATTACCCAGTTCGAGGCCGCGCCCAAGCAGGCCGACGCCGATATCCATGTGCTGATGATCCTGGCCATGGCGGCGAGCTATGATCCCGATCCGAGCCAGTTTCTGGGCATCCGCCTGCCGGTCGATCTGGAGACCGGCGAGCGGATCGAGGCGCGCTGGGCCAATTGGCTGGCCTGGGACCCGGTCAATCTGGCCGATGAGTTCGGCGACAATCTGCGCGGCCTGAAGGGCCTCTACATCGACTGCGGCACCGACGATCAATACAATCTGGTGTTCGGGGCGCGACAATTGCATCGCAAGCTCCAGCGGCGCGATATCCCGCACCGGTACGAAGAATTTCCCGACAATCATTCCTCGATCGATTATCGCATGGACGAGAGCCTGCCATTCCTCGCGCGCGCGCTTCTATCCTAACGGAAGGCATATCGACACGATGCGCATCGCGGACATGAATTGGCGCCAGGTCGAAAGCTATCTGCGCCGCGACGACCGGGCCATCCTGCCGATCGGCAGCACGGAACAGCACGCGGGCCTCAGCCTGGCGACCGACATCATCCTGGCCGCCCGCGTGGCGCTGGAAGCGGCCGACCCGCTGGCGTGCCGGTGTTTCCAGGCCTGGTCTACGGCATCGTGCCGAGCTTCCGGGCCTATCCCGGCACGATCTCGCTGAAGATCGATACGCTGCTGCGGCTGATTGCCGATGTGCTCGATTGCATGGCGGAACAGGGCTTCAAGCGCATCCTGATCGTGAATGGTCATGGCGGCAACGCGCCGGTCCAGACATTCCTGCCCGAATGGATGGTGGTCCACCCGAAGGTTCAGGTGCGATTTCACAATTGGTGGATCGCGCCCCGGACCTGGGCCAAGGTCCAGGAGACCGATCCGGTCGCCTCCCATGCCTCATGGATGGAAAACTTTCCCTGGACGCGGCTTTCGAGCGACGTGGCACCCAAGGAAGCGAAGCCGATGATCGATCCGGAAAAATTGCGGTTAACGGCGCCCGACGCCGCGCGTGCCTATCTGGGAGACGGCAATTTCGGCGGCCTGTACCGGCGCCCGGACGAGGAAATGCTGGCGATCTGGAAGGTCGCCGTCGACGAGACCAGAGATCTCGTCGAGAGAGGCTGGCAGTAAATGTACTAGAGCGCGATGATATGAGGCCTGCTCGGCCTCCTATCTGAATCGCCCTCTAAATCAAATATTTAGAGACTGCTTCACCGATCAAGCCGAGCAGGCTTGATCGGATCAGGCTCCAGCGCTGTGAAAGTGCTGCTCGCGGTGCGAGAAGGTGCTGGCTGAAAGAGCTTCGCGTTCCTGACGCCGGGCCGGGCGGGGTCACCCGATCGGTGTCGACCAGGCCAATCTAGCGGCGGTCGGTTTACGAGCCGTAAGCAAGGGGTCGGCCAGCGCGCTTTTCCAGTTCGAATCTCTCGATCGGGACGACAAGAAAATCGCGCCGGATCAACAATGCCTGAGCATATATCGATTGCACGCAATCGATATATGCTCCCTCACGATTCCGGCAGCGGCAGCGGATCCGATTCGCCCGGTACCGCGCCGAACCGGCCGGCACGCCAGTCGGCCTTCGCGATCTCCAGCCGCTCCTTCGAACTCGAGACGAAATTCCACCAGATATAGCGCGGGCCCTCGAGCGGCTCGCCGCCCAGCAGCATCAGCCGGCTGGGCGCCGTCGCGGTCAGCACGATCCGGGCATCCGGCTTCAGCACCATCATCTGCCCGGCCTCGAACGCCTGCTCGCCGATGGTGACCGCGCCCGAGACCAGATAGGCCGCGCGTTCGATCCAGTCGGCCGGAATCTCCAGCCGGGCGCCCGGCTCCATCATCGCATCGGCATGAAAAAGGTCGGACGCCGTTTCGACCGGGGCGCGGGCCCCGTAAAGCGCGCCGGCGATCAGCCGGACGCGAAGGCCCTCGCCCTCGACCACCGGCAGGTCGAGCTTGCCGTGATGGGCGAAGCGCGGCGCCCGTTCCTCGGCCGCCGCCGGCAGTGCCACCCAGGACTGGATGCCATGGAGCCGCGCGCCGGCCGGGCGCAACTCGCCGGGCGTGCGTTCGGAATGGGCGATGCCGCTGCCGGCCGTCATCCAATTGACGTCGCCCGGGCGGATCACCTGTTCGGACCCGAGCGAGTCGCGATGCGTCAGCGCACCGTCGAACAGATAGGTCACGGTCGAGAGCCCGATGTGCGGGTGCGCCCGCACGTCCAAGCCCGCCGGCGGGGCGAAATCGACCGGCCCCATCTGGTCGAGAAAAATGAAGGGCCCGACCATGCGTCGCTGCGCGAACGGCAGCACGCGCCTGACTTCGAACCCGCCCAGATCGCGGGCGCGGCCCAAGATCACCATCTCGACCGGCCCGTTCGGCTCCAGCAAGCCACCCATCGTCGTCACTCCGAATTTTGCACCGACCCGTCACGACATGGTTGCACCGCCCGGCGCCGGCGGGCAATCTCGCGCGCTTTCTTAAGGGGGAAACAACCATGCGGGCTTTCGACAATCAGCTGACCGGCAATCGCCCGATCCGCCGCACGCCCGAGGAAAAGCAGAAGCAGTTGCGCCAGTTGCAGCAACAGCTGGAGATGCTGCCGGCCCGCGCCCAGGACGCGACCAGAGACGCGATCAAGGCTAAGATCGCCGAGCTGAAGGCCGAGCTGGCCCCGGTGGCGAAGCCGGCGCCCTCGCCTTACGACCGCCCGCGGCGCTAGACTCCGAGCCGGTCGGCCAGTTCGGCGAAATCCTCGACCACCAGATCGAGACCAGGGTCGGCCGGCAGGTCGTTCTTCTCGCCGGTGCCCCATTCCTCGCGGCGCCAGACGTAGCAGGTGCGAAAGCCCTGTTCTCTGGCGGCGACCAGATCGGAATAATGGGCGGCCACCATCAGACAGCGCGCCGGCGGCAGATCGAGCAGCCGGGCCGAGGTCTCGGGCGACGGCTTGTAGGCCTGGGCCACTTCGGCTCCGAGCACCGCGTCCCAAGGCAATCCGGCGCGCTTCGCCATATTGACCGTCAGCCGGACGCCGCCGTTCGACAGCGTCGCCAGAATATAGCGCCGCCGCAGCCGGTCGAGGCCGGGGATCACATCGGGCCAGGGGTCGAGCCGGTGCCAGACCCGGACGAATTCCTCGCGTGTCGCCGCGTCCAGTCCGGCTATGCCGAACTGGGCCAGCACCTGATCCAGCCCCTCCCGGTGCAGCTGGTCGAGGACGACCCAGGGCCGCCGGCCCTCGCGCACGTCCGACAGCAGCGGCTGGTAACGCCCGCGCCAGGCATCGGCGACCCGGCCCCAATCGACGCTCAGCCCATGTTTGGCGCTCACCGCCGCGCCGTCGCGCAGAATCCCGCCGCGCCAATCGACGACGGTGCCGAACACGTCGAACGTCAGGGCTTCGATCTCATCGGGCGTCATCCCCGTCTCCTCCGCCGGTGGTAAAAGGGCCGGCGGAGATCGCTCCGCCGGCCCTTCGGATTAAGCCCGCTGGTCCTTCTGCGCGTCGCCACCGGGGGCATGGAAGGATGCCGGATGTTCATCCTTCTTCTTTTCCTCAGGCTTCGGCGCCGGGGCCGGTCGCGCCGGCTGCGGCTGGGGATGCGGCGGCTGCACCTGGGGCTGAGGCTGAGGTTGGGGATGCGGCGGCTGCGCCTGGGGTTGGGGCTGTGGGTGCGGTTGCGGCTGGGATTGCGGGCGAGGCTGCGGCTGTGCCTGGGGCTGCGGGCGGGGCTGTGGCTGCGGGCGCGGCTGCGCCTGCGGGGAGGCCGGCGGCGGCGCCTGGGGCGCCGCGGGGTGCGGTGGTTGGGCCTGGGGATGTGGCGCCTGTGGTTGTGCCTGTGGTTGTGCCTGCGGCTGCGGATGCGGCGCGGCCTGCGGCTGCGCCGGGGGCTGCGGATGCGGCGCGGCCTGCGGCTGCCCGACCGGATGCGGATTGGGCTGCGGCACGGCACTGGGCTGCGGGCCCGGATGGGGCACTGCCGTTGCCGGCTGATTCGGCGCATGGGGCTGCGGCACGGCGCTCGGCTGCGGGCTCGGATGGGGCACTGCCGCCGCCGGTTGGGTCGGCGGGTGGGGTTGCGGGCCCGCGTTCGGTTGCGGCGCGGCCGTCGGATGCCCCGCCGCATTGGACGGCGCCTGGCCGCCCGGCTGAGGGGCGGGGTTGGGCTGAGGCGCAGCAGCGGCCGGCCCAGGACGGGCCGCCGCTGCGGGAGCGGCCGGCACCGCCGTGGGCACGACGCGGCCCTGCGTCGTCACATGGGTCTGCGGCATCTGCAGCCGGGCCTGCGGCGGCGCCTGCACCGAATTGGCCGCAGCCTCGGCACCGACACGGCTCGCCACCGTCGGCGCCGGCAGAGCGGCGGCGGCGGGCGCACCGGGGCGACCGGGTGCGCCCGTGGCCGCGATCGGATGGGTGAAGGCGGCGGCCTGGGCCTGCGGCAGGGCGGCGCCGTGCACCGGCCGCGCGTTCACGAACGCGTCGTGGTTGACCACGGTCACCGCCCGCTGGTTGACATAATTCACGTTGGTGACGTTCACGGTCTTGTTGACCGTGATGTTGTTGATGGTCGTATTCGAGACGTTGGTCACGTTCACGTTGCGGATATAGGTGTCGCTGACGCGGTAGGGCGGCCGATAGACCTCGCCCGGGCCGAGCGGGACCCAACCGATCGCGGCGCCAAAGCCGATCCCGACAGCAATGCCGATGCCCGGACGCGGTTCGGGTTCGCCGCCGACGAAGGCGACCATCGCCGGCGCATAGACCGGCCGCTCGACCACCGTGCCCGGAACCCAGCACCAGCGATCGTCGACCTGCGCCCAGCGGCCGTAATGGAACGGGGCGAAGCCCCAAGGTTCGTCGTCGACCCAGGTCCAGCCCCAGGGGGCGACCCAGCGCCAATGACCTTCGCGGTAGGGCGCCCAATCGGCGCCGACCGAGGAGGGGACCCACACCGCGCCATACTGCGGCGTGGTTCGCCAGGTGCCGTACTGATCCAGGTTTTCGGCGCCGACGACCCGCGGCGAGACATATCGATGGGCCGGCGGTTGATCGAACCGATGCATGCGGTCGGCGACCCAATGGTCGAACCCGTCGTCCTGCAGCGGCGCTTGCGTATATTGCAGCGGGTCGCCCGAGGTCACGATCAGCTCGTTGTTGGTCTCGACCGGCACGCTCTGGCTCGGTTCGAGCAGTTGGACCGTGCCGTAGAGGGCGCCCACCCGAGTCGGGGCCTGATCGTCGCCCGCGATCAGCCGGTAGGTGCCGTCGGCCATCAGCGCCGCCGTGCCGCGCGGCAGCGTCGCCTCGTAATTCTCATTCGGCTGGCGGCCGTGCAGATGGACGTCCGCGCGGCCCTGCGGCACGTTGATATCGACGGTCTGATCGTCGAGCGCGACGATATCGACCTCGGTGCCGCCGTCGAGATCGATGCGCGCCGCGCCGACCTGGATCTCGGCCTTAGCGCCCGGCTCGGTCCAGAGCGAGGTGCCGGCGGCCATGGGATAATTGATCGTGGCCGGCGCCCAGGGATTGTCGGCCCCATTCTGATCGGTTCCGTTCACGTGCATCGAGACCGTGCCCTCGATCAGGGACACATAGCCGACGCGGGACGGCGGATCCTGGGACGCTCCATCCTGGGCGAAAGCCCGAACCGCGGGACCGAAACCGGCAACCGACAAGGCCACGAGCGCGACCGCAAGGGCGGGACCATTGCTGACGGTGCGGCGATGAATGGGCATTACCCTCTCCTAAGGAAATCAGCGCGGGGATGCGCCTTGTCTGGATCGAGAACGCCCCGCTGCCGTGGACTATTCCGCCTGTCCTGGGCGTCGCAAGCTGTATCGATACGCTGAAAACAAGGGCTTTGTTCCCGCCTCGGTTCAAAACCGGCGCCGAAAGTCTCAAATTTGTCCCAGGCGGTCAGCGCGCCGTCGAGAGTTTCGGCAGGGCGCGGGCGACGCGCCAGAGCAGCGCCAGGCCGGTCACCACGCTCATGATGGTGAAATCCACGCCCGACAGGCGTCCGGCGGTCGCCATGTGCCAGAGCGCCAGCAGCACCGACGGATAGACCAGCCAATGCAGCCGGCGCCAATTGCGCCCGCCGACCCAGCGGATGGCGGCATTGAAGGAGGTGGCGGCGAGCGGCACCAGCATTACCGTCGCGATGAAGCCCACGAACAGGTAGCGCAGCCGCAGGATCTCGGTCGTGATCAGGCTGAGGTCGAAGCCGTAGTCCAGGCTCCAGATCGCGAAATGGCCGATCGAATAGGCGGCCGCCCACAGGCCGACCGGCCGGCGGAAGCGGATGATGGCGGCCAGGCCGGTCATGCGCGCGAGCGGGGTGATCGCCAGCCCGGCCACCAGAAGCCGCATGCCCCAGATGCCCGAAATGCGGGTCGCCGGCGGAAACGGATCGGCGAGGAACGGGCCCCAGAAGGAATCATAGGCCAACTGCAGCGCCGGAATTGCCAGGACGATGATGATGAAGGGCTCGCCGACGCGCCGCAGCCAAACGCCGATGAGTTGCTTGGTGCGCCGAGAACGCTCTTGATTAGAGAGGGTCATTTACCACCTGATAGAGGGACGATGGCGAAGAAGCCGTCGTACCGGGTGCCGATGTCGGGCCCGGGTTCGTCTGCTCGCTCGACTGCGTGAGGAGGAGGCTTGAAGAAGACGCCATGAATCGTATTTCCTTGTTCAATTCGCCGCTGCTGCTGGGTTTCGACCATTTCGAACGCGCGATCGACCGCGTGGCGAAGGCATCGACCGACGGTTATCCGCCGTACAACATCGAGCAGACCGGCGACGACCGGCTTCGCATCACCCTCGCCGTAGCCGGCTTCACCATGCATGACCTCGTGGTCCAGATTGAAGACAATCAGCTCGTCATCCGCGGCAAACAGGCCGAGGACCGCGAGCGGCTGTATCTGCACCGCGGTATTGCTGCCCGACAATTCCAACGCTCCTTCGTCCTCGCCGAGGGTATCGAAGTGACCGGCGCTTCGCTCGACAACGGCCTGCTGCACATCGACCTGATGCGCCCGTTGATCGAACCCAAGGTCCGGCGCGTCGAGATCCGCGCGGACGGCAAGAGCGCCACCCACCAGGCCATCGATATCGGCGCCGACAAGGAGAAGGCCTGAGGGCCCGCCCCACCGTGTTCCGCTGAATGCCATATCGGATTTGAACGCAATCGCGGCCAATCACGTTCGCGTCAGAGGCCTCCGACCAAAATCTTTGCCCGCCGACGAAACGGCACGCGCAATGCAGGGGTTGGAGGGAGAGACGCCGAGCCGCACAGGAGAGCCGGATCAGGGATCAGCACGATCGCACCCCGTCCGGTTCGGAGGTTAGGACCATGAATAACGACAGCAGCATTATCAATCCCCGCCACATGTCCCCGCGCGATCTGGCCGCGTTCGGCGTCCAGGACCTGGCCTTCATCAAGGCCGTCTCGGTGAATGATGAGGTCGGCTACGCCATCCATGCCGCCGACGGCACCCAGATGGCGCTGGTGGGCGATCGCGACGTCGCCTTCGCCGCCGTGCGCCAGCACGGGTTGGAGCCGGTCAGCGTCCATTAGCGCGATGCTGTGAGGCCGACCCGGCCTCACACCTGGTCGACGACATCTTGTCGCGACCAATCGCCCTCCAAATCAAATATTTGGAGACTGATTGGTCGCTCTAAACAAAACGGCCGGAGACACCAAGTCTCCGGCCGGCTTGTTTTAGATCTATTCGGCATCAGGCCGCGTCCGACGTCCGTTCGTCCGTCAGCAGCGCATAGAGCGCGTCCGCGTTGTCGGTGCCGCGCAATTTGGCACAGACCGCCCGATCCCTGAGCAGTCGCGAGACCCGGGCCAGTGCCTTCAGATGATCGGCACCGGCATCTTCCGGGGCCAGCATCAGAAACACGAGATCGACCGGCTGATTGTCGATCGCCTCGAAATCCACCGGCTTGTCGAGCCGGGCGAACAGCCCGGTCATGCGGTCGAGGCCCGGCAGCTTGCCATGCGGAATGGCAATGCCGAGCCCGACGCCCGTCGTCCCCAGCCGCTCGCGCTCGGACAGCACGTCGAAGACGAGCTTCTCCGGCTGTCCGACGAGCGCGGCGGCCTTCTTAGCCAGCTCCTGCAGCGCCTGCTTCTTGCTGCTGACGCGGAAGTTGGCGATCACGCTCTGCGGCGTGATCAGATCGGCGATATTCATCACTGGTTCCTGTTGAGGCCCTATTCGGCCGCAACGGCTGCTTCGGCCTGTCGCGGATCGATCCAGCCGATATGGCCGTCGTTCCGGCGATAGACCACGTTCAATCCGCCGTGGGCCGAGTTCCTAAACATCAAAGTGGGCAATTCCGCAAGGTCCATCCGCATGACCGCCTCGCCGACGGTCAGCGTCGGGATCTCCGTCGCCATCTCTGCCACCACGACGGGCTGGCCGTCATGATGCTCGGAACTGGTGTCTTCATGATCCTCCGGCTCGGGTGCCAGGATGTAGGAACGGGCCTCGATCGCCTGATCGACCCGATCCTTGGCATTGGCGTGATGATCGTTCAGGCGCCGCTTGTAGCGCCGCATCCGTTTGGCGATGCGCTCGGCCGCCTTGTCCGCCGCCTTATAGACATCGGCATCCTTCTCGCTCGATTGCATGAGGATGCCGCGACCGACATGGACCTGCAGATCACAGGTATAGCGATGGGCCTCGCGCGCGATGACGGCGTGGGCCTCGATGCCGTCGCCGAAATACTTGCCGACCAGCGTAGTAAGCGCCTCTTCGATATGCGTTCGAAGCGCGTCCCCCACATCCATCTGCTTGCCCGTGACGCGTAATTGCATCGCCATGTTGAACTCCCCTTCCTCGTTTTCACGACCGACCCTGCCGGGCCGGACGAGCGGCACCCCGATGGGTGGTCCCCCGGGATGTCCATGAGCCCCTCGGGTCCCGCCGGGTTTCCGCGGGACCGAGGGATTTGCAGGTGCTCTACATTCCCAGCGACTTGTCGCGTCGCCGCAACACCGAAGATGGGATGCGCATCGCCTCACGATATTTCGCCACCGTTCTGCGGGCGATGTCGACTCCGTCTTCGTGCAGGATCTCAACGATCCTGTCGTCGGACAGGACGCCGTTGACTCCTTCCGCATCGATCAAGGTCTTGATTCGGAACTTAACCGCCTCGGCCGAGTGCGAGGCGGCCCCGTTCGCCGCGGGAATCGCGGACGTGAAAAAATATTTCAGTTCGAACAGCCCGCGGGGCGTCGTCATGTACTTGTTGGTCGTGACCCGGCTGACGGTGCTCTCGTGCATGCCGATCGCCTCCGCGATGTCGCGCAGGATCAACGGCCTCAGATGAGAAACCCCGAACGCGAAAAAGGCTTCCTGCTGTCGCACGATTTCGGTGGCGACCTTGAGGATGGTCGTCGCCCGCTGATGCAGCGATTTCACCAGCCAATTGGCCGATTGCAGCTTTTCCGACAGATAGTCCCGATCGAGCTTGCCGGCAGGGCCGCGGCTGATCTTGGAATAATAGCGGGTATTGACCAGAACGCGCGGCAGCGTGTCGTTATTGAGTTCGATCACCCAGCCGCCGCCCTGCTGGACGCGCATCAGGATATCGGGCACGACCGGCTGCGCCGGCACGCCGTCGAATGCCAGGCCCGGCTTGGGATTGAGCGCTTTGATCTCGCCGACCATCTGCGACAGGTCTTCGGCATCGACCCCGCAGATCCGCATCAGCGCGCCGATCTCGCGGCTGGCCAACAGCGGCAGGTTGGCGATCAGCTTTTCCATGCAGGGGTCGAACCGCTGCTGTTCCTTGAGCTGGATCGCCAGGCATTCCGCCAGATTGCGCGCGAAAATGCCGACCGGGTCGAACCGCTGCAGCCGCGCCAGCACCGCCTCGACCGCGGCCGATTCCGCACCCAGGGTCTCGGCCACCTCGCTCAGGTCCGCGGTCAGATAGCCGGCATCGTCGACCAGGTCGATCAGGAACAGGCCGATCATGCGCTCGGCCGGCTCCTCGATGTCGCAGTTCAGCTGGCCGACCAGATGTTCGCGCAGCGTGATGTCCTGGCGCAGCGTCTCTTCCAGGCCGGGCATGTCGTCGTCGCCGGTGCGCGTACTGGGCGTCTTCCAGGCGTCGGCGTCGCCGGCATAGTCGATGGCGCCCTCGCCCTCCGAACCGGCCGTGGCCTGCCACGCATCGGCATCGTCGCCGCCGAAGCTCTGTTCGCCGTCGAGCGCGGTCGTGGGCTTGTCCTCGATCACGGTGGAGGCTTCGACGCCATTGGGCGCGTCGGCCGCGATCATCGGTTCGGGATCGGTCTCGTCACGCTCCAGGAGCGGATTCTGTTCGAGCTCCTGCTCGACGAAATCGGAAAGTTCGAGGTTGGAGAGCTGCAGCAGCTTGATCGCCTGCTGCAGCTGCGGCGTCATGACGAGAGACTGGGATTGTCGGAGATCGAGCCTCTGGCTGAGGGCCATTATGCCATACCGACTTTAAAGACTGAATCTTTCGCCGAGATAGACCCGTCGCACGTTCACGTCGGCCACGATCTCACCCGGCGCGCCCTCCATCAGCACGCGGCCGTCATGGAGGATGTAGGCGCGATCGACGATGTCGAGCGTCTCTCGCACGTTGTGGTCGGTGATCAAGACACCGATCCCTCGGTTCTTCAGATGCCGGACGAGTTCGCGGATATCGTTCACCGCGATCGGGTCGATGCCGGCGAGCGGCTCATCGAGCAGGATGAAATGGGGCTGGGTCGCGAGTGCGCGCGCGATCTCGACGCGGCGGCGCTCGCCGCCGGACAGCGCCAGCGCCGGGGTCCGGCGCAAATGACTGATCGAGAATTCGGCCAGAAGCTCGTCCAGCATCGCCTCGCGCGCGTCGGCCACCGGCTCGACCACCTCCAGCACGGCGCGGATGTTCTGTTCGACCGTCAGGCCGCGGAAGATCGAGGCTTCCTGCGGCAGATAGCCGATGCCGAGCCGGGCGCGGCGATACATGGGCAGGCCGGTGATGTCGTGACCGTCGAGCATGATCGAGCCGACATCGGCGCTGATCAGCCCGGTGATGATGTAGAAGCACGTCGTCTTGCCGGCGCCGTTCGGTCCCAGGAGACCGACCGCTTCGCCGCGCTTCACCGAGATCGACACGTCGCGCAGCACCGGACGGCGCTGGAAGCGCTTGCCCAGATTGGTCGCAACCAGGCCGGTCTTGTTGGTGACCAGGCGCGGCCGCGTATCGCTTGGGGATTGTTCCGAAGCCGGAATGTCCGACGCGGGCTCTTTGCTCTTGGCGGCGGGCTCGCTGAACAACGTCGACAGAATCTTCATGAGCCTACTCTAGCGCGTTTCGCCGCTTACGGCTGCGCTTTTTGGTCCGCGGGCGCCGAATTTGCAGGGGGCGTACTCGCACCCTTCTGACGCGGGATGATGAGGCCCTGCACGCGACCGCGGGTCGTGTCCGCAGCGGTCGGGGGGCGGGGCAGGATCCGGCTGACGCCGTTCTGCAGATCGACGACGCCATATTCGCCGACGACCGTATCGTCGCCGCGCGCGATCGTGACATGGCCGATCAGCGTGGCGATGCCGGTATCGGCGTTATAGACGCCGGTGTCGCCGGTGCCGACCTGGCCGTTGATGCCGGAGACGATGACATGGCCTTTGCCGTCGACCCGGCTGATGCGCGATTCCTCGCCCGGTGCCTGGGCGACCTGGGCGACCAGCGTGTCGCCGCGCAGCCGCCGCTCGCCCCGGACCGCGACCGCATCGCCGCGCGCGACGGCCAATTGCTTGCCGTCATACCATTCCAGCGAATCGCGGGCCGTCACCACATCCTGGGGCGTGGTCAGCTTCAGCGCCCGGCCGGTCATGACCACCACCGCCTGATCGATATCATAGACGCCGTGGTCGCCCACGACCGTCTGGGTCGGCGTGGTGATCTTGACATGGCCGTCCGGCACGACGCGCCAGATCTCGGTCTGGCTGGAATTCGGAATGTCGCGGTAATAGGCCGTGATGACGTCGGCATAGAGCGTGGTCTGGCCGCGCTTGGCGACCGCGTTGCCCCGCGCGATATAGGCCTTGGCGCCCTGCTGCCACTCGATGCCGCTTTCGCTCGTCACTTCGAGCGGGCCCTGGCCCTTGGCGCCGCCGAGCAGGCTCGATCCGGCGCCGGGCTTGGCCGGCGCGGCCGCGTCGGGCGCCGCGGCGGCCGGCTTCGGCGCCTTCGCGGGTTTCGCCTGCGGGACAGGGGCGGGGATCTGATTCTGGGCCAAGGCGGCGCAAGGGCCGCACAGCAGGGCCGCTGCGGTCAGCAGTCGAACGAAGGTGGAGCTCACTTGGCCTCGCTGGTTGCCGCGTTCATCACGAGCTTGGATTTGCCCGTGAATAGCACGGTCTCGCCCTTCTTGAGAATCCTGAAGCCTTCGCCATTGATCGTCCCGGCCGGACCGACGCCGTCGGTCGGCTGATCGCCCTCGGCGGTGCCCGCATCCAGATCGACGCGCGCCTGGGCGGTATGGAATTGATAGCCCTTGTCGTGAAACATCGTTACGTCGCCGAACATATCCAGGAAATGGCTGTCCGGTTGATAGATCCCGGTCTTACTGGTGACCACGACCCAGGCGCCTTCCTTGGTCATGATATCGGCCTTGGGCACTTCGAGCCCGACCAGATCGTTGTTTTCCGGGTTCTGGCGCGCCGTATCGGCGGTCAGCGTGAAGGGCCGCTTTTCCTTGTCGACGCCGCCGAAGCGCGGATTGACCATGCGCAGATCCCGCACCTGGGCTTGGTCGAGCTTCGGAAACACCAGGCGCAGCCGATCGAAGCCGCTCGACAGGTACGGCCACGCGGCCAGCGCCAGCAGCAGGCCGCCGGCGCCCAAGGGCAGCACGAGCTTGGCCCAGCCGACGAAGCGGCTGTAGCGGATGGCATGGCGCTGGATCTGGCCGCTGCTGCGGCGCGCGCCAAGCCCGATCGTCGGCGTCTCGCCGGCGGTCGGTTGGGGATCGGTCATGCAACACTCCTGCTCCGGACCGGATCGGCCGACCGGAGTCGGTCACCAGGCAAAGGAGCGGTTTCTAACGCCATTCATCGGCGGAATTAAGGCGCGTCGCCCCCATATGAGCACAATTTCGTGTGGGATCAACGCATGACCGTCCGGCGCGGGACGGTCATGCTAGAATGGCCGACGATGAAACGCCCGCTCCTCTCCCTGCCGCCGCTCGCCCGCAGCCTGTCGGCCCGCCTGCTCGTCCTGACCGTCGCGTTCGTGATGATCAGCGAGGTGTTGATTTTCGTGCCGTCGCTGGCACGCTTCCGGGTGAGCTATCTGGAGGACAAGCTGGCCGCCGGCACGCTGGCCCTGCTGGCGCTCGAGGCGACCCCCGACAATATGGTCAGCCAGGAACTGGCCGATCAGCTGCTGCACAATGTCGGCGCCTTTTCGGCGATGCCCGAGGATATGGGCCGGCTGAGTTCGTCCAAACTGAAGGGCGTGCTGGCGCTGGAGATGCCGCCCGAGGTGCAGCGCGTGGTCGATCTGCGCGAGGAATCGATGTTCGATCAGATGCGCGGCGCGATCATGATCCTGTTCCGCCGCGGCGACCGGGTCATGATGGTGATCGGCCAATCCCCGCGCGAACCGCAGATCGAGCTGGACGTGACCCTGCCGGAACGGCCGCTGCGCCTGGCGATGATCGCCTTCGCCAAGAATCTGTTCGGCGTCTCGCTGATCATCTCGGCGATCACCGCGGCGCTGGTCTATGTCACGCTGCAATGGCTGCTGGTCCGGCCGATGCTGCAACTGACCGAGAGCATGACCCTGTTCCGGCAGGACCCGGAAGACGCGTCGCGCGTCATCAAGCCCGGTCGCCGACGCGACGAGATCGGCATCGCCCAGCGCGAGCTGGCCCATATGCAGGAGGCCGTCCGCCAGGCGATCAGCCAGCACGCGCGGCTGGCGGCGCTGGGCACCGCGGTCACCAAGGTCAATCACGATCTGCGCAACATGCTGGCGACGGCACTGGTCGTGTCCGACCGGATCGCCGAAACCGGATCGCCGGAAATCCGCAAGATGGCGCCGGCCCTGGTCAACGCGATCGAGCGGGCGACCAAGCTGTGCACCGGCACGCTGGCCTATACGCGCGAGGGCGCGCCGCCGCTGACCCTGGTGCGCTTCCCGCTGTCGCCGCTGATCGACGAGATCGAGGCGGCCTTGCCGGCGCGCGACGATCATCGCGTCGCCATCGAGGACGAGACCCACGGTGTCACGATCGGCGCCGACCGCGATCAGCTCTATCGCCTGTTGCTGAACCTGGCGCGCAACGCGGTCGAATCCGGGGCCGAGCGTCTCTGGATCCGCGCCGCGGCCGGGCCCGTGCGCGGCATCGCGATCGAGATCGAGGATGACGGACCGGGCCTGCCGCCCAAGGCGCGGGAGAATCTGTTCAAGCCCTTCGCCGGCTCGGCCCGGCCGGGCGGGACCGGCCTGGGCCTGGCGATCGGCCGCGAGATCGCGCGCGCCCATGGCGGCGAACTGGTGCTGGTCGAAAGCGCCGGCAGCGGCACGAAATTCCGCCTGACCCTGCCGCAAGGCTGGGCCCCGGCGGCCGCGACCCGGGATTTAGCCGACGCCGACTGAAGCCCTTTGCCCTGCGAGAGCGGGGGGAAGGCCCAAAGCGCGATGACCTGAGGTCGGACCGACCTCAGGTCTGAATCGCCCTCTAAACCATATATTTAGAGACTGATTCACCGATCAAACCGAGCCGGTTTGATCGGAGCAGGCTCTAATCCAGTGCCAGCACCTGGGCCTTGAGGTAAGCCGACTCGGGCAGCGCCGGATGGGTCGGATGGTCCGGCCCCGCATAGCCGGTATAGAGGATGCGGGCGACCCGGCCCGCGTCGTCGACACCATGGCGGACCGCCTCGGCGAACAGGTCGAGCGGCATGTTGTGCGAGCAGGAGGCGGCCAGCATGACGCCGCCCTTGGCGACGACCGCGGCACCGAGACGCGCCATCTTGCGATAGCCGCGGCTGCCCGGTCCCAGATCCTTCTTGGACTTGACGAAGGCCGGCGGGTCCAGGATCACGACGTCGAAGCGTTCCTTGCCCTCGGCCAGCTTTTCCAGCGTCTCGAACACTTCGCCGCGCAGGATCTTGCAGCGGTCGGCGACGCCGTTCAGCTCGGCCGCGCGCTTGGCGAGCGCCAGCGCCGGCTCGGACCGGTCGAGCAGGGTGACCTCGGACGCCCCCGCAACGGCGGCCTGAATGCCGAAGCCGCCGGTGAAGCTGTAGCAATCCAGCACGCGCTGGCCCTTGGCCAACCCGGCGGCGAACGCCCGGTTCGCGCGTTGATCGAAGAACCAGCCGGTCTTCTGGCCCTCGCTGAGATCGGCCAGGAAGGTCGAGCCGTTCTCGCGCACTTCGAGCGGGCCGGAGAGGCTGCCCTTGGCGAACCGCGTCTCGGTCGGCAGGCCTTCGAGCGTGCGGGCGTGGCTGTCGTTGCGGAACACGACCACTTCCGGCGCCAGCACTTCGTCGAGCGCCGCCAGGATGTCGTCTTCCATCGCGGAGGCCCAGGCGGTGTTGAGCTGGCAGACCACCGCCGTGCCGTAGCGGTCGATGATCAGGCCCGGCAGCCCGTCGGCCTCGGCATGGACCAGGCGGTAATAGGGTTCCGGGAACAGCCGGTCGCGCAGCGCCAGCGCTCGCTCCAGCCGCTTCACCAGAAAGCCGCGGTCGATTTTGACGCTCCAGTCGCGCGTGATGATGCGGCAGGTGATGAGCGGCTGCGGATTGAAGGTCGCGACGCCGAGCGACTTGCCCTCGGCATTGCGCACGGTGACCAGGCTGCCGGCCGGCAGCGCCTTGGCGGCCGCGTTCAGCACGACCTCGTTCGAATAGATCCAGGGATGGCCGCGTTCGGCGCGCTTGTGCTTGCCGGTAACGAGCGTCACTTGGGGCCGGGTTGACGGATCGTCACGCACGGGCGGAAGGCTCCTAGGGCCATTCAATGAAAAAGATCGCCGGTGATGACACTTTCGGACGCCCGAGGGAAGCCCGCCCGCGCGCAGGTCAGCCAGATGGCTGGGCGAGCCTCGAGACCTTCAGGGCCATTGCGGCCCCAAAAAGACTCTACCGCTGGACCTGCTTGGCCACCGGCACCGCCGACTGCGGCTCGGTATCCCACGGAAACAGGATCCAGGTGTCCTGGCTGACCTCGGTGATGAAGGTATCGACCAGCGGGCGCCCGGCCGGCTTCGCATAGATCGTGGCGAAGTGGGCCTTGGGCAGGTGGCTGCGCACCAGGCGGGCGGTAACGCCGGTATCGACCAGATCGTCGATGATCAACAGGCCGGTGCCATCGCCCTCGATGCCCTTGAGGATGGTCGGAGCACCCATCGTGCGGTCGTCGTAGGTCGCGACGCAGAAGGTGTCGACCAGCCGCATCTCGAGCTCGCGCGCCACGATCGCGGCCGGCACCAGGCCGCCGCGCGTGACCGCGACGATGCCGGTGAACGGCCCGATGTCGAGCAGGCGCCAGGCGAGCGCCTTGGCGTTGCGATGCAATTCCTCCCAGGAAACCGGAAAGGTCCGTTGCGCGCTCTTTGTGCTCATGGGGTCTGCCGTTCTTGAGAGACTGGGGATCCCCCGGCATTACCGCGAGATCGCCCGCCGGTCAAATCATCACACGTTTTCAGACGGCGCGCGGGCGATGACGCAGCCGGCGATGCGCCAGGACCCGTCGGGTTGGCGCTCCATCATATAGAGCGCGGTCACCAGCACGCCGTCCGGCCCGACGAAGGCGACCTTTTGCACCATCTGGCCGTCTTCCTCGTCGAGCGCGCCGAAATGGGTTTCGCGCGGGCGGTAGACCATCGGATAGCCCTGGCGGACCACCGCCAGGAAATTGTCGGCATCGCCGAACTGCCGGCGGATGCCGGGCGAGGCCAGCGCGAAGGCGGCCTTGCCGTCATCGGCCTGAAACGCGTCGAGCTGCTGCTGGATCACGGCCTGGATCGCCGACCGATCGGCGGCATTCGGGTCGGCCCGGGCCGGACCGGCGTAGAGCGCGGCCAACAGGACGAGCATGAAGATCGAACGGCGCATGGCGATGCTCCCCCGTGACTGGTTTGGAGAGACAAGTGGCATCCGTTCGGCCGGCGACCAGCGGTTAGCCTCGGATTTTTCAAGATTTTCCAGGGTCGACGCCCTGCGCCGGACGCATGGCCCGCCATCGCCCGAGTTGGGTATCCAGCCTTGCAGGCCCGATCGAGTTCGACTAGTGTCCGCCACCTCGAACGGCGGTTTCGCCGTCGATTGCGCGCCCGTAGCTCAACTGGATAGAGCACCAGACTACGAATCTGGGGGTTAGGGGTTCGAATCCCTTCGGGCGCACCACTCCCTTTCCTTGTCGCATA
>JAQGIC010000131.1 GCA_028288725.1 Rhodospirillales bacterium
AAGCGTCCGATTCGATTGGTCACGATCATGCCGAACAGGTCCTGCTTCGCGGGGACGAGTCGATACAGCGTCTTGGACGAGATCACGGCGCGCTGCGCCACGGTGCCTATGGTGGTGGCGGCATAGCCGTTTGCCGCAAACTCGAGGGCCGCCGCTTCGGTCACGAGGCGCAGTGTGTCCTCATCGCACCGGACTTGCGGCCGGCCCCTGGGGCGCCGGACCGCGTTCTCATTTTCGATCATAGACATTTTCCTAATTCCCTTGACAGGGGGAATATAGGTTGTATTTAGAAAACCGCAACTTTCCAAAATCAGGGGGCTGCCGAAGTTCACCCGTCCGGCCCCCAGGGAGTAAGTCCGATGACCAAACATCCTGCTTCGTTCGAGATCGACCAACAGGTTCTGATGACCGCGGTGGACACCCCTGCCGCGGCAATGATTCCGACGAGGAAAAGCCGGTTGCGCAAGCCGCTCCTCGCCGGCGCCGGCTTGCTCGTGCTTGCCGGGGCCGGCTATTTCGGCTGGAACTATTGGACTATCGGGCGTTTCGAGGTCTCGACGGACGATGCCTATGTCCAGGCCGACAACACGACGGTCGCCCCCAAGGTGTCGGGCTATCTCGACGCCGTCCTGGTCAACGACAATCAGCGCGTCAAAATGGGCCAGGTCCTCGCCCACATCGACGACCGCGATTTCACGACAGCGCTCGATCAGGCCAAGGCTAACGTCGTCTCCGCACAGGCGGCGATCGCCAGCAAGCAGGCGGCGCTCGACACCCAGCAATCCATCATCGACGCGGCGCGCGCGACGATCACGGTCGATGCCGCTAACCAGGTCTTCGCCGAACAGGACGACAAGCGCTATGCCACGCTTGCAAAGGATGGTTGGGGCACAGTGCAGAACGCCCAACAGGCGACCTCACGCATTGCCGCGGCGCATGCCACCGTTGCCCGAGACGTTGCTGCGCTCACCACCGCCGTAAAGCAGGTCGACACGCTCAAGGCCGATCTGGCCCAGGCCCGAGCGGCGCTTGCCCGTGACGAAGCGGCGGCGCGCCAGGCCGACCTCAACCTGTCCTATACGACCATCGTCGCTGCCGTCGATGGCGTGGTCGGCAACCGCACGCTGCGCGTCGGCCAGTACGTGCAGGCCGGCACGCAACTGATGGCCGTCGTGCCGATGGCGGCGGCCTACATCGTTGCCAACTACAAGGAGACGCAGCTCACCGGCGTCCGCGCCGGCCAGGCGGTGGAGATCGATGTCGACATGTTCCCGGGCACGACAGCCCATGGCCATGTCGACAGCCTCGCTCCGGCCAGCGGTCAGGAGTTTTCGCTGCTGCCGCCCGACAATGCCACCGGCAACTTCACCAAGGTCGTCCAGCGCATCCCGGTCAAGATCACGCTCGATCCCGGCAGCCCGCTGACCGGCGAACTCCGCCCCGGCATGTCGGTCATTCCGACGATCATGACCAAACCTCAAAACGGGACGGCCCACGCCGGCTGACCGTCGAAGTCCAGATCTCCGAAAAAGGCATCGACCATGTCGAACGTCACCCAAGTCGCGGCGGCCGGCCCCTCCCGCGCCACGCCGAATCCCGCCAAGGCCCCGGACAAGGCTAGCCTGACGGACTGGATTGCCGTCATCGCCAGCATGATCGGCGCTTTCATGGCGATCCTGAACATCCAGATCACCAACGCCTCGCTGTTGAACATCGAGGGCGGCATCGGTACCGGCGTCGACAATGGGGCGTGGGTCTCGACCTCCTACCTGATCGGGGAGATCGTGGTGATCCCGCTGACGAGCTATCTCAGCAGGGTCTTCTCCTTCCGTCTCTTTATGATCGCCAGCACGTTCTTCTTCATGCTGTTCTCGATGGCCTGCGCCTTTGCACATGACCTCGGCACCATGATCGCCTTGCGCGGCGTGCAGGGGTTCGCCGGCGGCGTGCTGATCCCCATGGCCTTCACCATGGTCGTGACCAAGCTGCCGAAGCCGCAGCAGCCGATCGGGCTGGCGATGTTCGCGCTGGCCGTCACCTTCGCGCCGGCCATCGGCCCGACCATCGGCGGCTATCTGACCGAGAACTACGGCTGGCAGACCATCTTCTTCATCAACACCGCGCCGAGCCTGCTCATGATCGGCGCGCTCTGGCTCACGCTCGACCGCGAGCCCCTGCGTCTGGCGCTGCTCAAGGAAGGCGATTGGGCCGGCATTGCGACCATGACCATCGGCCTTTCGGCCTTCCAGACCCTCCTCGAAGAGGGCAACAAGGACGACTGGTTCGGCTCGCCCTTCATCGTCCGTCTGGCCGTGATCGCTGCGGTTTCCTTGTCCTTGTTCGTGTGGATCCAACTGACGGTCAAGAAGCCGCTCATCGATCTCCGGCTGCTGCCCAACCGCAATTTCGGGATCGGCACACTGTCCAACGTCCTGGTGGGATTCGCGCTGTTCGGCACCGTCTACATCCTGCCGCAGTATCTGGCGCAGGTTCAGCGCTACAATGCGGAGCAGATCGGCAACGTGCTGGCCTGGACCGGTCTGCCGCAGCTCCTGCTGATCCCGCTCGTGCCGCGACTGATGAAGAGTTTCGACGCCCGCCATATCGGGTTCGTCGGGATCTCGCTGTTCGCCCTCAGCTGCTTCATGAACGTGGCGCTGTCATTCGATGTTTCGGGCGATCAGTTCCTGATCCCGAACATCGTCCGGGCCGTCGGCCAGGCCCTGGTGCTGACGCCGCTGACCTCCATCGCCACGGCCAGCATCGCGCCGCAGGACGCGGCCAACGCCTCCGGTCTGTTCAACATGCTGCGCAATCTGGGTGGCGCCATCGGCACGGCGAGCCTGCAGACCATCATCACCAAGCGCGAGCAGTTCCACTCCAACGTCATCGGTCAGTCCGTGACGATCTACCGCGAAGAAGTGCGGCAGCGGATCGACCAGATGACCGGCTATTTCGTGTCGCGCGGCGCCGATCGCCCCTTCGCCCAGCATCAGGCGATCGTCGAGCTGGGCGGGATCGTCCGACGCCAGGCGCTGGTGATGGGCTTCGGCGACACGTTCGCGGTCATCGGCATCATGCTGGCGATCGCCGCTGTCTCGCTGCTGTTTGCCCGCAAGGTCCGGCCCGGCGCTGCGGCGCCCGGCGCTCACTGACCAGGCAGGCCGTCAACGGGATCGCCAAGCGCGCTCCCTGGCACCAAGGAGAACTCAAACGGCAACCACTGAAGTCGTCCTTTGTCATCCGGTGTCATCCGGTCCGCACCGCCATCGGGTCCTACAACGGGTCGCTCAAAACCGTCCCGGCGACGGAACTCGGCGCCGCTGTGATCTGCGAGACCGTGGCACGCTCCGGAATCGACCCTGTGCTGGTCGAGAGCGTGGTCATGGGCAACGTCCTCCAGGCGGGCAACCGCATGAATCCGGCACGTCAGGCCGCGATCAACGGCGGGATTCCGGTCGCCGTGCCGGCCCTGACCGTCAACCGCGTCTGCGGATCGGGCGCGCAGGCCATCGCCAGCGCCGCCCAGGAGGTCCTGCTCGGCGACATTCGTCTGGCCGTCGCCGGCGGCATGGAGAACATGGACCGTGCCCCGTACCTGATGGACGGCGGCCGCTGGGGCTACCGCATGGGCCCCGCCGAGATTGAAACGACCTGGGCCCTCATTTTGGCGAGCGGCCTCCATGTCGCCGCCAAGGCCCCCCTTTTGCCCCGCCGGCGCCCATGGTATCGGCCGCACGAAAGGCGGACGCAACACCAAGCTCCACGCGCAGCGATGAACCTTGATGCAGCTGCTGTCGAGGAACAGCCGGTCCGAAGTATTCTCGGCGCCTGCCAGCGCACTGAAGATGCCTTCCCAGATGCCGCGTTCAGACCAGCGGACGAACCGGTTGT
>JAQGIC010000139.1 GCA_028288725.1 Rhodospirillales bacterium
GCGGGAACAGAACCTTGTCCGCGTTCGCCGGCGGCGTCGCCTCCGGCGGCGGCGCCGGCACCTCGAACTCGACCGCCGGGCCCGACGGCGCCGGCGTCCGGAACTGGTCCGACAACCGGTTCGGATCAATCGACGCCGGAAGCTGAACGCTCACCGGCGGCGCCACCGCCTGCGCAAACCCCAGCCCAGGCGACAGCAACGCAACAGCCCATGCCCCGCCTGACAGCAGGCGATGAGCGGACGGAGCAAACGTGCTGCGCGGCATTGGACGTCCCCAAATATGCGAAATGCGCCCGGTCGAACGGCGAAGCCATAGCCCCGCCACCGCCCGACTAAACGCATCCGAAAACGCTAAATTATCGGCAAATTATATGCAATTGCCTGTGATGGCGATCACGCCCGGCCTCAGAACGAGAAAAAACGCCAGCCGCGTGCTCGATATGCATCATTTCGCGGCTCGACTTATGAAGGACCGGCAGACTTTTTAGTAAAAATTAGTCTCTTTTAGGAAGGATCGCAGCGGGGAATACCACAAGACCCGGTCCGCTTACTCGCGGACGAGCGAGATCGACAACACCGCCACTCCGACGCGACAGGATGAGAACCGCCGTTCAAGCGGATGGAACCACCCTCAAATCATCGGCGATCTTCTCGGCCAGCATCAGGATCGGCGCGTTGGTCGGTCCGCGGACGACACGCGGCAGGGCCGAGCCGTCCACGACGCGCAAGCCGTCAATGCCGCGCACCCGCATGCGGCCGTCGAGCACGGCGCCCGCATCATCGTCCGCGCCCATTTTGCAGGTGCCGACCGGATGGTGCAGCGTGATCGCGGTCCGCCGGACGAAGGCGTCGATCTCCGCGTCGCTCGTCTGGCCGGCTCCGGGCGCCAGTTCCTCGGCGATGAAGCGACCGAGCGGCGCCTGCTCGCCGATCTCGCGCATGCGGCGGACCATGGCGCGGATGGTTCGCACGTCGCCCTCGGTCGACAGGAAATTCTGCCGGATGACCGCCAGTTGCGCCGGATCGGCCGAGGCGAGCGTGACGGTGCCGCGGCTTTCTGGCTGCAGCATGATGCCCTTGATGCCGAACGCGTCGGTATAGGGCTGCGCGAACGGCTTCAGATAGGGCCCGGCATTCATCGGTCCGGCGGCGAGGATGAACTGGGCGTCGGGCAGCGCCACGTCCGGGCTGCTGCGGACCAGGCCGACGGCGGCAGCCGGGACCTGGCTGGCCAGCCCGGTGCCGAACAGCACCGTGCGCACGAGGTCGAGCGCGATGCGATCGGCGCGCAGGCCCCGGTGCAGCGGTCCGGGCTCCCGCCGCCGCCAGCGCACGTCGCACACGACATGATCCTGCAGATTGCGTCCGACGCCCGGCAGCGCCGCCTGGACCGGAATGCCGTGGCGCCGGAGTTCGACCGGATCGCCGATGCCGGACAGCATCAGGAGCTGCGGCGAGTTGATGACCCCGCCGCACAACAGTACGGCCCGGTCCGCCCGCACACGGCGGAGCGCGCCGCGCCGGGCATATTCGATGCCGGTCGCCCGGGTCTTGTCGACCAGCACGCGCGTGGCGAGCGCGCCGGTCCGCAAGGTGACGTTGCCCCGCGCCAGCGCCGGGCGCAGATAGGCGACCGCGGCGCTGCAGCGCAGCCCGTTGCGGATGGTCGCCTGCATCGGCCCGAAGCCCTCGGCGCCGGCGCCGTTGTAATCGTCGGTCCGGGCATAGCCGGCTAGATCGGTCGCCGCCAGGAAGGCGTCGATCACCGGGTCGGCGAAGCGCAGGGTACCGACGGTCAGCGGACCGTCGCCGCCGCGCAGCGCGCTTTCGCCGCCCTCCCAGGATTCCGAGCGCTTGAAATAGGGCAGCACCCGCTCGTACGACCAGTCCGGCAGGCCCAGATCCCGCGCCCAGTGATCATAGTCCTCGGCCATGCCGCGGGCGTAGGCCATGCCGTTGATCGAGGTGCAGCCGCCCAGCACCTTGCCCCGGGCGCATTCGATGCGCCGCCCGTCCATGCCGGCCTCGGGCTCGGTGAAATAGCCCCAGTCATACAGGCGATGCTTGAGGATCAGGCCCCAGGTCAACGGGATCTTGATGATCGGCGACCGGTCGGCACCACCCGCCTCGAGCAGCAGGATGCGGGCGCCGCTGTCCTGTCCCAGCCGATGGGCCAGCACGCAGCCGGCCGACCCGGCGCCGACGATGACATAGTCGAAACTCTCGTCCGCCATCCCCGTCACGCCGATGCGAGCTTGACGTTGATGTTCTTGACCTGGGTGAACTCCAGCAGCTCCTGGAAACATTCCTCGCGGCCGATGCCCGATTGCTTCACCCCGCCGAACGGCGCGCCGATAAAGTGCTGGCTGGTGTTGTTGATCCAGATATAGCCGCTCTCGATCCGCGCCGCCGCGCGATGGGCCGTGTCGAGATCCCGGGTCCAGATCGAGCCGGTCAGGCCGTAGTCGACCGCATTCACCTGATCGAACAGCGCGTCTTCGTCGTCCCAGCGGAACACCGACATGATCGGGCCGAACACCTCTTCGCGCGCCAGCCGCATCTTAGGATCCACGTCGGCGAACACGGTCGCCTCGTAGAAGAAGCCGCCGGCGAGATCCGGGTCGGTCGGCCGCCTGCCGCCGCACATCAGCCGGGCGCCGTCGTCCAGCGCCTCGCGGACGAAGCCTTCGACCTTGTCCAGCTGCGCCTGGCTGATCAGCGAGCCCATCGTCGTCGCCGGATCGGTCGGCAGGCCCGGCTTGTGCCGTTCCGGCACGAGCTTCGCCACAGCATCCAGCACCCGGTCATGGATCGAGCCATGCAGGAATACCCGGCTGGTCGAACCGCAGGATTGACCGGCCCAGGTAAAGTTCATGCCCTGGACGATGCCGCGGATCAGCGCCTCGATATCGGCATCCGGATAGGCCACCAGCGCGTTCTTCCCGCCCAGCTCCAGCAGAACCGGTTTCAGGGTGTCGGCCGCGTTGCGCATGACCGCCTTGCCGGTCGGCACGCCGCCGATCAGCGTGATCTTGCGCACCAGCGGATGCGCCGTCAGCGCCTCTCCGCAGGCCCGGCCGCCGGCGAGGAAATTGACCACGCCCGGCGGAAAGATATCGCCGATCAGTTCCGCCAGACGGAGCAGCGACAGCGGCGCCTGATCCGGCGCCTTGACCACGACGGTGTTGCCCGCCGCCAAGGGGGCAGCAAGGCGCATCGCCGCGAACATCAACGGATGGTTATAGGCGACGATGCGAGCCACCACGCCCATCGGCTCGCGGATCGTATAGTTGAGGCTGCCCTCGCCCATCGGGATCGTCTCGCCTTTGATCTCGGTCGCGAGGCCGGCGAAATAATCGAGCCCCATGGCGGCGAAACGCGCGTCGCCGGCCAGCATGGTGACCGGATTGCCGGTATCGAGCGCATCGAGCAGGGCGAGCTCGTCGGCGTGGGCGCGCAGCACGTCGGCGGCCCGACGCAGCAGGGCGCCCCGCTCCATCGGCAGTACCTTGCGCCAGCCGGCGAAAGCCGCGTGGGCGGCCTCGACGGCCGCGGCCACGTCGGCGGCCTCGGCAATCGGCGCTTCGGCGATCGGCCGACCGGTCGCCGGCGCGACGCTCGCGGCATAGCCGGCACCCTTCGGTGCGTGCCAGGCGCCGCCATAATAGAGATCGCGGTGGGTGGGCAGCACGCCCGCCGGAACCTGGAAAGCGGTCATGCTGCGGCTCCCTCAGGCGTACTTGGCCGACGCGGTCTTCAGCACGTCGTAATCGGCCTTGGCCGCGGCGCCGAGATTGCGCAGCGCCGTCGGCACGACGATGTCGAGATACTGCTTGGCATCGGCAGCCGGCAGCATCAGCACCTGGCCGCCGTTCTTCTCCCAGGCCGCGCGCCCGTTGGCGACATCGCTCTCGCCCCAGACGGCGCTCTCGACATCCGCCTTGGCCGCCTCGGCGCGCACCATCGCCTCCAGCGGCCCGAGCGAGGTCATGAAGTCGGTATTGACCAGGCCGACGATGACGATGAAGGTCGACGGCAGCAGGGTCATGTTCTTCGAGATGTCGTAATATTTGAGCGCGGAGAAGATGGTCGAGCCGGCATAGACGCCGTCGATCGTGCCGTTCTGGAACGCCGGCAGCACCTCGCCCAGCGACATGGCGATCGGCGACGCGCCCAGGTCCTTCAACTGGGCGATCACCAGGGCCGAGCCCGGCACGCGGATCTTCATGCCCTTCAGGTCCGCCAGGCTGGCGATCGGCTTGCGCGACACGATGCCGACCGGCGAATGGGCCAGCGCCGTGACGACCTCGACGCCCTTCTCCTTGGCGATCAGTCCCAGGCGCTTGCGCACGTCGGGATCGGCCAGCACCTTGGCCCCTTGGCCCATGCTGGTGATCACGCCCGGCACCGATAAGGCGGCGAAGCGGGGCTCCAGCCCCTCATAGAGGCCGGATGCGTTGATCGCGAGTTCGACCGTGCCCATCGTGACGCCTTCGATGGTGGTCTGCGACGAGCCCAGCTGGCTCGCCGGATAGAGATTGACCTTGATCTTGCCGGCGCTGCCGGCCTCGACGCCCTTCTTGAAGAGCTCCATCCATTCGGTGTCGAGATCGGCCGACGCCGTGCTCGTCAGCTTCATGGTGAATTCTTCGGCCCAGGCCCGGCCGGCGAAGCCCAGGCCACCGACGCAGGCCGCGCCCGACAAGGTCTGCAGCAGCAGACGACGCGAAATTTCCATGAGATTTCCCCCCGGTTTGTTTTGCTTTAATGGATCAGCCAGCGGACGCCGGTCAGCGACACCGCCGGCACGTAGGTAATGATCGCCAGCCCGACCAGATAGACGAAAACGAACGGCACGATGCCGCGATAGATCATGTTGAGCGGCAGCCGCAGAACCGTCTGGGCCACGAAGATGTTGATGCCGAACGGCGGATGGAACAGCCCGATTCCGAGGTTGACCGCGAAGATGATGCCGAAATGGACGGGATCGACGCCCAGCGCCTTGACCAGCGGCACCAGCAGCGGCGTCAGCAGCAGGATCGCCGAGATCGGGTCCATGAACGAGCCCACCAGCAACAGCAGCACGTTGATCGCCAGCAGCAGGCTCCACAGCGGTAGATGCATGCCGGTCAGCCAGAGCGTCAGTTCGGCCGGGACCTGGTTCACCGTCAGCACCCAGCCGAACAGAATCGAGCAGGCGACGATGACCAGGATCTGGCCGGTGAAGATCGCGGTCGACTGGGCGCAGTCGAACACGTCGCGCCAGCCCAGTTCGCGATAGATCAGCAGCGGCACGCCCGCGGCATAGACGCAGGCGACGGCGGCGGCCTCGGTCGGCGTGAACACGCCGCCATAGATGCCGCCGAAGATGATGACCGGGGCGCCCAGCGCCGTGATGCCGCGCACCGCGGCCGTGCCCAGCTCGCGCCAGGCGAAGGCCCGCTCGGCGCCGATGCCGTTGCGCCAGCAATACCAGACGACATAGGCGCACAGCAGAAAGGTCAGCAGCAGCGCCGGCAGGATGCCGGCCGCATAGAGCCGCGGCACGGATTCCTGCGCGGCCGTGCCATAGACCAGGAGAGGAATGCTGGGCGGGATCACCACGTCGATCGCACCCATCGAGGTCAAGAGCCCGGCCGAGAAGCGCAGTGGATAGCCGGCCTTGGTCAGCGCCGGCAGCATCGCCCGGCCGATGGTGGCGACGGAGGCGGCACTCAAGCCCGACATGGCGCCGAACAGGGCCGAGGAACAGACGGTGGTCACGCCCAGCCCACCCGGAATGCGGCCAACGCCGGCATTGACGAAATTCACCAGCCGCTGGGCGACCGAACCCCGGCCCATCAGCTCGCCGGTGAAGATGAAGAACGGCACCGCCAGCAGCGTATAGGCGTTGACCGCGCCGAACAGCGTCTGGTGCAGCACCGAGAGCGGGATATGCATGAACAGCAGCAGGGTCGCCACGACCGCGATCAGCAGCACCAGGAAGATCGGAAAGCCGAGCAGCAGGAGAGCGATCGGCAGCACGCCCAGCACGAGGCTCATGGCAGCGCCTCCTCTTCGGGCGGCGCCGGCGGCGTCTCGTCCCTGACGCCCAGCCGGATCAGCCCGACCAGGGTCATCAGCGTGAAGGACAGCGCCAGCACGCTGTGCGGCAGCCACATCGGCATATGGGCATTCTCGCTATGGCTGCCGAGCTTGAAGATCTTGGCCGTATAGGTCCAGGAGATCCAGGTCATCAGCCCGCAGACCGCGATCGCCAGCAGCGCCTCGATGCCGTTCAGCCAGCGGGCGACCGCCGGTGGGAAATGCCGGGTCAGCACGTCCATGCGCAGATGGCGCCGCCGGATATGCGCCACGACCGCGCCCAGGAACGCCATGGCGACCATCAGATAGATCTGCAGCTCGTCGGCCCCGGTGATCGCATGATTGAAACCGTAGCGGGCGACGACGTTCACCACATTGATGATGACCGCGACGATCAGGGCCGCGCCGAGCAGGCGGCTGAAAAAAGTCGCGACCCCGTTCAGCGCGGTCTGAGGACCCTGCAACATGCTAGCGAACGCCTCCCAAACTCTTTCTCGTCACGCCACATAATCCGGCTGGCGTTCCGGGGCCGCCGCCTGAAAGGCCGGCTGCGCCATGGCATGATGGTGGATTTTCATGATGGTCGGATAGGGCGTGAGGTCGCAACCCATGCGCTCCGCGTTCGCGACCTGCGGGATGAGGCAGCAATCGGCCAGCGTCGGTGCCGCGCCGAAACAGTAGGGCCCATCGCCCGATCGCCGCAACAGCTGCTCGACCGCGCCGAAACCCTCCGCCACCCAGTACTGATACCAGGCGTCCTTCTGCGCCGGCGTGACGCCCAGCCGATCCTGCAGATAGCGCAGGATGCGCATGTTGTTGACCGGATGGATGTCGCAGGCGATCGCGTCGGACAGCTCCAGGACCCGCGCGCGCCGCAGCGGATCCGCCGGGATCAGGCGCGGTTCGGGAAAGCGTGCATCCAGGTAATCGAGGATCGCCAGCGATTGGCCGAGCGTCACCTGCGCCGCGCCCTCGCCCAGCACCAGGGCCGGTACGGCGCCGGACGGGTTGATGCGGGCGATATATCCCGGGTCGCGCTGGGCGCCGGCCCGGATGTCGACGCCCAGATAGTCGTGATCCAGCCCCTTCAGCGCCAGCGCGATGCGGACCCGATAGGAGGTCGAGCTATTGAAGAAGCTGTAGAGCTGCAAAGGGGTGTCCGCGCTCTCGGGCACGACTGCGTCGCTCATCGATTTCCCCCACGAGTTATTGCGAAGCGCTGGACGCTCCTGCCGTTGGCGTCAACCTCGGCCTTAGGGCATGCTGAGCAAAATGATAAAATGATCTGATCCATACCATTTTGAATATAGCTTGCGGAGGGAAAACGGCGATGGACTGGACCAACCGCCTACGGCTGCGCAATCTGCAAATGCTGCTGAGCCTGGCGCAGACCCAGAACATCAGCCGCTCTGCCGCCGCCCTGAACACGACCCAGCCCGGCCTGTCGAAATGGCTGAAGGAGCTGGAGGCCGACATCGGCATGGCGCTGTTCGAGCGCCATGCCCGCGGCCTGAAGCCGACGCCGTCGGGCGAGGCGCTGATCGCGCATGCGCGCCGGATCGAGGCGCATCTGGACGGCGCGCGGGAGGATATGGCCGCGATGCGCGACGGCAGCAGCGGGCGGGTCGTGATCGGCGCGTCCGGTGCCTCCGCCTCCGATACGGTGCCGCTCGCCGTGTTCAAGCTGATGGCACGGATGCCGCAGGCCTCGATCAAGCTGGTCGAAAGCACGACCGACCGCCTCCTGACCCTGCTCGGTGACGGCGAGCTGGACCTGATCGTCGGCCGGTCGAGCCGCAACCGCCCCGACCCGGCGATCCGCTCGGAAACGCTCTATGTCGAGCCGCTGCACTTCGTGGCCCGGCCCGGCCACCCCCTGTTCGACCGGCCGAACGTGGATTGGGACGATCTGCTGGCCTATCGTTGGGTGGTCTGGCCCAAGGGCACGCCGATCCGCGACTCGCTCGACGACACGCTGGCCGCCGCCGGGCGCAGCATGCCATTCCCCTCGGTCGAATCCAACTCGGTGACGCTCAATCTGACGCTGCTCAACAGCAGCGACATGATCGGGCTGGCCTCGCACCGCGCGGCGACGCGCTTCGCGCAGATGAACACCATGCGGATCGTGCCGTTGCGGCTGTCGGGCTTCGGCACGGTGGCGATGTATTGGCGCGACGATGCGGCGAACCGCGCGGCGGTCGCGGCGGCGCTCGGGTGTCTGCGCGATGTGGTGGCGGAGCAGGGCGGACGGCGGGAGGGTGTGTAGTCGACAACCTGCCGCATGCCGCCGATTTCGCTTTGCCGTCCGGACGGGCGGGTGGAACATCGGTGTCCTCCCGCGACCGGCGAGGCTTTGCTCATGCGCGTCCTGGCATTGCTCATGCTCTGCATTCTTGCGGCACCCGCGTCGGCCGCGGAACCGGTGGATGTGGCGCTCGTCCTGGTCGCCGACGTATCGCGCAGCATCGATGATTCCGAGTTCCAGCTGCAGAAGCAGGGCTATGCCGACGCGTTCACCAACCCCCGCGTGCTGGCCGCGATCACGGGAGGCATGTTCGGCCGCATCTCCGTCGCCTATGTGGAATTCGCCGGGGTCGGCGAAGTGCACACGGTGATCGATTGGACGATGGTCGGCGACGCCGCCTCGGCCAGGTCGTTCACCGACCGCCTGCAGGCGGCACCCCGTTCCTTCTGGGGCCATACGTCAATCTCCGCCGGCGTGGACCGGGCGATGCAACTGTTTGCGGAAACCGGCTTCCAGGCGTCGCGGCGGGTGATCGACGTGTCCGGCGACGGCACGAACAACGACGGCCGCGAAGCCCGTGCCGCGCGGGACGACGCCGTGGCCGCCGGCGTCACCATCAACGGGCTCACCATCACCAACGACCATCCCGTGTCCTGGACCTTTGCCCATGTGCAGCCGCCGGGCGGGCTCGGCAACTGGTACCGGGAGAACGTGACCGGCGGCACAGACAGCTTCGTGGAGGAAGTGCACGACTTCCACGACTTCGGCGAGGCGCTGATCCGCAAGCTGATCACCGAGATCTCGCAAGGCATGCCCGCAGCGCGCGGCCGCAACGGCTGATGTTCTGGGCGGCTGCGAGCCGGACCTGTTTCGCGAACACCGATCGGCCAGCGATAGGAGACACCAGGGTCTTCCGGCGGCACCGACGGCAGGTCGCCCGAAGAACGGCCGTCCTCGCCGATCCAGCCCACCACTCAGCCCATCAAGCGGAGTGCCGTTACTCGATAGAGCGTTTCGGCCAAGGCTTCGCGGTCCAGCGAGGGCAACGGCAGTACGGATCTGCGGATGACGCCCTCAGCCTCCAATTCCCGCCAGA
>JAQGIC010000004.1 GCA_028288725.1 Rhodospirillales bacterium
CGGGCGACAACGTGGCGATGGACGTCGAGCTGATCGCGCCGATCGCCATGGACGAGGGTCTGCGCTTCGCGATCCGTGAAGGCGGCCGCACCGTCGGTGCCGGCGTCGTCTCCTCGATCCAGAAGTAAGGCACTAAACGGGGCGGACTCCGCTTCGACGAACAAAAACTAAAAATTGGTCCCGGTGACACCGGCCCCCGAATACCGGGGTGAACGTCACCAAACGAAGGACAGGGATGGGGGCGGTGTTCCGATCGTCGATCGGACGGCACCGACCCCCCGCTCCCAGGATTGAAACGGAAGTCTGTTTATGGACAGTCAAAGCATTCGCATCCGCCTCCGGGCGTATGACCATCGCGTGCTCGACCAATCGACGAGCGAGATCGTGAACACGGCGAAGCGCACCGGCGCCCGCGTCCGTGGCCCGATCCCGCTGCCGACGAAGATCGAGAAGTTCACGGTCAACCGTTCGCCGCACATCGACAAGAAGTCGCGCGAGCAGTTCGAAATCCGCACCCACAAGCGCGTGCTGGACATCGTTGACCCGACCCCGCAGACCGTGGACGCGCTGATGAAGCTCGACCTCGCCGCCGGCGTCGATGTTGAGATCAAGATCTGATCATGCGCACAGGTCTCCTCGCCCAGAAGCTGGGCATGACCCGCATTTTCACGGCGGACGGCAACCACGTCCCCGTGACCGTGCTGAAGGTCGATAACTGCCAGGTCGTGGCCGTTCGCACCGAAGACAAGGATGGCTATACCGCCGTCCAGCTCGGCGTCGGCAAGGCCAAGGTCAAGAACGTGCCGAAGGCCGAGCGCGAGCGCTTCGCCCAGGCCAAGGTCGAGCCGAAGAAGAAGCTGGTCGAGTTCCGCGTCAGCGCGGACGCCCTGCTCGAAGTCGGCGTCGAGCTGTCGGTCGAGCATTTCCTCGACGGCCAGTTCGTCGACGTGACGGGCACGACGATCGGCAAGGGCTTCGCCGGCGTCATGAAGCGCCATAATTTCGGCGGTCTTCGTGCCACGCATGGCGTCTCGGTCTCGCACCGTTCGCACGGCTCCACCGGTCAGCGCCAGGATCCCGGCAAGGTCTTCAAGAACAAGAAGATGGCCGGCCATATGGGCAATGTCCGCGTGACCACGCAAAACCTGAAGGTCGTTTCGACCGATGCGGCGCGCGGCCTCATCATGATCCTGGGCGCGGTCCCGGGTTCTGAAGGCGGCTACGTGATGGTGAAGGATGCGGTCAAGCGCAAGGCGCCGGCCGATCTTCCGTTCCCCGCCGCGATCAAGGCTGCCGAGGCCCAGGCTAATCAAATGCCGGCCGAAGCGGCGAAGGGCGAATGATCATGAAACTCGCAGTCAAGAACCTGGACAACCAGGATGTCGGCTCGATCGATCTGGCCGAAGAGATTTTCGGGCTGGCGATCCGCAAGGATCTGCTCGCGCGCATGGTGAACTATCAGCTCGCCAAGCGCCGTTCGGGCAACCACTCGACCAAGCTCATCGGCGATATCGCGGGCACCACCAAGAAGCCGCATGCCCAGAAGGGCACGGGCCGCGCCCGTCAGGGCAGCCTGCGCTCGCCGCAGTTCCGCGGCGGTGCCGTGATCTTCGGGCCGCTCGTTCGCAGCCATGCGTTCGATCTGCAGAAGAAGGTCCGCAAGCTGGCGCTGAAGACGGCTTTGTCGGCGAAGCAGGCCGAGGGCAAGCTGATCGTGCTCGACAAGGCGTCGATCGACAGCCCGAAGACCAAGCTGCTGGTCGAGCGTTTCGAGAAGCTCGGCTGGTCGTCGGTCCTGATCATCGACGGCCCCGAGGTCGACGAGGGCTTCGCCCGCGCCGCCCGCAACATTCCCAAGGTCGACGTGCTGCCGCAGCAGGGCGCCAATGTGTACGACATTCTCCGTCGCGACATGCTGGTGCTCACGCAGTCGGCCGTCGAGCACCTGGAGGCTCGCCTGAAATGAGCAGGTTTCGCGTGATCCCGAACGCCGTGCCGAAGGTTTCGGCCGAGCGTCTCTACGACCTGGTTCGTTCCCCCGTCATCACCGAAAAGGCGACGATGGCTTCGGAGCACAACCAGGTTACCTTCCGCGTGCCGCTCGATGCGACCAAGCGGGAAATCAAGCTCGCGGTCGAGACCCTGTTCAAGGTCAAGGTCACGGCAGTCAACACGATCCGGACGCTCGGCAAGATCAAGCGCTTCCGCGGCCAGCTGGGTAAGCGGGCCGACGAGAAGAAAGCTATGGTCACTCTCGCCGAGGGTTCCAAGATCGACGTGACCACGGGAATCTAAGGCCATGGCACTCAAGACTTTCAAACCGACCACGCCGTCACAGCGGCAGCTGGTCATCGTCGACCGCAGCGAGCTGTGGAAGGGCGAACCCGTCAAGGCGCTGACCGAGGGTCTGCGCCGTCATGGCGGCCGCAACAACACCGGCCGCATCACCATGCGGCACGTGGGTGGCGGTCATAAGCGTCGCTATCGTCTGGTCGACTTCAAGCGTCGCAAGTTCGACGTGTCGGCGACCGTCGAGCGCATCGAGTACGATCCCAATCGTACGGCCTTCATCGCGCTCATCAAGTACCAGGACGGCGAACTCGCCTACATCCTGGCACCGCAGCGCATCAAGGTCGGCGACATGGTCGTCTCGGGCGAAAAGGTCGACGTGAAGCCCGGCAACGCGATGCCGATGAAGAACATGCCGATCGGCACCATCATCCACAATGTGGAGATGAAGCCGGGCAAGGGTGGCCAGATGGCGCGTTCCGCCGGCACCTACGCCCAGCTGGTCGGTCGCGATGCCGGTTACGCGCTCCTGCGTCTCGCCTCGGGCGAAGTACGCATGGTGCGGGCCGAATGCATGGCCACCATCGGCGCCGTGTCCAACCCGGACCAGAAGAACATCGTCGTTGCCAAGGCCGGCCGTTCGCGCTGGCTGGGTATTCGCCCGTCCGTCCGCGGCGTCGCGATGAACCCGGTCGACCATCCGCATGGCGGTGGCGAAGGCAAGACCTCGGGCGGCCGTCATCCGGTTACCCCCTGGGGCAAGCCGACCAAGGGCAAGAAGACGCGCCATAACAAGTCGACTGACGGTCTTATCGTCCGTCGTCGCAACGTTAAGTAACGGAGACCCGCTGTGGCACGTTCCGTTTGGAAGGGTCCGTTCATCGACGGCTATCTGCTGAAGAAGGCAGAGAAGTCGCGGTCCTCGACCCGTAATGAGATCATCAAGACCTGGTCGCGCCGTTCGACCATCTTCCCGCAGTTCGTGGGTCTGACGTTCGGTGTGTATAACGGGCATAAGTTCATCCCCGTGCTGGTGACCGAGAATATGGTCGGTCACAAGCTCGGCGAGTTTGCGCCCACGCGGACCTTCTACGGCCATGCGGCCGACAAGAAGGCTAAGAGGGGCTAAACGAGATGAGCAAGCCACAGGCACCGCGCAAGGTTGAGGAAGTGGAGGCGTTGGCGTTCGCCAAGGCCATCCGCATCAGCCCGCGCAAGCTGAACCTGGTCGCACAGACCATCCGCGGCAAGAACGCGAGCGCTGCGCTCGCCGAACTCACCTTCTCGCGCCGGCGCATCGCGCAGGACGTAAAGAAGGTGCTGCAGTCGGCGATCGCCAACGCTGAAAACAATCACCAGCTCGACGTGGATCGTCTCTACGTCAAGGAGGCGCACGTCGGTCGTGCGCTGGTGATGAAGCGGTTCCATGCCCGCGGTCGCGGTCGCGCCGCCCAGGTGCAGAAGTTCTTCAGTAATCTCACGGTCATCGTCCGCGAGCGGGACGAGGAGCAGGCGTAATGGGTCAGAAGATCAATCCGATCGGGCTAAGGCTCGGTATCAATCGGACCTGGGACAGCCGCTGGTTCGCCCGTAAGGAATACGGCCAGATGCTTCATGAGGACCTGCGCCTGCGCAAGTATCTCATGACCCGCCTCAACCAGGCCGGCATCAGCCGCGTGGTGATCGAGCGCGCCGCCAAGAAGGCTCGCGTCACGATCCACACGGCGCGTCCGGGCGTGGTCATCGGCAAGAAGGGCGCGGACATCGAAAAGCTGCGCTTGGAAGTCGGCAAGATGACGGGCAGCGAAGTCAGCCTGAACATCGTCGAGATCCGCAAGCCGGAGCTCGATGCCAAGCTGATCGCCGAGGGCATCGCCCAGCAGCTCGAGCGTCGCGTCGCCTTCCGTCGCGCCATGAAGCGTGCGGTCCAGTCCGCCATGCGCCTCGGCGCCGGCGGGATCCGGATCAACTGCGCGGGTCGCCTCGGCGGTGCGGAAATCGCCCGCATGGAGTGGTATCGCGAAGGCCGCGTGCCGTTGCATACGCTCCGCGCGGACGTCGATTACGGTGTCGGCACGGCCAAGACCACGTACGGCACTTGCGGCGTCAAGGTTTGGGTGTTCAAGGGCGAGATCATCGCCCACGACCCGATGGCGTCGGAACGTAAAGCTGAAGCCGCCGCCGGCGAACCGCGCTCCGAGCGGGGCGATCGCGATCATCGCGACCGTCACCCGCGCGGCGATCGCGCCTAGTTTTCTGGTCCATGAGGTTTGAGCGGGGCCGGGTTGCCCGGTTACCGTTTGAATGATTTGTTAAAAAGGTCGATGACCCATGCTTAGTCCAAAGCGGACCAAGTACCGGAAGGCGTTCAAGGGACGCATTCACGGTTTGGCAAAAGGCGGTACAGCGCTGAATTTCGGTGCGTACGGCATGAAGGCGGTCGAACCGGGCCGGGTAACGGCGCGTCAGATCGAAGCGGCGCGACGTGCGATCAGCCGGCATATCCGCCGCGTTGGTCGTGTCTGGATCCGTATTTTCCCGGATGTTCCGGTTTCCTCGAAGCCGGCCGAGGTCCGTATGGGCAGCGGCAAGGGCACGCCGGAATTCTGGATCGCGCGGGTAAAGCCGGGTCGCATCATGTTCGAGCTGGATGGTGTGCCGGTGGACACCGCGCGTGAGGCGTTCACCCTCGCTGCCGCGAAGCTCCCCATCTCGGTGCGCTTCGTCCAGCGTCTGGGCGAGGAGGCGTGAGATGAAGGCAAGCGACGTTCGGGCCAAATCGGCCGACGAGCTGAAGACCGAGTTGCTGGGTCTGAAGAAGGAGCAGTTCAATCTGCGCTTCCAGAAGGCTTCCGGTCAGCTCGAGAATACCGCGCGTGTGTTCACGGTTCGCCGTGACATCGCCCGGATCAAGACCATCCTGGCCGAGCGTGCTGCTCAGCCGGGTCGGGTGGAGTAGGGGATATGCCGAAGCGCATTCTGCAGGGCCTGGTCGTGAGCGACAAGCAAGACAAGACCGTCGTGGTCAAGGTCGAGCGTCGCGTCATGCATCCGGTCTACAAGAAGTTCATCACGCGGTCGAAGAAGTATGCCGCGCATGATGAGCAGAACACTTTCAAGATCGGCGACGTGGTCCGCATCGAGGAATGCCGTCCGATCTCGAAGAACAAGTGCTGGGTCGTACTGGCGGATGCCGCCGGGACATCGGCTCAGGCTGGAGTGTAAAACATGATTCAGATGCAAACCAACCTGGACGTGGCCGACAACTCCGGGGCCCGCCGGGTGCAGTGCATCAAGGTGCTGGGTGGCTCCCATCGGAGGACTGCGACCGTAGGCGACATCATCGTCGTCTCGATCAAGGAAGCCATTCCGCGCGGCAAGGTGAAGAAGGGCGACGTGCATCGCGCGGTCATCGTGCGCACGGCCAAGGAGATTCGCCGCGTGGATGGCAGCGCCATCCGCTTCGACCGCAACGCCGCGGTACTCATCAACAAGCAGGGCGAGCCGATTGGCACGCGCATCTTCGGGCCCGTGACCCGCGAGCTGCGCGCCAAGAAGTTCATGAAGATCGTCTCGCTCGCGCCGGAGGTGCTCTAACCATGGCGTTGAAGATCAAGAAGGGCGACAAGGTCGTCGTCATCTCGGGTTCGGACAAGGGCAAGACCGGTGAGGTCCTGCGCTCGATCCCGACGGAGAACCGCGTGGTGGTCCAGGGTGTGAACCTTGTGAAGCGCCATACGCGTGCCTCGGCTACCAGCCAGGGCGGCATCATCGAGAAGGAGGCGACCATTCACGTCTCCAACGTCGCGCATGTCGACCCCAAGGACAACAAGCCGACCCGCGTCGGTTTCAAGCTCGTCGATGATCGCAAGGTACGCGTTGCCAAGCGTTCCGGCGAACAGCTCGACCGGTGAGGTGAGAGATGGCTGTCCGTTTTCAAGAAATCTACGAGTCGAAGGTCCGCGCCGCTCTTGTCGCCGAGTTCGGTTACAAGAACGCTCTGGAGGTCCCCCGCCTCGATAAGATCGTCATCAACATCGGCGTCGGCGAGGCCGTTCAGGACTCCAAGAAGGTCGATGCCGCTGTGCGCGACCTGACGCTCATCGCCGGTCAGAAGCCGATCGTGACGAAGGCCAAGAAGTCGATCGCCACGTTCAAGCTGCGCGAGAACATGCCGATCGGCTGCAAGGTGACGCTCCGTCGCAAGCAGATGTACGAGTTCCTCGACCGTCTGATCACCATCGCGCTGCCGCGCGTCCGCGATTTTCGCGGCGTCAAGAGCAACAGCTTCGATGGCAAGGGCAACTACGCGCTGGGCCTCAAGGAGCAGCTCGTGTTCCCCGAGATCGATTACGACAAGGTCGACGCCATGCGTGGCATGGACATCGTGATCTGCACCACGGCAAAGACCGACGAGGAAGCCAAGGCTCTCCTCAAGGGCTTCCAAATGCCGTTCGTCAACTGAGCGGCGAGGGACCCGAAAGATGGCTAAGACTAGCTCGATCAAAAAGAACCAGAAGCGCCAGAAGCTGGCCGACCGGTTCGCTGCCAAGCGCGCGCGGCTGAAGACGATCATCATGGACCGTGATGGCTCGCCGGAAGATCGCTTCGTCGCTCAGCTCAAGCTCGCCGCCCTGCCGCGCAATAGCGCCAAGGTCCGCGTGCGCAATCGTTGCGAACTGTCAGGCCGCCCGCGCGCCTACTACCGCAAATTCAAGCTTTCGCGCATCGCGTTGCGCGAACTCGCCTCGACCGGCCAGATTCCTGGCATGGTCAAGTCGAGCTGGTAAGGGAGACTGGGTTATGACCATGAGCGATCCCTTGGGGGATATGCTGACCCGCATCCGCAACGGCCAGCGGGCGCGTTCGTCCAGCGTTAAGTCACCGGCCTCCCGGACCCGTGCAAACGTGCTCGAAGTGCTGCGTCGCGAGGGCTACATTCGCGGTTTCAGCAAGGCCGATGTTCGTCCCGGCATTGCCGAGTTCATCATCGAGCTCAAGTATCTCGATGGCGAGCCGGTCATCAAGGAAATCAGCCGCGTCTCGAAGCCGGGCCGTCGGGTGTATTCCAAGATCACCGAGCTGCCGAAGGTCTACAACGGCCTCGGCATCGCCATCCTGTCGACGCCGCGTGGCGTGATGTCGGATAACGAGGCCCGCGCTGCCAATGTCGGCGGCGAAGTCCTCTGCCGCGTGTTCTGAGGAAGCATCATGTCGCGCATCGGCAAATATCCCGTCCCTGTGCCGGCCGGAGTCGAGGTCACGATCGTTGACCAGATTCTGACGGCCAAGGGCAAGCTCGGCACTCTGAGCCTCCCCATCGCGGAAGAAATTTCGGCCGCGTTGGAAGAGGGCAAGGTCGTCGTCACCCCCGTTCATGACACCAAGCGTGCGCGCACGCTCTGGGGCACGACACGGGCTCTCATCAACAACCTGGTGACTGGCGTCTCGGCCGGTTTCAGCGTCAACCTCGAGATCAACGGCGTCGGTTATCGCGCCGCGGTCAACGGGAAGATCTTGAACCTTCAGCTCGGCTACAGCCACGACATCGACTTTCCGATCCCGGATGACGTCAAGATCTCTTGCGAGAAACCGACGTCGATCACCGTAACCGGCGCTGATAAGCAGCGTGTCGGTGCGGTTGCCGCGAAGATTCGGTCGTTCCGGAAGCCCGAGCCCTATAAGGGCAAGGGCGTCAAGTACGCGACCGAAACCATCCGCCGCAAGGAAGGCAAGAAGAAGTAAGGATTGGCGCCATGCTGAACTCAAAATCCCTATTTCTGCGCCGGCAACAGCGGGTGCGGAATCGTTTGCGGGCTGTCTCGGGCGGTCGCCTGCGTCTGTCCGTGTTTCGTTCGTCCAAGCACATCTATGCGCAGGTGATCGACGACGCGAAGGGGGAAACCCTGGTTGCGGCTTCGAGCATCGACAAGACGCTCAAGGACGGGCTCAAGACCGGCGCGGATATCGCGGCGGCGGTGGCGGTCGGCAAATTGCTGGCCACCCGTGCGTCGGAAAAGGGCATCACCACGGTGGTGTTCGATCGCGGCGGTTATCTGTTCCATGGCAGGGTGAAGGCCCTCGCCGATGCGGCCCGCGAAGGCGGGCTGTCGTTCTAAAGAAGGGCCGGGACGAACAAAATGGCACGTACACCAGGCGAAGGCCGCTCCGGCGGCCGGGGTCGCGAGAACGATCGGCAGCCGCGCGATCGTGAAGAAAGCGAACTCGTCGAAAAGTTGGTTGGCATCAATCGCGTTGCCAAGGTCGTCAAGGGCGGCCGGCGCTTCGGTTTTGCGGCGATCGTGATCGTCGGCGATTCCAAGGGCCGCGTCGGTCATGGCACCGGCAAGGCACGCGAAGTGCCGGAAGCGATCCGCAAGGCGACCGAGGCCGCCCGCAAGGCGATGGTCCGCGTCCCCTTGCGCGAAGGCCGCACGCTGCATCACGACATGACGGGCCATTACGGCGCCGGCAAGGTCGTGGTCCGCGCCGCACCGCAGGGTACCGGCATCATCGCCGGCGGCCCGATGCGCGCGATCTTCGAGGCTTTGGGCGTCCAGGACGTCGTGGCCAAGTCGGTCGGCACGTCGAACCCGCATAACATGATCAAGGCAGCCTTCGATGCGCTCGCCGGGGCGACGAACCCCCGCGCCGTCGCCGCCCGTCGTGGCAAGAAGGTCTCGGATCTGGTCGGCGGTAGCCGTGGCCAGGCCGAAGCCGCGGCCAGGGAGTAATCCTGATGGCGAAGAAGGCTGAAGTGCAGGCGGTCGCCGAGAAGAAGACCGTCGTCGTGACGCAGATCGGTTCGCCGATCGGCCGTCAGAAGGACCAGGAGGCCACGCTGAAGGGTCTCGGTCTCAACAAGCTCAACCGGACCCGTGTGCTCGAGGATACGCCCTCGGTGCGCGGCATGCTGACGAAGGTGCACCATCTGGTGCGCGTCGAAGCGGGCGAGTAAGGTAGTCAACATGACCAAGCTCAATGAGATCTCGGACAATCCGGGAGCCAACTACAAGTTCAAGCGTGTCGGTCGCGGCATCGGCTCGGGCAAGGGCAAGACCTCGGGCCGCGGCGGCAAGGGCCAGACCGCTCGTTCCGGCGTTGCGATCAACGGCTTCGAAGGCGGCCAGACCCCGCTGCATCGTCGTCTCCCCAAGCGCGGCTTCAACAACATTCATCGTCTGAACTATCAGGTGATCAATGTCGGCCGTCTGCAGAAGGCGGTCGAAGCGGGCAAGATCGCCAAGGGCGATACCGTGTCGGCGGAAAGCCTGATCGGCCTCGGCATCCTCGCCAAGATGGAAGACGGTCTGCGTCTGCTCGCCAAGGGCACGATCACGACCGCGCTCACCATCGAGTGCGCCGGCGCTTCCGATGCGGCGGTCAAGGCGATCGAAGCGGCCGGCGGCAAGGTCATCGTCACGGTCAAGGGCAAGGTTGCCCCGACCGAAGCGACGGCCGGCTAAAAGACGTTCGTGAAACGGAGCGGGTGACTATCGCCCGCTCCGTCGTCATGTTTATAGGGTCGCTCGTCGCTCCTGACGAATTCTGCCCTCGAGGAACCGCTTGAATGGCGTCTGCCGCCGAACAACTCGCCGCGAACATCAATTTTGGGGCCTTCGCCAAGGCGACCGAGCTGAAGCAGCGAATCTGGTTCACGTTGCTGGCCCTCCTGGTCTATCGACTGGGTACCTACATTCCCATTCCGGGTATCGATCCCCAAGCGCTCGCTCAGATCTTCCAGAGCAGCGCCGGCGGCATCCTCGGCATTTTCGACATGTTCTCGGGCGGCGCGCTCGGCCGCATGTCGATCCTTGCGCTCAATATCACGCCCTATATCTCGGCCTCGATCATCGTCCAGCTGCTGACCGCCGTGTCGCCCAGCATGGAAGCGATGAAGAAGGAAGGCGAGTCGGGGCGCAAGAAGCTCAATCAATACACCCGCTACGGCACGGTCGTGCTGGCGATCGTGCAGGCCTACGGCATCTCCGTCGGTCTGGAAGCGATGCGCGCCGGCGCCACCACCGCGGTCATGGACCCGGGCCTGGCCTTCCGCCTGGTCACCATGGTCACGCTGGTCGGCGGCACGATCTTCCTGATGTGGCTGGGTGAGCAGATCACCGCCCGCGGCGTCGGCAACGGCACCTCGCTGATCATCTTCGCCGGCATCGTCGCCAATCTGCCGCATGCCTTGGCGGCCACGCTCGAGCTCGGCCGTACCGGCGCGATCTCGACCCCGGTCATCCTCTTGTTCGTGATCATGGCGGTCGCGGTCATCGCGTTCATCGTGTTCATGGAACGCGCCCAGCGGCGGCTGCTGGTGCAATATCCAAAGCGCCAGATGGGCACCAAGATGTTCGGCGGCGAATCGTCCCATCTGCCGCTCAAGATCAATACATCGGGCGTCATCCCGCCGATCTTCGCGTCGTCGCTGCTGCTGCTGCCGGCGACCGTCGCGGGCTTCCAGTCGGCCTCGGGCTCGACCGGCTGGCTCGCCACGATCGCGGGCTATGTCGGGCACGGCAAGCCGGCCTACATGATCATGTATGTGGCGCTGATCGTGTTCTTCTCGTTCTTCTACACGGCCGTGGTGTTCAACCCGGCCGAGACGGCGGACAATCTGAAGAAGTACGGCGGCTTCATTCCGGGCATCCGTCCGGGCAAGAACACGGCCGACTATCTCGACTACGTGCTGACGCGCCTGACCGTGCTGGGTGCGGCCTATCTGTCGATCGTCTGTATCCTGCCCGAGATCCTGATCTCGGAATATTCGGTGCCGTTCTATTTCGGCGGCACCAGCCTGCTCATCGTGGTCAGCGTGACCATGGACACGGTCGCCCAGGTCCACTCGCATCTTCTGGCGCACCAATACGAGGGACTCATCAAGAAGTCCAAGCTGCGCGGGAGGCGCGGATGAACATCATCCTTCTGGGTCCGCCCGGAGCAGGAAAGGGAACGCAGGCCGAGCGTCTGGTAGCATCGCGGGGCCTGGTACAATTATCGACCGGCGACATGCTGCGTGCCGCCGCCGATACGGATACGGAAATCGGGCATCGGGTTAAGGAAATCATGGAGCAGGGGCAACTCGTCTCCGATGATGTGATGGTGGAGATGATCCACGAGCGCATCCTGCAGCCCGATTGCAAGAACGGCTTCATCCTGGATGGTTTCCCGCGCACGGTCGTTCAGGCCGAGGCACTGGACGCCATGCTGGAGAAGCAGGGGCTCAGGCTCCACATGGTGATCGAGATGGCTGTCGAGGAGGCCGCGCTCGTCGAGCGCATTACCGGCCGCTTCGCTTGCGCCAAGTGCAAGCACGGCTATCACGACATCTTCCTGCCGACGAAGGTCCCCGGCGTCTGCGATGTGTGTGGTTCCACGGAATTCACGCGCCGCAAGGACGACAAGGCCGAGACGGTGCATAAGCGGCTGGAGGCCTATCGGGCCCAGACAATGCCGATTTTGCCCTACTACGAGGGGCGCGGCATCCTGAGGCGCGTTGACGGCATGGCTGATATCGATGTTGTGACTCAAGAAATTGAGGCTCAGCTTAATAAAGCGTGACAGGGGTGGCCGTGAACGCGGTTGACTTGTCAATGAAAATTCATACACTGCGCGGCCTCAGTCGATCTGCCTTGGCCGATTGACCGCACAGTATTCTATCTTCGAGGAGTCGACGGCGTGGCACGTATTGCTGGCGTCAACATACCGAACCAAAAGCGTGTGGCCATCGGCCTTACCTATATCCATGGTATCGGACGCGAAACGGCTGACCAGATTTGCGGCAAGGTCGGGATTCCGATCGAGCGCCGCGTTCACGAGCTCACCGACGACGAGGTGTTGCGCATTCGTGAGCTTATCGACCGCGAGTACACGGTCGAGGGCGATCTGCGCCGCATCGTTTCGATGAACATCAAGCGTCTGATGGACCTGGGCTGCTATCGCGGTCTGCGCCATCGCAAGGGCCTGCCCGTTCGCGGTCAGCGCACCCATACCAATGCCCGCACCCGCAAGGGTCCTGCCCGGCCCATCGCCGGCAAGAAGAAGTAAGCGGGTCGGAAGGACATCATGGCCAAAGCTGCAGCCGGCACTCCGCGCATTCGTCGTCGCGAACGGAAGAACATCACTTCCGGCGTGGCGCATGTGAATGCGTCGTTCAACAACACGGTCGTGACGATCACCGACGCGCAGGGCAACACCATTGCCTGGTCGTCGTCGGGCGCGCAGGGCTTCAAGGGTTCGCGCAAGTCGACGCCGTACGCCGCCCAGATGGCTGCCGAGGATGCCGGCCGCAAGGCCATGGAGCACGGCATGCGGACGCTCGAAGTCGAAGTGAAGGGCCCGGGTTCGGGCCGCGAGTCGGCGCTTCGCGCGCTGCAGGCGGTCGGTTTCGCGGTGACCTCGATCCGCGACGTCACGTCCATCCCGCACAACGGCTGCCGGCCGCCGAAGCGCCGCCGGGTCTGAGCATCAAATCGGCCGCGTCGGGTTCGCCCGATGCGGCTGAAAGAAGTTCGGTCGATGGACCGCCGATGGCGTCAAAGCTGCGGCGGTCCGTCCCTTTCAATACGTTCGGCATGAGGTTCCACTCGTGATTCAGAAAAACTGGCAAACCCTGATCAAGCCGAAGCAGCTCCAAGTCGAGCCGGGCGACGATGCGGCGCGGGTTGCGACCGTGGTCGCCGAGCCCCTGGAGCGCGGCTTCGGCCTGACGCTCGGGAACGCCATTCGCCGGGTTCTGCTGTCGTCGCTGCAGGGCGCGGCCGTCACTTCGGTGCAGATCGAAGGCGTGCTGCACGAGTTCTCGTCGATTCCCGGCGTGCTGGAAGATGTCACCGACATCGTCCTCAACATCAAGGGTCTCGGCCTGCGCATGGGCGGCGACGGTCCGAAGCGGATGCGTCTCAGGGCGACCGGCCCGGGCGAAGTCCGCGCGAGCCAGATCGAGACCGGCCACGACATCGAGGTCATGAATCCCGACCTGGTGATCTGCACGCTTGACCAGGGCGCCAAGATCGTCATGGAATTCACGGTCGAGACCGGCAAGGGCTATGTCGCCGCCACGCTGAACCGCCCCGAGGACGCGCCGATCGGCCTGATCCCCGTGGACGCGCTGTTCAGCCCGGTGCGCAAGGTCAGCTACAAGGTCGAGAACACCCGCGTCGGCCAGGTCACGGACTATGACCGTCTGGCGATGGTGGTCGAGACCAACGGCGCCGTCACGCCCGAGGATGCGGTGGCCTTGGCCGCCCGGATCCTGCAGGACCAGTTGCAGCTGTTCATCAACTTCGATGAGCCGCGCCTGGCGACCGAAGAGAGCCGCCCGGCCGAGCTGCCGTTCAATAAGAACCTGCTCCGCAAGGTCGACGAGCTCGAGCTGTCGGTCCGTTCGGCCAACTGCCTGAAGAACGACAACATCGTCTATATCGGCGATCTGGTTCAGAAGACCGAAGCGGAGATGCTGCGCACGCCGAACTTCGGCCGCAAGTCGCTGAACGAGATCAAGGAAGTTCTGAGCCACATGGGCCTCCATCTTGGTATGGAAATCCCGAACTGGCCGCCTGAGAACATCGAAGAATTGGCCAAGCGGCTCGAAGAGCCGTACTGAGTTGAGGACGGCCCGCTAGGCCGCGAGGGAGTTAGTTATGCGTCACGGAATGAGCGGCCGTAAGTTCAGCCGCACTTCATCTCACCGCAAGGCCATGTTCGAGAACATGGCGGCGGCGCTGTTGAAGCACGAGCAGATCACCACGACCCTGCCGAAGGCGAAGGACCTGCGTCCGATCGTCGAGAAGCTGATCACGCTCGGCAAGCGCGGCGGCCTGCATTGCCGGCGCCAGGCGCTGTCGATGCTGCAGGACACCACGGTGACCGAGAAGCTGTTCTCGGCAATCGCCGAGCGCTACAAGGAACGCCAGGGCGGCTACATCCGCATCGTCCGTGCGGGTTTCCGCTATGGCGACAGCGCGCCGATGGCCGTCATCGAGCTGGTCGATCGCGATCCGGCCGCCAAGGGCCTGGACTCCGGTCCGGTCGCGGAAGCCGCCGAAGCCGCTTGATTTCGAACGGTGCCTTCGGGCACCGATCGGGGTTCGAATAAGCTACGTCAGGCCCGGGTGCAGCATCGCCCGGGCCTTTCGTCGCTCGGCCGGAACCTTTCCGCCCCACCGCGTGTCTTAGGGGCGCAGGTTCGGGAGGCTGCCCCTATGCGTACGGATCTATCAATGCTGACGGCGATTGTTCTGGCCATGACGACCGTCTCGGGCGCCGAGGCTGCCCAGGCGAAGCACCATAAGGCTTCGCACGCCACGACCCACCACAGCCGAACGCAAAAGGGCAAAATCTCGTACTACCACCCGCGGCTGGCGGGGAAGAAGATGGCGAACGGCGAAGCGTTTCGGCCCGATTCCAATGCGGCTGCCAGCAAAACGCTCCCGCTCGGGACCAAGGCCAAAGTCACGAACCTGCAGAACGGCAAGAGCGAGACCGTCGAGGTCAAGGACCGGGGCCCGGTGGTCCCCGGCCGTGTGATGGACGTCAGTCCGGCCACCGCGGATAAACTCGATATGAAGAAGGAGGGCGCCGTCCCGGCCGAGATCACGCCGATCACCGGTTCCGCGCAGTAGCCTTAATTCTCCGCCTGATAGCTCGCGGCTTCCGCCAACACCGTCTCGCCGGCGAGCCAGCGACGCTCGGCATCCGGCTCGGCCCAGGCGGCCAGCAGGGCGGCGGTCAGTTCCAGGGACTGGCGCGGCGCGCCGCCATCTTCCAGCGCGTAACTGCGGGTGTGCGAGATCACATTGGTCAGCATATTGGCCGCCGTCGGCTGCGGCACGTCCTGGCCGATACCGGCATGCACCGCCTCGCATCGCTTGACGTCGAGCGACAGGTAGCCGTGGCACGGCGTCGGCCGCGCGGCATGGCCGAGGCACGCCATCGTCACCGGATCCTGTACGGGACAGGCGATGCGCAGGCGATGGCGGGCGAGCGGCTCCAGCCCGTGGCCGCGCGCGTCGGCGGCCACGGCCCGCGCCTTGATCGCGGCCACCGTATCGGCCGGCAGGTTCCGGTCCAGATAGGTGATCAGCGCGAACGCCTCGTCCGGCGTCACGTCGATCGTCAGCGTGCAGCACACGCCGCAGCCCTTGGCGCAGGCGACGGCGGTGCCGGCCGCTTCCAGCGCCGGAAACACCGGTCGTATCTCATGGTCGAGGATCGCGATCCGTTCCTCGGCGATCGCGGCCGACAGGCCGGGGCGCATGCCATGGCGTTTGATCACCGTCTCGAGCCGCGCCTTGGCGCGCTCATATACACCCAGCAGGAATTGCTGGGCCTCCTCGGGCAGATCGGCGGTCTTGGGCTGTTCGGTCATGGTCGGTCTATTCCGTCATTCCCGCGCAGGCGGGAATCCAGCAGGAGCCGCGTCTGCGGCGATATGAGCCTTTGTCTCCGCCCTGCCGCGCGTAAGCGGCTGGATTCCCGCCCGCGCGGGAATGACGGAGGTGAGTGAATCCGGTCATAGATGCCTCCTTCAGCAGACGCCGCTTTCCAGGATCGTCAAGCTCGCGGTCCCACAATCGATCCGCGCCTCGACGCCGTAGGGCAGGGTCAGCATCGGTTGAGTATGACCGAAATCGAGACCGGAGAGCACCGGAAGATCGGATCGACCCGTCTGGGCGAGCGATGCGGGAAGTCCTCCATCGTCCGCGACCAGTCTCGGCAATTTCCAGGTGGGCTGGCAAGCTGGTGCTCCAGGCCGACATTGCCTAGATTGTGGCAGCCATGAACCGTCCGTCGCTTCTCCTCGTGCTGATCCTCGCCCTGCCGGTTGCCGCCTCGGCGGCGGATTCCCGTGCCGTGCCGTCGTCGGCCCAGCAGGTCCAACTGTCCTATGCGCCGCTCGTGCGCCGCGCGGCGCCGGCGGTGGTCAACGTCTATACCCGGACCGCGAGCGATGTCGGTGCCTCGGCCGCCGTACGGCGCGACCCGGCCTATCGCCGTTTCTTCGCGCCGGGCGAGGATCGGCTCGGCCATTCGCTGGGTTCCGGCGTGATCGTCGATCCGAACGGCACGATCGTCACCAACCAGCATGTCGTCCAGGACGCCGGCTCGATCGTCATCGTGCTGTCCGATCGCCGCGAATTCCAGGCCGAGCTGGTGCGGGCCGATGACCGGACCGATCTGGCCGTGCTCAAGATCAATACCGGCGGCGAGGCGCTGCCGTTCCTGCCCTTGAAGGATACGGACGATCTCGAAGTCGGCGACATCGTGCTGGCGATCGGCAACCCCTTCGGCGTCGGCCAGACCGTGACCTCGGGCATCGTCTCGGCGCTGGGCCGCTCGGTCGACGGCATCAACGACTACCGCTCGTTCATCCAGACCGACGCCGCGATCAATCCGGGCAATTCCGGCGGGGCGCTGGTCACGCTCGACGGCAAGCTCGCCGGCATCAACACCGCGCTCTATTCCGAAGGGGGTGGGTCGGTCGGCATCGGCTTCGCCATTCCGGGCGATCTGATTCGCTCGGTCCTGACGCCCAGCGAGGGGGCCAACCACCGCATCGTGCGGCCGTGGCTGGGGGCCACCGGGCGCAGCGTTACGGCCGGCAGCGCCCGCAAACTGGGCCTCAGCCATCCGTCGGGCATGCTGATCGACGATGTGGTGCCGCAAGGCCCCGCCGCCATCGCCGGGCTCCGGCCGGGCGACGTCGTTCTGTCGGTCGATGGCAGGTCGGTCGCCGACGAGGATGGTCTGCGCTTCCGCTTCGCAACCCTGCCGGTCGGGACGACCGCCAAGCTCGGCATCTGGCGCGCGGGCGAGCCGATGGATCTCGACATCCGTTTGCTGGCGCCGCCGGAAACGCCGCCGCGCAAGGTCACCCAATTGAAGGCCGGCGGCCCGTTCGCCGGCATTACCGTCGCCAACCTGTCGCCGGCGCTGGCGGACGAACTGCGTACCGACGATATCGCGGGCGTGATCGTGCTCGACGTGCCGCGCGGCGGCGCCCATATGCGGCTGTTGGTGGGCGACGAACTGCTCGACCTCAACGGGCAGGCGATCGGCGATGTCGGGCAGCTCCAATGGCTGCTGCCGCGGCTTGCCGCTCCCTGGCGCGCGACGATCCGACGCGACGGCCGCACGCTGCATCTGGCGGCCAACTGATCATGGCGCCCAGTCTGTTCGAAGCCCAGGCGCCCCGGCCGCTCGCCGACCGCCTGCGGCCGAAGAGCCTCGCCGACGTGGTCGGCCAGGATCATCTGCTGGCGCCGACCGCGCCGATCGGCCGGATGGTCGCGGCCCACCGCCTGGCGTCTATGGTGCTGTGGGGGCCGCCCGGCTGCGGCAAGACGACGATCGCGCGACTGCTGGCCGATCAGACGGATCTGCAGTTCGAGCCGCTGTCGGCGGTGTTTTCCGGCGTGGCGGATTTGCGCAAGGTGTTCGATGCGGCAAAGCTCAGGCGCCAGGCCGGGCGCGGCACGCTCCTGTTCATCGACGAGATCCATCGCTTCAACCGCGCTCAGCAGGACAGCTTCCTGCCCTATGTCGAGGAAGGCACGATCGTGCTGATCGGCGCCACGACCGAGAACCCGTCGTTCGAGCTGAACGGCGCGCTCCTATCGCGCGCCCAGGTCTTCATCCTGAAGCGGCTGGATCAGGCGGCGCTCGATATCCTGGTCGCGCGGGCCGAGGCGCTGGTCGGGCACAGCCTGCCGCTCGACGAGGACGCGCGCCATGCGCTCCTGGCCATGGCCGACGGCGACGGCCGCTATCTGCTGAACCTGGTCGAAGAGGTGGCGCTGCTGCCGGCCGACACGCCGCCGCTCGATCCGAAGCGGTTGGCGACCCAGGTCCAGCATCGCGCCCCGCTGTACGACAAGGCGCAGGAGAGCCATTACAACCTGATCTCGGCCCTGCATAAGTCGCTGCGCGGGTCCGATCCGGATGCGGCGCTCTATTGGTTCGCCCGCATGCTGGTCGGCGGCGAGGACCCGCTCTACATCGTGCGGCGCCTCGTTCGCTTCGCCAGCGAGGACATCGGCATGGCCGATCCGAACGCGCTCGTGCAGGCAATGATGGCCTGGGATGCGTTCGAAAGACTGGGTTCGCCCGAGGGGGAGCTGGCTATTGCGCAGGCGGTCGTGTATCTGGGCACCGCACCCAAGTCGGTCGGCGTCTACAAGGCGCACAAGGCGGCGATAAAGGCCGCCAAAGAGACCGGATCCCTGATGCCGCCGATGCATATTCTGAACGCGCCGACCAAGATGATGCGCGAACATGGCTATGGCGCCGGCTACAACTACGACCCGGACACGGCGGACGGCTTTTCCGGCCAGAATTATTTCCCCGACGGCATGGCCCGCGAGGAATTCTATCAACCGGTCGATCGCGGCTTCGAGCGGGATATCCGCAAGCGGCTCGACTATTGGGCGAAGCTGCGCCGGCGTCGTGCCGACGGACCGCCCGCGACAGGAGATGACGAGCGATGAGCGGCGTACGCCTCATCCAGGTGTCGGAAGAAGACGCCGACACCAGGCTCGACCGCTGGTTCAAGCGGCAATACCCGGGCTTGAGCCATATCCGGCTCGAAAAGCTGTTGCGGACCGGACAGGTCCGCGTCGATGGCGGCCGGGCCAAGGCCGCGACCCGGCTCGCCGCCGGCTCGACCATCCGCGTGCCGCCGTTGGACGAATGGGCCGAGGCGCCGCTGCCGCCGGACGACCGCCACAAGCCCGGCCCGAAGCCGCCGAGCGAAGCCGAGAATGAAAAGCTCAGGCAGATGGTGCTCTATCGCGACAAGGACGTGATCGCGATCAACAAGCCCCACGGCCTGGCCGTGCAGGGCGGCACCAACATGACCAAGCATGTCGACGGCATGCTGGACGCGCTGATGTTCGACAGCAAGGAACGGCCGCGGCTGGTGCATCGGCTGGACAAGGACACGAGCGGCGTGCTGCTGCTGGCGCGCTCGGCCAAGGCCGCCGTCTGGCTGACCGAGGCGTTCCGCGAAAAGACCGCGCGCAAAACCTATTGGGCGGTCGTCGCCGGCGTGCCCCGGCCCCATCGCGGCAAGATCGACCTGCCCGTCGGCAAGGGCGTCGATGGCGCCCGCGAGAAGATGGTCGCCGACGAGGAAGAGGGCCGCTGGGCCGTGACCTATTACGCCGTGGTCGAACAGGCGGCGCAGAAGGTCGCCTGGCTCGCCCTGATGCCGATCACCGGGCGGACCCATCAGCTGCGCGTCCATTGCGCCGAGATCGGCTCGCCGATCCTGGGCGACGGCAAATACGGCGGCGAGAAGTCGCTGCTGGACGGCATCGATCATTCGCGGAAGCTGCATCTCCATGCCCGCTCGATCCGGCTCACCCGCCCCGACGGCGGCGTGCTGGAAGTGACGGCACCGCTGCCGGCCCATATGCAGACGACCTGGAAGTTCTTCGGCTTCGACGCGAAGCCGGACAGCGATCCGTTCCTCGAGCTCGATCTGGACTAGGGCGGATCGTGATGGTCGAGCCCTGCCTGATCGTATTCGATTGCGACGGCACCCTGGTCGACGCCCAGGCCGGCATCATCCAGGCCATGCTCGAAGCCTTCGCCGCGGCTGGATTGCCGCCGCCCGGTTCCGAGGCGATCCGGCGCGGCGTCGGCCTGTCGCTGGAGGCGGCGGTCGAACGGTTGCTGCCCGAGCCCGATCCGGATCTGGTGCTCCGCCTGGCCGATCTCTATCGCGACGCGTTCGTGGCGCTCCGCCAGCGGCCGGAATTCACCGAACCGCTCTATCCCGGCACCTTGGATATGCTCGACCGGCTGGGCCGCGCCGGCATCGTGCTGGGCGTCGCCACCGGCAAGGGCCGGCGCGGCTTGCGCCATTCGCTGGAACGGCACGGGCTGCAGGACCTGTTCACGGTTCTGCAGACCGCCGATGACGCCGCCGGCAAGCCGGCGCCCGACATGCTGCTGAACGCGATGGCCGAAACCGGCATCGAGCGGAACCGGACGCTGATGGTCGGCGATACGACGTTCGATATGCTGATGGCCCAGGCGGCGCGGGTTGCCTCGGTCGGCGTGTCCTGGGGCTATCATGCGCCGGGCGAGCTCGCGGCCGCCGGCGCCGCCCGTGTGCTCGACCGCTTCGCCGACCTGGTGCCGCACGCGGCGGAACTCTTCACGATCGAGGCTTAGATGAAGCGTTTCTACACATCCGTCGCGACGGTCGCGGTCGAGGGCGGCTTCGGCATCACGCTCGACGGCAAGGCGTTGAAGACCCCGGCCAAGGGCCCGCTGGTGGTGCCGACCGAGGCGTTGGCGCGCGCGATCGCCGACGAATGGGATGCCCAGGTCGAGACGATCAAGCCGCATAGGATGCGGCTGATGCAGCTGGCCTCGACCGCGCTCGACCGGGTCGCCCAGCATCACCGGGCGGTGGTCGACGAGGCGGCGGGCTATGCCGCGAGCGATCTTTTGTGCTATCGCGCCGAAGCGCCACAGGATCTGGTCGCGCGCGAGGTCCGGCTGTGGCAGCCGCTGCTCGACTGGGCCATGGTCCGGTTCGACGCGCCGCTGACCGTGACCAGCGGCATCGTCCATGTCGTGCAGCCGGCCGCCAGCCTGAAGGCGCTCAAGGCCGTGCTGCTGGATCTCGATCCGCTGACCTTGACCGCCGTCGCCGACCTGACCGCCGCCTGCGGCTCACTCGTGCTGGCGCTCGCCGTCTGGGACGGCCGCATCGACGCGGATGCGGCCGCGGCCGCGACTCTGATCGACGAGACCGTGCAGAACGAGCGCTGGGGCGAGGACGAGGAGGCGAGGGACCGCCGCGAACGGCTGATCAGCGATATCCAGGCCGCCGGTCGGTTCCTAGCGTTGTTGAAGGGCTGAGTCCAAAAAAAAGAACCCGCCAGCGCTTTGGGCGCGGGCGGGCTCAGTCTCAAGGATGATGAGAGGGGTATGTCCCACTCTCTAAAAGAACCCGGTGGCGACCACCGGGTTCCCCTGAACGGCTTTACTGCAGGACGATTTCGGCGCGGCGGTTCTGCGGCTCGCGCACGCCATCGGCGGTCGGAACCAGCAGGCCGGACTTGCCGACGCCCGAGGTCGCGATCTCGGTGTTCGGCACGCCGTCGGTGATCAGCTGCTGCTTGACCGCGGCGGCGCGACGCTCGGACAGGGCCTGGTTGTACTTGGCCGAACCAACCGTGTCGGTATGACCCGTCACGTTGATCTGCGTCATGTGGCCGGCCT
>JAQGIC010000006.1 GCA_028288725.1 Rhodospirillales bacterium
ACTGCCAGCGCGGATATTGCGGCGAAGCTAGCCCGAACCGGCGGTCGGGCTCAACCCCCTAATTCACATGGCGGGTAGCTGGCTTAGGAGGCGGGCGGGAAATGGCGGGCGGCCTGATCGGCGCCGCTCGGCAGGATCGCGCGGTGATCCGCGATCCAGGCGACGACGTCGGCATCGACCAGGCGCGCATCCAGGTCGCGCAACAGCAGGTGCCAGCCGTCGGCGTAATAGGCCAGCCGCTGGGTGCCGTCGGATGTCAGCGGCAGCCGCGCCATCAGGTCGGCGACCGGCGTTTTCGGGATGACCTGATCCTTGGCGCCATACAGCACCAGCAGCGGCTGCCTCACCTTGGGCGCCGCCGCCAGGCCCTGGTCCATCAGATCGACGAGGCCGTAGATCGCGTCGGTCCGAGTCGCGTGGATATAGAGCGGGTCGCGCGCGAGCTTGCGCAGCATCGGAATATTGTCGGACGCCAGCACGCCCAGGCCGCGGCCGGTGAAGCTCTCGCCCGGGATGATCCGCGCGCCGGCCCACAGCACGGCGCGGTTCAACAGCGGCTGGGTCTCGCGCGCCCAGACGGCCGGCGGCGCCAGGATGGCGCCATCCGGCAGGTCGGGCCCGCCGTCGGCCAGCGTCGCCAGCACGACGGCGCCGCCCATGCTGCAGCCGAGCGCATAGACCGGCACGCCGGGCAGCCGGGCGCGGACCAGGCGGATGGCGGTGCGCAGATCCTGCTTCAGCGTCTCGGCACCGGGCCAGCGGCCGGGATTGTCCGAATGGCCGAAGCCGCGCTGATCATAGGCGAAGGTGGCGATGCCATGCTCGGCCCAGAAGGTGCCTGGTTCGATGAATTCCTGGGCGTAATCGTCGAAGCCGTGCAGCGCCACGATCGCGGCCTTGGGCGCGATCGGCTTGCCGGCGGGGTCGGTCGGAATCCAGGTCTGCAGGTTCAGCGTCTGGCCATCGTCGGTCACCAGCGCGCCTTGGATCAGGCCGGCATAGGGGATCTGGCCCGGACCCAGCGGGCGGCCCGCCGTCGGCGATTCCCGGAAATTCGGCGGCGCGCAGGCGGTCAGCATCAGCGCCGACGCCAGGGCAACCGCGAGACCCGTGAGCCGCCGACCCTGCCGCATCGGGTGGTTCAGCGCCCGCCCGTGACGGCGCGCTCTTCCGCACCGCTGCCGGTCAGCTGCAGGAAGATATCCTGCAGGCTGGTCTCCTCGGTCGATACATCGACGATGTCATAGCCCGCCTCGCCGACGGCGGCCAGGAGGGGGCCCAGCTGCGTGCAGCTCGGCTGATAGCGCAGGCGCAACCTGGCGGGACCGGCGCGCTCGAAACCCAGCCCGGCCAGGCGGGCGGGCAACGGTTCCGGATCGGCGCCCAGGCTCAGGATGATTTCCTTGGCGTCGAGCCGGCGCAACAGCGCCTCGGTCGTATCATGGGCGACGAGATGCCCATGGTCGATGATCGCGATCCGGTCGCACAGTTCCTGCGCCTCTTCCAGGTAATGGGTCGTCAGCAGGATCGTGGTGCCGCCGCGGTTCAGCTCACGGATATAGGCCCAGAGCGTCTGCCTGAGCTCGACATCGACGCCGGCGGTCGGTTCGTCCAGCACCAGGATCGGCGGACTATGGACCATCGCCTTCGCCACCATCAGTCGCCGGCGCATGCCGCCCGACAGCGTGCGGGCATAGGCCCGGGATTTGTCGGCCAAGCCCACCGCGTCCAGGATCTCCATCGTCCGGCGCTCGCGCTTCGGCACGCCATACATGCCGGCCTGCAGCTCCAGCAGCTCGAACGGCGTGAAGAACGGATCGATGTTCAATTCCTGGGGCACGACGCCGATGGCGGCGCGCGACTGACGCGGCTCCTCGTCGATATCATGGGTCCAGATCCTGGCCGTGCCGCCGGTCTTGATCACCAGGCCGGCCAGGATATTGATCATGGTCGATTTGCCGGCGCCGTTCGGGCCCAGCAGGCCGAACATGGCGCCGCGCGGTACCTTCAGGTCGATCCGGTCGAGCGCGGTCACCGCTCCGAACCGCCCGCGCGGGGCGTAGGTCTTGCTCAATCCGTCGAGCTGCAGGGCGAAAGCCGGCAGATCCGGGGCCGTCGCGGCGGCCGCTGAAGAGAGCATTGCGAGTGGGGCGGAAGAAGCGGTCATTGATTGTGTCCGGGCAATGGGTATCATCCCGCGCCGACGAGGGTCAATCGCGCGCTCCGTCGCGGGCCGACCCCGCCCTTCCTTCTTTCAAACGCCTCGGGATGACCCAAGCGATGACCACGCCGTTCGAGACCATCACCGTCGATACCAAGACCGTCGGCTGCAGCGGCGCCGGCGGTGCCGTCGGCGGCCACCCGCTCGTCTATCTGAACCTGTCGCCGGCGGGAAAGGCGGAATGCCCCTATTGCTCGCGCCTGTTCGTCTACGAGGCCCCCAAGGGCGGCGCCAGCCACGCCCACTAGCATGTCGTCATTCCCGCGTAGGCGGGAATCCAGCAAGAGCCGCGTCTGCGGTGAAACGACTCTCTATCCGCGCTGTCGCGCGTAAGGCCTGGATTCCCGCCTTCGCGGGAATGACGGAAGAATAAAGGAAAACCGCCTTGTCCGATTGCCCCGTGCCGCCGCGTCACGTCTATCTGGTCGACGGATCGGGCTTCATCTTTCGCGCCTTCCACGCGCTGCCGCCGCTCAACCGGGCCGACGGCACGCCGGTCAATGCGGTGCTGGGCTTTTCGAACATGCTGTTGAAGCTGGTCGGCGAGACCGATGCCGATCATATCGCGGTCATCTTCGACGCCTCGCGGCTGACCTTCCGCAACCGGCTCTACGACCAGTACAAGGCGCAGCGGCCCGAGGCGCCGCCGGAGCTGGTGCCGCAGTTCAAGCTGGTGCGCGAGGCGACCGAGGCATTCAACATCGCCCAGGTCGAGATGGTCGACTACGAGGCCGACGACCTGATCGCGACCTACGCGAGGCTTGCCTGCGCGGCCGGGGCCACCGTCACCATCGTGTCGTCCGACAAGGATCTGATGCAGCTGGTCGGCAAGGGCGTCACCATGTTCGACCCGCTGAAGCAGCGGTTGATCGGCCCGGACGAGGTGCGCGAGAAATTCGGCGTCGGGCCGGAGCAGGTCGTCGACGTCCAGGCGCTGTGCGGCGATTCGGTCGATAATGTCCCGGGCGTGCCGGGCATCGGCGTCAAGACCGCGGCCGAACTGATCAATACCTACGGCACGCTCGAAGCGCTGCTGGAACGCGCGCCGGAGATCAAACAGCCGAAGCGCCGCCAGTCGCTGATCGATTTCGCCGAGCAGGCGCGCATTTCCAAGACGCTGGTCCAGCTGAAGTGCGATGTCGAGGTCCCGGTCCCGCTTGCCGAGCTATGCCTCCGGCCGAGCGATCCGGGCAAGCTGATCGCGTTCCTGCAGGCCCAGGGCTTCCGGCAACTCGTCACCCGCGTGCAGACGCGCAACCCGGGCGCCGTGGCGGCGCCGTCCGCCGTGCCCCCAACCGCGGCGCCGATGGCGCTCAGCAGCGAGACGCCGGTGCCGCCGGCCGCGGTCGAGAAGCGCTACGAGCTGGTCCAGACCGAGGCGGATCTGCTGCGCTGGATCGCCCGCGCCCAGGCAGAGGGCACGGTCGCGTTCGATACCGAGACGACGGCGCTCGATGCGGTGCTGGCCGATCTGGTCGGCATCTCGCTGGCGGTGGCGCCGGGCGAGGCCTGCTATATCCCGGTCGGCCATGTCGGCGAGGCGGCGGGCGAACTCAATCTGAGCGGCGCCGAGGGGCCGAAGCAGATCCCGATGGACGTTGCGCTGGCCTTGCTGAAGCCGCTGCTGGAAGATCCGGGCGTCCTCAAGGTCGCGCATAACGGCAAATACGATATCCAGATCTTCCGCACCCACGGTATCGAGGTGGCGCCGGTCGATTGCACCATGCTGCTGGCCAACACGCTCGAGGCGGGCGCCCATGGCATGGGCATGGACGAGCTGGCGCTACTCTATTTCGATTACGAAACGATCAAGTACAAGGATGTGGCCGGTAGCGGCAAAAGCCACAAAGGCTTCGCCGCGGTAGCCGTCGAGGCGGCGCGCGACTATGCCGCCGAGGATGCGGATATCACGCTCCGCCTGCATCGGCTGCTGAAGCCCCGGATGCTGCGCGAGCGCATGGCGACGGTCTACGAGACGATCGAGCGGCCGCTGATGGGTGTCGTCGCCGCGATGGAGCGCCATGGCATCAAGGTCGACCGGACCGAGCTGATGCGGCTCTCGGCCGATTTCGGCGAGCGCATGGCCGAGTATGAAAAGCAGATCCACGAGCTGGCCGGCGGCCCGTTCAACATCGGCTCGCCCAAGCAATTGGGCGAGGTGCTGTTCGACAAGCTTGGCCTGCCCGGCGGCAAGAAGGGTAAGAACGGCGCCTATGGCACCGACGCGGCCATTCTGGAGGATCTGGCGTCGCAGCACGAGTTGCCGCGCCGGATGCTCGATTGGCGGCAGTTGGCCAAGCTGAAATCGACCTATGCCGATGCGCTGGTCGAGCAGATCAATCCCAAGACCGGCCGGGTCCATACCAGCTTCTCGCTGGCCGGCGCCGCGACCGGGCGCCTGGCCTCAACCGATCCCAATCTGCAGAACATCCCGGTCCGCAGCGAGGAAGGGCGCAAGATCCGCCGCGCCTTCGTGGCCGAGCCCGGCAATGTGCTGCTGTCGGCCGACTATTCCCAGATCGAACTGCGCCTGGCCGCCCACGTCGCCGATATTCCGGCGCTGCGCCAGGCGTTCCAGGACGGCCAGGACATTCACGCCATGACCGCGAGCCAGGTGTTCGGCGTGCCGGTCGAAGGCATGGACCCGATGATCCGCCGGCGTGCCAAGGCGATCAATTTCGGCATCATCTACGGCATCTCGGGCTTCGGGCTGGCCCAGCAGCTCTCGATCTCGCCGGGCGAGGCATCGGAGTTCATCAAGGCCTATTTCCTGCGCTTTCCCGAGATCCGCAACTACATGGATCAGACCAAGACGTTCTGCCGCGAGCATGGCTATGTCGAGACCATCTTCGGCCGGAAATGCCATCTGCCCGGCATCAAGGATTCAAACCCGGCGCGCCGGGCCTTCTCCGAGCGTGCGGCGATTAACGCGCCCCTGCAGGGGGCCGCCGCCGACATCATCAAGCGCGCGATGATCCGTCTGCCCGGGCGGCTCGCGGCCGAGGGGCTGGCCGCGCGCATGCTGCTGCAGGTCCATGACGAACTGGTGTTCGAGGTGCCGGAGGCGGAGGCCGCGCGAACCATCCCCGTGCTGAAGCAGGTGATGGAGGGGGCCTGCGCGCCCGTCGTCACCCTGTCGGTGCCGCTGGTGGTGGAGGTCGGCCAGGCCCATAGCTGGGATGAGGCGCACTAGAGCCTGATCCGATCAAACCGGCTCGGTTTGATCGGTGAATCAGTCTCTAAACGTATGATTTTGAGTGCGACAATTCGCACTTGCACAATTCCGTAACCCGGGCTTAGGCTTTTCTCGGTCGTCAACAACCGAAAGGAGGTGATCTCGTGTCAACGTCGAAAGAACTGCAGGTGGCTTTGGCCGCGCCCGGGATCGCCGACGTGAGCGGGGTTCGCCTCGACTGACGTCGGAGATATGGGATTCGCGGGCATGAGTGCCTCGCAGTTCCAGTAGGGGAGACGCACCGATACGCGACCCAAGCGGTCCCGTCCGGTGGCCGTCCCGGAGAAGCGGCCCTCGCGGAGCGATCTGCGGGGGCCGTGCTGTTTGTGGGCTCTAGTGTGCGCTCGCCACGAATGGCAGCGTATAGAGCGACCGGCCGCCGTCGAACTGGACCCACAGCTTGTAGAGGCCCGGCTTCGGCACGGCCACATGCAGCATCATGTCGGGCGAGATATTTGCCGGCGCCGCCTGGTGCGGCATCGCCATGCCGGGCATCCCGGCCATGTCGTGGCCCTGGCCGCCGGCCATCTCGTCCATCGCCATCGGATGGACATGGACATAGTCGAGGGTGTCGGCCGAAATCAACACGACATGGGCGCCGACGCCCAGGAACGGCTTCAGATCCTTCGCGGGCTTGCCGTTCTCGGCGATATGCAGCGTCAGCATCGAGGGTTCGCCGGCCTTGAGGTCGAGCGTATCGAACGTCACCTCATAGGGGCCGGACTCGGCGCTCAGCACGCCGGGCGTGAGTTTCAGCGGCGGGGCTGCCGGGGCATCGCCGACGGCCAGATCGAAGCGTTGGACCTGCTGGCCCAGCGAATGGGGCATCGTATCCACGTAGACATGGTATAGCGCGGGTTTCGGAAAGCGGATGCGGACCTGGCCATGCCCGTCGATGACATGGTCGACGTGATGATGGATGAAGACCGTCAGATCCTCGCTGATCGCGATGACATGCATCGCCTTGCCCAGGTCGGCATCGTATTTCGTCACCGGTTTCGACTGGCCCGTCTGGTTCAGCACGATATCCAGCTTCAGATCGGTCGGCTGGCCCGCCGGTATGGCAGTCAGCGTGCCGGCGACCTTGGGCTGCGTCCCGGCCAGCGCGTTCTGGCCCTGGATAATTGTCGCCGCATCGGCAGCACCCGCGGCAAGGGCCGCGACCAGGCCGAGCAGGGCGACCAGAAGCCGGCGCGGTTTCGAAAAACACATGATCAACGAAGCAGACTCCATCCACGGCCGCCTTGAAGTCCCAGCGACGGCGCGTCGGATGATGCCATAGGACGCGCAACGAAAGCACCCGCCCTCGTCGGAAAATAAGGAGCGCCGATTGTGGCGATCGGCGCTCCTATTTTCATCAGGCGGCGGCGTAGATGCCCGCTGCCTTGATATCGGCGCCGACGTGCCCTTCGAACTGCTGGAAGTTCACTTCGAAGCGCTTGGCGACTTGGCGCGCCGCCTCGTCATAGGCCTTGCCGTCGGTCCAGGTCCGCTTGGCATGCAGCACATCGGTCGGCACGTCGGGCACGCCGTCGGGCACATGCAGGCCGAAATGCCCGTCGCGCTGCATCGACTGCTCCGCCAGATTGCCGTCGAGGGCGGCGCGCACCATGGCGCGGGTGTGGGCGATGCGGATGCGCTCGCCCACGCCGTAGGCGCCGCCGGACCAGCCGGTATTGACCAGCCAGCATTTCACCTTGTTCCGGGCGATGCGCTCGCCCAGCATCTTGGCGTAGACCGTCGGGTGACGCGGCATGAACGGGGCGCCGAAGCAGGTCGAGAAGGTCGCCTGCGGTTCGTTGCCCAGACCCTTTTCGGTGCCGGCGACGCGCGCCGTGTAGCCCGACAGGAAATGGTACATCGCCTGTTCGGGCGTGAGCCGGCTGATCGGCGGCAGCACGCCGAACGCATCGGCGGTCAGCATGATCACCGTGTCCGGATGGTCGGCCATGCCGGTCTCGCTCGCGTTGGGAATGAAATCGAGCGGATAGCAGGCGCGGGTGTTCTCGGTCAGGCTGCCGTCGTCCAGATCGGGAATGCGCGTCGCCGCCTCCAGGACAACATTCTCCAGCACCGTGCCGAAGCGCCGGGTCGTCTCCCAGATCTCGGGCTCGGCCGTTTGGGAAAGCTTGATGACCTTGGCATAGCAGCCGCCTTCGAAATTGAAGATGCCGCGCTCGGACCAGCCGTGCTCGTCATCGCCGATCAGCGTGCGGCTGGCGTCGGCCGAGAGCGTGGTCTTGCCGGTGCCGGACAGGCCGAAGAACACGGCCGACTTGCCGTCCTTGCCGATATTGGCCGAGCAATGCATCGGCAGCACGCCGCGCTCGGGCAGGATGTAGTTCAGATAGCCGAACACCGACTTCTTGATCTCGCCGGCATAGCTGGTGCCGCCGATCAGCACGAGCCGCTTCTTGAAATTGACCAGGACGAAGGTCTGCGTCCTGAGCCCGTCGAACTCCGGCATGGCGATCAGGCCCGGCGCCTGCAGAATGGTCATCTGCGGCGCGAAGCCGACCAGCTCTTCCGGCTTCGGGCGGATGAACATGTTGCGGGCGAACAGGTTGTGCCAGGCCTGCTCGGTCACGACGCGGACCGGCAGGCGGAATTCCGGGTCGGCGCCGGCGAACACGTCGACGACATAGGCCGGCCGGCCCTGCAGATAGGCCAGCATGCGCTGATGCACCATATCGAACACGGCCTCGGTCACCGGGATATTGACGTCGCCCCAATTGACCGAGGCTTCGGTGACGCTGTCGCGGACGATGTACTTGTCCTTGGGCGAGCGGCCGGTGTGCGAACCGGTGATCGCGACGAAGGCGCCGCCGGCCGCGATCCTGCCCTCACCCTGGCGGATCGCGTGCTCGTACAACTCCGGTACGGACAGATTGTGATGAATGGCCGCCAAATTGACGAGCCCGTGCCCAAGGGCCGTTTGCTTCTGCACTGGAGTCTCTCCCGATATGGACGATCGCCGGACCGTTTGCCGGTCTCGGCGTCGACGATTCGTGTCTTGGGGCAGTTGCCGCCACGTTCACCAATCGATGGCGCCGAACCTGCCATTGCCAGAGAGTGAACGCAATATTCGGCGCGACGATCCCAGGACCAATGTTCGATCGTTTGTGGCCGGGTATTGGTCAGAGTTTACGGGTGTGACGCGATTTACCGCTCAGAGCGCGTTATCCTCAGACCTTATCGTCCGAATCCCTCCGTGCGGACAGGAACGCGTACTATCGGGACTTTCTCGAGCCGGTTTCGGGCGTGCGCAGAGTCAGATTGATCGCGGCGAGCGCCTCGTCCATGGTCGAGGCCGGGCGGTCGAACCACAGACGCAGACGCTGGGCGCGCTGGGCGAGATCCAGCCCGTCGCGGTCGAGCCCGGCGATCTTCCAACCGACCTCCGTCTCGGCCCCGCCCTTGAGCGCCAAGCGCCGGATGAGGCCGGTATCCCGGTTCAGCGCGTCGACCAGCTTACGCTCGTCGCGAGCCAGCTGGTCCGGCCAGGGCGGACGGATCTGGTCGGCCTCCAGCCAGCGGATGCGTCCGAAGCCGGCGATCAGATGGGCGCGTTCGATCGTTAGCCGGAAGAAATGGAAGTCGGCAAAGCCGACATAGAGGGTCGAGGCCGGATGGCGGGCGATGAAGCGCGCCGTCGTCGGCCGATCGTCGATCCGGGCGATCCGTCCCATCAGGGCCACGCGCGGGGACGACAGCGGGTCGTCATGGCCGATGGTGCCGTCGATCAGCAGCGAGGCGCGCGGGTCGGCGGCGAGGTTTTTCGTATGCTCGGCCAGATCCGACATCAGCAGGATCGGCGACAGGTCGTGATCGATGCCGATCAGGACCAGCGAACCGTAGGGCCAGCCGTCGGCCCCGGCCAGGCGGGTCGACAATACCCCCCGATCGGCCCCGCGGATCAGCCGGCGAACGATATCGGCCGACGCGTCGGCCGGCGGCGGCGGCTCTCGCCCGGTAGTGCCGGCGGGGTTGGGCTTCGCGCTCGTCATGAGCTCTGATAGAGCTGACGGGGCGCGGACCGGTCAAGTGCGATATTGCACGGGCGCGGGCCGAAATTTTGGAACCAAATTTGCTCGGGTAGTGGGGTAGCGATGGCGTGGGTCTATCTTGGGTTGGCGGGTATGCTGGAGGTGGTCTGGGCGGCGGCGCTCAAAGAGAGCGACGGGTTCACGCGCTGGGTGCCCGATCTGATCATGGCGGTCGGCCTTGCCACGAGCTTCTGGTTCCTGTCGCTGGCCTTCCGCGAGATCCCGATAGGGACGGCCTATGCCGTCTGGACCGGAATCGGCGCCGCGGGCATCGCGATCTTGGGCATGGTGTATTTCGGCGAGTCGGCCAGCCTGGCGCGGATCGCGCTTCTGGGCCTCATCGTGATCGGTATCGTCGGCCTTAAATTCGTGGCCTAGAGAAAGCCATTTTCGCGGCCCATGGTGCTGCTGGCCCGAGGCGTCTATAACCGCCGGGCGGAACTTTGAGGATGGGGTCGATATCCCGTGGCGAACACGATCGCGCTGGTCGACGACGACCGCAATATCCTGGCTTCGGTCTCCATGACGCTCGAGGCCGAGGGTTTCCAGGTCCATTGCTACAATGATGGGGCCGAGGCGCTGAAAGGCCTGGCGGCGAAGCCGGTCGATCTCGCGATTCTCGACATCAAGATGCCGCGCATGGACGGCATGGAACTCCTGTCCAACCTGCGCAAGCAGGGCAGCCTGCCGGTTATCTTCCTGACCTCGAAGGACGATGAAATCGACGAGGCGCTCGGCCTGCGCATGGGCGCCGACGACTACATCACCAAGCCGTTCTCGCAGCGCCTGCTGATCGAGCGCATCCGCGCGCTGCTGCGCCGGGTCGAGCTCGCCAAGGAAAAGCCCGCGACCGACGGCGACGCGCTGTTGACCCGCGGCGAGCTGCTGCTCGACACCAGCCGGCATCTCTGCACCTGGCGCGGCCGGCAGGTCGAACTGACCGTCACCGAATTCCTGATCCTGAAATCGCTCGCCGCCCGTCCCGGTCATGTGAAGAACCGCGACCAGCTGATGGATGCGGCCTATGGCGAGCATATCTATGTCGACGATCGCACCATCGACAGCCACATCAAGCGGCTGCGAAAGAAGTTCAAGATGATCGACGACGACTTCGGTCATATCGAGACCCTGTATGGCGTTGGTTACCGATACAAGGAAGCCTGACAAGTCTGCCCAACAGGCAGACCAGGCTGCCCACCGGCTGGGCCTGAAGGCGGTCGCGCGCTGGGTGCGCCGGCTGCTGCTGCGTCGCAGGCGGACCTTCGGGCAATTCTCGCTCAGCCGGCGGATGCTGGCCGTGAACGTGCTGGCCGTGGCGCTGCTCGGCGGCGGCATGCTGTATCTCGACCGCTATGAGACCGGCCTGATCGATACGGAGCTGCAGGCGCTGGCGACCCAGGGCGGCATCTTCGCCGGGGCCTTGAGCGAGGGCGCCACGCTCGAGGATCTGGGCGACGAGCCCGTGCTGGTGCCCAGCCTGGGGCTGGGCCTGATGCGGCGTCTGGTCGAACCGACGCGCATCCGCGCCCGCCTGTTCCTGCCCGACGGCGTCATGATCGCCGACAGCCGCACCATGCAGGGACGCAGCGGCACCATCCAGATCCAGGAACTGCCGCCGCTCGACGAGGCGGGCCCCGGCCTGCTGCGGCGGTTCGTCGACGGGGTGTCGGACCTGCTGCGGCGGCACGACCATCACGCGCTCTATGTCGAGCATGCCCACGCGTCCGCGTCCGACTATGAAGAGGTCGGCCAGGCGCTCGAGGGCCACATTACCCGCGAGGTCCGCTCCGATGCCCAAGGCGGGCTGGTGCTGAGCGTCGCGGTTCCGGTCAAGCGCTACAAGCAGGTGCTGGGCGCCGTCATGCTGCAGATCGGCGGCGCCAGCCTGGAACAGAAGGTCAATTCGGTCCGGGCCGACATCCTGCGCCTGTTCGTGATCGTGCTGGCGGTGACGGTCGCCATGTCGCTCTATCTGGCCGGTACGATCGCCCGGCCGGTCCGTCGTCTGGCCCAGGCTGCCTACGAGATCCGCCACGGCGACGGCCGCAAGGTCCAGATTCCGGACTTCAGCAGGCGCCACGACGAGATCGGTGAGCTTTCGGTCGCGCTCACGGCCATGACGGCGGCGATCTGGCGGCGCATGGATGCGATCGAACGGTTTGCCGCCGATGTGGCGCATGAGATCAAGAACCCGCTGACCTCGCTCAGAAGCGCCGTCGAAACCGCGACGCGCGTGCAGGACCCCAAGCAGCAGAAGCGGCTGATGGCGATCATCCAGGATGACGTGACCCGGCTCGACCGCCTGATCAGCGATATCTCCGACGCCTCGCGTCTGGATGCCGAGATGAGCCGCCTGGAGCGCGCGCCGGTCGGCATATCCGGCATGCTGGCCATGCTGGCCGAGGTGCACGCCACGACGCGGACCGAGGGCGATCCGGTCATCGAATATCGGCCGCCGGCCGACGGCGAACCGTTGATCGTACAGGGCAAGGAGGGGCGGCTGGTCCAGGTCTTCCGCAACCTGTTCGGCAACGCCGTCTCGTTCAGCCCGCCCGACGGCAAGATCCTGGTCCGGGCCGAGCGGCACGGTCAGGATGCGCTCTTGACCGTCGAGGACGAGGGCCCGGGCGTGCCCGAGGGCAAGTTGGCGGCGATCTTCGACCGGTTCTATTCGGAGCGGCCGGTCGGTGAGAAGTTCGGAACCCACTCAGGCCTTGGCCTATCGATCTCCAAGCAGATCGTCGAAGCCCATGGCGGTACCATCTGGGCCGAGAACCGGTTGGACGCCGACGGCCAGATCCAGGGCGCGCGCTTTTGCGTCCGCCTGCCCGCCGCGCGCTGAGACGCAGCCCCGATGGCGCTTCACCATGGCACCGTCGTCGGCTTTGCGGGGCGCGGCATCCTGCTGCGCGGCGCACCCGGTTCCGGGAAATCCGATCTGGCGCTCCGCCTGATCGCGATCGGCGCGGCGCTGGTCGCCGACGATCAGGTCGACCTGACCGCAGAGCCCGACGGCCTGGTCGCCCGCGTGCCGGAAACCATCGCGGGATTGATCGAGGTCCGCGGCCTCGGCATCCGATCGCTGCCGCACCGGCCCGCGATGCCGCTCCGGCTGATCGTCGATCTGGTTTCGGGACGCCAGGTCGAGCGCCTGCCCGAGCCCCAGTTCGAAACCCTCGAAGGCGTGGCCGTCGCCCGGCTGTCGCTCGATCCGTTCGAGCTTTCCGCGCCGGTGAAACTGTTGCTGGCCCTGGGCTTATCGCCGACCGCTGGCGCATCCCACCCCTTCGGGTATAAACAGGAGGCCATGACCGATCCCGCTTCCGACCCGGGGATACAGCAAGACGCCGCGCCGGCCGCCTCCGGGGCGCGGGTCGTCCTCGTCACCGGACTGTCCGGTGCCGGCCGCTCGACCGCGCTCAAGATGCTGGAGGACATGGGGTACGAGGCGGTCGACAATCTGCCGCTGTCGCTGCTGCCCCGCCTGGTCGGCGGCTTCGCCCGGCGCGAATGGCCGATCGCCGTCGGCATCGATATCCGCACGCGCGATTTCGCCGTGACCGGCCTGCTCGCCGAGATCGACCGGCTGATCGTCGGCGAAGGGATCAAGGCGCAGCTGCTGTTCCTCGATTGCGACGACGAGGCGCTGGCCCGGCGCTATACCGAAACGCGCCGTCGCCATCCCTTGGCCGGGGACCGCCCGGTCATGGACGGCATTCGGCTGGAACGCGACCGCGTCTCGCCCTTGAGGGCGCGGGCCGACGTGGTGGTCGATACCTCGGTGCTGAAGCCGCAGGAATTGAAGCGGCTGCTGACGGGGCATTTCGGCCTCGGCGACCGGGCGAACCTCGGCATCTTCGTGACGTCCTTCTCGTTCCGGCAGGGCCTGCCGCGCGAGGCGGATCTCGTGTTCGACGTCCGCTTCCTGGACAATCCCTATTACGACCCGACGCTGCGCCCGCTGACCGGCCTCGATGCGCCGGTCCAGGCCCATATCGCCGGCGATCCGGTCTTCGGCGACTTCTTCGACAATCTGACCCGGCTGCTGAAGCCGCTCTTGCCGCGCTACGATCGCGAGGGCAAGGCCTATCTGACCATCGCCATCGGCTGCACCGGCGGTCGCCATCGCTCGGTCTATGTTGCCGAGCGCATCGGCGCCTGGCTGGCCGACCATGGCCAAAGCGTGACGGTCGCGCATCGCGACGTCACACGCCCCGTCAACCATCTCGTCGAGGCACCGATGGACGATAAACCCGTACCACCCTCCAGCAGCACCTTAAGGGAACACGCATGATCGGAATGGTTCTCGTGACCCATGGCCGGCTCGCCGCGGAATTCATCGCGGCGCTCGAGCATGTGGTCGGTCCGCAAACGAATATCGCCGCGATCTGCATCGGTCCCGAGGACGATATGGAGCAGCGCCGCCAGGACATACTGGATGCGATCACCAAGGTCGAAACCGGCCGGGGCGTGGTCATCCTGACCGACATGTTCGGCGGCACGCCGTCCAATCTCGCGATCTCGGTCATGGAAAAGGCGCGGATCGAGGTCATCGCAGGCATCAATCTGCCGATGCTGATCAAGCTCGCCAGTCTACGCCAGACCGAGAGCCTGGGGGCGGCCGTAACCGGTGCCCAGGAAGCTGGGCGCAAGTACATCAATGTGGCCTCCCAGCTGCTCGCCGATGCCCGCGGGTGAGATCGGCATGAGCGAGGATATGGACGGCGCGCCGCTGCGCCGGATGGTGACGATCTGCAACAAGCGCGGCCTGCACGCCCGTGCGGCGGCGCGGTTCGTCAAGCTGGCCGAACAGTTCGACGCCGACGTCCGCGTCGCGAAGAACGGCAGCGTCGTCAGCGGGAGGTCGATCATGGGCCTGATGATGCTGGCAGCCTCGATCGGTACGACGATAGAGATCCGTGCGACCGGGCGGCAGGCCGAAGCCGCGATCGAAGCGATGGCCGGGCTGGTCGCGGACGCGTTCGATGAGCAGGACTGACGCCACCCATCCCGGAGAGCCCGCAGGACCGCGCGTCGAGCGGGTGATGACGGGGCTGGGCGTGTCGCCCGGCTTGGCGCTGGGCAGCGCGCACGTGTCGGACTTGGCCGCCCTGTCGGTGCCCGAATACAGCATCGCCCCGGACGAGACCGGGGCCGAACTCGATCGGTTCGAGGAGGCCGTCGGGCTGTCGCGCCATCAATTGCTGAAGCTCAAGGAGAAATCGGCGGCGCTGCATGGGCCGGCGGCCGAAGAGGTGGGTTATCTGCTCGACGCCCATCTGGCGATGCTGACCCATTCGCGGCTGCTGCGCGGCGTGGTCACGCGCATCCGCGGCCAGGCGATCAATGCCGAAGCGGCGGTCCGGATCGAGATCGACGAGATTGCCGAGAGTTTCGCGCTGATGGGCGATGCCTATCTGGCGGCGCGCATCGACGATATCCGCGTGGTCGGATCGCGGCTTATCCGCAATCTGACCAAGACGCCGTTCACCGCGATCGGCAAGCTGCCGACCGGCACGGTGCTGCTGGCCGATGAATTGACCCCGGCCGACACGGCGCTGTTGGACCCGACCCGGGTCGCGGGCTTCGCGACCGCGCTGGGCGGTGCGGAAGGCCATACGGCGATCATGGCTCGCTCGCTGGGCATTCCCGCAGTGCTGGGCTGCGTCGGGCTGCTGCAGGGGGTCGGCCCGGGCGACGTGGTGCTGATCAACGGCAGCGCCGGCACGGTCACGATCAACCCCTCGTCGGCGACGCTCGCCAAGTACGAGGCCGAACGGATCGTGGCGCTGCGCGAGAAGCGTCAGCTCGACCTGTTGCGGCAGCTTCCGTCGATTACCCGCGACGGCGTCGCGATCGAATTGCAGGCCAACCTGGAACTGCCCCGCGAGTTGGCCCAGGCGACCGAAGTCGACGCCGCGGGCATCGGCCTGGTTCGGACCGAATTCCTGTTCATGAATCGCAAGGACCCGCCGAGAGAGGATGAGCAGGTCGAGGCGCTGCTGCTGCTGGTGCGCGGCATGGCCGGCCGGCCGGTGACCATTCGCACGCTCGATATCGGCGGCGACAAGCTCGCCTATTCCCTGCGCGGCATCACATCCGACAGTCCCAATCCGGCGCTGGGCCTCCGCGCGATTCGCCTGTCGCTGAAATATCGCCCGCTGCTGGAAACCCAGCTGGCGGCGATCCTGCGTGTCGGCGTCGAGGGGCCGGTCCGCATCCTGCTGCCGATGATCTCGTCGCTGTCGGAAGTGCGCGAGACGCGCGCGGTACTTGTGGCGACCGCCGAGCGCCTGCGCGCTGCCGGTGTCCGCATCGCCGATCCGCTGCCGCCGCTCGGCATCATGATCGAGGTGCCGGGCGCGGCGCTGGCCGCCGACGCTTTCGCGGCCGAATGCGATTTCTTCGCGCTCGGGACCAACGACCTGACCCAATATACGCTCGCCATCGATCGCGGCGACGACCAGGTGGCGCATCTCTACAATACGTTGCATCCGGCGGTGCTGCGGCTGATCCAGTTCTCGGCCGAGGCGGCGCTGCGCGCGCGCATTCCCATCAGCGTTTGCGGCGAGATCGCCGGCGATCCGCGCTTCACGCCGCTTTTGCTGGGCCTGGGCATCCGCACGCTGTCGATGGCGCCGGCCAGCCTGCCGCGCGTGAAGCAGCGGCTACGCACCCTCAGCCTGGCCGAGGCGGTCCGGCTTGCCGGCCAGGTCATGAACCAGTCCGATGAGCGCCGCATCTCGGCGCTGCTGGATTACTAAATATTAGAGCCGCCGGCTCGCATCGAACCGGCGGCGTTTGGCCGTCTTTTGAAAAAGGCGGCCGGCTTAGGCCGTCTTCGCCTTGCCGCGCGTGGGCTTGCCGTCGCGCGAACGCGAACCGAGGCCGATCTGCTTGGCGAGTGCGGAGCGCTGGGTCGCGTAGTTCGGCGCTACCATCGGATAATCCGGCGGCAGGCCCCAGCGGGCGCGATACTCGTCCGGCGTCAGATTGTAGGACGTCGCCAGATGCCGCTTCAGCATCTTCAGCTGCTTGCCGTCTTCCAGGCAGATGATGAAGTCGGGCGTGATCGAGCGCTTGATCGGCACGGCCGGTTCCGGCCGTTCGACCACCGCCTCGACCGGGCCGGTCTGCGGGGCCATGAAGGCGCCATAGACAGTCGAAATCACGCCCGGCAGGTCGTTCGCCGCAACTGGATTCTTCTTCAGATAGCTGGCGATGACGTCGGTCACCATGCGCAGGATTTCGCCGTGGTTGGATGGAGTCGACTTGTCGGACATTTTATATTCCTACCCTAACGACTGAATGGTGAGTTATTTCGACGGGGTCATGCCGCGGGTGTTGCGCAGGCGCTCGATACCGCCCAGCACATGCTCGGCTTCCTCGCGCGCAGTGCTCGCCCGTCCGCCGTCCCGTTTCACTTCGACCATGATCGAGCGAGCCTGACGGGGAACGTTGGTCGCACTGGGCGTGCCGCCGCCGAACAACCCGCCGGCCGGTGGCGCCGTCGGGTTGCGGCCGGGCAGGCTCAAAGACAGCACGGTGACGCGGCCGCGGCCCAGATCCTGGATCGTCGCTTCGATTTCCTGGTCCTTGTACAGCCGCTTGATGGCGGATTGTTCCAGCACGCCGCGCTCCAGCGCCACGTCGCCGGACACGCCGGTCAAGCGCAGGGCGCCCTTGCCGGACTTGCCGTCGAACCATTTGACCACGCCGCGCACCGGGCCGCCGGCCGCGCGGGGCGCCTGCAGCGATGCCGCGGGATCCTGCTCGGGATGTACGATCTCGGCGCGCCGCAGCAGCCGAGGCTGCAGTGCGGGCTCAGGCAGGACGTCGATCTCAGGTTCCACCATCGCGGTTTCCTCGGCGATGCGGCGGCGGGGCCGGCCGAGGGCGCGTTCGCCACGCGGCTTCAGCACGATGGTCTGCGGAATGGGGGCGGTCTCCGTCGCCGCGATTCGGGAGGGTGCAACCCTGGCGATCCGGGGCTTCGCCGCGAGAACGGCGTCGGACGGGGCGGCAGGCGCCGCCAGATTGTCGACGGTGCGCGCGATATTCGCGATCGTCTCCGCCACCTCGGTGACGGCAGTCGGTTGGGCGGCGAGAATCCGAGCGATGAAACGAATGGTCTCCGGTGATGGAGAGCTGGCTGTCATTGGTAACCTTCACAAGACGACTCGATAACGGATGGGATCATCCGTCTCGGGAATTAGTCCGGGACTAGCCCGGGGTGCGGCCACTCGACACGTCGATAGTGCCAAATCTCTTGGATTTTTTTGACGCTCCGAGACGAAACCCCGGCCAATGTGGCGGATTTCATCGGCACGGAGACGTCGCCAAAGGGGACGTGCAGCGGCTGCTGAGATGGTAAATAGTGCGTTGTCACAATAAACGGAAGAGGGGAACTGACGAAATAATCAAAAAACATCAAAAAAACCGAGTTTTTGATAGTCATCTTGCATTGGCAAAGCAAGGGGCGGTCAAAAGTCACCGCACCGTAAAGCGGTTGACGATCACTTGGCGTCAAGTGCCACACCGAGTCGCGCAAATGATCGCCAAGATGCGGCGTGGCCGAAGCCGCGTTCGACCCGGGAAAAAGCTCAAGTCGAACGCTAGTGATCGCGAATGGACCCTATGCGGTCGGGCGCATGGTCGGAAAGGCGATGACGTCGCGAATCGCCGGACTGTTGGTCAGCATCATGACCAGCCGATCGATGCCGACCCCCAGGCCGCCGGTCGGCGGAAGCCCGTATTCCAGCGCGGTAATGAAGTCGATATCGAGCTGCTGGGCTTCATCATCGCCCTGGTCGCGCTGCTTCATCTGTCCTTCGAATCGCTCGAACTGATCCTGAGGGTCGGTCAACTCGGAGTAGGCGTTCGTCAATTCGATCCCATTGACCACCGTCTCGAACCGCTCGACCAGGCGAGGGTTGTCGCGATGAACCTTGGTCAGCGGCGAGATGTCGAGCGGGTGATCCATGACATGGGTCGGCTGGATCAGCGTATGTTCGACCTTGTCGCCGAACACCGCCTCGACCGCCTGACCCCAGTTCTCGTGGCCCTCGATCTTGACGCCCAGGCGCTTGGCGGCGTCGCGCGCGGCCTCGGCGGTCTGGATCTCGTTGAAATCGACGCCGGTCTTGTCCTTGACCAGATCGATCATCGAGCGGCGGGCCCAGGGAGCCGCAAAGTCGATCTCGTTGTCGCCGACCATCACCTTGGTCGTGCCGTTGGCGGCGATCGCGGCGTGCTCGACCATTTCCTCCAGCAGCGTCCGGATGTCGTTGTAATCGGCGAAGGCCCAATACAGCTCCATCATGGTGAATTCCGGGTTGTGCCGCGGCGAGACGCCCTCGTTGCGGAAGTTCCGGTTGATCTCGAACACCTTGTCGGAGAGGCCGCCGACGATCAGGCGCTTCAGATGCAGTTCCGGCGCGATGCGCAGGTACAGATCCATGTCGAGCGCATTGTGATGGGTGATGAACGGCCTGGCCGTGGCGCCGCCGGCGATCGTGTGCAGCATCGGCGTCTCGACCTCGAGGAAGCCGCGCTCGATCAGGAAGCTGCGGATCGCTGCGATGATCAGGCTGCGCTTCCTCAGCGTGTCCCGGCTTTCCGGGTTCATGATCAGGTCCAGATAGCGCTGGCGGTAGCGCGTCTCCAGATCGGAAAGGCCGTGATACTTCTCCGGCAGCGGCAGCAGCGCCTTCGACAGCACGGTGACCTCGGCCGCGTTCACCGTCAGCTCGCCGCGCGGCGTGCGGCGGACCAGGCCGGAAACGCCGATCATGTCGCCCAGGTCCAGGAGCTTCACCAGCTCGATCTGTTCCGGCGCCATGAAATCCTTGTGGCAGAACACCTGAATCTTGCCGCTGGCGTCATGGAGATCGATGAACATGCCGGAATTGCGGATCGCGCGGATGCGGCCGCAGACCCTGACCGTCGCATTCGTTGTCTCGCCGGCCGGCAGCGCCGCATATTCCTGCTCGATCGCGGCCGCCAGCGCGGTGCGGTCGAAGCGATAGGGATAGGGATTGACGCCCAGACGCTTCATCGCCTCGAGTTTGCCCAGGCGCGCCTGACGGAATTCGTTGGCGGCGTTGGAAGCGCGGAAGGCGGCGGCCTCGTCGCGCGGCTGGGTGGCAGGGGCCTCGGGCCGGTCGTTGGCGGTCATGATGTCCTGTTCGCTGGACGAGTGAAGATGGCTTCATTCCCACCAATGGGAACGCAAGCATTCCTTACTAACGGCGGTCGTATGGCGCGACAAGGCACTGCCGAGCATGGCCGCCCCTTGCCACGCGCCCGGTATTGGGTTTTTATGGCGAGAACAAAACGAGGACGAATGATGGGGCCTGGCGAAGGGGCGAGGGTGCAGGCGGGGGTGTTGCTGGCGCGCGGCGTCTGCCGGATGCTGGCCGCCCATGGCCTCGCCGGCGTCACCGAGGTGCCGCTGGCCAATGGCCGGCGTGCCGATGTGATGACGCTCGACCGGACCGGCGATATCGCGATCGTCGAGGTCAAATCCTCGGTCGAGGATTTCCGGTCCGACCGGAAATGGCCGGACTATCGGGAGTTCTGCGACCGCCTGTTCTTCGCCGTGCCGGAACATTTCCCGGTCGAACTCGTTCCCGAGGATTGCGGGCTGATCCTGGCCGATGGCTTCGGCGCCGAGATTCTGCGGCAAGCCTCCGAGCACCGGCTGGTGCCGGCCCGGCGCAAGGCGGTGACACTGCGCTTTGCCCATCTGGCGGCCCAGCGCCTGCAGCGGCTGGTCGATCCGGGTGCGGTGATGGAGACGGCCTGGTGATCCGGCTCGCGGTCGGTCCGGGGATCACCTTGTTCAAGGAACGCGCCGGCGATGCGGCGCTGACGGCGGCGCTGGCCGTGACCCGGGCTTGTCCGCCGCGCCGCCAGATGACGCCGGGCGGCAAGGAGATGTCGGTTGCCATGACCAATTGCGGCGCGCTCGGCTGGGTCAGCGACCGGAATGGCTATCGCTATTCGCCGACCGATCCGCTGACCGGACAACCCTGGCCGGCGATGCCTTCCGTGCTGGCGGCGCTCGCGACCGAGGCGGCGGAGGCTGCCGGCTTTCCGGATTTCGCGCCCGAGGCCTGCCTGATCAATCTCTATGAGCCGACCTCGCGGATGGGCGCGCATCAGGATCGGGACGAGCGGGCGATGGACGCCCCCGTCGTGTCGGTCTCTTTCGGGCTGTCGGCGCGGTTCCGGATCGGCGGCATCAGCCGGGGCGGCCCGACGCGCTCGTTCCTGCTCGACCATGGCGATGTTCTGGTGTTCGGCGGCCCGGCCCGGCTCGCCTATCACGGGGTCGATCGGGTGCTGTTGGGCGATCACCCGGTGCTGGGCGCCCGGCGGCTCAATCTGACGTTCCGCCGGGTGAGTTAACAGCTGCAAAAACCGCCGCGTCCTGTATCGTGGCGCGCCCGTCCACCCGACGTCAGAAAAGCCCGATCAAATCTTCCCGATGATCCGCTCCTTGCCCCTCGTCCCGTGTCGCCGGGTCCTGACCTTGGCCTTGCTGGTGGGCCTGGTTGCCTGCCAGGCCCAGGCGCCGAAGCCGGTTGCGAGCGCCAGCCTCAGCTGCGGGGCCGAGCGCGCGGACCTGGTCGCCGCGACCGATCGCGGCGCCTTGCCGGCCGATCAGCCGGGCGGTCCCGACGCCTATTACGGCGGTCTGCGCCGGACCGCGGCGACGCCGGCCCTGGCGGCCCAGGGGCTCACGACCGACCTCGCCAAGACGGCCGACGCGGTCGATCGGGTGACGTCCAGCTTCGCGACCTTGAAGGCCTGCCGTCTCGATCGGGCCGAGGAAATTCGCACCGGCGTCGCGGGCGGCAGCCTGCCGGCAGACCAGATGATGCCGCTGATGGGGGCCGAGCGGGGCAGTTTCGACGGCGAAATCGAGCTGGCGCGCGGGGCGACCCGGCAGCTGGATCAGCGGGCGAATTTATTGCGTCTGGTCGCCGACCGGCTGGCCGCGAACGCGCCCGGCGTCGACCTCAAGGTCGCGCGCGCGGCGGCGGCCCCACCGGCGCCGGCCCAGTTCTTCGTGGTGACCGTTGCCGCGCCGATCTATGCCAGGCCGGCGCCGAGTGCCGCCCGCGTCTCCAACCTTCGCCGATTGCAGCGGGTCCAGGGCCCGGGCGGCGAGGCGGCGCCCGGCTGGGTGCAACTGACGCTGAACGACGGGTCGGCCGGCTATGTCGAATCGGCCGTGCTGCGCCCGGCCCAGATCAACGCCTCGGCCCAGAAGGCGGCGGCCCGGTCCGAGGCCGCGCGCGAGGCCGATGGCGACCCGGTCGCCGCCGCGGTGCTGGCCGCCCGGGTCGGCTTGCCCGACCGGGAGCAGGCGCTTTCCTCGCTGATCGAGACCTCGTCCGAGGGGCTGGTCGTCGCCTTCACCACCTCCCTGCCGTCGGCCGTCGAGCCGGATGGCGCGACCGCCGCGCCTTGACCCCGATGGCCCGGCCGGTTGCCAAAAAGCGCGTCGCCCGGTCCCGCAGGCCGGCGGAGCCCGGCGTCTTCGGGCGCGACACCGGGCAGGTCGCCCGCATCGGCTTCGAGAAGAGCGGCTGGCGCGACACGTATCATTTCATGATGACCATTCCGGTCGTCGGGCTGTTGTTCGGGCTTGCCGGCGCCTGGATCGCCGCGAACGGCTTGTTTGCCTGCCTCTATCTCATGTTTCCGAACGATATCGCGCATGCCCGGCCGGGCTCGTTCGCCGACGCGTTCTTCTTCAGCGTCCAGACCATGGCCACGATCGGCTATGGCGACATGTTCCCCCAGACGCTGGCCGCGAACCTGATCGCCACGGCCGAGACGGTGTACGGCATGATGACCATGGCGCTGTCGACCGGTCTGCTGTTCGCCCGCGTGTCGCGTCCGACCGCGCGCATGACGTTCAGTCGGGTCGCGGTCATCGATCATTTCGACGGCAAGCCGCATCTGATGTTCCGGGTCGCCAATCAACGGCGCAATCAGATCGTCGAGGCGCAGATGCGCTTTTATGTGCTGCGCCTGGAAACCTCGTCCGAGGGCGTCGAGATGCGCCGGTTCCACGATCTGACGCTGGTGCGTGACCATACGCCGGTGTTCGCGCTGACCTGGACCGTGATGCATCGGATCGACGAGACGAGCCCGCTCTACGGCGTTACGCCCGAGATGATGCAGGCCGAGGATATGACGCTGGTCTGCACCATGACCGGCACCGACGAGACCTTCGCCCAGTCGGTCTATGCGCGCTACGCCTACAGCGCCGAGACGGTGCGCTGGAACGCACGCTTCGCCGACATCTTCACGATCCACCCGGACGGCCGCCGGGCCGTGGACTATACTCGCTTTCACGACGTGATCGAGTAACCCGCACGCGGCACTGGTGTCGCAGCCGCGACTGCTTATAGTCGCGGCCCCCGCCTTGGCTTTTGGACCCGCCTTGATGCCGACACCTCCTGCGCCCATCATCCGTAGCGTCGCGGCCTTGCGCGAGCAGATTGCCGCGTGGCGTCGCGACGGGGCCAAGATCGGTCTGATCCCGACCATGGGCGCGCTGCACGAGGGCCATCTGAGCCTGGTCCGGCGCGCGCTGGCCGCCGGCGAGCGGGCCGTCGTCAGCATCTTCGTCAACCCGACCCAGTTCGGCCCGAACGAGGATTTCGGCGCCTATCCGCGCCGCGAGTCCGAGGATGTCGCCAAATTCGCGGAGGCCGGCGGTCATCTGGTCTGGGCGCCGACGGTGGACGAGATGTATCCGGCCGGTTTCGCCACCCATGTCGCCGTCACGGGACTGACCGACGGGCTGTGCGGGCCGTTCCGCCCCGGCCATTTCCAGGGGGTCGCGACCGTGGTGGCCAAGCTGCTGCTGCAGGTCCAGGCCGACCACGCCTATTTCGGCCAGAAGGATTATCAGCAGCTTCAGGTCGTGATCCGCATGGCGCGCGATCTGGATATTCCGACGGGCATCATCGGCGTTCCGACCGTGCGCGAGGCGGACGGCCTGGCGCTGTCGTCGCGCAATATCTACCTGAGCGCCGAGGAGCGGCGGGCGGCGGCCCAGCTGCCGCGGGTGATGCGCGAGACGGCCCAGGCGGCATTCGCCGGCGAAGCACCGTTCGCCCATCTGCTCGAGACCGCGAGGGCGCGGCTTGCGGCGGCGGGGTTCGGCCCGATCGACTATGTCTCGATCAACGATGCCGAGACGCTGGCACCTGTCGACGGCCTGACGCGGCCGGCTCGGCTGTTCGTGGCGGCACGCCTCGGCAAAACGCGTCTGATCGACAATATCCCGATCGAGACCACGACCGCATGATGGGGCGCGGGACATCGAGGCTCGGCGCGAGCATGTCGCCGCTTCGGCTCGTTCCGCTTTTGCTCTTGGTTCTGCTCGGCCTCGGCGGCTGCCGGGATGAGTCGGAACGGATCGATGTCTGCGGCCGGGCGCTGGAGACCCTGCTCGATGCCGCGCCGACCGATTTCCAGGTCGCCTCGACGGGTGGGGCCGACGATCGGCTGGATCTGGCGCTGACCGCGAAGGCCGGCCTGGCCCCGCACCAGGGCTCGTGCGAATTCGCGCCGGTCGAACATCCGCACGATCGTCCGGCACTGCGCGGCGTCGTGCTCGACGGCATCCCGCTGTCGCCGACGCGGCTGGTCATGCTGAGCGCCGCCGTGGGCGTCCCGGTCGATCTGGGGGATCTCGCGCAGAACGTGCCGTTCGTCGTTCCGCCCGGTCGCGCCTTTCCTTACTTCATCCAGGAATTGCTGAACGGCCTGGTGCTCGGCGCCGTCCTGGCACTGGTCGCGGTCGGCTATTCGCTGGTCTATGGCGTGACCGGCACCATCCAGTTCGCGTTCGGCCAGATTTACGCCACGGGCGCGCTCCTGGTGATTTTACTGATGGCGGTCGGCGTCGATCTTGGCGCGGCTCGGGGCGGTCTCCTGCTGGTGGGGGTCGGCGGGATCATCATTCCGGTCATGGCGCTGTGGGGCTGGACCATCGATCGGATCGCCTATCGACCGCTGCGCGGTCACGGACGGCTGACCCCGCTTCTGTCCGGCATCGGGCTCGCCATCGTGCTGGAGAACGGCCTGCGCGTGGTTCAGGGGCCCAACGACAAATGGCAGGATCCGATCTTCACCGGCCGCCATGAGCTGTTCGAGCAGGGGGGATTCCCGGTCCTGATCGGCGATACCCAGCTGATGCTGCTGGCGCTCGCCCTGGTGGTCGGCGGCCTGTTCGCCTGGGTCATCCGGTCGAGCCGGATCGGGCGGGCCTATCGCGCGTGCGCCGACGATCTGTTCATGGCCTCGATGCTCGGCATCAACATCAACCGGGTCGTGGGATTGACCTCGGCCGCCGGAGCCGGCCTCGCCGCCTTGGCCGGGCTGATCGTGTCGGTCTATTACGGCGAGGCCGACGCCGGCATGGGCCTGGTCTTCGGCTTCAAGGCGCTGACGGCGGCCCTGCTCGGCGGGTTCGGCTCGCTGTCCGGCGCGGTTGCAGGCGGCTTCGCCATCGGGATGCTGGAGACGTTCTGGACCGCCTATTTCGGCTATGCCTACCGAGACGTCGCAGTGTTCGCCATTCTGTGTTTGGTCCTGGTCTATCGGCCACAGGGCATTTTCGGGGTCGAGGAACCTCAGGTCTGACGCTCGATGGCAAAATCCTGCGAGAAATCATGAGATCCTCTGTGAAGGGCCATCGCGAAATGGTTTCTTTACGGCTAAGAGGATAGTTGTAGCCGCCGAGCCATCGTCGTCCGGTTGGCGTTTGCCCTTTCGACCGTTTCGGCGGCAATCAAAGTCGGCGCGCCACGGTCCTTCGGCTTCCTTTCATGTCTCATGGCCGAGATGCAGCGGGGGCAGACACTTTGAGCCAAACCCAGACAGCCGCATCCACCACGTCCGAGCTGGCGCCTTCCGGTGGCTGGAGCGTCCGTCTGCGCCGCGTGCTGGCATTCCTTTCGGTCGGCCTGGTGCTGTGGTTGCTGCAACTCGCGGCGCTGATGGCCGATGCCGGCGCCGGCTTCGATCAATTGCGGCCCTATGAGGTCGCCGGCTCGCTTTTCCTGGTCATCTGTCTGGCCTGGTTCATTCCGCGCGTCTGGCACAGTCATCACCGACCGTCCGGTCTGGCCGGCCTGACGATCGGCGTCGGCCTGACCCTGGTTCATCTGTCCGGCATCGCCGCCCTCAATGAGACGCTCGATCTGGCGATAGCGCCCATCCTTCTGGTGCTGTCGATCGGTGCTGTCAGCGGTTTTGGCCTCGCCTGGATCGGGCCTTTGCTGACCGACCTGCGCGCGGCCGTCTGCGCCGCGGCGACGGTGATCAGCGGCTCCGGCCTGATCCACGGCATCGGGCTCGCGGCGGCCTTCGACCAATGGCCGCACGGATGGGTGTTCCCTGGGCTGGCGTCGATCTATCTGCTGTCGTTCGGTGCATTGCTGGGCGCGCGCCTCGCCGATCTATCCCTGGTCGCCAGCCCACGCTCTGTCGCCCGCAAGGAACGCTTCCGCATCATCGCCGAAGCGCTGCCGATCCCGATCGTGCTGACGACCGCGGATTACAAGCGCATCGTCTTTTCCAATCGGCGCTCGCGCCAGCAATTCGCGCCGCGTACCGATTCGGGTGAGGGCCTGACGACCGATGCGCTGTTCGTCCATGCCGAGGATCGCGTGCGGCTGTTGGAACTCGTGCGCCGCGACGGTTCGGTCGAAAACCACGAGATCGAGATGCGTCGGGCCGACGGCTCCACCTTCTGGGCCCTGATCGCCGCCCGTTCCGTCACCTTCAACGGCGAGCCGTCGATCCTGGCCGGCTATTACGACATTTCCGATCGCAAGGCGGCGGAAGAGGCGCTGCTGGCGAGCGAGGTGCGCTATGCACTCATCTCGCGGGCGGCCAACGACGGCATCTGGGATTGGGATATCCCGTCGGGCGAGGTCTACTATTCCAGCCGCTGGCGCGAGATCGTCGGGGCCGAGCCGAACAAGCGCCTCTCGACGCTCAACGACTGGCTGAGCCGCGTCCATCCCGAGGACGTGCTCCGGCTGAAGCGCGAGATCGACGAGCATATCGCCGGCCACACGCCGCAGCTCGACACGGAATACCGCGTCCGCCATGGCGACGGGCGCTATTGCTGGATGCAGTGCCGTGGCATCGCGCTTCGGAACGGTGCCGGCGAGCCGATCCGGATGGCGGGCTCGCAATCCGATATCACGCTCCGCAAGACCTACGAGATCAACCTGCTGAACGCCGCCTACGAAGATCGGCTGACCGGCATCAACAACCGGGCGTTCTTCACCCATCTGATCGATACGCGCAACAGTGCCGCCGCGATCGACGGGACCGCGGTCCTGATGTTCAACGTCGATCAGTTCCGGCGTATCAACGACAGTCTCGGATCCGGCGCCGGCGACGCGCTGCTGATTGCGGTCGCCCGGCGCCTGGCGGCGCGGGTCAAGCCGCAGGACGCGCTGTCGCGCCTGGGCGGCGACGAATTCGCGATCTGGCTGCAGGACATGCCGGACCATGTCCAGGCGCTGGACATGGCCGAGGTCATGCTGGGCGATCTGGCGCAGCCCTATTCGCTGGGCGACGTGGAAATGCCGGTCGGCATCTCGGTCGGCATCGCGACGCCGACGCTGGGCGATGCCTCGACCGGTGCCGATCTGTTGCGCAACGCCCGCCTGGCCCTGGACCGCGCCAAGCTGCGCGGCGGCGGCCGGGCCGAGCTGTTCGACGACGCGCTGCTGCGCGAGACCAACCTGCGCCGGCAGTTGGGCAAGGATCTGACCAATGCCGAACGGCTGGGCCAGATCTTCTTCGAGTATCAGCCCGTCGTGGCGCTCGATCAGGACGGCACCAGCCGCGTCGCGGGCTTCGAGGCGCTCATGCGCTGGCGCCATCCGGAGCTGGGGTTGATCCCGCCGATGCGCTTCATCCCGCTCGCCGAGGAGGCCGGCCTGATCGGCCCGCTCGGCCTGTTCGCGATCGATTGCGCCGCCAAGGAAAGCGAGCGCTGGGACGAACTGGGCCTGGTCGACGCGAAATTCTCGATGGCAGTCAATCTTTCGACCCGCCAGATCTCGGACCGCGCCGGCATCATGCGGCTGCACAAGCTCTTGGATCGGCTGACCCTGCCGCCCGGCCGCCTGAAGCTGGAAATCACCGAGAGCGTGCTGATGAGCGACCCCGAGTCCATGGTCGTGACGCTCGATGAGCTGCGCCGGCGCGGGGTCGAGCTGTCGCTCGACGATTTCGGCACCGGCTATTCCAGCTTGAGCTATCTGCATCGCTTTCCGCTCGACACGCTCAAGATCGATCGGTCGTTCGTCAGCCGCATGTGCCGGGCGCCCGAGGCGTTCCGGCTGGTGCGGTCGATCATCGAGCTCGGCCATGATCTGGGGCTGGACGTGGTCGCCGAAGGCGTCGAGGCGGGCGACGAGGCGGAACGGCTGCGCGAATTGGGCTGCGATTTCGCCCAGGGCTATTTCTATTCGCGGCCGGTTTCCGCCGATGTCGCCGAAGCCATTCTCAGAAAACGGGTGATCTGATGGAACCGGATCTCTCAACCGCTCGAGGCTTCGCGCTGGAAGCGCTCGAGCAGATGCATCAACGCGCGATCAAGCCGACGCCGGAAAATTTCGCGGTCTGGTACGGCTATGCGGCGGATTCGCCGCCGGCGGTGCGCCGGGCCATGCAGATCCTGATCTCGAACAACATGGAGTTCTCGCCCGAGGTCCTGTCGGATCTCTATGAGCGCTTCTATGGCGGCATGAAGCATACCGAGCGCATCCGGTCGCTGGCGCAGCAGATCGAGGCGGCGATGACCGGTGTGCTGGGCACGCTCGGCAATGCCGGCCAGGGCGTGCGCCAGTTCGGCGAGACGCTCGACCATACGGCCAAGGATCTGCTGGCCGGAAATCCGCTCGACAGCGTCCGCGCGATCATCATGCAGGTCATGGACGAGACCCGGGACATGATCGAGCGGTCGGACGTGCTCGAACGCCAATTGACCCAGACGACCGAAGAGATCGGCGAACTGCGCAAGCAGGTCGAGGATGCGAGCCGCGAGGCGCAGACCGATGCCCTGACGGGGATCGGCAATCGCAAGAGCTTCGATCTGCAGATGAAGCGCTGCATGCAGGAGGCGATGGAGCAGGGCACGGAGCTGACCCTGCTGCTGATCGATATCGATCATTTCAAAAACTTCAACGACGCCTACGGCCATCAGTTCGGCGATCTGGTGCTGAAGCTGGTCGCCAGGGCCATGGTCGAAGGGATCAAGGGCCGGGATCAGGCCGCCCGCTACGGCGGCGAGGAATTCGCGATCCTCTTGCCCGACACCGATTTGCAGGACGCCGCGACCGTGGCGGAGCATCTGCGCGAGACGATCGGCAACAAGGCGATCACCAATCGGGAAACCAAGCAAAATTTCGGAGTCGTAACGATCTCGGTCGGGGTCAGCGCCTATCGGCTGGGCGAGCCGCCCTATGTCTTCATCGAGCGGGCGGACGCGTCGCTCTACCGCGCGAAGCAGAGCGGCCGCAACCGCGTGATGACCGAGCTGGAACTGGGCGAAAAGACCGGCGAGCCGGTCATGCCGCTGGAGCAGGATATTTAAACCGCCGCGATCGCGTCAGGCCGCCTCGCGACGAACCGACCTCCAGCGCTGGACCAGGCCCGACGGGATCGCCACGTCGCTCCCGTCCAGCGGCAGCGCCAGGACGCGGGCCGGGTTCTCCCGCTCCATCGATACGCCCCATTCGGCGGCCGGCTTGAAGCCGAAGCGGCCGTAATAGGGTTCGTCGCCGACCAGGACGACCAGCCGGTGGCCGGCGGCGGTCGCCCGGGCCAGGCTCGCCCGCATCAGCAGGCCGCCGACGCCGGTCGACTGAAAATCGGCGCGGACGGCGACCGGTCCCAACAGCAGCGCCGGGGCGGCATAGGCGCCGATGCCGATCGGCCAGAAGCGGATGGTGCCGACGAGCGCATCGGCCTCGCGCGCGACCAGGCAGAGCGGCCAGAGCCGGCTGACCCGCTTGCGATAGGAATAGGACGATTTCGCCAAACGGCCCGGGCCGAACGCCTGATCCAGCAGGGTCTCGATGGCGGCGGCGTCGGTCGGCCGTTCGTTGGTGATCTCGATCATCAGGCTCTCATCAGCAGGCACGTCAAGGACAGGAACTGTCCGACTGCCGGGGAGAGCCGATCCCGCCATCAGCCTCTAGAGGAGGCTGCCGGCCGGGGCCCACAGGCAGGCGAACAGCATCGCAACGCGCGGAGCGCGTCGCAGATTCGTTCGTCGTCGTAGGGCAAGGCGTGGCATGGGCCAGGGCCATCATCGTGGTCGAGGACGCGAAACATGGGCGAGGGACCCGCTTCTGTCAAGTCGCCAAGTCCATGATCTCATTGCGCATCTGCCCCTTGTGGGGCACCGGGTGAATTCGCCGCAATTTGCTCACGAAAAAACGCCTTGCCCCAGGCTGGTCACTGAATTCATCTTGTCGCCGATCGTGGTGCATGCCGACTCGAGGTCAGTCGAGTCCGCCCACGGCGGAATGGATCGATCGCGGTCTCGGGGGTTTATCTCCGGGATGTCGCCGCTTCGGACGAGAAGCAGGGCGCCGGTCGCCGGCCACCGTCCGGGTGCATGGTAAAGGGGGCTGAATTTGTCGAAACGTGTCTTGTCGAGCGTGCTCGTCGCGTCGCTCGTGCTGGCGCCGACGTTGGCGCGGGCTGAATGTTATACGGAGCAGGAATGGCAGGCGGCGCATGTGCGTATCCTGCAGACCGAACTGAACGTCGCCCAACTGACCTGCTCGAACGTGCCCGAGCATAGTTACGATGCCCAATACGGCACGTTCGTCGCGCGCTTCGGCGATCGGCTGAAGGCGGCAGGCACGGCGCTCCGGGCCCATTTCAAGCGCGTCTATGGCGGTGCGTCGGAAGCGCAGCTCGACAGTTTCGTGACGCGGGTGGCGAACGAGGCCTCCGACCGCAGCATGAGCTCGACCACGCCCTGCGCCGACGCGGCGCCGTTGTTCCAGGAAGTGCTGGCGGCCGACAGCGCCGGCTTCTCGAAGCTGGCGCTCGACCATGTCATCGACAAGAACGAGATCGGTGGCGAGCTGTGCGTCGCCAAGGCGCCGGCCGGCAAGGCCAAGACCAAGACCAAGGCCAAGGCCAAGAAGACCGTCGCGGCCAAATAGCCTGCGCGCCGGGGCTCGTGGAACCGGTCGTTCCGCGGGTGGCTTCGGCCCAAGAAAAAGGCGCGCCCCGTCGGGGCGCGCCTTCGTCTTTTCGCGAAAGACGATCTGCTGATTACTGCAGAACGATCTCGGCGCGGCGGTTCTGCGGCTCGCGCACGCCATCGGCGGTCGGAACCAGCAGGCCGGACTTGCCGACGCCCGAGGTCGCGATCTCGGCGGACGGGACGCCGTCGGTGATCAGCTGCTGCTTGACCGCGGCGGCGCGACGCTCGGACAGGGCCTGGTTGTACTTGGCCGAACCAACCGTGTCGGTATGACCCGTCACGTTGATCTGCGTCATGTGGCCGGCCT
>JAQGIC010000132.1 GCA_028288725.1 Rhodospirillales bacterium
CGCTATCTTTTTATCCATGCGCTTTCAGATGACCCCGCCGCACCATCCCTCCGGTACCGCTCTCGCCGACGCCGGTGAGCTGCATCGCTGCCCCAACTGCGGCGCCGGCGTCTCCGCGCGATTCTGCAGCAATTGCGGCCAAAGCCGCTTCGATCACAGCCGCTCGATGATCGAGGTCCTGCGCGAGCTGGTCGAGCATCACCTGTTTCTCGATGGCAAGATGATGACGACCCTCGTGGCCCTGCTGCTGCGGCCGGGCCTTTTGACCCGCGCCTTCATCGAAGGGCGCCGCGTCCGCTTTGTCTCGCCGATTCGGCTGTATCTGTTCGCCAGCTTCGCGTTTTTCCTGGCGCTCTGGATCTCCGGCTTCGCCATGATCCAGTTCCATATTCCGCGCCGTCGCATTCCTGTCGAGCCAGGACAAGGACGCGGCAGGGGAGGCGGCGCCCTACGAAGGCTCGGACGGGCCTGTGATCGAAATTTTGCGGCCGGCGCACGAGGGCGAGGCCATGCCGGAGGTGATCAAGTCCCGTCTCAACATCGAGGCCGATGTCAAAAGCGGCAGGGCGAACGCGGACGGTGCCGAGGAGGAGATCGCGTTCCTGCAGCGCGCCATCGACGGCTTTGGTGTGGCGCTCGCCCATCCGCGCGCGCTCAACCCGGTGCTCGACCAGTGGCTGCCGCGGCTGCTGATTATCACCTTGCCGTTCACCGCGCTGTTGCTGGCCCTGTTCGGGCGCAAGCGCGGGCTCTATTTCGTCGATCACATCACGTTCGCGCTGCACCTGCAGGCGTTCGTGTTCGCGGTCGGCCTCATCGTCATTCTCGTGCGGGTGCTGTGGCCGGGGCTATCGCTCGGTTGGCCGCTGTTCGCGATTTTCTCGGTCTATAGCTATATCGCCTATCTCAGAACCTATCCCGGCAACTGGTTCTGGGCCGGGATCAAGTTCGGCATCATCTGCAGCATCTACGGCATCAGTCTGCTGATCGACATGATCGCGCTGCTGGTCTACGGCGTCTCGACCTTGCCGGCGGTCTGATCCAGCGGGATCTCGTCGAGCATCTTCAGGCGATAGCCGACGCCGGTCTCGGTCACCACATAGATCGGGCGGTCCGGCTGCGGCTCGATCTTCTGGCGCAGCAGCCGGATGAAGGCGCGCAGATACTGCACATCCTCGGCATTGGCCGTGCCCCAGACCTCCTGCAGCAAAAACCGGTGGGTCAGCACCTTGCCGGCATGGGTTGCCAGCATGCGCAGAATATCGAACTCCTTCGGGCTGAGCTTGATCGGCTCCCCGGCGCGGCTGATCAGCCGTTGCACCAGATCGATGCGCAGATCGCCGGTGACCAGCGCCGCCGCCACGCCCTGCACCTGCAGCCGGTGGCGCAGTGCTGCGCGCACGCGCGCGGTCAATTCCTCCATGCCGAACGGCTTGGTGATGTAATCGTCGGCGCCCAGATCCAGCGCCTCGACCTTGCCGTGCTCGTCCGACCGGGCCGACAGCACGATGATCGGCAGCGCATTGGCCCCGGCCGCGCGCAGCCGGCGGATCACTTCGATCCCGTCGATGTCGGGCAGGCCCAGATCCAGGATCATCAGATCCGGCTTCTCGCGCTGGGCCAGCTTCAGCGCCTCGGTGCCGTCGATCGCCTCGACCACCTCGTAATTCTGCGCGCTGAGGCTGGTCTTGAGGAAGCGGCGGATCTGCGGCTCGTCATCGACGATCAGCACGCGGGCATAACTAGATCTCATGGTGGGCTCCAACCAGCAGCGAGGCCTGGGCCGTGAGCGCTGCCGGAAAACGAATGCGCAGGATGGCGCCGGATCGATCGGTGCGGTTCTGAGCGCTGATCAGGCCGCCGAGCGCCTCGACGAAGCCCCGGCAGATCGCCAGGCCCAGGCCGGTACCGGCGCGCTGCCGGTCGCCCTGGCGAACGCGGTAGAATTTGTCGAACACGCGGGCGAGCGCGTCCTCGGGAATGCCCGGTCCCTCGTCGATGACGTCGATGACGAGATGGTCGTCCTCTTCGCGCGCTTCCAGGGTGATGGTCGAGCCGCTGGGCGCATATTTCGCCGCATTGTCCAAGAGGTTGACCAGCACCTGTTCCATCAGAACGGCGTCCAGCTTCACCATCGGCAGGTCGGGCGCAAGCGCGATCTCGACCCGGTGCGCGTTCATGATCTTGGCGGTCCGGTCCAGGGCGGTGCCGACGATCTCGCTCAGATCGACGAAGTCGCGCTTGGGCTCCAGCGCGCCCGATTCGAGCCGGGTCATATCGAGCAGGTTGCCGACGAAACGGTTCAGGCGCTCGGCCTCGTCCTGGACCGTGCCCATCAGTTCGTCGCGCGTCTCGGCGCCGTAGCGCTCGCCGTAGGAGCGCAGCGAGGTGATCGCGCCGATGATCGAGGCGAGCGGCGTGCGCAGATCGTGCGAGATCGAGGTCAGCAGGGCCGAGCGCAGCCGCTCGGTCTCCGCCAGCAGCCGCGCCTCGTCGATATCCTCGGCCAGTTTGGTGCGCTCGATGCCGATCGCGGCCTGGTCGGCCAGCGCATCGAGCAGCCGGCGTTCGTCCGGCGTCAGAAGCGCGCCGGGCGCGTCCTTGTCGATGCCGATCACGCCGACGGCGCCGCGACCGGTCCTGAGCGGTAGGAACAGCCGTTTGCCGCCGGGCAACGTGTCGGAGCCGCGGCCGGCCGGATGATTGCGGTCCCAGGTCCAGCGCGCGGCGGCGAGATCCGCCTCGTCCAGTTCGTCCTCGGGCGGATAGCCCGCGCGCACGTCGAGCCGCCCGTCGCCGTCGGGCAGCAGCATGACGACCCGGACCTTGAGCATGGCGGCGATCTGATAGGCCGTCGCCCACAGCACGTCGTCGAGCGTCGCGGTTCCGGCGAGCTTGCGCGAGAAGGCATAGAGCTCGGCCGTGGTGTTGGCCCGCTTGGCGGCCGTGATCGCCTGGTCGCGGGTGCGGGACGCGAGATTGGACGCGATCACGGCGACGATCATGAAGGCGATCAGCGCGATCACGTTCGCCGGGTCCGCGATGGTGAAGGTATAGAGCGGCGGCAGGAAGAAGAAGTTATAGGCGAGCACGCTCAGCAGCGACGCGAACAGCGACGGGCCCAGGCCCGAGGTCACCGCCGAGAACAGCACGGCCGTGAGGAAGACGAGCGAGATGTTTGGCGGCGGCAGCAGCAGGATCTCGTCGATCCCGAGCCCGACGCCCAATGCCGCGGCGACCGCGATCATCGCGCGCCAATAGGGCTTGGGCTCGAAACCGCGCGCGGCGGGCTTGGTCGCGACCTCTTCACTCTGGTCGACCTCGTCGCGCGGGTCGCCCGTCATGACATGGATCGAGATCGAGCCGGCCTTGCGTACCAGGTCATGCACGACGGAGCCGTGCAGGATCTCGAACCAGCGCGTTCGGTCGGACTTGCCGATGATGATCTGGGTAATGTTGTTGGCCTGGGCGTAGCTCAGCAGCTGCTCGACCACCTGACGGCCGGGAATGGTGACGAGATCGGCGCCCAGCTTCTCGGCGAGGCGCATATGGTCGGCGACCCGGTTCTGCGCGGCCTCGGTCAGGCGGGCGAAGCGCGGCCCCTCGACATAGATCGCCGTCCATTTGACGCGTAACCGATCGGCGACGCGGCGGGCATAGCGGATCAGGCCCGGCGTGTTCGCCGCCTCGCTGATGCAGACCATGATGCGCTCGCCGGCGGCCCAGGGGCCGCTGATCGCGTGCTCGCGCATGTAGCTCAACATCTGATCATCGACGCGCTGGGCGGTCCGGCGCAGCGCCAGTTCCCGCAGAGCGGTCAGATTGCCGGGCAGGAAATAATGCTTCAGCGCGCGCTGCGCCTGATCGCGGACATAGACTTTGCCCTCGTGCAGCCGCTCGATCAGGTCTTCGGGCGTCAGATCGATGACCTCGATCTCGTCCGCCTTGTCGAGGAACGAGTCGGGCAGGGTCTCGCGCACCCGGATTCGGGTGATCTGGGCGACCACGTCGTTCAGGCTTTCGACATGCTGGATATTGAGCGTGGTATAGACGTCGATGCCGGCCGACAGCAGTTCCTCAACATCCAGGTAGCGCTTGGCGTGGCGGCTGCCCGCCGCGTTGGTATGGGCCAGCTCGTCGACCAGAACCAGCTTCGGCCGACGCTTCAGGATCGCGTCGAGATCCATCTCTTCGAGCTGGCGGCCGCGATACTCGACCGACCGTCGGGGGATCAGCTCCAGCCCGTCGACCAATGCCGCGGTCTCGCTGCGGCCGTGGGTCTCGACGATGCCGATGACGACATCGAGACCCTCCTGGCGCCGCTTCTGCGCCGTCTTCAGCATCTCGTAGGTCTTGCCGACGCCGGGGGCGGCGCCCAGGAAGATCTTCAATCGGCCGCGCCCCTCCTTCGCCGCCGCGGCGAGCAGCGCTTCGGGATCGGGTCGTTGGTTGCGGTCGGTCGGTTCGGACATGGGGCGCACAGCCTACCTCAAACCGCCGCGCCAGGTGAGGGCGGCGAGGTCAGGGTCCGAGACATGCCTATGGCGACATGAAAATACGAGACGGGTCTTAAACCCACCGTATCAAAATTCCATAAAAAATCCGGCCAAAGCTATTGGTATTGCTGGCCGCGCGCCGATCGCGGCTTCGGCGTCGCCGCCGCAACGGTGACATGCAGATCGCTGAGGGCGCCCTTGCGCTCGATCGTCAGGGTCACCTCGGTGTCGACCCGGGCGAGCGCGATGCGATTGACGACCGAGATCCAGTTGCGCACCGGCAGATGATCGACCGCAACCACGATGTCGCCGACCTTCAGGCCGGCACGGGCGGCCGATGAGTCCGGCTCGATCGAGGTGACCACGCCGCCTTCGGTCCGGGTCGTGCCCAGGCCGCGCGCGATCTCGGCGGTCATGTCCTGACCGCCGATGCCGACCCGGCCATGCTCGACCGTGCCGTAGCGCAGCAACTGCTCCATGACCGATTTCGCCATATTGATCGGCACGGCGAAGCCGACGCCGACATTGCCGCCGGCCGGCGCCAGGATCGCGGTGTTGATGCCGATCAGCCGGCCCTTGAGATCGACCAGCGCGCCGCCCGAATTGCCGGGGTTGATCGCCGCGTCGGTCTGGATGAAATCCTCGAAGCCTTCGATCCCCAGCCCGGAGCGCCCCAGCGCGGACACAATGCCGGACGTGACGGTCTGGCCGAGCCCGAACGGGTTGCCGATCGCCAGCACGAAATCGCCGACCTCGCTCTTGTCGCTGTCGCCCATGGGCACGGCGACCAGATTGTCCGCCTCGATCTGCAGCACGGCGATATCGGTCTGCGGATCGCGGCCGATCAGCTTGGCCTTCACCGTCCGCCGATCGCGCAGGGTCACCTCGATCACGTCGGCATTCTGAACCACGTGGTTGTTGGTCAGCACATAGCCCTTGTCGGCATCGACGATGACGCCGGAGCCGCTCGCCTGGGTCCGACGCTCGACCGGCCCGTTGGGCAGGTTGAAGAATTGCCGGAAGAACGGGTCGGCCAGCAGCGGATTATTGACCCGAACCCGGCCTTGCACCGCGATATTGACGACGCCGGGGGTCACCAGGCGCAGCACCGGGGCGACGCTCGCGGCCGGCCCGTCCGGCGCGCTCGGAAAGGCGGCGAGCGCAGGCGGGCCGGCCAGCAGAAGGGAACCGAGGGCAATGCCGGCGAGAAGCCGGCACGGGAGCTGAATCATCGGGGGTGCCTTCGAAATGACTGAGCTTCTATGACGCTCACCTCTCTAATCGTCCGGCGTTCCTGTCAAGCGCCTGCTTTGTCGCGTTGCCTCAGGCGGCATTGACGCTGGCGATGAAGCCATCGACTTCGCGCGACAGTTCGCCGGCGTTCCGAGCCAGGCCGCCGGCCGCTTCGAGCACGTCGCTCGCCGCCTGACCCGTCGCTGCCGCCGTCGCTTTCAGCGCCACGACATTGCGGGAGACTTCACTGGTGCCGGCCGCCGCCTGCTCGACATTCCGGGCGATTTCCGCGGTTGCGGCGCCCTGCTGCTCGACGGCCGCGGCGATGCCGGCGGCGATCTCGTTGATTTCGCCGATCGTCTGGCCGATATGGCCGATGGCCGAGACCGCTTCGCGGGTTGCCGCCTGGATCTCGGAAATCTGTGCGGCGATTTCCTCGGTCGCGCGCGCGGTCTGGGTCGCCAGGCTTTTGACCTCGGACGCCACGACGGCGAAGCCCTTGCCGGCATCGCCGGCCCGCGCCGCCTCGATCGTCGCGTTCAGCGCGAGCAGATTGGTTTGCGCGGCGATGCCGCTGATCAGCTGGACGATCTCACCGATCTTGGCGGCACCCGTGGCCAGCGTCTGGACCGTCTCGTCCGAATGTTTCGCATCGCCCAGCGCCCGCTGGGCGATGGCCGCGGATTCGGTCACCCGCCGCCCGATTTCCTGAATCGAGCTGGCGAGCTCCTCGGCCGCCGAGGCGACGGTCGAGACGTTGCCGGACGTCTCCTCGGCCGACCCGGCGGCAGCCTGCGACTGCTCCCTCATGGTCCCGGCCGTATCCGCCATACCGCGCGCGGTCCCTTCCATCAGCCGGGCGGCGTTCGACAGGGCCTCGACCAGACGGGCGACCTGCGCCTCGAACTTGCGCGACGTGGTCTCCAGCAGATGGGCGCGCCGGTCGCGCGCCGCCCGGTCGATCTCCTGCGCGGCGGCCAGGCCCTCCGCCTCGATCAATCCCGTCCGGAACACTTCGACCGCGCGGGCGATCTCGCCGATCTCGTCGCCATTTCCCCGCGCGGGGACCTCGATGGACCGCTCGCCGGCCGCCATGCGGCTCATGATGCGGGTCATGGCATCAAGTGGCACCGCGATGCTGCGGCCGATCAGAGTGGCCAACAGCGCGCCGATCGCCAGCGCCAGGCCGGCCAGGATCTTCGATGCCAGCGCGGTGTGCGACAGGGTATCGTCGGTTCCGCTTTTGGTCGCGCGCAGATCGTCGATCAGCGACTGGATCGCCTGATCGTTGCGATCGGCCATGGCGGCGACGGCGGGGTCCATGACCTTGTCGGTCAGATCGTCGCTGGCCGCCATCGTCTCGGCAAGATCGGAGAAGGTCTGCCGATAGGTGGCAAGCGCGGTGCGGGCGGCCCCCGTCAGCGCGTCTTTGTCCGCGACCGTCATATTTTTGGCGGCCGCTTCGATCGCGCTGCCGGCGCGGTCGAGCGCGCCGTTGACGATCGACAGCCTGCGACGATCGTTGGTGGCGACGAAGCGCCAACTGGCTTCGCGCGCCTGAAGAATGGTCGTCTCGACGTCGCTGGCATAGCCGACCTCGGCGGATTGCGTGCCGGTTCGCGCCGCGCCGATCAGCCTTGTGCTGGCAACGCTCAAGGCATCGCCGCCGATCATCAGCTTCAGCCTGAGGTCTTTCAGCTGTTTGCCGAAATCGACCGATTTGGCAAAATTCGCGGCGAACCCGTCGAGATCCGTGCCGAGATCCTGGGCATGGCGAAGCTGTTCGGGCGAGGCGCCGCTGACGGCCAATTCGCCATGGGCCCGGCCCATCAGTTCGGCGAAACGGCTGGGGGATTCATCATCGAGCTTCAATTGACAGCGCACGGCGGTTCGCCGCAATGCCTCGAACAGCCGGCCGGCTTCGAGCCCGTGGGTGCTGGCTTCCGACACCGCGACCAGGCGATCGACCTCGCCGCCGACGCGCGTCAGGCCCACCACGCCGAAGACCGCTATGGCGAGCCCCAGGCTCAAGAGTATGCCGAAGCCGAATAGAATCCGGGTGCGCACCCGCACCCGTGCCATCAAGCCGATCATCATCGTCCTCCCCAATTTGCTTTTTTCCGGCGTCGCAAGATTCCGCGTCGGTGAAATCGATACCAACTATCAGGATTCGCGGCCCGGACGTCCACGACCATCGGCACAATTTGCCGGATCGAAATGGGTCTGGGGCATTTTTCACCCGGCCGGTTCGATCGGCTCCGATCTCAAGTTTCCTTATATTTTAATGGGTTGAGCCGTCGCAATCGCTGGGCCCGGAACTTGCCAAGTGTTGATCCGAGATCTCGCGGTACCCGCCGCCTTCGCATCGGACACGACAAGGACCAGCCTTATGAGCAGCTTCATCGAAATGATCGAACCCGTGATCGACCATAGCCTGACCATCGCCAACAGCCGGGCCTCGGTCGGTGATGTGGCCCATGGCCTGATCGCGGCGCTGAAGCGGATCCGCGCGGCGGTCGAGGAGGTCGGCGGCTATACCATGGTGTCGATCCTCGACGGCGCCATTCGCGACCGTCTGATCATCCGGGGGCTGCGCGCCGTGCGTTCGGGCGAACCGGAACAGCCGGCGACCATCCCGACGGCGGGACCGCGCGCGCTGATGACCGAGACGATCATGGTCGCCGCGGCAGACACTTGCGTGATCTACAGTGCCGACGAGCCGGACGTGACCGGGCTGCTGTATGCCGCCTTCATGCTGGTCGATCGCTTGATCGAGGCGCTGCACGCCGCACCGACCTGCGCCGATCTGCTCGAATGCCTGCAGGCCGATGACGAGCGCGACGAGATCGTGTTCGCCGATGCGCCGGAGTCGGTGTTCGCGTCGGTTCACTGAGCCGGCGGCAAAAAAGCCGCAGGGCAGGGCCAACGGGTTCGGGGTTTCGTGGGGTGGGCGATCTGGCTAGAGTGCTGCTCAGATTTCGCGACGCGAGCCCCAGGACACGGAATGACGACGTTAGTGACCGGTGCCGCCGGCTTTATCGGCTATCATCTGTCGGAACGCCTGCTCGCCCGCGGCGAGCGGGTGATCGGTCTCGACGTGATGAGCGACTACTACGACGTCGGCTTGAAGCAGGCGCGGCTCGACCGGCTGACGGGCCAGGCCGGCTTCAGCTTCGTGAGGCTCGATATCGCGGATCGGCCGGCCATGGCCGCTCTGGCCAAGGCGCATCCCGAGATCACCCGCATCGTCAATCTCGCCGGCCAGGCGGGCGTGCGCTATTCGATCGAACAGCCGCGCGCCTATATCGACGCCAATGTCGTGGGTTTTCTGGAAATCCTGGAACTGGCCCGCGGCCTGAAGCGGCTCGATCATCTGGTCTATGCCAGTTCCTCCTCGGTCTATGGCGGCAACACCAAACTGCCGTTCGCGATCGAGGACCCGGTCGATGCGCCGCTGTCGCTCTATGCCGCGACCAAGAAGGCGAACGAGCTGATGGGCCATAGCTACAGCCATCTGTTCCGCCTGCCGGCGACGGGCCTGCGCTTCTTCACGGTCTATGGTCCCTGGGGCCGTCCGGACATGTCGGCCTTCATCTTCACCAAGGCGATCCTGGCCGGCCAGCCGATCCCCGTATTCAACAATGGCGCGATGAAGCGCGACTTCACCTATGTCGACGATATCGTCTCGGGCGTGGTCGCCTGCCTCGACCGGCCGCCGGTCGACGACGGCAAGCGCGTGCCGCACCGGGTCTATAACATCGGCAACCACCGGTCCGAGGATCTGCTGCGCTTCATTCGGCTGATCGAGCAGGCCTGCGGCCGCCAGGCGGTGATCGAGTTCAAGCCGATGCAGGCGGGCGACGTGCCGGAGACCTTCGCCGACATCGACGCGACCACGCGCGATTTCGATTTCGTGCCGACCATTTCGATCGACGAAGGCATCCCGCGCTTCATCGACTGGTATAGGGATTATTACAAGGACTGATCCGGCCCGCGGAACGCGATCCAGCCGCCCCAGAACAGGCTGTTGAAGAAGCGGACCGGTTCCACGAAGCCGGCCTCGGCCAGCAGGCGAAACACCTCCGCCTCGGAAGCCGGCGGCACGACGCCCTGGGCGATGCGGGCGAACTGGGCATCCGCCGTTTCGGCGGCGGCACCCTGTTGGCGCCAGCGCTGCCGCCAGGCGGCGCGTAGCAGCGGTTCGCTGTCGTAGGACCGGTAATTGCCGCCCAGGATCAGCGGCGCGCCCGGCTTCAGCCGCCGGGCGATCGAGCCCAGCAAGGCCGCCCGCGTGGCGGCATCCGGCAGATGATGCAGCACGCCGATCAATGTCGCGGCATCGTGCGGCGTCTCGGGCAGAGCCTCGACGCCACACTCGATCAGATCGGTTCGCTCAAGCAGACCCACGGCGCCGAGACGATCCCGGGCAAGCGCGATCATCGGCGCGGCGGGATCGACCGCTGTGAAGCGCCAGCCCGGCTCGAACGTGCCGAGGGTGACGATCTCCTGACCGGTGCCGACGCCGACCACGAGCAGGGACCGTTCGCCGCCCTCGCCGAGGGCGGCGGCCAGACAGCAGGCGCCGAGCTCGTGCATCGCCTCGTACCCGGCCAACGCCACGCGGGCCTGGCGATCATACTCGGCGGCACGGGCCGGATCGAATTTCTGAACGGCGTCGAGCGACATGAACAAAACCTGATGGTTGCGCGTTCCGCCCATCAGAGACCCGCGGGGATGAGGCTGGCAAAGGACTTTACTTGCCGGATGGTTTGAGAAAATCTCAAGCCACGATGAGACAGACCCGCCTGCCTTCCCTGAACGCGCTGAAAGCCTTCGAGGCCGCCGGCCGGCTCCTGAGCGTGACGGCCGCCGCCGACGCGCTCGCCGTCACGCCCTCGGCGATCAGCCGCCAGGTCCGCCAGCTCGAAGAGGATCTGGATCTGCAGCTGTTCCGCCGCTCGCGCACCGGCTTGGTCCTGACCGAGCCCGGCACGGCTTTGCTGGCTGGCTTAAGCGACGGGTTTCAGCGGATCGCGCTGGCTGTCGATGCGGTCCGGCCGCGTCCGGAGGGCCGGGTGGTGACGGTCAGCATGCTGTCGACCTTCGCCATGCGCTGGCTGCTGCCGCGGCTGGGCGCCTTCAACGAGGCCCATCCCGATATCGAGGTGCGGCTCTCGACCTCGGTCGATCTGGTCGATCTGGCGCGCGGCGATATCGATTGCGCCATCCGCTTCGGCCGAGGGGAATGGCCGGGGCTGATCGCCGACCGGCTGTTCGCCGATCGGCTGACCGCGGTCTGCAGTCCGGCGCTGCTCGCCAAGGGACCGCCGCTCGACCGGCCCGAGGACCTGCGCGGCCATACCCTGCTTCATGCCCGCCTGCGCGCCGACCATTGGCGGATCTGGCTGCACGCCGCCGGCATCGACGATCTGGACCCGCGCGCCGGCCCCATGTTCGAAACCCGCAACTTCGTCATCCAGGCGGCGCTGCAGGGGCTGGGGATCGCGGTGATCGATCCGGCGCTGGTCGGCGAGGAACTGGCGTCGGGCCGGCTGGTCCAGCCGTTCCCGCGAATATTAGCGCTGGAAGGGGCCTATTTTCTGGTACGTCATCCGTCCAAGGCCAAGCTGAAACGGGTTGCGACGTTTCGGGAGTGGTTGTTGAGCGAGGTGGGGCGGGGAAGCGAGCGAATGCCGTAGCCGGGAGCGAATGAATTCGGCTACTCCTTTGCCAAATGAATGTGCAGAGGCCTCTGGCGTTCGAGGTACCTATGCCTGGCGTCCAAATCCGGCTGCGCAAGACTGCCTGTTGAGAGTTCGGAGAGGTTTTGTGCGACTTGCAGATACCAAAATCGATCAAATAAAGATCCTGACGCCCAAGCTTCATGGCGACAATAGAGGCTTCTTTTCTGAGATTTTCCGTGCCGAATGGCTGCCCCACATCAATTTCGTCCAGGAAAATCTTTCTTTGTCGGCGGATCAGGGAACGGTGCGGGGGCTGCACTATCAGGAGCATCCGGCGGCACAGGATAAGCTGGTGATGGTCGTACAGGGCGCCATCCTCGATGTCGCCGTCGATATCCGGCATGGATCGCCCACATTCGGTCAGTCGGTGGCCATCGAACTGTGTGCCGAAGAATTGACTCAGCTGCTCGTCCCTGTTGGGTTCGCCCACGGGTTTTGCACATTACGACCGAACACGATGGTGCTTTACAAGGTCAGTGCTCCGTACAATGCGGCGTGCGACCGGGGCATTCTCTGGAATGATCCGGATCTCGGGATCGATTGGGCGGTAGCTCCTGACGCGGCTATCCTGTCCGACAAGGATCGGCGTCAACCTCGGCTCAGGGATATCGAGCCGGTGTTTCATTTCGAGGGTTGAAACGCTGCCCGAACAATGGGCGCGCGATAGTGAGTTCGAGAGGTTTTGTTGATGAAGATTTTGGTCACGGGTGGCGCGGGTTTCATCGGCTCGGCCGTGATCCGGCATTTGTTGGCGGCGACAGATCACACGGTGGTCAATGTCGACAAGCTGACCTACGCAGCCGATCTCCGCAGCCTGGAGACTGCAGAGACGACCGGGCGCTATGCCTTCGAACAGATCGATATTTGCGATGGCTTGGCGATTCCGGCGGCGCTGAAGCGCCATCAGCCGGACGCGATCATGCACCTTGCTGCCGAATCCCATGTCGATCGATCGATCGATGGGCCGGGCGAGTTCATTCGCACCAATATCCTCGGCACCTATACGCTGCTTGACGCTGCGCTCGCCTATTGGCGTGGCCTGACAGGCGACAAGGCCGAAGCGTTCCGGTTTCATCATATTTCGACGGACGAAGTATTCGGCGCGCTTGGCGATACGGGACTCTTTACCGAAGAGACACCGTATGATCCCAGCTCGCCCTATTCGGCCAGTAAAGCTTCGTCGGATCATCTCGTGCGGGCATGGCATCGGACCTACGGATTGCCGACCGTCGTCAGCAATTGCTCGAACAACTATGGGCCGTACCAGTTTCCGGAGAAGCTGATCCCGCTCACCATTCTCAATTGTCTGGCCGAGAAGCCGTTGCCGGTTTACGGCACCGGCAGCAACGTGCGTGACTGGCTGTTCGTCGAGGACCACGCCGTGGCGCTGATGACGGTGCTGACACAGGGCGCGGTGGGGGATGGTTACAATATCGGCGGCAACAGCGAGCGGACCAATCTGCAAGTGGTCGAAACGATCTGTGCCCTGATGGACCGATTGCGCCCGCGCATCGGCGGGGGCTCACACGCCGATCTGATCACGTTCGTGCGCGATAGGCCCGGCCATGATTTCCGCTATGCGATCGATGCCGCCAAGATCCAGCGCTTGCTGGATTTTGTGCCGTCGGTCGATTTCGTGGCTGGCCTCGAACGCACCGTCATCTGGTACCTTGCTAACGAGGCTTGGTGGCGACCGCTGGTCAAGGGCCAATATGGTGGCGAACGGCTCGGTCTTGCCGGGGCCACAACAAAATGACTTCAGTTCTCGTCGTCGGAGCGGCCGGTCAGGTCGGTCGTGCGCTCTGCGCTCTCGGCGGCAGTCGGGGGATTGAAACCGTCGGCCGAACCCGCGCCGATCTCGATATCACCGATCTAGGCCAGGTGCGCGAGGTGCTCGCGGCGCACCCGTTCGCCGCAGTTGTGAACGCTGCCGCCTATACGGCGGTCGACAAGGCTGAGAGCGACGAGGCCGCCGCTTATGCTATCAACCGAGACGGCCCGCACAATCTGGCCATCGCAGCGGCGGAGCAGGACATTCCCTTGCTGCATATTTCGACGGACTACGTATTCGATGGCGCGCGTTCGGGGGCCTACCGCGAAACCGACCCGGTCCGTCCGACGGGCGTCTATGGTGCGAGCAAGTTCGCCGGCGAAGAAGCGGTGCGGGCAACCCATCGGCACCACATTATCTTGCGAACTTCGTGGGTTTACGGCCCGTCGACTGGAAATTTCGTTGCGACGATGCTGCGTCTGGCCGCCGATCGGCCGGAATTGAGAGTGGTCGCCGACCAACGCGGCGGCCCGACAACTGCAGCAGCGATTGCACAAGCGTTGTTGACCATGATCTTGCAACTCGACCGCGGCGAGTCATGGGGTACATATCATTTCAGCGGCGCGCCGGCGACCACCTGGCACGGCTTCGCGCAAGAAATTATTGCGCGCGCGGCGCCGCGGCTTCGTCAGATCCCGGTCGTGATCCCGATCGGAACAGCCGACTATCCGACGCCGGCACGGCGACCGGCAAATTCCGAACTGGATTGCACCAAGATCGAACGTCAGTTCGGCATTCGTCAACCAGACTGGCGGACGACTTTGGATGATATCGTCGAGACGCTGCAAACGAACCCGCAGGGGTCGAAGATTTAAGGATTAGCGGTTCATGAAGGGCATCATTCTTGCCGGCGGTTCCGGTACGCGCCTTTATCCCATTACGCGCAGTGTCAGCAAGCAGCTGTTGCCGGTTTATGACAAGCCGATGATCTACTATCCGTTGTCGACTCTCATGTTGGCCGGAATTACGGATATCCTGATTATCACCACTCCTGAGGATCAGGCGCAGTTCCAGGCTCTGCTGGGCGATGGGAACCAGTGGGGGGTGCATCTTAACTATGCGATCCAACCGTCGCCTGATGGTCTCGCCCAGGCGTTCTTGATCGGTGAGGACTTCATCGACGGGGATGAGTGCACACTCATTTTAGGGGACAATATTTTCTTTGGGCACGGTTTGACCGACACCCTGCGGCGCGCGGTCGAGCTTAAAGACGGCGCGATCGTGTTCGGTTATCAGGTCTCGGATCCGGACCGCTACGGCGTCGTGGAATTCGACGAGGAAGGGCGCGCGATCAGCATCGAGGAGAAACCGAAGCAGCCGAAATCCAATTTCGCCGTTACCGGTCTCTATGTCTACGACCGGCACGTGGTCGAATATGCCAAGCAGGTCCGTCCGTCCGAGCGCGGCGAACTCGAGATTACAGAGCTCAACAATATCTATCTGAGTCGTGGCGCTCTTCAGGTTGAGAAGCTGGGACGGGGTACCGCCTGGCTCGATACCGGAACCCATGCCTCACTGCTGGCGGCCTCGGAATTCGTCCGGGTCATCGAACAGCGGCAGAACCTGAAAGTCTGCTGTCCCGAGGAGATCGCCTATCGCGCGGGCCTGATTACCCGCGATGAACTCCTGAAGCTTGCAAAGCCGCTTCTGAAGAACGAGTACGGCCAATATCTTCGGACTTTGGCCAATCAGAAATTCGATATAGGTCTTTGAAGCGGGGGCGTCCGGGGTGGTGGATCGGACGGAATTTAATTTGAATATTGACAAAACCAAACCAGCGCGTGTTTCTCTATAAGGGAATATCATCTGGGTTGGTCGGCGGTTCTAGGGGAATCTTAGATCCCTTCAGGGATCGTTGTTCGCATTTGCACGCGCTTTGGTAGGTACGCATGGTATCCGATGGAGGACCTCGTTCGGCCCTGATTATCCCGACGCTTAATGCCGGGGACATGGCGGACCGACTGATCGAAGCGCTCGGTAAGCAGAGCTTCCAGGTCGATAAGTTTTTGGTGCTCGACTCGCAATCGACCGATGCCACCGTGGAAAAGTTCCGTGAGGCCGGTGCGACGGTGATCGAGATTGAGCGCGCCAGCTTCGACCATGGCGGCACGCGCCAAATCGGCGCCGACCTATGCGACGACGCTGAGATCGTGATCTATCTGACACAGGACGCGATTCCGGCCGACGATCATGCAATCGCCCGCTTGGTCGAAGCGCTGTCTGATCCGACCATCGGTGTCGCCTACGGCCGGCAATTGCCACGGGCTGAAGCCGGCTCTGTCGAGTGTATTGCCCGCTTGTTCAACTATCCGGCGACCGACAATATTGTGACGCCCAGGTCAGCCCGTAGAATGGGCATCAAGGCGAGCTTCTGCTCGAACTCGTTCTCGGCTTATCGCGTCAGCGCGCTCGGCCAGGTGGGGGGGTTTCCGCGGAGTACCATTTTTGGTGAGGATACGATCGTCGCCGGTCGCCTCTTGCTCGCCGGTTGGTGCAAAGCCTATGTCAGCGGAGCCGCAGTCGTGCATTCCCACGACTACGGGATTCGCGAGGAGGCACGGCGATATTTCGATGTCGGCGTGCTGCATGCGCGGGAACGTTGGCTGCTGGAATCCTTCGGCCGCGCTGAAGGAGAGGGTGTCGCTTTCATCCGCACGCAGATGGCCTACCTGCTGAAGCATGATCCGCTGGCGCTGCCGTCCGCCGGCCTCCGCATTCTGGTGAAATATGCCGCCTATCGGCTCGGTCTGATGGAGGCGCGTCTGCCACTCAATTTCAAACGCAAGCTGAGCATGAGCCCCCGTTTCTGGCGGCGGCCGGAAGGCGTGCTGCACGGGAGAGCGCGATGATATGAGGCCTGCTCGGCCTCATATCTGAATCGTACTCTAAATCATATGTTTAGAGACTGATTCACCGATCAAGCCGAGCAGGCTTGATCGGATCAGGCTCTAAGCTGGGGCGCTAGCCTATTTCACCGTCGCCGCGGGCAGCCGGCCCGCCATGGTCCGCCGCGCGATTGCGGGCACCGCGATCGCGATCAGCATGCAGCCGGCGATCGGCAACAGCAGGGTGCCGACCAGCCGATAGCCCACCACGCCGACGATGCCGCCCAGCAGAAAGCCGCAGACCGTCGGGATGTGCAGCGCCAGCTTGCGCCGATCGGCGTCGGCGATGCCGTCGTCCCGGGGCGACAGACGGCGATCGAGCAACTGGCCGAGCTCGATGCCGATGTCGGTCACCATGCCCGTGACATGGGTCGTGCGGATGCGGGCATTCGACACCCGGGTCACGATGGCGTTCTGCAGGCCCATGGTGAAGCTCAGCCCCAGGATCAGCAACGGCGCGCGCATTGCCTCCGGTGCCAGCGCCTCGACCAGCCCGCCGATGAAAAGCAGCGCCGCCTCGGCCAGCAGGCTGAAGGCATAGGCGCCGTTCGGCAGGCGTCGCTCGGCCCGGTTGATCAGCAGGGTCGAAACCGCGGCGCCGGCGACGAAGGTGGCGATGACGACGGCGGCCACGAGCGCATCGCCGAAATCCCCCAGTGCCAGCGCGTCGGCCAACAGCGAGACCGTCCCGGTCATGTGCGAGGTATAGCGGCCGGCGACGTAGAAGCCGGCGGCATTGACCGCGCCGGCGATCGCCGCCAGCGACCAGGCGAGCCGCCGGTCGGCGCTTTCTTCTTTCGTCAATCCCTTGGCGTGCATCACTCTGGCTCTCGTGGGACCCAATTGTCTGAGGAAACAACGGCGATCGAAGCGGAAATCTTCCCACACATTTATTGTGCCGCGAGAATTATCTCGCGCGCGGAGCCCATCGACGGACGGCAAGGCGTCTGGCACTGTCCGGCGCTCGATGGTTTCGCATGAAAGGAAATGACATGCCGATCCGGTTCGCCGATATCACGGTCGCGACCCCGACCAAGGACAGCTTGGCCGCCCGCTATCGGGCGATCGATGCCTTGTTGGATGAGGGGGCGCGCGCCGCGGCAATCGAGGCTTGGGACAAGGTGCGGCGCGAGTATGACAGCTGGAGCGCATTGGTCAGCCTGCGCTTCCAGCAGGATACCGCCGATGCCGAGGCCAAGCGGGCGCGTGACTATGCCGACGCGCTGTCGCCCGAGGCGACCGGGTTCGAGGTCGCGATCAAGCGCCGGCTGCTGGCCGATGCCGATCGCGCCGGCCTGGAGAAATTGGTCGGCGCCCACGCCGTCCGCCTGTGGGAGACGGACGTCACCACCTTCGATCCGGTCATCGCCAAGGATCTCGAAGAGGAAGCCAAGCTGGGCGCGCGCTACACCGAAATTCTCTCGGCGGCCAAGCTGGAGATCAACGGCCAGACCGTCAATCTCGCCGGCGTCGAGCCGTTCGCCCAGGCCTTGGACCGAGAGACGCGTCATCGTGCCGAGCAGGCGCGCTGGGCCTTCTTCGAGGAGCATGGTGCCGAGCTTGACGAGATCTACGACAAGCTGGTCAAGCTGCGCCATGGCATGGCGTTGAAGCTCGGCTATGACAATTACACGCCGCTGGGCTATCGCCGCATGCGCCGGGTCGATTACGACGCGACCGATGTCGCCCGCTATCGCGACCAGGTCGCCGAGCATGTCGTGCCGCTGATCGCCAAGGTGATGGAGGCGCGGCGCCGGGAAAACGGCTGGGACAAGCTCCAGTTCTGGGACGAGAGCCTGACCGATTCCGCCGGCAATCCGGTGCCGGCCGGCGATCACGATTTCCTGGTGACGCAGGCCCAGACCATGTTCGACAACATGGACAAGCGCCTGGGCGATTTCTATCGCCTGATGAACGAGGGCGGCTTTCTCGATCTGAAGAACCGCGAGACCAAGGCCGGCGGCGGCTTCTGCACCTCGTTCCCGACCCACGGCGTGCCGTTCATCTTCGCCAATTTCAACGGCACGGACCATGATATCAAGGTCTTCACCCACGAGATGGGCCATGCCTTCCAGAATTGGGAAAGCCGCCATCAGCCGGGCGTCGACTATCTCTGGCCGACCATGGAGGCGGCCGAGATCAATTCCATGGGGTTGGAATTCCTGTCCCACCCGCAGATGGCGCTGATGGTCGGCGAGGCCGCGGCCGACCGGTTCCGCCGCATGCATCTGATCGATTCGCTGGCGTTCCTGCCCTATGGCGTCTGCGTCGACCATTTCCAGCACGAGGTCTATGCCAAGCCGGACATGACGCCCACGGAACGGCACGCGGTCTGGCGCGATCTGGAACGGCGCTACATGCCCTGGACCGACTACGGCGACATCGCCTACCCGGAAAAGGGCGGTCGCTGGCAGGCCAAGCGGCACATCTATTATCTGCCGTTCTATTACATCGACTACACGCTGGCGCTGTGCTGTGCCATGCAGTTCTGGGTCAAGTCGCGGCGCGACTACCAGGGCAGCCTGGAGGCCTATATCGCGCTCTGCGCGCGCGGCGGCTCGGCGCCGTTCCAGGATCTGGTGCGCTCCGCCGGCCTGGTCTCGCCCTTCGCGCCGGGCGCGCTTGCCGAGGTGGTGAGCGAGGCCGAGAAGGTCCTCGCCGCCTGATCCGACCGGTTGCTCCCGACGCCGGCGATGCTTGGTCCGCCAACGCCTGCCGCGTCTGGTAACGGGCAAAGAAGGCCCACGTCCCGTCCAGCCGCGACTCAGTCCGGGACGTGGGCTCAGCGTCCCTCCGAAGAGGGGCGCCCTGCTTCGTGTGCCGCCGGGGCGGGACGCGAGGCAAGCAGGCGATCGACCGGTCGTCCAGGGGCGGGCCCGCTTGGGCCGCCCGCGCCCGGGGTCGATGTTCGTCGGAAGAGAGGGCCCACGTTCCGTCCAGCCGCGACTCAGTCCGGAACGTGGGGTTCTCGGCCCCGGTTAGAGGGCCGCACCGCTCGCGAGCCGCTGGGCGGTGCGCGAGCAGGTCAGGTTGGCAACCGAGACCGAACGGCCGTCGGCGCCGGTCTCGGTGCTGTAGGTGGTGGTGCAGCTGGCCGGCGCGGTCGCCGTGGTCTGCTGCATCAGGGTGCGATGGGCGTGGGCGACGGTGCCGACACCGGCGGTCAGCACGAGGGCGACCAGGGCGAGGCAGAGAGTCTTCGTCGACATCTTCCGTACTCCGTTCATGTCCCCGCCGCTTGAAGGCAAGGGGATGGCGTTCCCGCTTTCAGGCCTCGCCGGTGTCTGCCGGTGCTGGCGGGTCGTGATCTCGAATTCATCCGTCGGTTTGAAGTGACGGCCGCCGGAGCGTTCAAGTAAGGGGGGCTCCGCCAAGCCTGGGTTGCTGTGGCGTCTTGCCCGTTCCGTCTGCCGTCACTTCCATCTTCGCCTGC
>JAQGIC010000025.1 GCA_028288725.1 Rhodospirillales bacterium
CAACGCTCACTCGATCCCGCCGGGCGAGGCCTACACCGCCGCATCGCCGGCGCAGACTATCGCCGAAGCCTTCCGCGAGGGCGGCCCCGAGGCCTTCGAACGCGGGTGGTACTGGTCCAGCACCGAGTTCCATCCCGCGCTCGCGTGGGTCCAGGGCTTCGTCGTCGGCAACCAGTTCGTCGGCGTCAAGGACAACGATCTTCCTGCCAGGGCCGTCCGCAAAGTCCTGATTTCGACTTCACCAATTCCCCTGGCCGCTTAGCGGACAGGGTGTCGCCCGTGGAGATTTTCATGGTGCTTGCCACGATCGGAACGGCCCACCCGGCCTCGCGTACCGAACAGATGCTTCGTCTGGGTTTCCGCTATCGCTCGCGGACCCACGACGGCCGGTTCGAAGGCGTCTCCTACGAGCGCGTCCTATCCGGCATGCTCCGGATCGCCGTACTGGTCGATGCGGTCGAGGCGGTCACCGAACCGCGCCGCTTCGCCGCCCCTCGCTGGGAGATCGCGTCGCGCGACATCCATGGGGCCTGGCAGTTGGTCGCCGGCGGCGACGCCTGGACGATCGAGGCCGCCGCGTTGGAGGTCACTGCCCGCGCCCTCGATGGCATGTCGCTCGCCATGCGGCTAGTGGCGACCGCCGAGCACTTCGCCTCCATGCTGTCGAATATCGGCGGCGAGGCCTCAGGCCTTGATGCCGCCCGGCGCGGCGTGGGGATGCCACAATGAAGGCGCTCGACGCCTTGCGCCTTGTGGCAGCCGATATGAACGGCCCTCGCCCGGCCGGAGCGCTCACCGATCTCGCCGGCGCCGTCTGTGCCGCCTCGGTCGTCTGGCTGTGGGTTGCCTTCCTGGTGTTCGGCGAAGGCGGAAGGCTTCTGCCATGATCCGCGTCCACCCGCTGGCGATTTGGCGCGCTCTTCTCGACGCACACTTTCCGCGCGCCTCTGATTTCGGCGATGGTCCGAGCGGCAGCATCGACCCCAGCCCCGTGCCAGCCGAGACCTTGCTTGCTGCGCCGGCATCTGGCGCGCAGATTCTTCCGTTCCGTCGCCCCTCGCCCGCGATTGTTCCGCTTCGTCCTCGCGGTGCGGCATGAACAGACCCCCGAGGTTCGACCCCGCACAACTGATCCGGATCGGGAATCGGTTTGCGTGCCTTGCTGTCGAAGCCCGCGTCAGGGCGATGATCATTCGGCGGCGCGATCCCTCGCGCAACGTCGGCATGACCGCTGACGAGTGGGACGCAGCCGCTGCACGCAACGAGGACATCGTGCGTGTCGCCGCGGGCGAACTCGCTGGCGACTATTTGCGGATCGCGATGGGCTCCTTGGTCGATGCCGCTCGCCGTGAAGCAGAGGCTGAACACCACGAGGTCGATCGGATCCGCCAGCGCATGGCCGCAGCCACGGCCGGTCAGCCATGACCCGGGTGTTCGATCAAGTCGGCCTGTTCGCCGCGATCAGCGAGGCCGAGCGCTTCCTCAGCGCTCGCAAGCTTTCGTTGGGCCACATCGATCGCAACGAGCCGCGCGCGATCAAGCTCGACGCAGGCGACCTGCCGCGCTGGCGTGAAATGTCACCTGCGCAGCGCGACCAGCTCGACGGCCGCGTCACCGGCAACATGTGCCGCGGACCCGTCGTCGTCGAGATCTACGACCGGCGCCCTGAAGCAATCGCCGCCTTCTGCCGCCCCGATATGGTGCAGGCCTTCGCACCGACTGGCGGTGCGTTATGATCCACGCCTTCAAGGCCGACGGGCTGTTCTCGCCTTATGACGTGGCCCTGCGCCACCTGCGCGCCAGAGGCTTCTCGGTCGGCAAGCTGCAGAGCTACGCGCCGATCGGTCTGCTGCTGGGCGAAGTCGAGATCCAAAAGTGGCGCAATCTCAGCCGAACGGATCGCGACCGTCTGCATGGAGAGATGCGAACCATCGGCAACGGCCGCATGACGGTCGATCCGGTCGCGGTCGAGATCTACGACCATTGCGCCGAGGCGCTTGCCGCTTTCGCGCTGCCCGATCCGCCCCGCCCGCCGATGTCGCCGATGGCGGTGCTGGACGCGACCTATGATGGTCCTATCCCGCCCGGTGCGCTCGAACGCGCGAGGCGGATGTGATCCCGCAGGTCTTTCCACGCAATCCGCGCCAGGCGCTGAACCTCGCCCGTCGCGACCTGCAGGTTCACCGAGACCGAGTGCGCTGGGCCGTGAAGAACCTCCGGCATTCGGTGGAACTCGCGAAAAGCCACCGAGCCGACGCGCTTCCCGCAGCCCTCGCCGCGGACCTGCTGGACCGGCGCCAGACGCTGCGCGGCCAGCGTCGCGCGTACCGCCGGACGCTTCGGAGCTTCATCCATATCCGTGACCACGTCCGCGACCTCGATGCCGTGGACGAACAGAAGGGAGCAGCCTGATGATCGTGACCGACCCCATCGGCCGGCGCCGCCATTCCAGCCTGGAGCGGCGCCAAGCCATCGCCCTGATGCTGCTGGGCGGCCTGTTCCTGACCGGCGTCTATGCCATTGGGAAATGGGTGCTGTCATGACCTTCGGCTCCCGCACAGACGTTCGCCTGCAGCTTCGGACGTCGGTCCGCGATCTGCTGGGCCGCAAGGATGTGATCGGGCCAGGGTTCAATCTCACCGCCGGCAACGGCGTCGATAGCCTCGATCATCTCGCGATCGTCACCGAGACCGAGGCGTTGCTCCGCATCGACATTCCGGACGCCCGCGCGATCGACGTCAAGACGGTCGGCGACCTCGAGCGGGTCGGAATCGAGTTCTACGAGGACAAGTACGGCCCGCTGCCGGATTGAGCCTCTTACCGGGCCCGCGCCCACCCGCAGGTCGGTTCGTTCCATCCACCTGGAGCACATCATGACGAGCACGCCCAAAGACGACGAGACCAAACAGCCTGATCCCATCGACATCCATGTCGGTGGCCGGATCCGCTACCGCCGGACCCTCCTCGGGCTCAGCCAGGAGAAGGTCTCCGACAAGCTCGGCCTCACCTTCCAGCAGCTGCAGAAATACGAGCACGGCACCAACCGTGTCTCGGCTAGTCGGTTGTGGCAGATTGCTAAGATCCTGCACTGCAAGGTCGAATATTTCTTCCCGGACCAGGATGCCGAGGTGGTGCAGCTCGCGCCGGCGATCGACCGCAGCGCGGCCCTCGGGCGCCTCGATATCGAACTCACCACCGTCACGTCCGAACTGAAGGTCGCCGACATGCGTGTGCTGGTGGCCGTCGCGCGCGGGCTCCAGTCGACCCAGCTGCTGGCCCAGGGGCGCGGCGAGAACGCCGGCGCCGTCACCGCGATCGCGGCGGAATAATCAGCCGTGGGCGAGAACAGCGCAATCGAATGGACCGACCACACCTTCAATCCCGTTTGGGGCTGCGTGAAGGTCTCGCCGGCCTGCGACAATTGCTATGCGGCAGCGCTCGACCATCGCCTTGGCGGCGGGCATTGGGGGCCTCACGCGCCCCTGAAAGAGTTCGGCGACAAACATTGGGCCGAGCCGCTGAAATGGAATCGAGCGGCCGAGCGGGACGGCGTGCGCCGACGCGTCTTCTGCGCGTCCATGGCCGACGTGTTCGACAACCGCTGGCCGGAGCATGTTCGGTCCCGGCTCTGGGAACTGATCAAGGCCACGCCACACCTCGACTGGTTGCTGCTGACCAAGCGCCCGCAGAATATCGCCAGGATGCTGCCGGACAACTGGGGCAACGGCTACTCGAACGTCTGGCTCGGCACCACGGTCGAGAATCAGGAAGAAGCCGATCGGCGCATCGCGCATCTGCTGGCGGTGCCCGCGAAGATCCGATTCCTGTCGTGCGAGCCGCTGTTGGGACCCTTACATCTTCGATGGGCTCTCTCATGCAACCCTCTGGAGATCGCATCCGGCTTTCAACGGCGCGGTCACTTCTCCCCAGGGCTTGAAAAGCTTAGACGGCTCGACTGGGTCATCGCCGGCGGCGAGAGCGGCCACGGCGCCCGACCGATCCATCCGGACTGGTCTCGCGCGCTCCGCGACCAGTGCGCCGCTGTCGGCGTACCGTTCCTGTTCAAGCAGTGGGGCGAATGGGGCCCAAGACCGTCGTATGAAGAGGTTCCGATAGGGACGGTTGACCGCCATAGCTTTGGTGTCGCCCGCATCGGAAAGAAGCGCGCCGGCCGCCTCCTAGACGGCGTCGAGCACAATGCTTTCCCGGAGATGATGCCGTGAGCGACCAAGCGCATCAGCAGGCATGGCCGGAAGAGCCGTGGGTCGTCGGGATCGGCGAAGAGGCCGGTGTTGTGTTTCAGGATGGCGAGGTCGATCCCATCCTGGTCGTCGACCGCGATCGGGATTTGCCCGACGAGGGTGCCGCCAGGACCGCGCAGCGGGTCGTGGACTGCGTCAATGCGTTGGCTGGTGTCGCGGACCCGGCGGCCTTCGTTGCCGCCGCGAAGCGTTACGTCTTGGCCTGCATCGCGTCTGACGACGGGATTGACCTCGCCAATTGCCAGAGCACAGACGCGACGGTGCTCGGCGACGCCCAGCAAGGGCCGGCCTGGAACGCGCTGGTAGGGGCGCTCGGCTTCAACGGCCTGCCCAGTGCCGAGGCGCTGGACCAGTACCGGACGCTGTGCGGTGGGGCTGCATGAGCTCGGTTCATTCTCACGCCGCAAAGCCGCCGCTGAGCGAGCGCCAGATGGCCATCTTCCTCAAGGGGTGGCATGACGGCCTGCCGATGGTCCGCATCGCCATGGCCGTTGGCGCCGATCTCGGGGTCGGTGAGGCCGTCAGGTCCGAGACCGCGCTCTACGACCTCGCCGCGCGACTGAAGCTCCCACTCCGCCTGCTGCCGCCGACCAAGGCCAGCAACGGGCGCCCGGGCGAGCGGCAACGCGCGCTCATGCTGGGCGGGTTCGAGCGTGGGCTCAGCGATAGCGAGGTGAGCGAGCTCGTGAACGCCGACCTACGCGAGGGCGAGTTCGCCAGGTCGCCGCGGGCCATGAGGAACTGGCGCCGGAAGATCGCGCCGCCGGCGGACACCATCAGCACCGGCATCAAGCTCTTCTCGCGTACCCAAGGCGCCGAACTGTTCTCGGAGAATTCATTCGAGGACGATCCACGTGCTGTTCGCCGTATCGGCGTGACGCGCTTCGCGCCGCCGGCGTCACACGTGTTTGGCGGCTCGTCGATCGCGCTTTGCTCGGAGATTGGGTGAGCGGCCATGAACAATCCCTCCCCCGCCATCGCTTCCCCCACCGCGCCGGGCGTCTCCCGGCTCACCAAGGAGTAACCACAACATGAGCACCGCAACCAATCTGGCCGTCGCCGACGAGGTCGCCCCGGAGGTTCCGTCACCCGGCACGCCGTTCGGTGGCGGGTTTTATGCCGGATCGATCATCGAGGATGGCCTGACTTACGCCATGGTGGTGCCGCCGAAGGCCATCGGCGAGATCGCTCGCGTCGCCTGGAAGACGGATTGGCAGAAAGCCACGCCTGGGACGCAATCCGTCATCGACGGGTTTGCCAACACCGAGGCGATGATCAAGGCCGGCGGGCACCCGATCGCCGATTGGATAGTCAAGGTGCGCCAGGAATGGTTCGAGGACGCCTTCATCCCTTCCCGCGACCAACTCGAAGTGATCCACCGCAATCTGAAACCCGGTACCGCCAGCAACTACACCTACGCCAGCCGCCTCGACTGGTACCGCGCCTCGCCCGGCCAATACAACGGCGTGGACGAGCACGGCAACGGCCACAACGCTCACTCGATCCCGCCGGGCGAGGCCTACACCGCCGCATCGCCGGCGCAGAC
>JAQGIC010000021.1 GCA_028288725.1 Rhodospirillales bacterium
GGTCGTCGAGGCCGAAGTTCAGCGCCGCGTCCGGGTTCGACGTCGTGACGACGTTCCAGCCGGCACGGCCGCCGCTGATATGGTCGAGCGAGGCGAAGCGGCGGGCGATGTGATAGGGCTCGTCGAACGTGGTGGACGCGGTCGCGATCAGGCCGATATGCCGGGTCACCATCGAGAGCGCCGACAGCAGGGTCAGCGGCTCGAACGAGGTCGCGGTGGCGCTGCGCCGGAGCGCCTCGATCGGCATGTTCAAGACCGCCAGATGGTCGGCCATGAAAAAGGCGTCGAACTTGGCCGCCTCCAGCTTTTTGATGAAACCCACCAGGTGCTGGAGATTGAAGTTCGCATCCGGATAGGCCCCCGGATAGCGCCACCAAGCGGTGTGGATCCCGATCGGGCGCATGAAGGCGCCCAGATGAAGCTGCTTGGTCATTCCTGGCACTCCGTTCCATCAGTTGGATCTCGGCCGGTACCAGGATCTGCATCGTGCCGCGGCCGAGCACCGTCGCCCGACACTTGGTCATGTCGGGGGCGAGATGCCAGATGGCCCGATCATATTCCCGCCTCGCCCAGGACCTCGTCGGCGTCGGTCGCCAGGACCTTGATCGTCTCCGCAATGAAGGCGGCGAGCGGCATCGCCCGGGGCCCGTCGTTGCTGTTCAGGAGATCGGTCTGCACCCAGCGCGGGGCGATCTCCAGCACCTTCACCGACGTGTCCTTCAGCAGGTAGCGCTGATCCGCCGCTGATTTCCGCGGAACCGCCCCGACTCTCATGGTGTTGTTCATCAAGGATACCGCCGACGTTTTCCAGCAGCGTCTAGAACGGAGATTTCAGATGACGGATCATGCGTGGGTCGCCCTGCTTCCCGTTCTTCTGCTGCTGACGCCGCTCGTTCTGGAACTGCTCGATCTGATCATCGGCCAGCGGGAGCCGGTGCGGCGTCAGCGCCGAGAGATCCGGGACCGCGGCCGGAGCTACTGACCGCCAAACCCCGCAGCCGCGCCCGGTCCGCCAACGGATTAGGGCCAGAAATTCTATACGGCACCGAGGAGCGTGACCGGCAGCAACCCCTTAGCGTGCGAGTTGCATTTGATGTTGTCGTCCCAACAAAGCGTGGCGGTTCCATACGATCCGTCAGGGCGTCTTGGTCAGCCGTGGATCGTAAAGCCATTTACGGATCTTTACCGCGACGATCCGCGCGCTATCGGGGTGCAGCGGGTTGATGAGGACATTGACTTCCTCGGGAACGATTGCGGAGGGGACGACGAGGAGCGCGGATGCGCCTGAGCGTATCCAGTTCGTGCCGAACTCGATGCTCGCCCGTCCCGCCGGTTCGGCATCCCAGCCAACCGGCAGGCTAGTCGAACTCGTCGTTTGCGCACTGGCCCAGAGGTCGTCGGGGATCGTCACCTCAACGAGGTAACGATTAAGGGGCAGGCCGCCGGCGTTGAGGTGGACGACCGTCTCCAAACACGACAGCGCCCGCGTCGACGACGTATAAATGGCTGCCGCGCCCGGGGCATTCCAGCGCCCGCCTGTCGCTTTCGCGCCGCTCCCCGATAGGTCGTCGGCTTCGTAGGCCGGTGTGTCGCTCGCAATTCGCCAGACCGTCTGGTTCAAGCGTAAGCCCCGCTCTGCAGCTGCCCGAGCGTCGTGGACACGAGCGCTTGTCCCTCCATGGTGTCCATGAGATCGATCGGCCGTGCGCCGCCCAGAGCGGGGACAGGATCATTGAGCCAGCGGGACATCCATGCGGCCGCGTCGAAGCCCTCGGGATTTCCGGATTCCTGGACGATCGCCGCCAGCTGACCCACGAGCTTGACGAAGCCGATGACCCGCTCGCTCTCACCGGGGGACAAGGTCTGGTCCTGCTTCGCCTTCTTGTTGACCGTGGCCTGGGAGAGATTGAGCGCCTTGAGCCCTGCGCCTTGTCCGATCGCGAGTTCCGCGATCACGCGCTTTGCATCGCTGGCGCTGATGCCGTGCTTTATCATGCTGATGCGCTCAAGCGGCGAGGCTCGATATACCCCCATATAGGAAAGCCCGGCCGTCTGGCGCTTGGCATCGGCAGCGAGGTCAGCTTGGATGGCGGCTCTTGCGCGGGACATATCCTGCTCCTTTGAGCAATTAATATGCTCCATAGAGCAGAAAAATTCAAGATAACCCTGTTTGTCCCGTGGCTGTCTCTCCATGGCCAGGGCGCCGAAAGCGCATTCATGGACGTGGCTTCCGGCCCCACGTGCAGCGCATCAAGCGGGAGATGGCAGCCGTCGCCGCCTAAAGCAGGCGGCGATACCAGACGGTAGCGGATGATCCGGACGCGGTCCCGGCCATCTGACCGCGAACCTGGTCTGACGCTCCGGCGGCCTCGGACGATGAGCTGACGCCAGCCGATAGCCCGTGCGATCTCATCAGGCAGAATGAATGAAACGATTGCAGCGAAGTCTTGAAGGTACGGTTGGACCGTGTGGGAGATCAAAACTCCTCCCCGGCGGCATCCTCGAATTGCTCGGTCAACTCGTAAACCAAGGGTCTCGGTGTACCGACCGGATCCACCTGCTGCAACCGACCAGCCGCCGTGACGATTGGTCCACCATCCATCCGGAAAAGGAAAATATTCGAATACAGAACGCCGCGAAGTTCGTTCCTTCGCTTTACGCCGTCTGGGTATAGCTTGCCGGAACTAATCTGGAGCATTGAAAACCCTTAGTGAATTTCCGGCAGTTAGCACGTGGCCTGCCGGCTCAGATCTCGTCGTTCCATCCTTAGGAAACTGCCTTGCTGAAGGGCTAAGTTAGACCGGGAACACACCGTCCCGCTCAAATGCGCGCACCTGCTCTTCGGTATCAGCGAGCAGGGTTGTGGAACGTTTCATTTCTTCGATTGCCGTTTGGCGTATCGCATTCGCTCGATCCTTAACCCTCAGCAAATCGGTATCGAGACCGGCGTGAATGCCGAACTGAACTGCGCCGCCGTATGTGCCAGGCATCTGCACCGTTTCGCCTGCCAGGACATCAATATCCCCGTCGAGCCGAAGAAATTGCTCTGTCAACTGACCGCCGAACTCGATGCTCGCAGCCATGATTTCCGAAAATCCGGTCCTCTTTATGCGATTTCTCGCCTGATAGGCCTGGACGGAATTCCCCGAGGCCGCGGATAAACCAATTGCCAGCTTCGACGCCTCTTCGGCGTCATCGAGAACACGCCCCATGGTGGCGGATAACATCGCCATGAACGCCCACGACTGACGCGCAATGCGTCGTCTTTCAATCAATGCTGTCGCACGTGTCTGCGCAAGGCTGGCGGCTGTTTGCAATTGAGCCGCAGCGACCTCGCGATCTGCAGCGCTCTGAGTTGCCCTTACCGTCCACCAAGCGGCGCCAAGGGCGAGGAGCCCGGTTATGAGCGTCTGCCAGATATAGAGTTGTTGCCAAAATGCTTCGTGGATCAGGGAGTCTGGCACGATCACTTACCTCGCTCGCGAAAGCTTGCAGGCGGGAGGTTACCACAACCGAAATAAGATGAGGTTGCAGTCAGTTCGGAAGCGGCCCAGGGGCTGGATGCCATGGCAACGCATCCGCTCGATAGCTGCGGCTTTGTCTTGCCGTGCGTCCGAGGTGCTTATTTGGATTGTCGCTGAGTCCGCCGCGATTTACGCTATGCGGCACAAAGCTTGGCTGGGGCGGGAGGGATCGAACCTCCGAATGGCGGAATCAAAATCCGCTGCCTTACCGCTTGGCTACGCCCCACCGGTGCCGTTCGGGGGGCGCACCATAGCGAGATTGCCCCCGGGCTTCAACAGGCGAAAAGGGTGGGTCAGGCCGCCTTCAAACGGGTCGCGACCGCCCACCATTCGGGCTCGGCGGCGGTGATCGCTGCCGCGGCGGATGCCGCCGCTTCATCGGTCGGGAACAGCGCGAAACAGGTGGCGCCGCTGCCGCTCATGCGGGCGATCAGGCACTGGGATGTCGCTTCCAGCCGGGCGAGCACCCGGCCGATCACCGGCAGGAGCTGGACCGCGGGCGGGGTCAGGTCGTTGGCGTAGGGGCGGAGCGCGTCCGCCAGGCCGGACGCGTCCGCCGGGCTGCCGGCCAGCACGCCGGCCGGGCCGGCACCCTTGGAAAAATCACCGCGGCGGGCCTGGAACACTTTGGGGGTCGGCAGTCCCACGCCGGGATTGACCAGCACGATCGGCGCCGCCGGCACGGGGGGGGCTGCGGTGATGCGCTCGCCGATGCCTTCGAGCCGGGCGGTGCGCTGGGCCAGGCAGACCGGCACGTCGGCGCCCAGCTTCAAGGCCAGCCGGGCCAGGTCCTCCGGCGCGGGGGCGAGGCCCCACAGCTCGCTGAGCGCCATCAGGGTCGCCGCGGCATCGCTCGACCCGCCGCCGATGCCGGACGCGACCGGCAGGCGCTTGGTCAGGGCCAGTGCCGCGCGCGGTTCGATCCCGGCATCGGCCGCCAGCAGGCGGGCGGCCTTGAGCACGAGATTTTCCATCGGATCGCCGACCAGGATGCCGCCGAACGGGCCGTCCAGCGTCAGGGCCAGCGTGTCGGATTGGGTCGCGGTCAGCGTGTCGCCATAGTCGGTGAACGCGACCAGGCTATCCAGCAGGTGATAGCCGTCGGCGCGCTTGCCGACCACTTCGAGCGTGAGATTGAGCTTCGCCGGCGCGCGGCGGACGGTCTGGGGCATCGGATGTCTTCGTCGGGGATGGCCGCGGCTTCAACTGCCGTGACGGGTGGGGGGCGTCGCGTCGCTGGTGCGTTTGGCCGGCTTGGCATGGGGCGGGGGCTTGTCGAGCTTCGCCTCGATCGCCTTGGCCAGGTCCGGTTCGGGGTTGAGCCCCAGCGCGCGGCGCCATTGCAGCCGGGCCTCTTCGCGCCGGCCGCCCTGCCAATAGGCGTCGCCCAGATGGGCGTTGATCTCGGGATCGGCCGGCTTCAGTTCGACCGCATGTTCGAGCGTCGTTTCGGCGTTCTTGTAGTCGCCCAGGCGGAAATAGGCCCAGCCCAGACTATCGACGATGAAGCCGTCGTCCGGTCGCAGCGACACCGCCCCCTTGATCAGCTTCAGCGCCTCGGAGAGGCGGTCGCCGCGATCGACCATGGCATAGCCCAGATAATTCAGCACCGCGGGCTGGTTGGGCTGCAGCGCCAACGCCTTGCGCAGGTCGCTTTCGGCCTTGGGCCACTGGCGGAGGCGCTCATAGGCCGTGCCGCGGGCATAATAGAGCCCCCACCAGCCGGGCGTGTTCGGATCCGGCACACGGGCGAACGCCTGGTCGTAGGCCTGGACCGCCGCGGTATATTGCTTGTCGGCGCTGAAGCTGTTGCCCAGTTCGACCAGCGGCTCGGGCCGGTCCGGATGCTGGGCGGCCAGCGCCTGCAGATCGGCGCGCGCGCCGGCACTATCGTCGGCCTGCTGCTTCAAGGCGGCGATCCGGAGCCGCGCGGTCCAGCCGAGCGTGGTCGCCGGATCGATCGTGGCGTAGGTCGCGCGCGCCAAGTCCGGCCGCTGCACGCCCTCGAACGCCTGGGCCAGCACGATCTTGGCCTCCGGGAAATCCGGCTGCAGTTCAAGCGCCAGGCGCGCGTTCAACAGCGCCAGGTTCGGCGAATCGGCACCGTTCATCAGGTTGCCCAGATCGAACAGCGCCTCGGCCATGCCGCCCTTGACGTCGGTCACGAGCGGGGCCGGTGCGGCGCCGCCCGGGGGCGGAAAGCCCAGTTCGGCCTCGGTCGCCCCCAGATAGTGCGGATAGAGCGCGGTCGCTTCGGCCGATTTGCCCTCGCGCTCAAGGAAATTGGCGACAAGCTGGACGACGCGCACGGGTGCCCCCTCGCCCAATGCCGCGCGATAGGCCGCCTCGGCCGCCGGACGGTCGCCGGCCTGGTCGAAAATGAGCGCGCGATGCAGGGCCGCGAGTTCGCCGAAGCCGCGCACCGCATCCAGTTCCTTCAGCGGTGCCACGGCACCCGCCGGCCTGCCGGGAGCGAGCCAGGCGCGCATCAACGCGCCGGTGATCCGGTAGACATCCTGGCGCGGCAGCCGGTCGGCGGCGTCGCGCGCCTCGTCCAGATGGCCGGCTTTCGCCGCCTCGACCATCGCCATCATGTTGATCAGCGGGGCCTGCGGGTTGGCGCGCAGCAGAGGGTCGGTCAGCTTGGCCGCCATATCCAGCTGGCCGTCGATGATCGCCAGCACGAACAGATGGCTGGCGATCTCGCCATTGCTCGGGTCCTGCGCCAATGCCGCCTGATAGAAGGCGAGCGCCTCGCCATAGTCGTGCTGATCCTGCGCCACCAGCGCGATCAGATAGGCCGCGTGGGACGAGGGCAGGTCGGGGTGGCTGTTGATCTGCGCGCCGGCCGCGGCACCATCGCTGTCGGCGATGCCGATGGCGCCCGACGACGGCACGACGTCGGCACAGGCGCCGAGCGACGCCAGCGCCACCAGGGCGGTCGCGAACGCGATGCCTTGGCGGGCTCGCGTGCCGTCGATGCGGGGCTTCCGCCCCCGTCCGCTGCCCGTTTCTGCCATCACGCTCCCATTGCCCCTTCGGATCTGCCGCGGGCGAACCCGAAGGGGCCCTCGATATTACATATTGGGATAATTAGGCCCACCGCCGCCTTCCGGCACTGTCCAATTGATGTTTTGGGTCGGGTCCTTAATGTCGCAGGTCTTACAATGCACGCAATTCTGCGCATTGATCTGCAGCTTCGGATTGGCGCCCTCGGCATCCTTGACGATCTCGTAGACGCCGGCCGGGCAATAATATTGTTCGGGCGCGCCATAGAGCTCGTAGTTGATCCGGATCGCGACCGACGGGTCCTTCAGCTTCAGATGGGCCGGCTGATTTTCCTCGTGGTTGGTGTTCGAGATGAACACCGAGGACAGCCGGTCGAAGCTTACCTTGCCGTCGGGCTTCGGATAGACCTTGGGCACCACGTCGCGCTTGGGCTTCAGCGCCTCATGGTCGCCATGCCGATGGCGCAGCGTCCAGGGCGCCTTGCCCCGGAACAGCACGGTATCGATCGCCGAATAGACGAAGCCGCCCCAGAAGCCCCATTGGAACGACGGGCGGATGTTGCGCACGCTATGCAGCTCGCTCCACAGCCAGGTCTTTTCGAGCGCCGGGCGATAGTCGGCCGACTGGTCGGCATCGAATTTGGCGAACACTTCCTCGGCCGCGACCATGCCGGACTTCATCGCGGTATGGGTGCCCTTGATCTTGGGCACGTTCAGGAAACCCGCGGTGCAGCCGATCAGGCAGCCGCCCGGAAAGGACAGCTTCGGGATCGACTGGAAGCCGCCCTCGTTCAGCGCGCGGGCGCCATAGGCGATGCGCCGGCCGCCCTCGAAGAAAGGCCGGATCGCCGGATGGGTCTTGAAGCGCTGGAATTCCTCGAACGGCGACAGGGTCGGGTTCTGGTAATCCAGCCCGATGACGTAGCCGACCGCGACCTGATTGTCCTCCAGATGATAGAGGAACGAGCCGCCATAGGTCGCCGTATCCATCGGCCAGCCGGCGGTATGGATGATCAGGCCCTGTCGATGCTGGGCCGGATCGACCTCCCACAGCTCCTTGATGCCGATGCCGTAGGTCTGCGGATCGACACCGTCGCGCAGATCGAATTTCTCGAACAGAGTCTTGGTCAGCGAGCCGCGGCAGCCCTCGGCGAACATGGTGACCTTGCCATGCAGCTCCATACCGACCTGATAGGCCTCGGTATGCTGGCCATCCTTGCCGATGCCCATGTCGCCGGTGGCGACACCCTTCACGCGGCCCGCGTCGTCATAGAGCACTTCGGCGGCGGCGAAGCCCGGATAGATCTCGACGCCCAGTTCTTCGGCCTGGGTCCCGAGCCAGCGACAGAAATTGCCCAGGCTGATGATGTAGTTGCCGTGATTGTTCATTTGCGGCGGCGTCGGCAGCCGGATCGCCTTGGTTTCGGTCAGGAACAGGAAGCGGTCTTCCTTGGCGGGCGTGTTCAGCGGCGCGCCGCGCTCCTTCCAGTCGGGAATGAGCTCGTTCAGCGTGCGCGGCTCCAGCACGGCGCCCGATAGGATATGCGCGCCGACTTCCGAGCCTTTTTCCAGGACGCAGACCGAGAGCTCGCGCCCCGCCGCGGCTGCCAGCTGCTTCAGTCGGATCGCGGCACTCAGACCCGACGGGCCGGCGCCGACGATGACGACGTCATATTCCATGCTCTCGCGTTCCATCGAGCCTCCTTGAACGCGGGCGACGACTTGCTAACGCCGTTGCGCCCGAACCGTATCCCCCATAGACCTATATAACGGTCTTTCGAGTCCTTATAACGGCCGTTTTGCCGAACACCTACCCCGGAAAAAGGCATGCTGCGCGAGCGATTGCTGGAAGAGCTGCTGGCCTGGAACCTGGCAATGGGAGCCGACGAGGCGATCGGCGACGTCGCCGTCGACCGATTCGCCGAATCCGAGCGCCGGGCCCAGGCCCTGGCGGCCAGGCGCCAGGGCCTGGGCCCGGACCCCGCGCGTCCCGCACCGTCCCCCCAACCCGCCCTCGCGAGGCCGGTTGCCGCCGCATCGACCAACCGGCAGCAGGCTCCGATCGTGTTGCCCAAGGCGGCGCCGGTCCTCGACGGCGGACTGTCGGCGGCGATCGAGGCGGCGCGCGCCGCGGCCGCGGCAGCCGACACGCTCGACGCGCTGCGCGAGGCCGTGATGGCGTTCGAAGGCTGCGGGCTGAAGAAAACCGCCACCAACACGGTCTTCGCCGAGGGCGTCCCCGATGGCGGCCTGATGCTGATCGGCGAGGCGCCGGGCGCCGACGAGGACCGGATCGGCAAGCCGTTCGTCGGGGTCTCCGGCCAACTGCTCGACCGGATGCTGGCCGCGATCGGGCGGTCGCGCCAGACCGATGCCTATATCACCAACGCGCTGTTCTGGCGGCCGCCCGGCAATCGAAAGCCGACCGACAGCGAAATCGCGATCTGCCGGCCGTTCGTCGAACGGCATATCGCGTTGGTTCGGCCACGACTTCTAGTATTGGTAGGCGGTACCGCCTCAGCCGCGATGCTGCCTGGAAGTCTCGGGATTACAAGGCTCCGCGGGCAGTGGCTGGCACTCCAGGTGAACGGGCTCGCCGAGCCGGTCCAAGCAATCGCGATGTATCACCCCTCCTTTCTGTTGCGCTCACCGGAGCGCAAACGGGAGGCTTGGGCTGATCTACTATCCATCAAGAACAAGCTAGAAGATTCGCTGAAATAACTTCAAGAAAAACAACATTAATCGTGAAATAATCACGATGTTAAAAAAGCATAGAAAATTTTATGCTTGTAAGGCTGAGATTTTTCCTCTATCCATCTCGCCATGACTGGAATACATCAGGGCGGCCGTCTCAAAAAGACTTGGCCCACGGTGATCCTTTGCGCCTTTGCGGCGACCCTTGCTTTCGGGGTTGCGGCGATCCCCTCTGCCGCTTCGGCGGCAGGCGTGGTGCAAACCGCCGCACTCCCCGTCAACCCGCCGATCGACCCGAATCTCGTCCAGAGCCTGCCGGCCCTGCTCGGCGATATGGACGCGTCGCGCTATGCCGCGATCTTCGCGCTGCAGGACGAGGCGAATTGGAAGGCAGCCGACGAGCAGATCGCGGCGCTGCAAGATAGATCGCTGCTCGGCACGGTCCTGGCACAGCGCTACCTGTCGGCCAAATACAAGACGAGCTTCGTCGAGGCGCGCGACTGGCTCGGCACCTACGCCGATCTGCCCGAGGCGCGGGCGATCTGGGCGCTGGCCAAGAAGCGGTCGCCCGGCAAGCCGCTGCCGTCGCCGATCCTGGCGAGCGCGCAGGTCGCGAGCCCGATCGAGGCCGATCCGAAGGCGGTGCGACCACCGGCCGCCGATTTCGATATGCCCAAGCTGCCGGCCGAACCGCGCGGCACCAATATCCAGCCGCCGGCCAAATTCGAGGCCGGCCTGGCATCCTGGCGCAACAAGAAATTCGCCGAAGCCGCGACCGCGTTCGAAGCCGTGTCGCGCTCGACCGACGTGCCCAGCTGGTATGTCGCCGCCGGCGCCTTCTGGGCGGCGCGGGCCCATCTGATCCTGCGCGAGCCCCAGAAGGTCGATCCGCTGCTCGAGACCGCGGCGCTGCAGCCGCGCACCTTCTACGGCCTGCTCGCGCGCCGCATGCTGGGCGTGGAGCCGGACATGCGCTTCGGTGCCAAGCCGTTGAGTGACACCGAGATTTCGCAGCTGGAGTCGCTACCCGGCGGCCGTCGCGCGCTGGCGCTGGTCCAGGTCGGCGAAACCGACCGGGCCGAGGCCGAGCTGCGGGCGCTGACCACGCGCTCGGCGCCGGGTCTGGCCGACGCCATCGTGGCGCTCGCCGATCTCGCCAACATGCCGGCCCTGTGCCTGGCGCTGTCGTCCGGCCGCAAGGGTGCCGACGATCGCCATGACGATGCCGCCTATCCGGTGCCGCGCTGGCAGCCGCGCAACGGTTTCTCGGTCGATCGCGCCCTGCTGTTCGCGCTGATGATGCAGGAATCCCGCTTCGACGCCGACGCCCAGAGCGGCTCGGGCGCCTCGGGATTGATGCAGCTGATGCCGCAGACCGCCCGCGATGTTGCCCGTCGTGCGGGCATCCATTTCAAGAGCGTCGACGAACTGGTCGACCCGGTGCTGAATCTCAGCCTGGGCCAGGAATATGTGAAGCAGTTGATCGACCATACCCAGATCAACGGCAACCTGATCCTCGTGCTGGCGACCTACAACAGCGGGACGGCACCGCTGACCCGCTGGCAGAACAAGCCGGAATATCAGCACGACCCGCTGCTGTTCATCGAAAGCCTGACCACGATACCGCAGCGGCTCTATGTCGAGCGCGTGCTGACCAACATGTGGATCTATCGCCAGCGGCTGGGCCAGAAGGTGCCGGACCTGGATGCGCTTGCGGCGAACGAATGGCCGACCTATGTCTCGGCCGACGCTTCGTCGCAAAGGGTCCAACATGCCGCGGCTCGATGAATCAAGACCGTTCCTTCCCGTCCAGATCGCGCTTCTGACCGTTTCCGATACCCGCACTGCCGCCGACGACAAATCGGGCAATGTGCTGGCGGAGATGATCGAGCGCGACGGCCATAAGATCGCCCGGCGCCTGATCGTGCGCGACGATCGGGCCGCGATCGAGGCCCAGCTTCGCCTGTGGATCGCCGATCCCGACGTGGATGTGGTGATCTCGACCGGCGGCACCGGCGTCACCGGCCGGGACGTGACGCCCGAGGCGTTCCACGCGGTCTTCGAAAAGCATATCCCCGGCTTCGGTGAGATCTTCCGCTGGCTCAGCTGGCAGAAGGTCGGCACGTCGACCATCCAGTCGCGCGCCACGGCCGGCGTGGCCCACGGCACCTATCTGTTCGCGCTGCCGGGCTCGCCCTCGGCCTGCCGCGACGCCTGGGACGATATCCTGAAGCACCAGCTCGACAACCGCTATCGCCCGTGCAACCTGGTCGAGCTGATGCCGCGTCTGGAAGAGCACCGGCGCTAAACGGGTGTTCGATCCCCATTCAGCCGACCACCGCGGCGGCCTCGCCGACCGTCTGCGGGCGCAATGGCCGGGCCTGACGGCGGCCGACCTCGATCCGCTGCCGATGAAGGGCGTGGCGCATGATCATCTGGCGCTCCACGCGCTGGGCCTGGTCGTGCGCGTGCCGCGGCTCAGCCAATGGTCGATGCCGGCCGAGGCGGCGCTGGCCTATCAGGCCGAGGGCTTCCGCCGCCTGGCGCCCAGCGGCGTGACGCCCGGCCTGCAGGCGGTGCTGCCGCCGGACACCCTGCTGCCGCGCGGGGCGCTGGTCGTCGATTTCGTCGCCGGCCGCGCACCGCGCCTGCCGGACGAGCTGCCGGCGCTCGCCCGGACCTTGGCGGCGATCCATCGGGTGCCGACGATTCCGCCGCGCCGTCGGCCGCCGCTGGCCGATCACGCGCCGAACCCGATCGCGGCCACGGTCGGCCTGCTCGACAATCACGCCGGTTTCCTCGACGACGGTGTCCCGCCCGATGTGGCCCGGCTGCTCAGGGACGAGCTGGCCTGGGCTCACGACCTGGCGCGCGCGGCGGAGAACGCGGCCGTCTCCGCGCCGATCACGCTGGTGGCGACCGACACCCATCCGGGAAACTTTCTCGTCGGCGCCGACGGCATCGCCCGCTTCGTCGATCTGGAAAAGACGCTCTACGGCTTGCCGGCGATCGATCTGGCCCATGCCACGCTCTATACCTCCACCCAGTGGGACCGCGAGGTGATGGTCACGCTCGACGCGGACGATCTGCAGCGCTTCCATGGCGCCTATGCCGCAGCGGTCGGCCCGGCCGCCTGGGCGCGCCTGGAGCCCTGGATCGTGCCGGCGCGGCGGCTCACCTGGCTGCGCACGACGCTGTGGGCCGTGCGGTGGCGGGCGCTGGCGGCGAGCGATCCGGACTGGTCGTCCGACCGGGTCGCGCCCGCGCTGATCGCCCATATCCAGGGTCGCGTCGCGGACTTCACCGCCCCCGAAACCATCGCGCGGATGCACGCCGAACTGGCGTCCCAGAGCGCGACGATATGAGGCCTGCTCGGCCTCATATCTAAATCGAGCCCGATCCTGACGCTTGCTTCCTAAGCGTTGGGTGAATCGGTCCACCGGACTAATGAGTTGTGCGTAAAATCAGACGGATTTCATCCGTCTGATTTTACGCACGATGAGAACATCGCCGCCGCCCGAGTCGGGCCGTCTTTGTTCTTGTTTTGATCTCTATATGATGCCATTTTGGTCTTATGGAGCAGATGCCTTCAAAGGGACCCCGCAAGGGGCGCGGCAGCCTCACGAACGCGGTCGGGCGGTTCGAGGGCTATGACCGTGTCGAGATCGACGACGGCTGGGGCAGCGCCGACGAACCGGTGCTGCCGCTCGGCACCACGCTGACCGAGGATACGACCCGTACCATCATCGCGCGCAACCGCTCGCCGGACGTGCCGTTCGACCGGTCGATCAATCCGTACCGGGGTTGCGAGCACGGCTGCATCTATTGTTTCGCCCGACCGACCCACGCCTATCTGGGCCTCTCGCCCGGGCTCGATTTCGAAAGCCGGCTGTTCTACAAGCCGCGCGCGGCGGAGCTGCTGGCGAAGGAACTGTCGGCGCCGTCCTATAAATGCGAGCCGATGGCGATGGGGACCAACACCGACCCCTATCAGCCGATCGAGAAGGAGCACGAGGTCACGCGCCGGATCCTGGAGGTGCTGCGCGACTTCAACCATCCGGTCTCGATCGTGACCAAGGGTGCGCTCGTCCAGCGCGACATCGATATTCTGGGGCCGATGGCGGCGAAGCGGCAGGCCAAGGTCGCGGTCTCCATCACCACGCTCGATCGCGCGCTCGCCCGGCGCATGGAGCCACGGGCGGCGACGCCGGAGCGGCGGCTGGAGACAGTCCGTGCGCTGGCCGATGCCGGCATTCCGGTCGGCGTGATGGCCGCGCCGATGATCCCGGGCTTGAACGACCACGAGATGGAAGCGATTCTGGAAGCGTCGAAGGCGGCGGGCGCCAGCTCGGCCGGCTATGTCGTGCTGCGCCTGCCGCTCGAGATCAAGGATCTGTTCGCCGAATGGCTGGAGGCGCAGGTACCGCTCAGGGCCAAGCATGTGCTGACCCTGATCCGCGACATCCGCGACGGACGGCTGAACCATAGCGAGTTCGGCCAGCGCATGAAGGGCAGCGGCGCCTATGCCGATCTCCTCGGCCAGCGCTTCCGCCTGGCGCAGAAGCGCATCGGCCTCAACATGACGCGCGAGCTGCACAGCCTGGACTGCAGCCAGTTCCGCAAGCCGCCCAAGGCGGGCGATCAGCTGAGTTTGTTTTAGGGCTGGATGCGCGTGAGTCGAAAAGCAGGCCTGCCTGCGTGGAAGACGCCCGGAAGCAATCAGCTGTGTTGGTGGACACTTAGGCTGGGGCGCTGGCGGTACCATTCGGTGCCGGGCCGTCTCGTATCCGCTATCGGGGCGTCATCCGGACTGAAAAGCCGAAGCTCGCTTTAGCGTCGGATCCTGGCGCGGCTTCCGTTTGGAAGAACCGTCCGAATTGGAAAACTCTGCGCGGGGATCACGCTCTTGGGGAAAGTCAGGCGGCGTAGGCCGCGCTGCGCATGGTTTCGACGGCCAGCAGGATGCGCAGCCAGACGTCGGCACTGTCGCGATCGCCGGCGTCCTGGAACCCGCCCACCACCTTGCGCGCCTCGACGACGGCGCCGTCGCCGTGCCGGTTGAGCCACAGGTTGGCCTGCCGAAGGATGTCTTGGTCCGAAACGCTCATCGCATACTCTGCTTCGTATCAACCGAGCTCGTAACGGCTCACCGCGGCCGCGAGCTTACGGATATCTGCGAGCGCCTTCCAGTCCGCGACCTGATCGCCGACCTGCCGAACCAGCGCTTGATATTCGCGCCGACCCGCGCCAGGGAACAGATCGCCGTAGCGCCGGATGGCCGGCACCGGGAACCGCGCGGCCGCCGCAAAGATCTTGTCGAGCCAGATCTGGTCCAGGGCCGGGGCGTCGGAATGCACCTCCAGCCCGCCCAGTGCCATGGCGATCTGGTGGGCGGCCTCGGCCGGCGAGATGCCCTCGCGCTCCAGCCGCTCGCGGCTGATGCCGTGAATTTCCTCGGCCTCGTCCTCCCAGCCGCGCCAGGTCGGCGCCGGCTTGATCAGGATATGGCCCTCGCGGCCGCTGTCGAGCACGCGCCACGCGACGGAGACCGGCCAGCTGTCCGAGCCCAACCCCGAACTGTCGATATTGATGATCGCCCGGCGGCTGGGCTTGCGCGCCCTCAGGCTGGAAATCCCCGGAAACGCCCAATTCGACTTCGAGAGTAACGCGCCCATGGCTGTCGCCTTCCGCTGGATCTGATGACCATCTGTTCCCTTTTCGTACCATAGAACAAAAATGGAACATTTGTCTCGGAATTTTTGCGAAGTGCGGTCCTGTGGCGCTTCTACGCCGCGGCGTTCAAAATCGCGCTGCTCCGCAGCAAAACCAGTGCGGTGCAGCGGAACCAGGCGGAAACGGCTCCCGTTAGCGCAATCGGATGACCGCCGCAGGCCTCAATTTTGTCACCCCAGCGCCTTGCCCTTCCGAGCGAAATTCCAGCGGCATGGCGCAGTCCGTGCCCCGTCGCCTCTTTTTGCGAACTTTTGGCTGTATCGAGGACCGCCCGAGGCGGTCCTTCTCGTGTGAGGGTGACGGATGGCGCTTCGATCGGTTTATCGGGCAATTTTGGCCTGTGTCCTGTTTCTGGCCAGCCTGACGGCGCAAGCCCAGGGCGTCACAGCCGGCGGCTTCGCCGGAAACTATTACAACAATACGGGATTCTCGGGCGCGCCGGCGTTTACGCGACGCGACAATCGGATCGATTTCGCCTGGACCGGCAGCGGCATCGGCGGGTCGGGTTCACCCGAATTCGCCGGGGTCGGGCGCCAGGCCTTCTCCGCCACCTGGTCGGGCACGGTGCTGCCCGCGACGTCGGAGACCTACAGTTTCGCGCTGACGACCCAGGGCGCCGTCACGCTCTATCTCCGGGCGACCGGCGCCTCGGCCTGGACCACGCTGATCTCGGACTTCGGCGGCGGCTTGCGCACGCGCCAGGGCTCGGCGGCGCTGACCGCCGGCAAATCCTATCAACTGCTGCTCTATTACTGGCAATACGCGCCGACCGGTCAGTTGAAGCTGGCCTGGAGCAGCCCGACGCTGCCGATGGCGACGATCGAGGCGGCGACGCCGCTCGGCGTCAATATCGCCTATGTCAGCCCGAACGACCCGACGCTCACCTTCGCCGATACGGTGATGCAGGCCGCTCCGTTCCAGAAGAATTCGAACTATGCGAATTTCAACGCGCCGACGCCGGTCGATGCCCAGGGCTGGCCGACGACGGACGGGACCCTGCCGCTCTGGAGCGTGCCGCGGGAACCGGAAGGCACCTATCTGCTGCAGTTCACCGGCCAGGCCCAGGTGGTCGACTGGCTGGGCGTCGGCGGCTTCGCGGTCGGCGGCACCGCCTATGGCACAACCTTGCCGGCCGGGGCCGGCTACAACGCCGCGACCAATATCACGACGGCGCAATGGGTCGTGCCGGCCACGACCAGCACGACGGGCGGTGCCTTCATCGGCTTCGTGGGCACCCAGCGCACGCCGGATGCGGCGGTCAATTCCGGCATTGCCAACGTCCATCTGATGCGCCCGGTCGCCCGCGGTTCGGCCATCAGCAGCCCGGTCGGCGAGGTCTTCACGGCGGATTTCAAGAAGCTGGTCTCGAACTTCACGGCGATCCGCTACATGGATTACCTGGCGACCTATGCCAACAACCAGCGCACCTGGACCGATCGGGTGAAGCCGACCGACCGCACCCAGTATCAGGCCCAGGCCGGCTATGGCTGGCAGGGCAAGGGTGCCGCCTGGGAATATGCGGTCGAGCTGGCGAACGAGACCGGCAAGGACATGTGGATCAATATCCCGCTCCAGACCGACGATGATTATATAACCAAGCTGGCCCAGCTGCTGGCCTATGGCAGCGACGGCAGCAACCCCTACACGAGCCCCCAGGCGAACCCCGTCTATCCGCCGCTCAACGCCGGTCTCAAGGTCTATGTCGAATATTCGAACGAGATCTGGAACACCTATTTCCCGATGTATCACCAGAACGCCGTGCTGGCGCAGCAGGAGGTCGCGGCCGGCGGTTCGCCGCTGAATTTTGACGGCACCACCAACACCACCGTCTGGGCTCATCGCAGGGTCGCGAAGAAGACGAAGGAGATCAGCGACCTGTTCCGCGCGGTCTGGGGCGATGGCGGCATGATGGGCCGCATCCGTCCGGTGCTGGAATGGCAATATGGCGATTCGCTCGGCACCGGCAGCGACGGTCTGAAGTTCCTCGAATTCTTCTATGGCAATGCCGATGGCCAGTCCCATGTCGCGACGCCCTATCCGGTCAATCACTTCATCTGGGGCGGCGGCGGCGCCTGGTATGCCCTGCCGGTGAATACCGGGGCGAACAGCGTCGCCGGCATCTATGCGTCGGGCCTGGACCTGTCGCTGCCGAGCACGACCGCCGCCGACGCGGCCTGGACGCTGGCGTATGGCCTCCAGGAACTAGGCTACGAGGGCGGCTTCTATGTCGGCGCCAACAATGTCTCGGTCAGCGCTACCGCGGCCCAGACCGCGCTGCAGAACCAGGCCAACCTCGATCCCTCCGCCACGCCGTTCGAGATCCAGAGCATCGACCTGTTCTTTCAGAAAGGCGGCAATCTGCCGTTGGTGTTCACCACCAGCGGCGAGCAATATGGCGTGGCCTATCCGACCGTCCACGACCAGAACACGCCGAAGATGCAGGGCATCCTGGCGGCAATCAACGCGCCGCGTCCACCGGCGACCGTCGGCCTGACCGTCCTCGGGACCCTGCCGGTCGCGTCGGCCAATGTCGCCAACGGATCGGCGCAGAAGCAGGGCGTGCTGACCAACCCCGGCGACTTCGTCGGCTGGTCGATCAATCTGGCATCCGCCGGGAGCTATACGGTGACGACCGATGCCGCGTCGCCCAACCAGCAGATCCTGGTCGACGGCGCGCTGGTCGGCACGACCAGCTGGACCGGAACGCTCGCAAGCGGCCTGCATGGCATTCGCATCCGGGCGGCCGGTGCGGTGACGATCAAGAGCCTGAGCATTATTCACTAGCTGGTCCGATCCTGGCGCTTGGTTCCAAGCGTCAGGTGAATGGGCCCATCAGCCTTCCGGTTTGGATCGCTGGATCCAAACCGGTGGTCCGAGCAAACCCAAGCAGCCTGGAGATCCGCTTCAGGCTGTTTTGCATGTCCGATTCGGTTCAAATTTCCCGATAATTTATGAATATCGAAATTTATATAAATAAAGCGACAACTGTTGATTCCTTCAAGGACTCCGGTAAAATTTTCAATATATAATGCTTGAAACCTTTAGTGCGAATGGCCTCTAGCCTTTGGCGATCCCAAGAACATGGTCGGTCCGATCGGACCAATTCTTAGGATGAGAGGCTGGGCGCATGATTTCATGGATTCTGTCGTTCCGGGCCTTTCTATTGATATCGCTGTTGGGTTTGCCGGGCGGCGTCGCCTGGGCCCAGGGCGTGACCGCGGGCGGTTTTCTCGGAACCTACTATGCCAATGCCGGACTAAGCGGCGCGCCGGCGTTCCAGCGACGCGACGTGCGCATCGATTTCGCCTGGACCGGCACGGCCGCGGGCGGATCGACCACGCCCGGCTTTGCCGGTGTCGGGGCCAATGGGTTTTCCGCGAGTTGGACCGGCACGGTCATTCCGACCACGACCGAGAGCTATAGTTTCCAGGTCAGCGGCACCGGTGCCTTCACCGTCTATGTCCGGCCGACCCATGCGATCGGCTGGACCACGCTCGTCTCGGATTTCGGCGGGGGCGCCCGCACGCGCCAGGGCCAGGCCGGACTCGTCGCGGGGCAGACCTACGAGCTGCTGATCTATTATTGGCAATATACCGCGGTCGGCGCCCTGCAATTGTCCTGGGGCAGCGCCGGCCAGCCGATGCAGCTCGTCCAGTCGGCGGTACCGCTCGGCCTCGACCTGGCCTATACCAGCCCGAACGATCCGGCTCTGATCTTCGCGGATGCCGCCCGTCAGGCGCTGCCGTTCCAGAAGAACTCGAATTACGCCAGCCTGACCGCGCCGGCCCCGCTCGGACCCGACGACTGGCCCGCCGAGGATGCGACCTTGCCGCTCTGGACCGAAGCCCGCGAGCCCGAGGGCACGTATCAGCTGAGCTTCGACGGCGCGGCACAGGTGGTCGATTGGCAGGGCGTCGGCCATTTCGCGGTCGGCGGCGTGTCCTACGGCACGACCTTGCCGGCCGGCGTCGGCTACGATTCCGCCAGCAACCGGACAAGCGCCCAATGGATCATCGGGACGCCGGCGGCCCAGGGCGGGGCCTATCTGGGGTTCGTCGGCAGCCAGCGGACGCCGACGTCGCCGGTCGGTTCCGGCATTGCCAACGTTCATCTGATGCGGCCGACGGCGCGCGGTTCGGCGACCAGCCACCCCACCGGCACGCTGTTCACCAACGACCTGAAGCAGCTGCTGTCCGGCTTCACGCTGATCCGCTTCATGGATTATCTGGCGACCATCGCCAACAACCAGCGCCACTGGGCCGACCGGGTGACGCCGCTCGACATCAGCCAATATCGGACCCAGCCGGGTTACGGCTGGCAGGGCAGGGGCGGCGCCTGGGAATATGCCGTCGAGCTGGCGAACGAGACCGGCAAGGACATGTGGATCAACATCCCGCTGCAGGTCGACGATGACTACGTCACGCGGCTGGCGCAGCTGCTGCGCTACGGCGGCGACGGGACCAATCCCTATACGGCACCCCAGGCGGCGCCGGTCTTTCCGCCGCTCAATGCCAATCTCCGGGTCTATGTCGAATATTCCAACGAGATCTGGAACGACGCCTTCGTGATGAACCATCAGAATATCGCGCTGGCCCAGCAGGCGGTCGCCGCCGGCGACTCCCCCTTGAATTACGACGGCGCCACCAGCCCCAGCCTGCTGGGCCAGCGCCGCGCGGCCGAGCGGACCAAGGAGATCGGCGACCTGTTCCGCGCGGTCTGGGGCGACGGCGCCATGCTGACGCGCATCCGGCCGGTACTGGAATGGCAATATGGCAACGGCCAATCCTGGGCCCAGAACGAGCTGAGTTTTCTCGAGACCTATTGGGGCAATGCCGACGGCCTGTCCCATGTCGCCACACCCTATCCGGTCAATCGTTTCATCTGGGGCGGCGGCGGCGCCTGGTACGCGACGCTGAACGACACGACCCAGCCGACCATCGCCGGCATGGTCGCCTCGGGTCTGGCGCTCAATCTGCCGGCGACGACGGTGGCGGACGGCGACTGGGCCCGCGCCTTCGGCTTGCACGAGACCGGCTACGAGGGCGGCTATTACGTCGGCGAGAGCAATCTGTCGACGGCGCAGAACGCGTTGCAGGACAAGGCCAACATCGACCCGTCCGCCGCCGGGCTGGAAACCCAGAGCATCGATCTGTTCTATCAGGACGGCGGCGAGTTGCCGGTCGTGTTCACGACCAGCGGCGAGACCTACGGCATGACCTATCCGACCATCCACGAACAGGCCCTGCCGAAGCTGCAGGCGCTCGCCGCCGCCATGGGGCGGCCCCGGCCGCTGCCGGCGGTCGGTCTGGCGGTGCCGGCGACGCTCAATACCGTCGATGCCGTCGTCGCGAACGGCGAGGCCGAGTCGCAGGGGCGGCTGACCAAGGCCGGCGACTATGTCGGCTGGACGATCCTGGCGAAGCCCGGCAGCTATACGGTCCAGACCGACGCTTCCGACGCCCGCGGCCAGCAGATCCTGGTCGACGGCGTGCTGGTCGGGGCGGCGAGCTGGAGCGGGTCGCTCGCGGCCGGTCTCCATGCCATCCGCATCCGCGCCGGCGGGCCGGGGGTGGCGCTGCAGAATCTGATGGTGACGCAGCCTTAAGCCGTATACCCGACCCGGACCACGCCCCATTTCCGGCCGCCGATGCGGATCGGGACCGAGATGTCCTTCACCAGCTGGAACCGGTCGCCAGGCCTAGAGCCTGATCCGATCAAACCAACTCGGTTTGATCGGTGAATCAGTCTCTAAATATTTGATTTAAAGGGCGATTCAGATATGAGGCCGAGCAGGCCTCATCATCGCGCCCTAGGCCGCCCAGCTCGCGGGCGAGGTCGCGCAGACTGGCGTCGGAGCTGGAAACAATGGACATGCCGCGGCGCTCCCGATGATTTCCATGGTTTTGCCATGAGTGTCATCGGGGCTGGGCGACGGGGTCAAGCCCGTCACGACAGAGAGGTTGAAAGGACGAAGGGCGATGCGAACCGCGACCGGAGCCTAACCCAGCGTGCGGCCGCCCCGATGGCGCCGCACCGGCGCCGCTGCCAGGCCCTTGAACAGGCCGCCACCGGGCAGCATCTCGTTCAGGTAGCGCCGGCTACGCTCCCCTTCGGTCATCATGGTGCCGCCCAGCCGCTCGGCCAATGCGGACCCGAGCCAGGACGCGAGCACGTAGCTCGCGATCGACGAAAGAATGAGGGCGGGTGCCACCGAGAAGTCGGGAAATACCGCATGCGACAAGGCAGCGGAACCGGCTGTGATGAGCAGAGTGGCGAAAATCTCGGCGAGGCGCTGAAGTGGCGTCTTATAGACGGCTAATCGATCCGACATGCGGCTCGTGCCCCCTCCTTCAGGGGCGGATCATCCGGAAAAGCTCCGGATCGCCGACCAAAGTAGCGATTTCTTTGTGTCTTCGCAACCGTCCGCGGCGCAGGCCAGACGAGCCCAGGTGCCTGCTGCCATATTTAGCGGCCGCTCCTTGCCAGACCCGCCATATCTCGACAAGATTTACCGGGAATGTCAGCGGGGGCTGCTGGGGACGATGCCGGATCTCAGTTGGGAAATACGGCTCGGCGGGATCGTCGCCGGGGTCGACGAGGTCGGGCGGGGTCCGCTCGCCGGTCCGGTCGTGGCCGCGGCCGTGATCCTCGACCCGGCCAATCTGCCGCGCGAACTCGACGGGCTCGATGATTCCAAGGTGCTCTCGGCCGAGGCGCGGGCGCATTACGTGACCGTGCTCAGGCGCGTCGCGATCATCGCTATCGGCGCGGCCAGCGTCGGCGAAATCGACCGGATCAACATCCTGCAGGCCTCGATGCTGGCGATGGTCCGGGCGATCGGCCGGTTGGGACAGGTGCCCGACGTGGCGCTGATCGACGGCAATCGCGCGCCCAAGCTGTCCTGCCGTGCCGTGACCCTGGTCAAGGGCGATACGATCTCGCTGTCGATCGCGGCCGCCTCGGTCGTCGCCAAGGAAACCCGCGATCGGGCGATGACGCAGCTGCATGCGCGTTATCCCGGCTATGGCTGGGATCATAACGCGGGCTATCCGACGGCGGTCCATCGCGCGGCACTCGGCATCATCGGCCTGACCTGCCATCACCGCCGCAGCTTCGCGCCGGTCAGGGCCATTCTCGAGGGCATCAGCCTGGATCCGATCGCCCTCGACGCGGCCGAGTAGCCGTGCAGGCGGTTCTGGGCGTGGCATTTCCGGTCTTCGCGCTGATTCTGGCCGGCACGCTCGCCGGACGTTTCGGTCTGCTCGACGCGCCCGTCACCAACGCCCTGAACCGGTTCGTCGTCAGTCTGGCGCTGCCGGCGCTGCTGTTCGACGTCACCGCCCATGCGCCGTTGAGCCAGGTGCTGGATTGGGGCTTCGTCGCCGCCTTCGGCGGCGGCATCCTGGGCACGCTCCTGATCATGGCGCCCAGCTTCCGGCGCCAGAGCCTGACGGTCGCCGCCTTGCGCGGCCTCAACGCGACCTACGCCAATGTCGGCTTCATGGGGATTCCGCTCTGCGCCATGGCCTTCGGACCGGCCAGCCTGGGTCCGGTCGTGATCGCGGTCATCCTTACCGCTTCCGTGCAGTTCGCCGGCGTGATCGCGCTGATCGAGATCGACCGGCACGACGGTTCCAACAGGAACCGTCCAGGCGGCCACGGCCGGGGTGTGGCGCGTCTGGTCCTGCCCCGTCTGATGCGCAATCCGCTGCTGATCGCACCGTTGCTGGGCCTGCTGATCGACGGGCTCGGATTGGCGGTGCCGGCGCCGGTCGGCGCGTTCATCAAGCTGCTGGGCCAGGCGGCCAGCCCGTGCGCGCTGGTCGCGACCGGCCTGTTCATCGCCGCCCATCGCAGCGATTTCCGCCTGGGCGCGGTCACGATGCTGGTGGCGCTCAAACTGATCGCCCAGCCGGCGATCGCCTGGATCATCGCCGGCCCGGCCCTGCATCTGGGGCCGCTGCCGATGGCGGTCGCGGTGCTGCTGAGCGCGCTGCCGACCGGAACCGGCCCGTTCATCCTGGCCGAGACCTATGACACCGACCGGGGGCCGGCGGCCGCGACCATCCTTTTGACCACGGTGCTGTCGGTGCTGACCGTCACCGCCCTGCTCGCCGTGCTGGCGCCGGGTTAGACCGCCTCCTCGGCGAAAATCTTGCGCAATTCCCGCTTCAAGAGCTTGCCGGCGGTGTTGCGCGGCAGGGCCTCGGCGAAGAACACGCGCTTCGGCAGCTTGAACGGCGCGAGCGTCTGGCGCGCATGGGCGATCAGTTCCGCCTCGGTCGCTTGGGCATTCTGGCGCAGCACGACCACGGCGGTGACGGCCTCGACCCATTTCGGGTCGGGCAGGGCGATGACCGCGACCTCTGACACGGCCGGGTGGGTGAACAGCGCCTCCTCGACCTCGCGGGACGCGACCATGGTGCCGCCGGTCTTGATCACATCCTTGATGCGGTCGACGATGGTGATGTAGCCGGCCGCGTCCATGACGCCGACATCGCCGGAATGGAACCAGCCACCCTCGAACGCTTCCTTCGTCTCCTCAGGCTTGTCCCAATATCCCACCAGCAGCTGCGGCGAGCGATGGACGATCTCGCCCTGGGTGCCGGGCGGACAATCCTCCATGTCGGCATCGACCACACGGGTCTCGACATTCAGCACGGCGCGGCCGGCCGAGGCCGGACGCTCGGCATGTTCCTCGGGCCGGAGCACCGTCGCCAGCGGCGCGATCTCGCTCTGACCATAGCAATTGTAGGGGCCGGCGCCGGGCAGGCGGGCGCGCAGCTCTTCCAGCACCGGGACCGGCATGATCGAGGCGCCGTAATAGACATGGCGCAGGGATGCCAGGTCGCGCCGGTCGAAGTCCGCATGCCGCAGCAGGCTGATCCAGACGGTCGGCGGCGCGAAGAACGAGGTGATGCCGTGCTCCTCGATCAGCCGCAGCACGGTCGCGGGCTCCGGCGCCTGCAGCAGCAGCGTCGAGGCGCCGACCAGAAGTTGGGGCATGGTGAAAGCGTGCATTTGGGCGGTGTGGTAGAGCGGCAGGGCGGCCAACGCCTTGTCGCGTGGCCCGAAATCCAGGTCGTGGATGCAGCTTTGGTATTCGGCCAGGATGGCGCGGTGGGTCATCATCGCGCCCTTGGGCGCCGCCGTCGTGCCCGAGGTATATTGGATCTGCGCCAGATCCGTGTCGGCGATGTCCGGTTCCGGACCGGTCGGCGCCGCTTCGTCGAGCGCCACGGCCAGGATGTCGAGATCCCCGTCCCCATCGAAATGGCCGAACCGCATCGCGGGCTTGGCCGCGCGGATCGCGGCCAGATTATCGTCCAGGCCGGGATCGCTGATCACGGCGCTGGCGCCCGACTGCCCGACGATATAGCCGAGTTCCGACGCGGTCAGCGCGTAATTGACCGGCACATGGACCAGGCCGGCACGCACGATGCCCAGCCAGGCGATCAGATAGGCATCCGAATTTCGGCCAAAGGCGGCGACCCGGTCGCCCCGGTTCAGGCCCAGTGCTGCCAGGCGATGGGCCACCCGGTCCGCGGCGGCGTCGAGGGCGCGATAGCTCCAGCGCCGGTCGCCGTAGCGGAGCGCCTCCTGGTCGCGAAAGCGGGATGCGGCGCGGCGCAGCGCATCGCCGATCGTGTTGCGGCGGGCGCGCGCGCCGGGGGTCTCCGTCATCGTGGTCTCCTCCCTGGTCCCGGCCGTTTTGCGGCAATGCCGCGCGGCTCTTGGATCAGAACTATGCCGAACCGGCGGGGGTCTGACTATGGCCGCCGGGACTCACCCGTGAATCTTTCGATTCTTCAGGGATTCACTGGGCATTGACAGCGGGAGTCCGCGATGATTCATGCTGTTGCCATGGCACGTATTCAAACTCTCGACATCGATTCGGTGTTGGTCGGCGACTCGACCGCGCTCATGCGCGCCATGCCGGAAAACTCCGTCGATCTGATCTTCGCCGACCCGCCCTACAATCTGCAGCTCAACAACGACCTGCGTCGCCCGAACAATTCGGTCGTCGACGGGGTCGATGACGCGTGGGACAAGTTCGACGATTTCGCGACCTACGACCGCTTCACGCGCGACTGGATCGCGGCGGCGAAGCGCATCCTGAAGCCGACCGGCAGCTTCTGGGTCATCGGCTCGTACCACAATATCTATCGGGTCGGCGCGATCGTGCAGGACCTGGGCCTGTGGATCCTGAACGATATCGTCTGGCGCAAGACCAACCCGATGCCGAATTTCCGCGGCAAGCGCTTCACCAACGCGCATGAGACCATGCTCTGGTGCGCCAAGGACAAGGACGCGCGCTACACCTTCAATTACGAGACCATGAAGGGCCTGAACGAGGACCTTCAGATGCGCAGCGACTGGCTGATCCCGCTGTGCGGCGGCCCGGAGCGCCTGAAGCTCGACGGCCGCAAGGCGCATCCGACCCAGAAGCCCGAGGCGCTGCTGCACCGGATCCTGCTGGCCTCGACCCGGCCGGGCGACCTGGTGGTCGATCCGTTCTTCGGCACGGGCACGACCGGCGCCGTCGCCAAGAAGCTCGGCCGCCGCTTCATCGGGCTGGAGCGCGACGAGACCTATGCCAAGCTGGCGCGCGAACGCATCGCCGCGGTCGTGCCGGTGCCGCCGGAGGATCTGACGATCCAGTCCAAGCGCAGCGAACCCAGGGTGCCGTTCGGGACCCTGGTCGAGCGGGGCATGATCCCGGCGGGCACGGTGCTGGTCGACTATAGCGGTCGATGGCGGGCTCGCGTCCGGCCCGACGGCACGGTCATCTCGGCCGATGCCAAGGGCTCGATCCATCAGGTCGGCGCCCAGGTCCAGGGCGCGCCCTCGTGCAACGGCTGGACCTTCTGGTACTATGAACAGGCCGGACAACTGATGCCGATCGACCTGCTGCGCCAGCAGATCCGGGCCGAGAGCCCGAACTAACTTTTCACGGCCGGGGCGGGCGGCACCGGCAGAATGATCTCGGATGCGATCTTCCAGTCCTTGGCCACCTTGATCCAATCGATGATCAGCAGGAACGGTTTGGGCGTGCCGTCCTGGCCGGCGTAGGACACCGTGATGGTGAGTGGCGCGTAGGATTCGGCGACGCCGGAAGTCAACCCGACCACCTTGAGCTTGGCCATGTCGGGGGTGAGCACGACCGGACCCGAGGCGGCGATGTCGTGCAGCTTCTGGTCGATGGCGTCGTTGCCCCAAAACCCGACCCAGTTCCCCTCTGACGGGATGGCGCTCTTCGCGACCAGGAGCGCCGAGGGCGATTGCCAGAACATCTCGTGGATCGCCCCGATATCGTGCCGATTGGCCAGGTCCATCAGCGTGGCGAATTGCGATTTGATCGTGCCCAGGGTTCGCGCGTCGAGCGGATCCTTGGCGGCGGCCGGCCCGGCCGCGAGCATCGTCAGCCCGGCAAGCGCCGCCAGGAACATCTTCTGCATGATCTCCATCCCTTGTATGCGGTGGGCAACACGCGCCCTGCTTTACAGGCGCCGCCGAAGTTGCGATAAATACCGTATGACCGGTCGTTTTGAATTAGTCAAGGATGCTTGAAATGAGCCCTGCCTCATCGTCCAGACGAGGCCCGAAGCCGAAGGTCGGCACCCGCGACGGCCTCGTGCGGGCGGGCCTGACGCTGCTCCATGCCGAGGGCTATGCCGCGACGGGCATCCAGGCCATCGTCGAGAGCGTGGGCGTGCCCAAGGGCTCGTTCTACAATCACTTCGCCAGCAAGGAGGCGTTCGGTGCGGAAGTGATCGACGCTTATTTCGAGGGGGGGCGGGATCGGCTGCGTGCCTTCCTCGCCAGGACTGACCTCAAGCCGCTGGACCGTCTGAAGGCCTATTTCGACGATCGGATCGCGGCGCTTCGGGCCGGCGGGTTCGTCAAGGGCTGCCTCCTCGGCAATTTCAGCGCGGAGGTCGCTGATCACAGCGCGCTCATGCGCGAGCATCTGGTCGCGCATTTCGAAACCTGGGGCGGTCTCTTCGAGGATTGCATTGCGGAGGCCCAGGAACAGAAGGCCGTGGGCGACCAGTTCCCCGCGGCGTTGCTGGCGCGCTTCATCCTGAACAGTTGGGAGGGCGCATTGCTGCGCATGCGCGCGGAAAAGAGCGAGGCTCCGCTGACCGAGTTCCGCCAAGTCTTGTTCGGCAGGCTGCTCACCCCCTAGAGTGCGATTCAGATATGAGGCCTGCTCGGCCTCATATCTGAATCGCACTCTAAATCAAATATTTAGAGACTGATTCACCGATCAAGCCAAGCAGGCTTGATCGGATCAGGCTCTAGGCTGCGACGCCTAGCCACTTCCCTCTGGCGTTCGAAGCTGTAAGGTCGGGGGACGCAACGCAGCATCCTCAAGACGGAAGAGAACTCATGCCAGATGATTCGACGATCGGGCGTTTCGGCAGCGGGCGGGAGGTCAAGCGGATCGAGGACGCGGCCCTGCTGGCCGGTGCCGGGCGCTTTGCCGACGATGTCTCGCATTCCGAGCAGAGCTACCTGGTCTTCCTGCGCTCGCCCCATGCGCATGCGCGCATCCTGTCGATCGATGCCACCGAAGCGCTCGCGATGCCGGGCGTGGTCGCCGTCCTGACCGGCGCCGATCTGGTCGCCGCCGGGGTGAAGCCGCTGCCGCTCGCGCCGATGTTCCAGCGGCCCGACGGTTCGCCCGGGGCGACGCCGCTCAGGCCCGGCCTCGCGCACGAGACGGTGCGTTTCGTCGGCGAGGCGGTCGCCGCCCTCGTCGCCCGGACGCGCGAGCAGGCGAAGGACGCGGTCGAGGCCATCCTGGTCGAGTACGAGGAACTGCCCATCGTGACCGAGCTGACGCAGGCGACCGCCGACGGCGCGCCGCTCGTCTGGCCGGCCGCCACCGGCAATATCGCGGCCCAGATGGTCCATGGCGACGCGGCCGCGACCGATGCCGCCTTCGCCGCCGCCGCCCATGTCGTGACGCTCGACGTGGTCAACCAGCGCCTGGCGCCGACGCCGCTCGAGCCGCGCAGTTCGCTCGCCGAGTATGATGCGGCGGGCGATCGGCTGACGCTCCGCCTGTCGACCCAGATGCCGTCCGGAGCGCGCGACACGCTGTGCGATGCGGTGTTCGGCATCCCGAAGGACAGGATCCGCGTCGTGGTCGACGATGTCGGCGGCGGTTTCGGCATGAAGACCGGGCTTTATGCCGAGGATATCGTCGTGGCCCATGCCGCGCGCCACTTGAAGCGCACGATCAAATGGACGGCCGAGCGCATCGAGGAATTCCTGGCGGCGACCCATGGGCGCGACGTCGAAAGCCATGCCGAGCTTGCGCTCGATCCCGACGGCCGGGTGCTGGGCTATCGCGTCCGTTCGCTCTGCAACATGGGCGCCTATGCCGGCACGTCGGGCATCATCATCCAGCTGATGATCGGGCCCTGGGTCACGACCAGCATCTACGACATCCGGACCATCCATCTCGAACTCAACGCGGTGCTGACCAATACCGCGCCGACCGCCGCCTATCGCGGCGCCGGCCGGCCGGAAGCGATCTACCTGATCGAGCGCCTGTTCGACGTCGCGGCCCGCAAGCTGGGGCTCGATCCGGCCGAAATCCGGCGCCGCAACCTGATCGACCCGGCGCAGATGCCCTATACGAACGCGATGGGGCAGGTCTACGACAGCGGCAAATTCGGCTCGATCCTCGAACAGGGCATCGATCTCGCGAACTGGCGGGACTTTCCGGCGCGCGAGGCTCAATCCCGCGCCCGCGGCAAACTGCGCGGCCGGGGCCTCGCCTCGTTCCTCGAATGGACCGGCGGCAACGCGTTCGAGGAGCGGGTCACGGTCGCGGTCTCCGGCGACGGTGAGATCGAGGTCTATGCCTCGACCATGCCGATGGGCCAGGGCATCGCGACCTCTTACGCGCAGCTCGTCGTCGACGTGTTCGGCGTGCCGATCGAGAAGATCCGCATCGTCATGGGCGACACGGATCGCGGCTCAGGCTTCGGCAGCGCCGGTTCACGCTCGCTCTTTACGGCGGGGTCGGCGATCAACCATGCCTCGGAACGTGCGGTCGCGACCGGGCGCGACCTCGCGGGCGACGCGCTCGAGGCGGCCGCGGTCGATATCGAATATCTCGAGGGCGTGTTCCAGGTCGCCGGCACCGATCGGCGGATCGGGCTGTTCGAGCTTGCGGCGCGCCAGCCCGATCGCCGCATCTTCATCGATGCGACCAGCAAGGTGAACGGGCCCAGCTGGCCGAACGGCTGCCATATCTCGGAGGTCGAAGTGGACCCGGAAACCGGTGTGGTCGACATCGTCTCCTACGTCTCGGTGAACGACGTCGGCCGGGTCGTCAATCCGATGATCGTGCGCGGGCAGCTCGATGGCGGGGCCGTGCAGGGCATCGGCCAGGCCTTGGGCGAGCACATGCGCTATGACCCGGCCTCCGGCCAGGCGATCACGGCGAGCCTGATGGATTACGCGATGCCTCGGGCCGATATCGTGCGCGACTTCGTCCATGTGCTCGACCAGTCGACGCCGTGTCTCAACAACCCGCTCGGTGTCAAGGGCGTGGGCGAACTGGGCACGATCGGCGCCACGCCGGCCGTGGTCAACGCGGTTGCCGACGCGCTCGTCCGCGCCGGCCGCGTCGACAGTGCCGACCGGCTGCAGATGCCGCTGACGCCCGACAAGGTGTGGCGGGCGCTAAATATGTGATTTAGGGGGCGATCAGGCCGCGTGCGTCCACAACGGCCCGAGCATGGTCGCGACCGAGCCTTGGGCTTCGGTCAACCGATCGAGCCACAGGGCCGACAGATTCGATCGCCCGCTTTGGATCACCGCTTCGCCCTCGGCGAAATCGACCGAGCCGCCCAGGCGGCGGACGATGCGGGGGATCGACGGGTTGGTGTGCAGGAAATGCAGCCTGCACTGGGTGGCGCCGCGCCAGGCGGCGGCACGGACCGCGCGTTCGATCAGCTCGCGACCGACGCCGCGCGTGCGCAGGCCGCGATCGACGCTGACCGCGATCTCGGCGACCTTGGGCAGGAACGGCTTGTCATAGGCGATCTCGCCGATCCCGACCAAACGGCCGTGCTCGAACGCGCCGATCGCCGAATGGGTCGCCCAGGGCAGCTTCGTGACATAGCGCCGGACATGGTCGTCGCCGGCGCGGCCATGGAAGCGCGAGTACCGGTCCTCGGCATTCAGCCGAAGCAGATGCCGCTCGATCTCCCCGGCATCTGCCTGGCCCAACGTGCGAAAATGAATCATGACCCGAAACCACAGAACGGTGCGCGCCGGAAGGCGCATGCTGCACTGCAATATAATCGGAGTTATGGGCAGCAGCAAGGGTTCGGGACCCTGCCATGTCGTTTCATCGGGCAGAGGGCGATAATGCTCATTTTTCCGTCATTCCCGCGGAGGCGGGAATCCAGGGGCCAGTAAAGGTCGTTCGAGGAGCCTTCGCTTGCTCCGGATTCCCGCCTGCGCGCTAGGCTATGTCCATATCTTTCTGTTTCGTTTCAGATGGTTAGTCTTTTACATCGTCATGGCCGGGCTTGACCCGGCCATCCACGTGGTGGGGCAAGCCGATTTCAAGGCCAAACAGGGCTCCGGCGGAGGGGCGTGGATGCCCGGGTCGAGCCCGGGCATGACGGAGTGTTAAGGTAACGTACTGATTTGAAAGACGAAAACGGATATGTACATAGCCTAGCGCCTTCGCGGGAATGACGAAGGAGGGCTATTGCGCGGCGATGCTCGGTTCGCCGAATTGCAAAGCCGCCAGCCGTGCGTAGAGGCCGTTTTCGCCGACCAGACTGCCGTGGGTTCCGGTCGCGACCACCTTGCCCTCGTCGATGACGATGATCCGATCGGCCGACAGCACCGTCGCCAGACGGTGGGCGATGACCAGGGTCGTGCGCCCCTTGGACAGGCGGTCGAGCGCCACCTGGACCGCGCGCTCCGACTCGGCGTCGAGCGCGCTGGTCGCCTCGTCCAGCAGCAGGATGGCCGGATCGCGCAGGATCGCGCGCGCAATGGCCAGGCGCTGGCGCTGGCCGCCCGACAGGCGGACGCCCTTTTCGCCGAGGAACGTGTCGAACCCGTTCGGCAGCTTGTCGAGGAACTCCGTCGCCATCGCCGCGTCCGCCGCGGCGCGCACCTCGGCGTCCGAGGCATCGGGCCGGCCGTAGCGGATATTCTCCCAGGCGTTGGCGCCGAACACGACCGGTTCCTGTGCGACAACGCCGATGCGGCGGCGCACCTCGGCCGGATCCGCCTCGCGCAGATCGACGCCGTCGATCAGCACGGCACCCTCGGCCGGGTCGTAGGAGCGCAGCAGCAGCTGGAACAGCGTGGTCTTGCCGGCGCCGGACGGACCGACCAATGCCACCGTCTCGCCCGGCTCGACCTCGAAGCTCAGATGGTCGAGCGCCGAGCGGTCGGGCCGGGCGGGATAGTGGAAGGTGACGTCGCGGAAACCGACCCGGCCCTGCGGCGGGACCGGCAGCGCCGTGGGGACCGCCGGCGCCGCGATCTCCGGCACTTCCTGGATCAGTTCCAGCAGCCGCTCGGCGGCACCGGCGGCGCGCTGCACGTCGCCCCACAATTCGCTCAAGGAAGCGCCGGCGCTGGCGACCAGGACGGCATACAGCACGAAGGCGGTGAGGTCGCCCGGCGTCATGCGGCCGGCCAGCACCTCGTGCCCGCCGATCCACAGCACCGCGGTGATGGCGCTGAACGCCAGCGCGATGATCAGGGTCAACAGCCGTGCCCTGGTCGCAATCCGCTTCTGGGCCGACGCGAGCGCGGCCGCGACATGGCCGGCGAAGCGTTGGCGATCGACCGCCTCGTGGGTGAAGGCCTGGACGGTGCGGATCGCGTTGATGGTTTCCTCGGCATAGGCGCCGACATCGGCGATCCGATCCTGGGCCGCGCGCGACAGGCGCTTTTCGCGCCGGCCGAATAGGATGATCGGCACCAGCACGCAGGGCACCAGCAGCAGCACGATGCTGGCGAGCTTGGGGCTGGAGGCGACCAGCATGGCCAGCGCGCCGATGAACATCAGCGCGTTGCGCAGCCATTGCGAAATGCTGCTGCCGACCACGGTCTGGATCAAGGTGGTGTCCGAGGTCAGGCGCGTCAGGATCTCGCCGGTCCGGGTCGTCTCGAAAAACGCCGGCGACAGGCTCAGCACCCGGTCGAACACCGCGCGGCGGATGTCGGCCGAGATCCGCTCGCCCAGCCAGGACACCAGGTAGAACCGGCCCGATGTCGCGCCTGCCAGCACGATGACGATGGCGATCATGCCAAGCGCCGCCTGATTGAGCCGCGTACCGCTCGGGTCGTTGAAGCCCCAATCGACCAGATGGCGCACGCCCTGGCCCAAGATCAGCACGGCGCCGGCCGCCAGCAGCAGGCAGACCGCCGCCAGCACGACGCGGGCGCGGTAGGGCCGCATGAAGCCCCACAGCGGTGCCAGCGCCTTCAACTGTCCCTTGGGACGCGCGGTATCGTTGCCGCCAACCGGTTCGTTCGCCATGAGCGTGCTGGAAGTCCCTGTTCGGATGGATGAAACCAGACCTGAGATGGCGCCTCCGACCGGCCGGCGCAAGGCGAGCCTTTCGCCCGGCGAGGGGGGGACTTGCATTCGGCGCCGGTCTCAGGCATCAATCCGGCCCTCATTCGAGTTGCAACGCAGCGGGGCCGCCGCTATAAGACGCGGCTTATCGCGGAGCCATGCCATGAAGACCGACATTCATCCCGACTACCATGAGATCACCGTCGTGATGACCGACGGCGAGAGCTACCAGACCCGGTCCACCTACGGTAAGCCGGGTGACACGCTGCGTCTGGACATCGATCCGAAGACCCATCCGGCTTGGACCGGCGGTCAGGCCCGCCTGAACGACCAGGGCGGCCAGCTCGCGCGCTTCAACAAGCGTTTCGGCGGCTTCGGCATCAAGTACTAAGCAGCCTCGGCTGTTCTGGAAGGTTGAGCGCGCCGGCTGGTCCGGCGCGTTCGCTTTTTTTATGCCTAGAGCCTGATCCGATCGAACCGGCTCGGTTTGATCGGTGAATCAGTCTCCAAACATATGATTTAGAGTGCCGATCCGGCCGGTTCGATATGGGACAGCGCCTCGCGCTTGACCATTTCGTCGAGCCGCGAGACCCGGACATAGAGCTTGTGCGACCGGTCCAGGAGCGTGATCAGCCATTGATCACCCAGCCGCTTGACATCTTCGGTCACGGTCAGGCAGGTCTTCGCGCCGCCCAGCACATAGGGCTCTTCCGCGCTCTCGGCCAGCGTGATCTCGCCGGCATGCACGGCGCGTTGCGCCAGCAGCCAGGCCATGATGTGGGTCAGGCGGGTGGTCAGCCGCATGGTCTCGCAACACAGCAGCAGGCGATCGGACGGGCTCAGGACGGGCAGCGCGCGCAACTCGTTCACCGCCACGTAGTTCCGCGCCTCGACCAGCAGGCCCATGGCCTCGTCGTAGGTCCGTCTGAAAAAAGCGGTTTTGACCGCTGCCGTGTTCAGCATCCTGCACCATCAGGGCCGGGCACGCACGAAGCGCGTTGAGGGTCGGCGGGCAGGGCCCGACAGGCACGCAAGCTCATGCAATGAAGATAGGACATCCGGCGCCGGTGTCATCCCCCCAGCTCATGCGCGTTTCTCATGGGGTCATCAACCGGCCGAGCTTTTCCCGGGCGTTCGCGTCGAGCGGTATCGGCCGGCGGGTCGCGCGATCGACGAAGACATGGACGAAATGCCCGGTCGCGGCCGGCGGTTCCACACCCTCGCGAAACAGCGCGATCTCGTAGCGCACACTGGAATTGCCCAGTCGGCCGATCCGCAGTCCCGCCTCGACCGTCTCCGGAAAAGCCAGGGGTGCCGCAAAGGCGCAATGGCTTTCGACGCACAGCCCGATCGTGGGTGAGCGCTCGATGTCCAGCAGCCCCTCCGCGATCAGCATCCTGTTCACGACCGTGTCGAAATACGAGTAATAGACCACGTTGTTGACATGGCCGTAGACGTCATTGTCCATCCAGCGCGTCGGGATCGACAGGAACCAGCGATAGTCCGCGCGGGTCGGCACCTTGTCCATCAGGCGATCTCCAGCAGCGCCGCCGTCACCGGCGCCGGCGTCTCCAGCATCATCATATGGCCCGCGCCGGGCAGGACGAGCGTCCTGCATCCGGCGATCGCGGCGGCGAGCGGGGCCGCCTTCGATGCCGGGGTCATCTTGTCTTCGGCCCCCAGGATGACCCGGGCCGGGCAGGCGATGCGTCCGGCCGCGGCGAGCGCGCCCTCATAGGCGGCACAGGCGGAGAGATCGCTGCCGATCACGGCGCGCGGGCAGCGCTCCAGCAGCCGTTCGGCCCCGCCCGGCAGGTAGGAGCCCGGCGTGCCGACGGCGCCCAGCAGGCTCTGCCGGCCGAAGCTCCAGCCGACCATCATGTCGATCACCCGATGATCGCCGGCCTCGGCCGATTCCAGCATGGTCGGATGCACCGCCATGCGCGGCACCGTGCCGAGCAGCGCCAGACCGCGCGTGCGCGCGCCGCCCAGTGCGCCTGCCTCCAGCGCCACCAGCGATCCCATGCTGTGGCCGGCGATGGCGGCGCGCTCGACGCCCAGGCTGTCGAGCAGCCGCCAGAGCCACCCGGCCATCGCCTCGATCGTGCCCAGGGCCGGGCCGGCGCTGCCGGCATGGCCGGGCAGGTCGATCGCGAGCACGCTCCGGCCGCTATGGGCGATGGCGCGCGCCTGGTTGGCCCAGATCGTATGATCCATGCCGGCGCCATGGATCAGCACCAAAGCCGGCAGGCGGCGATCGAACGGCCGGCCGCCGGTCGCGATCTGGACTGCCTGGCCATCGAGCTCGACGCGGCTCATTTCGACGCCGCCTTCTGCGCCTGCCGCAGGCCTTGGGCCAGGTCGGCGATCAGGTCGTCCGCATCCTCGAGGCCCACCGACAGGCGGATCATATCCTCGCCGATGCCGGCCCGCGTGAGATCCTCGGGCGAGAGCTGCTGATGGGTCGTGCTCGCCGGATGGATCACCAGCGTCTTGGCATCGCCGACATTGGCCAGATGCGACACAAGTCCCAGCGCGTCGACGAAGGCCTTGCCGGCCGGGCGCCCGCCCTTGATGCCGAAGCTGACGATCGAGCCGGCACCGCGCGGCAGCAATGTTGCCGCCAGTTCGTGATCCGGATGGTCCGGCCGGCTCGGGTGATTGACCCAGCCGACCGCCTCGTGTTCCGCCAGAAAGGCGATCAGCCTTGCGGCATTCTCCATATGCCGCGCCATGCGCAGCGGCAGGGTCTCGACGCCTTGGAGGATCTGGAACGCATTCGTCGGGCTCATGCAGGCGCCGAAATCGCGCAAGCCCTCGCCGCGCGCCCGCTGGATGAAGGCGGCCGGCCCATATTCCTCGGCGAAATTGATGCCGTGATAGCCGGCATAGGGCTGGCTCAAGGTCGGAAACTTGTCCGATGCGGCCCAGTCAAACCGGCCGCCGTCGATCAGCGCGCCGCCGATGGCGACGCCATGACCGCCCAGCCATTTGGTCGCCGAATGCATGACCAGATCGGCGCCGAGCGCGATCGGTCGCATCAGATAGGGAGTCACGAAGGTCGCATCGACCATCAGCGGCAGGCCGTGAGCATGGGCGAGCGCCGCCAGTTTCGGCAGGTCGGTCACTTCCAGCCCGGGATTGCCGATGCATTCGGCGAACACCAGCCGCGTCTCGGGCCGGATCGCGGCGGCGAAGCCGGCGAGATCGCGCGGGTTGACAAGCGTCGTTTCGATACCGAAACGGGGTAGCGTCAATTTCAGCAGATTGGTCGAACCGCCGTAGAGCGAACTGGAGGCGACGATATGGCCGCCGGCGCCCATCAGCGTGGCGATGCCCAGATGCAGCGCCGCCTGGCCGCTGGCGGTGCAGACCGCGCCGACGCCGCCTTCGAGCGCCGCCAGGCGCTCTTCCAGCACGGCCACGGTCGGGTTGGAGATCCGGCTATAGACATGGCCCGGCTGCTCCAGATTGAACAGGGCGGCCGCCTCGTCGCTGGAGCCGAACACGAACGAGGTCGTCTGATAGATCGGCACGGCCCGGGCGCCGGTCGTGGGATCCGGGCGTTGGCCGGCGTGCAGCGCCAGGGTGGCGAATTTCGGCCCGTAATTCTCGGCCATGGCGGGAAACCTTTCTGGCGGGGCAATCAGGATCGCATCCTAGCCCGCTCGCGAAAGGCACCTCAAATGAAAGCGGCGGGCCCGCGAGGGGCGCCCAGCCCAAAACGATAGCGGCGGGCCCGCGAGGGGCCCGCCGCAAATGTCCTTGATCGAATTCCTTAAACCCGCGACCGACGAGCGATCTGCAGTATTAGAAACCTCTGGAAACGTTCGGACCTAACCTGCCGGCAATGTGATCTTCTCACCGCGGCTACGAACCGAACTTAGGCCTCTAACATTAAGGAATCCTCGCCAATAGCTGGCATTTTATCAAATTTATTGAGCGACCCAGCCGCCGTCCATCGGCAGCGCCACGCCGGTCATGGTCTGGCCATTGTCCGAGCAGAGGAAAACGGCAAGGGCGCCCAGATGTTCGGGCGTGGAGAATTTGTGCATCGGCTGCTTCTCGCTCAGCAGCGCGGTCTTTTCCGCTTCCACGGTCGTGCCGTTCTTCGCGGCCCGGTCCTCGATCTGCTTCTGCACCAGCGGGGTCAGCACCCAGCCCGGGCAGATCGCGTTGCAGGTCACGCCGGTATTGGCGTTTTCGAGCGCCACGACCTTGGTCATGCCGACGATACCGTGCTTGGCGGCGACATAGGCGACCTTCTGGGCGCTGGCGACCAGGCCATGGGCCGACGCGATATTGACGATGCGGCCCCAGCCCTGCTTCTTCATGTGCGGCAGCACGGCCTTAATGCCATGGAACGCGCCGGACAGGTTGATGGCCAGAATGGCGTTCCACTTCTCGTCCGGAAAATCCTCGACCAGCGCGGTGAACTGGATACCGGCATTGTTGATCAGCACGTCGACCGAACCGAACGCCTCGATCGTGTCGGCGACCATCTTCTTGATATCGTCCGGCTTGGAAATATCGGCCGGGGAATAGGCCGTCTTGATGCCGTACTCCGCGGCCATGCCCGACCTGACCTTCTCGATCTCAGCCGCGTCGCCGAAGCCGTTCAACATGATGTTGTAGCCGGCGGCGGCGAGCGAGTTGGCGATCCCGAGCCCGATCCCGCTGGTCGAACCGGTGACGATGGCGCTCTTGGTCATGAATGTCTCCTGTTGGGCTTGCTGATGCCGGGTTTGGCGATCGCAACTTAGGAATACGTGTGCCCCGCAGCATACCCAATTTTCGATGGCTTCGGGACGAAACTGAACGAGATCGATATGAAGAATTGCTAAGACCCGGAAAGCGCGTGGCGTCTCAGCGCTTGAACAGGGCCTCGGCACCGCTGCGGTGGCCCTGCTTGCCCGCGATGGCGGCCCGGGCCCGGGCGATTTCCGCCTCCAGCGCGGCGATATGGCGCTGCAGTTCGTCGACCGAGAGCGGCGTCAGATCCGGCGGCAGCAGCGTCGCCGGCTTCGGTGCGGGTTCGTCATCGTCGCGCGCCATGGGTCAGGCTCCCTGCCGGTCCACGCCGGAGCGAATTCGGTCGGCGCCGCTGCCGACTGCTTCCGCGACATGGCGGAACCCGTCGCGCTTCAGGCAGGCGGCGAGATCGCGCTTGATCCGCCCGATCAACGCCGGCCCCTGATAGATCAGCGCCGAATAAAGCTGCACCAGCGAGGCGCCGGCGCGGATCTTGGCATAGGCGTCGGCACCGGAGGATACGCCGCCCACGCCGACCAGAGGAATCCGGCCCTGGGTCCGGCGATAGATCTCGGCCAGCACGGCGGTCGACGGTTCGAACAGCGGCTTGCCGCTAAGGCCGCCGGGCTCCGGCGCGTTGGCGCTCCTGAGGCTGGCGGGGCGGGCGACCGTGGTGTTCGACACGATGATGCCGTCGATCTTGCTGCCGAGCGCCACCCCGGCGATGTCGTCGATCTCCTGCTGGGTCAGGTCCGGCGCGATTTTCAGCAGGATCGGCGGCGGATCGTCCAACCGGATCGCGTCGCGCGCCTCGACCGCCGCATGGATCAGCGCGCCCATTTCGCTGCGCCGCTGCAGATCGCGCAGACCAGGCGTATTGGGCGACGAGATATTGATGACCAGATAATCCACGAGCGGCGCCAGGGTGGCGACGCCCCGGCAATAATCCGCGGTCGCGTCGGCCGCATCGCGGTTCTTGCCCAGATTGGCGCCGACGATGCCCGTGCGGGCCCGCTTGGTCAGGCGCGCGGTGACCACGCCCAGGCCTTCGTTATTGAAGCCCAGCCGGTTGATGACGGCCTGATCCTCGACCAGGCGGAACAGGCGCGGCTGCGGATTGCCGAGCTGGGGCCGCGGCGTCACGGTGCCGATTTCGGTAAAGCCCACCCCCCAGCGCAGCATGGCATCCGGCACCTCGGCATTCTTGTCGAAGCCGGCGGCGAGGCCGATCGGGTTCGGGAAATCCAGGCCCCAGAGCCGCGTCCTCAGGGCCGGATCGTCGGACGGCGTGCGGCCCGGCGCCAGGCCGGCCTTCAGCGCACGGATGGTCAGCTCATGCGCCCGTTCGGCCGGCAGCAGCCGCAGCAGCGGCATCGCGAGAGAGGTCAGCGCCATCAGGGCTGCTCGCCCGGACGGGTCAGCGGCGGAAACACGTGCTGGCCGTCGGCACCGAGCGGCAGGTCGCGCACCCAGCTGACGGCGGTCAGCGGCAAGGGACCATGCAGATGCGGAAACAGCGCGCCGGAGCGCGCCGGCTCCCATCTCAGCGCGGGGCCCAATGCCGCCGGGTCGACGGCGATCAGCACCAGGCCATCCTGGCCGGCGCGATGGCGCGCGGCGCTTTCGACGATCTGCTCGGCCGTCGAAAAATGGATAAAGCCGTCAGCTTCGTCCTGGGTCGAGCCGCGATAGGCGGTTCGGGCGGCATCCTGCCACTCGTCGCGCCGGCACATGTGGAAAATCAGGTCGGTCTTCATGAGGGCTGCGAGGGTAGCGCGCTTTCCGCCCGGATGGAAAGATTCGAACGTCGCGATCTGCGTCGCATCAATAACGTGGGGGCCGCCCGTGGCAAGATCGCGGCGCCCCTTTTCACCTCGCCTGAACCGTGCCTAGGATTGCGGACCGTTCAAGATCTTCCAAGCACAGTGTCCCCAAGGAAATCAGGGAGGGAGGGCCCCATGGCGTCCTGGACCTATATCGATGGGCAGTGGCAATCCGGCAATCCGCCGATCCTCGGACCGATGAGCCATGCCATGTGGCTGGCGTCGCTCGTCTTCGACGGCGCGCGGGCGTTCGAAGGCACGACGCCGGATCTCGACCGTCATTGCGCGCGCGCGGTCGCGTCGGCGAAGGCGCTCGGACTCGGGCCCATGCTGACACCGGGCGAGATCGAGGATATCGCGCGCGAGGGCGTCGGCCATTTCGCCAAGGACGCGGCCCTGTATATCCGTCCGATGTTCTGGGCCGAGGAAGGCTTCATCGGCGGCGATCCCGACAGCACGCGTTTCGCGATTTCGGTCTATGACAAGCCCATGCCGTCGGCCGACGGCTTCTCGGCCGGCCTGTCGCGCTTTCGTCGGCCCTCGCCCGAAACCGCACCGACCGATGCCAAGGCCGCCTGCCATTATCCGCACAGCGGCCGCGCGATCGCCGAGGTCGCCCTCAGGGGCTTCGACAATGCCGTGATGCTCGATCCGCTGGGCCATGTCGCCGAATTCGCGTCGGCCAACCTGTTCATCGCCAAGGACGGCGTGGTCGTGACGCCGGAGCCGAACGGCACGTTTCTGAACGGCATCACCCGCCAACGCGTCGTGCGGCTGCTGCGTCACGCCCATGTCGAGGTGCAGGAACGTGTCCTGACGCTCGAGGATCTGCAGGACGCGGACGAGGTCTTCGCGACCGGCAATTACGGCAAGGTTCAGCCCGTGACGCGGTACGAGCAGCGCGACCTGGGCCCCGGCCCGATGGCCGCCCAGGCGCGGGAGCTCTATTGGGCCTTCGCGCATAACGCACTGTAGAAAAGCGTCCCTCTACCGCGAGCGGTAGAGGGTTGAAAAGCTCAAGCCACCTCGAACGGCGACAGTGCCACCTGGCACGGACCCTCCACGGTCAGCAGATGGCCGGCCGGCACGCGGTTCCAATGGTCGGCGATCATGTCGAGCGGTTCCGACACGATGATCAGCCCGTCGGTCTCGCAGCCGTAATAGAGCGACGGCGGCTCCGGGTCGGTCGCGAAGCGCACGGCCCAGGTCCGCTTGCCGTCGCTCAGCGACGCCGTCATGCGGAACGCCTCGGTCACGTCATGGCGTGCCATGATCTCCAGCACGGTGCGCACCGTCGCCGCCAGCGCCCGTGCCGGATCGTCCTCCAGCCCGTGGCGGAACAGCAGATAGAAGAACAGCTCGCTGTCGGTCGTGCCCTGGCGGCAATGGTAGAGCTCGTCCGGGATCAGGGCCTCGAGCGCGCGCCGGATGCGGTCGTAGCCGCCGATCTGGCCGTTGTGCATGAACAGCCAGCGGCCCTGGGTGAAGGGATGGCAATTGGCCCGGCTGGTGGCCGTGCCGGTCGAGGCGCGGACATGGGCGAAGAACAGCGGCGCCTGGAGCTGGTGCGACAGGCTTTTCAGATTGCGGTCGTTCCAGGCCGGCAGGGTCTCGTGATAGGTGCCGGGCAGTTCCCGATCGCCGTACCAGCCGAGCCCGAACCCGTCGCCGTTGGTCGCGACCCGCGCCTTGCGCGCGTGCAGGCTTTGCTGGATCAGCGAGTTCACCGGCTCGAACAGCAGTTTTTCCAGATAGATCGGCCGTCCGCTATAGGTGAGCCAGCGACACATGTTCGATACCCTCGGGGGCCTTCAGGATCTTTCGGCGAGCCCGCGTCGTTGCGCCCGCTCCTGCGAGCGCTTCCACTCGTTCACCAGGAAAATCACACCACCGATCATCAGCGGCAGCAAGTGATAGACGCCGCGATAGACCAGCAGCGACGACAGCACCGCCTCGGGCGGCACCGATCCGTGCAGGCTTTTCAGGATGACGGCCTCGAACACGCCCAGACCGCCCGGCACGTTCGAGATGATGCCGAGGAAATAGGCCAGCACGAACACGCCGAGGAAGGTCGCGAAATTGAACACGTCGTTCTGCGGCAGCAGCACATAGAGCACGCTCGCGACCAGCAGCCAGTCGATGCCGGAGACGGCGATCTGGATACCGGCGAAGCCTGGGCTGGGCACGCGCAGCTGGAAGCCCCAGAGGCTGAGCGGTTCCTTGCGCCAATATCCCACCGTGCCATAGGCCGCGACCAGCGTCAGGCACAGCGCGCCCAGCGCGTTGACGCTGTAGGACGGCAGGTCGGACCAGTCCTGCACCCGGCCGCCGTCCAGCAGCATGGCGATGCCGCCGATCAGGAACATGCCGAGGAACAGGGTCACCCCGGCCATGGCCATGATCTGGGCGACCTCGACCGCGCCGAAGCCCCAGCGCGAATACAGCCGGTAGCGGATCGTCGTGCCGGTGACCGAGGCGAAACCCAGCGAATGGCTGATCGAATAGGCGGTGAAGGCAGCCAGCGCCACGCGCCAATAGGCCAGGTGCCGCTTGATGTAGCGCACACCGATATAGTCGTAGGACGTGAGCGCCAGATGGCTGACGACGGTCAAGCCGGCCGCGGTCAGGATCGCTTCGAGCTTGAACTCGTGCAGATCCTGCCACAGCTCCGGCAGGTGCATTTCGCTCAACGACCGGTATAGCAACAGGATCGCGCCGCCTATCAGGCCGAGCGTCAGGGCGGGGCCCAGGTATCTGGTCAGCCGATGGTTCATGCTGAATGAATGACGCGAAGCGTCCTTATGATTCCGGCGCGGGGGGAGGGTGCGAGCGTTCCTCCATGTAACGGGTTTGCCAGGCGAGGGGAACCGACATTTCCGCCATGCCGGGCATGCCGAGGCTTGCAGGAAGGGGCCTTCGCCGTCCTATAGTCGCCCCGACCATGCATCCCGTCCCCACGCCCGCCGCCGCGTTGAAGCCGCCCCGCATCCTGCCGCCGGAGATCCCCGTGTTGGTGCTGGGCACCCGGCGCGCCGTCTGGCTTACGGCCGATGGCGAGATCGATACGATCGATATCCGAACGGCGGCCCGCCGGGCGCGCGAAGAGGCGCCGCTCCTGACCCACGGACGGGCGGCCGCCCGCCGGCTGGACCTCCGGGAGTTGCGCGCATTCGACGCGCTCGAACTGTTCGCCTTCGCGTGCCCCGGCCAATTCTGCCTGCCGACGCCGCGCGGCCTGATGAACGTGCTGGGCCTGGGTCGTGCGGGCACGCTGGAAGACCAGGCCATGGGCCTGGCCGATGCCGTGCCGATCCTGCTCGACCGCATCGCCGGAGCGGCGACGCCGATCCTGGCCGAGCTGGCGCAATTGATGATGGCCGGGGATTGGGCCTGGGGGCCGTCGGTCCTGGCGGCACTGGGTGCCGCCCCTTTGCCCGGCCGACCGCGTCGCCTCGCGGGGCTCGACATCTGGTCGCGCCTGCCGGAATGGGAGGAGGCGGGACCGATCGATCCGCCCAGCCACTACGCGGTCGATCCGGCCGACGCGCGCACGCGGCTGGCCGATCTGGTCCAGGGCCGCTCGCGCCATGGCGGCGCGGGGGCGGCGACCGCCGAGGCCCGGCCGCAGCAGGCGGATTACGCCTCGGCCGTCAGCGCCGCCTTCGCGCCGAAGCAATCGCCGGACGAGCCGAACCTGGTGCTGGCCGAGGCCGGCACCGGCGTCGGCAAGACCCTGGGCTATCTGGCGCCGGCCAGCCTCTGGGCCGAACGCAACGGGGGCCCGGTCTGGGTGTCCACCTTCACCCGCAATCTGCAGACCCAGATCGACGACGAACTGGACCGGCTCTATCCCGACCCGAAGCAGAAAGCGCTCAAGGTCGTGCTCCGCAAGGGTCGCGAGAACTATCTCTGTCTGCTGAATTTCGAGGAGGCGGCGCAGACCGTGCTCGGTAATCCGGCCCACGCGATCGGGCTCGGGCTGATGGCGCGCTGGGCCATGGCGACCAAGGACGGCGCGCTGATCGGCGGCGATTTCCCGGGATGGCTGGTCGATATCATCGGCCGGGCGCAGAGCCTGGGCCTGGCCGACCGCCGCGGCGAATGCATCTATTCGGGCTGCCCGCATTATTCGCGCTGCTTCATCGAGCATTCGATCCGGCGCGCGCGCCGGGCCGATATCGTCGTCGCCAACCATGCGTTGGTGCTGATCCAGGCGGCGATGGGGGGGCTCGAGGATTCGGTGCTGCCGACGCGCTATGTGTTCGACGAGGGCCATCATCTGTTCGAGGCGGCGGACAGCGCCTTTTCCGCCCAATTGTCGGCGCTCTCGGCCGCCGAGCTGCGCCGCTGGATTCTGGGCGCCGAGGGCAGCGCCGGCCGCGCGCGCGGCATGCGCCGGCGTTACGAGGATCTGGTCGTCGGCGACGAGGCCGCGGCCGACGATCTGCAGGCGATCCTGGTCTCCTCCGCCATCCTGCCCGGCGACGGCTGGCAGCAGCGGCTGGCCGAAGGCGAGCCGCGCCATCCGGTCGAGAAATTCCTGGCGCTCGTGCGGCAGCAGGTGCTGGCTCGTGCCCAGCGGCCGGAGGCGAATTACGACCTGGAGACCGACCGGCATCCGGCGATCGACGGGCTGGCGGATGCCGCGATCGAGGCCGACCAGGCGCTGACCGGGCTCGAAGCGCCGATGCACCGGCTGGTGAAATACCTGGCGAAGCGGCTCGACGACGAAGCGGAAAGTCTCGATACGGCGCTCCGTACCCGGATCGAGGCGGCGATCCGCAGCCTGGAGCGGCGCGCGGTCATGACGCTGGGTGCCTGGCGCTCGATGCTGAAAGATCTGCCGCACGCGACGCCGGACGGCATGGTCGATTGGCTGTCGATCACGCGCCAGGACGGGCGCGAGGTCGATGTCGGGCTGCATCGCCATTGGATCGACCCGACCCTGCCGTTCGCCAAGGCCGTGGTGCAGCCGGCCCACGGCGTCGTCGTCACGTCGGCGACCTTGACCGACGGCACCGGCGACGCCGGCGTCGACTGGCACGCGGCCGAGGTGCGGACCGGGGCCATCCACATGCCGGCGCCGGCGATCCGGGCGCGTGTGCCCTCGCCATTCGATTATGCCAGCCAGACGCGCTGCCTGGTCGTGACCGATGTGCGCAAGGACGATCTGGACCAGGTGGCGGCCGCCTATCGCGAATTGTTCCTGGCGTCGGGCGGCGGCGGGCTCGGCCTGTTCACCGCGATCTCGCGGCTGAAGGCCGTGCGCGAGCGCATCCTGGCGCCGCTCGACGACGCCGGGATCGAGCTTTTGTCCCAGCATGTCGATCCGGTCGATGTCGGCACGCTGATCGATATCTTCCGTGCCGAGGAGGATGCGTGCCTGCTCGGCACCGACGCGGTGCGCGACGGCGTCGATGTGCCGGGCCGTTCCTTGCGGCTCATCGTGTTCGACCGCGTGCCCTGGCCCCGGCCCGACATCCTGCACAAGGCAAGGCGGGCGGATTTCGGCTCGCGCGGCTATGACGACATGCTGACCCGCCTGAAACTGCGCCAGGCGTTCGGCCGCCTCATTCGCCGCTCGGGCGATCAGGGCGTGTTCGTCCTGCTCGATCCGATGATGCCGTCGCGGCTCTACGGCGCCTTTCCCGAAGGGGTCGATATCAGGCGCGTCGGGCTGAAGGAAGCGGTCGAGGAGACGAAACTGTTTCTCGGGCCGGAGGCGTAGGCGCCCTGTTGGACACTGACCTATCCGAGCGGTATCCGGAGAGCGAAGCGGGTCTCGGCTGCGGTCGATGATGCGGTCAGCGTACCGCCATGGGCGGTGGCGATCTCCGATGCGATGTACAGGCCCAGGCCGAGACCGTGCAGATTGGGTCGACTCTCGCCGCGGAAGAACGGCCGGAACAGTCGCTCCATCATATCCGGAGCGATCGGGTCTCCCGCATTGGCCACCCACAGCTCGAATCCTTCGGGACCGGTCGATGCGCCGGTTCGGATCGGCGCGGTGGTCGCTCCGTGGGCGATTGCATTGCCCAGAAGATTGGAAAACAACTGGGCGATCCGCCCTTGGTCGCAATCGAGGATGACGTCCGACGCGAACGCCGTCTCGATCACCCGGTCGGGGGCACTGGCCTGGAATTCGGCAACCACCTGCTCCAGAACATGCGCCAACGGCGCATCGGCAGTGCGGTCGAGGTCCAGGCCGCCGCCGAGGCGTCCCCGGGCGAAATCGAGCACATTGTCGATCAGGTCGAACATCCGCGCGACGCTGCGCTGCATCAGACCGACCGTCTGCAGCGCCCTTTCATCGAGCGGCGCCTGCAGCAGCAGGGTCGTCCCGGCGTCGATCGCGGCCAGGGGATTGCGCAGGTCATGGCCCAAGACGGCGATGAACTGTTCGCGCAGCACGGCGTCCTGGCGCTCCGTCTGAAGCGTGGCCTCGCTTGATGCCAGCCGGTCGAGTGCATCCAGATGGAACGCGATCAGCTCGGCGAACAGCTTGAACATGCCAACGACCTCGGGCGTGTTCAGCCGGTGAGGGCGGGGATCGATCGCGCATAACGTGCCGAAGAACGTACCGTCGGCCAGCATGATCGGCATCGAGATATAGCTTTGGAATCCGTACATCGCCGACGTGGGGTGCCCCTGGTAGACGGCGTCCTCGGCGACGTGATTGATGATGACGGCTTCGCCGCTCTGCCGGATCTCGTGGCAGATCGTCGATTCGACCTTCAGCTCACCGCCCGGCGCCAAGCCGAAGGCAATCTCGTCCTTGACGCTGCAGGCGATCCAGCGATCCTCGGTCACCCGCGCGACGGCGGCGAAGCCCATGCCGGTCGTCCGGCAGACCACGTCGAGGATCGTCGGCACGGCTTCGATCCGGCCGATCGCGGCGATATCCTGCTGGAAGTCCCTGGCCATCGTCCCTTTGCTCAAGCGCCTGCCGGCGGGTCCTTCGGCGGCATGAGGGCCCCATGAACGCTGCGGATCAGGTCGCTTCTTACTTTGGCGGTTTGCCCGTCGGCTGTCGAGAAACCCAGCACGATCTCCAGCGCATTGTCCGCCGTCGTGCGGTCGACCAGGACGCTGGGCGCCGGGTCCTTCAGGACCTGGCCATGGGCCTGGGCGATCGCCAGCACCTTGGCCAGCGCCGCCTCCAGATCGACCGTCTCCGCCACCCGGAAGCGCGCCTCGCCGGCGCGGGCCGGGGCGGGGTAATGGCTGTAATTGCGCAGCGCCTGGCCCCAGACGCCGCCGTTCGGGACGATGACCTGGACCTTGTCGTCCGTGACCAGCTCGGTCCAGAACAGCGACAGTTCCATCACCGTGCCGGTGATGCCGGCGACCTGCACCTTGTGGCCGATCCGGAACGGCCGGAAAATCAGCAGCATCACGCCGGCCGCCAGGTTCGACAGCGTGCCCTGCAGCGCCAGGCCGACCGCCAGGCCGGCGGCGCCCAAGACGGCGATCAGGCTGGTCGTCTGAATGCCGAATTGCGACAGCACCGCCAGCACGGTGACCGTCAGGACCAGATAGCGCACCAGGCTGCCGAAGAAGCTCTGCAGCATATCGTCGAAATGCGGCGCCTTGCCGAGCGCCCGCACGACCAGCTTGTGGCACCGGCCGGCCAGCCACAGGCCGACGCACAGGATGACGATCGCGCCCAGCAGGTTGAGGCCGTTCGAGACGATCAGCGGCAGCAGCAACTGAAAACGGGCCAGCAGGCCGTTCGGGTTCAGATCCGGCATCGAGCATTCTCTCCATGGTGGCGGGGCGAAAGATAGAAGGCGGCGGCCGCCCTGCCAAGCGACGGACGACATTTGCCATGCCCGCCGTTGACTTGGACCCACAACCGAGCCGATGCTGGGGCAAAGGTCTGATGATATGACGACCGACAAAATACCGGGGTCGATCGCCGGTCATGGGGAGGAACGAACATGGGTGACGGTATTTCGCGGCGGCAGGTGCTGGGCGGCTTCACCGGGCTGGCGGCCCTGCAGGCGTCGGGCGCCTTCGGCCAGGTGTTGACGCTGCCGTCCGCGCCGGTCTCGCTCAACATCATCGATGTGGCGGGCGATCTGCAATTGACCCAGGTTGGCATCGACCGGTTTCGCGAGCAGAACCCGAAGCTGGTGTCGCGCATCACCTACACGCGGGCGCCCTCGCCGGAACTGCCCGGCAAGATCAAGGCGCAGCAGGACGCGAACCATGTCGACATCGACCTGGTGCTGACCGGCCCCGGCGCGCTGTCCGACGGTGTCGAACAGGGCTTGTGGATCCCGGTCTTCTCGAAATATCCGAACGATCTGCCGAAGCCCGAGGCCGTCTACCACCCGCACGCGCTGATGATGCAGAAGAACTTCGGCCGCGACCAAGGGGTCGAGGTGGTGTTCTCGCCCTCGGGTCCGCTGTTCGAATATGCGCCGGCACGGGTCAAGGACGTGCCCAAGACCGCGGCCGATCTCCTGGCCTGGGTCAAGGCGCATCCGAACCGCTTCACCTATGCCCGGCCGATCAATTCCGGTCCCGGCTGGACCTTCCTGATGGCCATTCCCTACATCCTGGGCGACAAGGATCCGAAGGACCCGATCCACGGCTGGGACAAGACCTGGGCGTGGCTGAAGGAGCTCGACAAGGGCATCGACTATTACCCGGCCGGCACCGGCGGCACGATGAAGGAACTGGGCGAGGGCACGCGCGACATGATCGTCAGCACCTGCGGCTGGGATATCAATCCGCGCGTGCTGGGAGTCGTGCCGAAAGAGGTCGAGATGTTTGCGCTCGAAGGGACCCATTGGGTGCCGGATGCGCAGTTCATGTGCATCCCCAAGGGCGTGGCCGAGGAAAAGATCCCGGTGCTGCTGGCGCTCATGTCCTTCATGCTGAAGCCGGAGCAGCAGGCGCTGACCTACGACAAGGGCTATTTCTATCCGGGTCCGGCGGTCAAGGGCGTGACCCTGGATATGGCGCCGGCCGAGAGCCAGGCCGTGATCAAGGAATATGGCCGGCCGCTTTACGACAAGCTGATCGCCGAGCAGCCGGTCGAAGTGCCGCTGCAGCCGAAGGACCTGGTTGCAGCCTTCCGGCGCTGGGACGACGAAGTCGGGGGTGCCAAAGCCAAATGACCCTCCGCTTCGCCGCGATCGGGCTGGACCATCGCCATGTCTATCATCTGGTCGGCGGCTTGCTCGATGCGGGCGGCATCTGCGTCGGCTACGATCCGGCGACGAGCGATCCCAAGGTGCTGGCCGGGTTCCGCGAGCGGTTTCCGGACGTGGCGCTCGTCGCCGATCGGCGTCGCCTGTTGGAAGATCCCTTGATCGACGTGATCTGCATCGCCGCCGTGCCGTCGGAGCGGGCGGCGATCGCGATGGCGGCGATGCGCCATGGCAAGGACGTCATGGTCGATAAGCCCGGCGTGACCTCGCTGGCGCAGCTGGCCGAGGTCGAGCGCGTGGCGCGCGAGACCGGGCGGATCTTCTCCATCTGCTTTTCCGAACGGTTCGTCGTGCCCGCGACCGAGGTCGCCGGCCGGCTGATAGCCGAGGGCGCCATCGGTCGGGTCGTGCAAACGCTGGGCCTGGGTCCCCACCGGCTGAACAAGGCGATCCGGCCGGACTGGTTCTTCGATCCCGCGCGCTACGGCGGCATCCTGGCCGATATCGCGTCCCACCAGATCGATCAGTTCCTGTATTTCACCGGCTCGACCGACGCCCGGATCGTGACCAGCGCCATCGGCAATTTCGCCAATCCCGAAACGCCGGACTTCCAGGATTTCGGCGAAATCCTGCTGCGCAGCGACCAGGCGACCGGCTATATCCGGGTCGATTGGTTCACCGCCGACGGGCTACCGACCTGGGGCGACGGGCGGCTGACCATCCTCGGCACCGAAGGTACGATCGAGCTCAGGAAATATGTCGATATCGACGGCCGGCCGGGCACGGATCACGTCTTCCTGGTCGACCGTACCGGCACGCGCCATATCGACGGCAGCACCGCCCCGCTCAGCTATTTCAGGAATTTCGCCGCCGACGTGCGCGACCGGACCGAGCGCGCCATGTCCCAGCGCCATGTCTTCACCGTCAGCCGCCTGGCGCTCGAGGCGCAAGCGTCCGCCCAGCATCTGAAGCCGTAAGGAAGCCTATTCATGCCTAAATTCGGTGTCGCCATCATTGGACTGGGCTCCGCCGTGCAGCCTCATGCCCGCAGCCTTGCCGATCTGGCCGATCGGGTGAGCTTGCGCTGGGGTTACAGCCGGACCGAGGCGCGGCGCACGGCCTTCGCGCGGGACTATGGCGCGCCGGTCAGCGGCGATCTCGACGCCGTGCTGGCCGATCCCACGGTCCAGATCGTGCTGGTGCTGACGCCGGCCAATGCGCATCTGGAAATCGCCGAGCAGGCCTTCGCCGCCGGCAAGCACGTGCTGGTCGAAAAGCCGCTGGACGCGACGCTGGCGCGGGCCGAACGGCTGGTGGCGGCCGGGCGCAGGGCCGGGCGTCGGCTGGGCGTGGTGCTGCAGCATCGTTTCCGTCCCGGTAGCCTGGCGCTCAAGGCCCGTATTGCCGAGGGTGCCCTCGGCACGATCGAGGCGGCCTCGCTCGCGGTGCCCTGGTGGCGGCCGCAGAGCTATTACGACGTCGAGGGCCGCGGCACGCTCGAGCGCGACGGCGGCGGCGTGCTCCTGACCCAGGCGATCCATTCGCTCGATCTGTTCCGCTCGCTGGTCGACGTGACCGAAGTGGTCGCGGCCCAGGTCGTGACCACGGCGCTGCACCGGATGGAGACGGAGGATTGCGTCGGCGGACTGCTGCGCTTGGCCAACGGCGCCCCGGCCTCGATGACGGCCACGACCGCCTTCATGCCGGGCGCGCCCGAACGGATCGAGATCATCGGCACCAAGGCGTCCGCCCAGCTGCATGGCGGCTCGCTCCGCATCGCGGCGCTCGACGGCACGGAAGAGCGATTGGACGCCGAAGGACCGACCGGCGCCGGCGCCAATACGATGGATTTCCCGCACGACGCCCATCGCGAACTCTGGCGCGATTTCCTGGATGCGGTCGACGGCGGCCGCGACCCGACCGTGTCCGGCGACGAAGCGCTGGCGACCCAGCGGCTGATCGGCGCGATCTTGAAGGCGGGCGGGAGGGGTTAAACTTCGTCGCTCACGTCGAGCCGGTCGTCGTCGCGCAACTCGCCGGCAGAGCCGAGGCGCTTTAACAAAGCCTTGGCGCGGGCGGGCGTCGTCCGCGACCCTCGTGCGGAAAAATACCGTTCGGCTTCGGCCTGAGCGCCAACACGAGCGGCAACGGCCGTGGCGACGAACAAGTTCAGACTGATCCCAGAGACGGAAGCCTGCCGCACAGCGGCATCTTTCATATCTTCCGGCAGCCGAAGCTGGATTTTTGCATTACTCATGCTCTGATCCTCCTGACGAGCGGGCCGGGTCGCTGCGCGTGGAAGCCGAATAGCGCGCCGGTGTCCCGCATATCTTTCAAATTGAACGTCGCGAGCGCGTCCGCGTGTCCGTTGATTGCCGTTTCGACCACCAACTCATCATCGGCATGAGCGCCAGTCGGCCGCCATTGATAGTCGAACACGACCGGTACGCAAACGCCCGCCAGAGCGTCGAGGATTTCCGTAACTTCGGCATCGGTCGCTTTAGCCCGCTTCAAATGCTGCGGTCGACGCAGCACCGATTCGTATTCCACCAGCAACGGTGTTGACAGGAGCAGCGCGAATTTTCCATCCAATGCATCGAGCGTGAGTTCGCGAGATGCGCCTGTTGGAGAGATGAAGGCGGACAAGAGAACATCGGTATCGATGACGACTCTTAACATAGTGCCACTATGGACGGCGCCACTGACTTTGGCAAGACCAGGCATCAGCTACGGAACCGTCAGCCGCTCCAGCGCCGCCTTTCCCATCGGATCATCCGCCGGCAGCTTTTTCACCTGCTCCAACAACCCCGCCCGAACGCGGGTCGCATCCGGCAGCGGCTGGTCGGTCCAGTAGCGTTTGGCCGGATCGAAGAACCCGACCTCGTCCAGGAAGGCCGCGATGAAATAAAGCGCGTCGGGCCAGGATTCCCCATCGGCGCGGGTGCGCAACCCACCATCGGACGTTAGGGCGGTGCCGAGCGTCCAATCGACCAGACCGGCGATCTCGGTCGCGACGGCCGCGCGCTGGTCAGGGCGGATCCGGGACCAGCCGAGCCGGAACAGGGTCGCGACATCATAGTTATTGTGGCTCGTCATCCCGTCGGCATCGAGCCAGCCGCGCGGATATTGCTTCGATTTGATCGCGATCAGGTGATCGATCAATTGCGGCCAATGGCCGATGGCCCCGTCCCTGTATCGCGCCATATGGAAGGTCATGCTGAGATCGGCGGTCTCGATCGTCCCATAGCGCTCGCCGAAGAAGCCGGTCGTCGGCGACTGCGCGTCGGCGATGAAACGCAGGACGACGGCGTCGAGGCCGGGGCGCCATGGATAGCCGAGCGGCCGTCGGCGCAGCACCAGGCGCACCAGGTCGGCGCTGGCAATGTTCAATTCCTTACGATGATCGATGCCGTCCTGCTCCAGGTCCGAATTCAGCAGCCCGCGCAGGTAGGCGTCCAATCGCGCCGGATCATTGATCCGATCCAGAAAGCGCGGTGTCGCGGGCGGCGCCCCCTCGGTCAGGAAGCGATCGGTCGATGCGCCGAGCTTCCAGAACCATGCCTCGACGCAGGGCCCGTAGCTCCCGGCGGCGTCCAGAACGGTGCCGGCGGGCACCGTCGGCGCTGCGGCAAGGGCGCGCACCCGGTCGCGGACGCGCTCGGCCGCCGGCACGTCGGCGGTCGAGTTCAGGTGCCAGCGTAATTCGGTCACGGCCTGGCGCAGGCAGCTCCGATCGGCACCGGCCTGCTCGTCGGCGTCGAGCCGGGCCTCGATGGCTGTAATTTCCGGCTTGGTCGCCCGCCGGAAATCGCGCATCGCCGGAAAGATCTTGGCCAGGATCGCGCCCGGGTCGAAATCCTGCGCCGCTGCCGGCGACGACACGAGCAGGGCTGCCACCAGCAAAGCCGGCGGCAACCGTTGCCGCCAGAAGTGTCTTGTTCCGGTCATGATCGCCGCGTATTCAGGCGGTAGGGTTTTTGTCTGCCAGGAGGACATGTTTCCATGATCGATCATCACGCGGCCCTGATCCAGACGATGTTCCTGGTCTCCGCCGCCGATGCTGACATGACCGACGCCGAATTGGGCATCATCGGCGAGGTCGTCAGCTTTCTGCCGGTCTTCCGGGGCTACGACAATTCCAAGCTGGGTGTCACGCTGGAAGAATGCGCCAATTTCCTCGGCCAGGAAGACGGGCTGGAACTCGGTCTGAAGCAGATCCGCGAGGCCCTGCCGCCGAAACTGCGTGAAACGGCCTACGCGATTGCCTGCGACGTGGTCGCGGTCGATGGCGAGGCGACCCAGGAAGAGCTGCGCATCTTGGAACTGCTGCGACACCGCCTGGGCATCGACCGTCTGGTTGCCTCCGCGATCGAGCGCGGCGCGCGTGCGCGGTTCATGACGCTCTGAACCTGCGCGTTTTCGCTCAATCGGCCGGTGCCGTCTTGGGACGCGCCGGCCGTTTCTTTTTGGGCGGCGCAATTGGCTTCGGCTCGGGCTTTGCCGCGGTCTTTTCCGGAGGCTCGTGGGCGAGGCCGACCAGCCGCTGTTTGCGCCATAGCCGGCGCATCGCTTTCAGGAACTTGTCCTCGCGCCGGCCCAGGACGTCGAAGAACTCCCGATCGACTTCCGCGATCAGCGGCAGCGCGTCCGCAAGCCGGGCCTTGCCGGCAGGGGTCAGGCTCAAGAGGCGCGAGCGCGTGTCGGCCGGATTGCGTTCGCGCTTGATGAGCCCGGCCGTCTCCAGCGTGCGGAGCACCTGCGAAGTCATCATCGGGTCGGCGCCGAGCGCCTGGGCCAAGGCCGACTGACTGACGGCGGCACCAGCGGCCAGCTGATCCTTGAGACCGGCCAGCAGCACGATCTGGACATAGGTCAGGCCGGTCGGGGCCAGCGCCGCGCGGATGAGGCGCTGCCAGCCGTTGGTGACCTGCCACAGCATGAAACCGGGGCCGAGGACCGGCGTCTCGCTCTCGTCAGGTTCTTCGAGGACAGTCATCAGCCGCACTCCGCCGGGGCCGTGGATCGCGATCGGTCACTATGCGCGCAGGGTTTGCTGCGCTGCCAGAAGATTCCCCCCGCATCGGTCTGCAAACGCGTCGGACCCTCGGGCCGCGGGTCGGATTCATGCTCCTTTAATGCGTTCGGGCGTATCGCTGCCCCCGTAAGCCTTGCGATGGACGCAAGGATGTGTCGCGGCGCCGCACTGCAATAAAGCGCTTGCATGTGCCGCTGTGGGACATAAGATCCCGTTTTTCCGGGATCGGACAGTTTATCGAGGGCGGCTCTTGAGCATCGCTGTTACCGCCATGCCGGCTCGCAAAGCGGCGACGGATCGCGTGGTTGCCTATTGGCTGATCGCCACGGCCGTGATGATTCTGCTGATGGTCGTGATCGGCGGCGTGACGCGCCTGACCGAGTCCGGCCTGTCGATCACCGAATGGAAGCCGCTCAGCGGCACGCTGCCCCCGCTCAGCGAGGCTGCCTGGGCCGACGCGTTCCAGAAATACCAGCAGATCCCCGAATACCGGGAAATCCATCGCGGCATGAGCCTCGAGGAATTCAAGGGCATCTTCTTCTGGGAATATCTGCATCGGCTGTGGGGTCGGACGATCGGCCTGGTGGCGCTCCTGCCGCTGGTCGTGTTCCTGGTCCAGGGCCGGGTCAAGGGCGCCGACGTGCCCAAGCTGATCGCCGTGCCATTCCTGGTGGCGCTGCAGGGCGCGCTCGGCTGGTACATGGTCGAAAGCGGCCTCGCGGTCCGCACCAGCGTCAGCCAATATCGCCTGACCGCGCATCTGATGCTGGCAGTGGCGATCTACGGCTATATCGTCTGGATCGCGGCCGACATCCTGCGGCGCGAGCCGCTCTGGCTCGAAGGCCATCGGGTCCGCAAATTCCGCCGCGCCGCGCGCGGCATCCTGGCGCTGGTGACGCTCACCATGATTGCCGGCGGCTTCACCGCCGGCCTCAAGGCGGGCCTGACATACAACACCTTTCCACTGATGGACGGCCGCCTGGTGCCGGCGGGATATCTGCAGCTCGATCCCTGGTGGCGCAATCTGTTCGAGAATATCGCGACGGTGCAGTTCGACCATCGTCTGCTCGCCACCACCAGCTTCTGCGCCATCGTGGCGTTCTGGCTGGCGGTTCGCGGTCAATGCGTACCGCGCACCGTGAAGGCGCCGCTGAATGCCCTGATGCTGGTTGCCTGCCTGCAGGTGGCGCTCGGCATTTCGACCCTGCTGTTCATGGTTCCGGTACCGCTCGCCGCCGCCCATCAGGCCGGTGCGGTGCTGCTGTTCACCTGCGCGCTTCTGACCCTGCACGGATTGCGCGAGCCGCGCGGGAAGCGGAAGCCCGCCGCCAATTAGCGGGCCGGCTTCCACCGGGTCAGCCTGAGCGCGTTCGTCACCACGGCGACGCTGCTGCCGGCCATGGCCGCGGCGGCGAGCGTCGGGCTCAACAGCCCGGATGCCGCCAGCGGAATGCCGATCAGGTTGAAGCCGAAGGCCCAGCCCAGATTCTGCCGGATCACCGCCCAACTGGCGCGCGACAGCGCCAGCAGGTCGGCCACGCGTCCCGCGTCCCGGATCGACGCCCCCGCCGCCGCGATCGCGATATCCGTGCCGTCGGCGATGGCGATGCCGAGCGCCGCGCGCGCCAGCGCCGGGGCATCGTTGATGCCGTCGCCGACCATGGCGACCTGTCTGCCCTGGCTCTGCCACGCGGCGATCTCGGCACCCTTGTCGGCCGGCAGCAGGCGGGCCCGCATCTGGGCGATGCCGGTGGCCTGGGCGACCGCCTGGGCGCTGCCCTCCGTGTCGCCGGTCAGCAGCGCGACCTCGATCCCCATCGCCTGCAGCCGCGCGACCGCATCGACGGCGCCGTCGCGCAGCCGGTCGGCAAAGGCGAACAACGCGATCGGCGCGCCGTCCTGCACCAGCCAGGACAGGGTCTTGTCCGCCAGCCGCGCCGCGGCGTCCGCCAGGACGGTCGGGATCGGGCCGGTCACCAGCCGGCCGGTGCCGATCGCATAGGCGACGCCGCCGATCCTGGCTTCGACGCCGACGCCCGGCAGCGCCCGGAATCCCGTGCTGTCCGGGGCCGGTCCGACGAGTGCGGCGGTCAGCGCGCGTCCCAACGGATGTTCGCTGCCGCGCTGCAGGGCTGCGGCCAGGCGCAGGGCCGCCGCCTCGTCGCCGTCCAGAGTGACGATGTCGGTCAGGGCCGGCCTGCCCTCGGTCAGCGTGCCGGTCTTGTCGAAGGCGACCAGCGTGATGCGGTGGGCGGCTTCGAGCGCCGCCGGGTCTTTCAGCAGGATGCCGTGGCGCGCGGCACTGCCGAAGGCCGCGACCAGGGCCGCCGGCGTCGCAAGCCCGAGCGCGCAGGGGCAGGCGATGACCCAGACCGCGACGCCGCGCAGGATCGCCACGGCCGGAGCGGCGCCCGCCAGGGACCAGCCGAGCATGGTCGCGAGCCCGATCGCCAGTACCGCCGGCACGAAGATGCCGCTGACCCGGTCGACCAGGCGCTGAACCGGCGCCTTGGTCGCTTCCGCCGTCTCGACCTGGGTCAGGATCCGGCCGAGCGCCGAATCGCGGCCGAGGGCCGTGACCTCGATGTCGAGCGCGCCGTCCAGGTCGAGCGCGCCGGCGACGACCGCATCGCCGGGTCCGCGCTCGATCGGCCGGCTCTCGCCGGTCAGGACCGCCTCGTCCAGCCCGGCGCGGCCCGCGCGGACGAGGCCGTCGGCCGGCAGCCGCTCGCCCGGCCGCACGCGGATCCGGTCGCCCAGCCGCAGCGCCTCGATTGGCCGTTCGATCTCTTTGCCGTCCTCGATCACCCGCGCGGTCGCCGGGCGCAGGGCCGCCAGCGCCGTCACCGCGTCGCGCGTATGGCGTTTGGCGCGCGCCTCCAGATATTTGCCGACCAGCACGAAGGTGACGATCGCGGCCGCCGGCTCCAGGTAAAGTTCGGGCGCGCCGGTCGCGAGATCGTAAAGGCTGAGAGCCCAGGCGGCATTGGTACCGAGCACGACCAACTGGTCCATGCTGCCGACGCCGGCCCTGAGTGCGGCCCAGGCCGATCGGTAGAAATGCCGGCCGAGCCAGAACTGGACCGGGGCGGCCAGCGCCAGGGCCAGCGGGATCGGCAGCATGATCTCGAACCCGAACGGCGCCAGCAGCATGGGCAGCAGCAGGGGGGCTGTCAGCAGGCCGGCAAGCATGACCGGCAGCGCCCGATGTCCGGCAGGCGGGGCGGCCGGCCCCTCCTCGGCGATCGGCACCGCGCCATAGCCGGCCTTTTCGACCGCCGCGACCAGCGTATCCGCGGCCGATGGGCCGGTCACCAGCGCCTGCTCGGTCGCCAGATTGACCGCGACGGCGGCCACGCCCGGCACCCTGGTCAGCGCACGTTCGACCCGCCCGGCGCAGGAGGCGCAGGTCATACCGGTAATGGACAGGCGCTGGGCCTGTGTTGCAGTCGTCATGGCAATCTCACTCGTCCGCAGTTCGCCGAGTTAGATGGGGCTTGCCATCATGGGAAGGTCAAGGGCTTGGTTCGAAGGCACGGCGGCATCGCCGAACCCAAAAATGTCATGGCTACTTCTTTTGTGAACTGTTGCAGCCTGCAGGGGAGCTGCTTCCGTCTACTCGGCTCTTTTGCGTGAGCGCTGGACCTTTGTCTCGACGTTGGACGGGAGGTCCCGATCGTGGCGAGAAAATTTCCGACTGCTTCCCGTTCCGCCGGCGCCGTCCAGCGCGCTCCCGTGCGTTGATGCTGCGCGTCGAACGTCTGGCGGATCCGGACGCGTTCAAACCGCTCGTGCCGCAGTGGGAGGCGATCGAGAAAACGCTCTCGCCGCGAGTGCCGTTCACCATGCCGCTATGGAACTTCCTGTGGTGGCAGCATCTGAGCGAGCATCGCCGGCCGCTGTCCGACGAATTTCACAGTTTCGCGGTCTACTCGGCACAGGGTGCGCTGGTCGCGATCGCCCCGATGATGCTCACCCACCGGCCCGCATCGGGGCCGTTGCGGGTCCGGAAACTTCAATTCCTCGGTGCCGACCCCTTCATCACCGAAGTGCGGGGCCTGATCTGCGCGCCGGCGAACCAGTTCGAGGCGACCGTCGCCATCATCGAGCATCTATATGCCCATCGCCAGGATTGGGATTGGGTCGAATGGTTCGGCGCGCTCGGCCCTGCTGTCCCGGACGACTATACCGCGCATGGATTTGCGTTCGAGCGCGTGTATCAGGTTCCGGACCATTACCTGCCGTTGCCTGACAGCTGGGAGGCATTGAGATCGCGTTTCCCGCCGAATACCAAGGAGGCCTTGCGGAAGTGCTATAGATCGCTCAGTCGGGACGGGCACGCTTTTACGTTGCGGACCACCGACCGGCCCGCGGATGTGCCCGCGGCGATGGCGACGTTTTTCAGGCTGCACACCGCCCGCGCGGCAAGTCCGGCCGGCGCCAGGCATCCGGATCTATTTCAACGCCGGAAGCCGCGTGCGTTCCTGAACGACCTGATCGAGCAGGCGGCCCTGCGACGGCGACTTCGCATATACGAACTCCTCGTCGACGGCGACGTGGTCGCCACGCGCATCGCATTCGAGTTCGAGCGGGAGATCTACCTCTATTACTCGGGCTTCGATCCGGCCTGGTCAAACCACAACGTCATGACCACGCTGATGGCCGAGATCATGAAATGGGCGATCGAGCGGGGCTTTGCGATTCTCAACCTGTCGACCGGTACGGATCGCTCCAAGACCCGCTGGCGACCGGATGCTGCCGTGTCCTGGGTGGGTACGCTCGTCTCGCCGACCTGGCGCGGCAGAACCGCGCATTTCGCGTATGAAGACATTCTTGCCCGAAACCTCGCGCCGAGCCTGCCGACGATCGCCGCCCTGGCCCGCCGCTGGAAAGCGTAAGGGATGCTTCCCGGCGCGCATGACAGGCCTGCTGAGGGATGAAGCGTCCGGCCGGCAATGCTATATCGGCATCCTCGACCGACAAGCAAGCAACACACCCAACTGAGAGTTTCACCACCCGGTTCATCGCGAAGGAAGTCGGGCGACCGCTGCGCTCGCCTCTTATCGTTGCGACGGATTCACCCGGCCGGCACGGCAATCGAGACTCCCGATACCGCACCGCACTATCGTCCGACCCGATCCGATCCTGGGGATCGCCCAACGCCGCTCGCCGGCGCGCCAAAGGAAGCGAAATGAAGATCGTTGTCGGCACCGCCAATCCCGAGCTCGGTCGGGATATCCTGAAGGCGCTCGACCTGCCGCCGGTCGAGGCGGTGATCAAACGCTTCGCCGATCAGGAGCTGTTCGCCGAGATCCACGAGAATGTGCGCGGCGAGGATTGCTACATCGTCCAGCCGACATCGCGCCCGACCAGCGACAATCTGATGGAACTGTTGATCCTGGCCGACACGCTGAAGCGCAGTTCGGCCCGCCAGATCACCGCGGTCATTCCCTACTTCGGCTATGCCCGCCAGGACCGCAAGACCGGCTCGCGCACGCCCATTTCGGCGAAGCTCGCGGCCAATATGATCGCGGCCTCGGGCGTCGACCGGGTGCTGACGCTCGATCTGCATGCCGGCCAGATCCAGGGCTTCTTCGACATTCCGCTGGATCACCTGGAAGCGGTGCCGCTGTTTGCCGCCGAAATTCAGCGCATGTGGGGCAAGGCGGTCGATGGCATCACCATCGTCTCGCCCGATATCGGCGGCGTGGTGCGCGCCCGGCGCCTCCTGGGCAAGCTCGCGAGCGACGCCGGCCCCGGCCGCAAGCCGCAGGATCTGGCGATCATCGACAAGCGCCGCCCGCAGGCCGGCGTGTCCGAGGTCATGAACATCATCGGCGAGGTCGAAGGCCGGCATTGCGTCATGATCGACGATATCGTCGACACGGCCGGCACGCTGTGTAACGCGGCCGCAGCCTTGCTGGATCAGGGCGCCAAGTCGGTGATCGCCTGCATCACCCATGCGGTGCTGTCGCCGGGCGCCGTCGAGAAGATCGAGAATTCGAAGCTGGAGGCGCTGATCGCGACCGACAGCATCCGTCCGACCGCCGACGAGGCGCACAGCATCAAGATCCGCCGCCTGTCGATTGCCGGCCTGCTGGCCGATGCCATCCGCGAGATCGACAGCGACGGGTCGGTCTCGATGCTGAATCTGCGGTAGACGGTCGCTCCGGCCCTAACATCCCGGCCGCAAAATGCGAGAGAGGGAGCTTTCTTCACCCTCTACCGCCTGCGGAAGAGGGAGGGCCCCGCGAAGCGGCAGGCTGAGGGTTGCACAGCGGCTCTACTGCCCGGAAACATGAATCGGGACAATCGCCCGTTTGCGGTGCAATATGACCGGATTGTTGCCGCGTTCACGAGCATTCGCTTGATGTCGTCCTCGATAGCCGCCGTTCAGATCCCACCCGACGCGTTGCCGCCCGGGTCGTACGACCGGTTCGACCGTGCCGACTGGGCCAAGCTCCGCTCGTCGACGCCGCTGACGCTCGACGAGGCGGATCTGGCCCGCCTGCGCGGCATCAATGACGCGATCTCGCTCGACGAGGTGCAGGCGATCTATCTGCCGCTGTCGCGCCTGCTCAATCTCCATGTCTCGGCGACCCAGGATCTGCAGCGGGTCAAGGAGAGCTTCCTCGGCCAGGATATCCGCGCCTCGACCTATATCATCGGCATCGCCGGCTCGGTCGCGGTCGGCAAGAGCACGACCGCGCGCATCCTGCAGGCGCTGCTGTCGCGCTGGCCGAACCATCCCAAGGTCGATCTGGTGACCACGGATGGCTTCCTGCTGCCGAACGCGGTGCTGGAGCAGCGCGGCCTGATGCGGCGCAAGGGCTTTCCGGAAAGCTACGATACCAAGCGCCTGTTGGATTTCGTCTCCCGCCTCAAGGCCGGCGGCCGGAACCTCGCTGTGCCGACCTATTCGCATCAGACCTACGACATCGTGCCGGACGGCTGCCAGACCGTCGACCAGCCGGACATCCTGATCCTGGAAGGGTTGAACGTGCTGCAGGGCGGCGACGGCCAGGTCGCCAAGGCGGCGCGGCTGTTCGTCTCGGATTTCTTCGATTTCTCGCTCTATGTCGACGCGGCCGAGGACCAGCTCGAAAGCTGGTACCTGGAGCGCTTCGCCCGGCTGCGCGAAACCGCGTTCAACGACCCGCGCGCTTATTTCCGCTTCTATGCCGAAATGCCGAAGGAACAGGCGATGACCCGCGCGCATGAGATCTGGCGCGACATCAATCTGGAAAACCTGCGCCAGAACATCGCGCCGACCCGCGGCCGCGCCAACCTGGTGCTGCGCAAGAGCCGGCGCCATTCAGTCGAGGAAGTCTGGCTGAGGAAAAGTTGAGCATGCCGTCAGATCTGATCTGGTTTTTGAGTGTCGCCGGGATCCTGGCGCTGACGCCGGGGCCGGGGATCTTCTATGTCGCGGGACGCGCGCTCGCCGGTGGCCGGCTGGAGGGCCTGGCGTCGAGCTTCGGGACGGGCTTGGGCGGGCTGGTCCATGTCATGGCCGGCGCTGTCGGAATCTCGGCGCTGGTCATGGCCAGCGCCACGGCGTTCACCATCCTGAAGCTGATCGGTGCCGCCTATCTGGTCTGGCTGGGCGTGCAGACCTGGCGAACGGCCGGGCAGGCGGCCGAGACCCCGACAACCACCGCCAGCGGTGCCCGGCGTGCCTTCGTCCAGGGCGTGATCGTCGAGGCGACGAACCCGAAGACGGCGGCGTTCTTCCTCGCGTTCGTCCCCCAATTCATCGAGCCGGCGCGTGGATCCGTCGCGCTGCAATTCATGCTCTTGGGCATCATCTCGGTCGCGCTCAATACCGCCGTCGATGTGCTGGTCACCTTCGGCGCCACCGCGGTGCGCGGCCGGCTCGGCGGCGGTACCGCCGTGCGCCGCCTGCGGCGAGGATCGGGTGCTCTGATGGTCGGCCTCGGGATCTCGCTGGCGCTGTCACGGCGGGCGCCGGCGCCCTGACGCAATCGCCATGTTACCCGTTGACGGTGCCCATGTGGTGCATCATGTATATGATGATGATCATGATGGAGGCGGTAATGAGCCTGGCAACCAAGCGGCTGATCGTACCGATTTCCCCGGGTGACAAGAAGCTGGTCGAACAGCGGGCCGCGCGTGCCGGAAAGCTATCCGTCGCCGAGTTCGTGAGGCGCGCCGCACTCAGTTACGATCCCGAAGATCAGGCGATCGAGCGGGAATTGCGTCAGTTGCTCGATGGCTTCGATGCCCTGCACGAGAGCACGTTGGCCCAGTTGGACCGAACGGACGCCGCGCTCGATCGGGCGCTCGCCCATTTCGCCCGACCTTGAGCGCGATCGGCGAGGCGCTGGCAGCGCTCAAGAAAGTCATCCTGCTGGAAGACCGGATTTCCAGTCAGGGCAAGAAACTCGAACAGCTTGCTACGATCGTCGTCGATATCGACAAGCGGATGGCCGCGATGGAGGGTCGTCTGGAAGGCTTTATGGCGGCCGCGTCCGCCTTTGGCGGCGGCGGGCGCCCCGCGAAGGTGATCGATCCGGATCGATCCTTGGGGGGGCCGAAAGAGGCCTGAAGCAAGCCGCCGCTAAAGCGGCTTCACCGCCTCGGCCTGCCGTCAAGACTGGGCAATAATTTTTGTGCAAGTGCCATAGCAAACGGGCCGGAGATCGCTCTCCGGCCCGTTCCACATCCGGCGCTCAGCGCGGAAGTTAGGCGAACTTGCGCTGCACCATCAGCTTCTTGATCTCGCCGATCGCCTTCGCGGGATTCAACCCCTTCGGGCAGGTCTTGGTACAGTTCATGATCGTATGGCAGCGGTAGAGCTTGAACGGATCTTCCAGATCGTCCAGGCGCTCGCCGGTCTTCTCGTCGCGGCTGTCGGCGATCCAGCGATAGGCCTGCAGCAGGATGGCGGGGCCGAGGTAGCGGTCGCCGTTCCACCAATAGCTGGGGCAGCTGGTCGAGCAGCAGAAGCACAGGATGCATTCCCACAGGCCCTCGAGCTTGTCGCGCTCTTCGACCGACTGCAGGCGCTCGCGCGTCGGCGGCTGGCTGTCGGACTGCAGGTACGGCTTGATCGACTGATACTGGGCATAGACATGGGTCAGGTCCGGCACCAGATCCTTGATCACCGGCATATGCGGCAGCGGGTAGACCTTGACGTCGCCCTTGCAATCCTCGATCGGCTTCAGGCACGCCAGCGTGTTGGTGCCGTCGATGTTCATGGCGCAGGAGCCGCAGATGCCCTCGCGGCAGGACCGGCGGAAGGTCAGCGTCGTATCGGTCTCGTTCTTGATCTTGATCAGCGCGTCCAGGACCATCGGGCCGCAGGCGTCCAGATCGATCTCGTAGGTGTCGATCGACGGGTTCTGGCCGTCGTCCGGGCTCCAGCGATAGATCTTGAACGAGCGTACGCGCTTGGCGTCGGCCGGCGCCTTGAACACGCGGCCTTCCTTGACCTTCGAATTCGCCGGCAGTGAAAATTCAGCCATCGGAGATGGTCCCTTCTAGTAGACGCGGGCCTTCGGCGGGAACACGTCGATTTCGTTGGTCAGCGTGTAGAGATGCACCGGCCGGTAGTCGATCTTGACCGCGTTCTTCTCATCGAGCCACGCGACCGTGTGCTTCATCCATTCCTTGTCGTCGCGGTTCGGGAAATCCTCCTGCGCATGCGCGCCGCGGCTTTCCTGGCGATTGGCGGCGGAATGCAGGGTCACGACCGCCTGGGACAGGAGGTTGTCCAGCTCCAGCGCCTCGACCAGATCGGTGTTCCAGATCATCGAACGGTCGGTGACCGAGAGGTCGGCCATCTTGTCGGCGATCTCGTGGATCTTGGTGACGCCCTCGTTCAGCACGTCGGTCGTGCGGAACACGGCGCAATTGGCCTGCATGGTCTTCTGCATGGCAAGCCGGATCTCGGCCGGCTTGGTCTTGCCCGACGCGTTGCGAATCTTGTCCAGACGCGCCACCGCCTCTTCGCCGGCATTGTCCGGCAGCCGCTTGTGCGCGGTGTTCGGCTTGATCAGCTCGGCGGCGCGATGGGCGGCCGCCCGGCCGAATACGACCAGGTCGAGCAGCGAGTTGGTGCCCAAGCGGTTGGCGCCATGGACCGAGACGCAGGCCGCCTCGCCGATCGCCATCAGGCCGGGCACGACCGCGTCCGGATTGTCCTTGGTCGGCTGGACGACCTCGCCGTGATAGTTCGTCGGCACGCCGCCCATGTTGTAATGCACGGTCGGCAGCATCGGGATCGGCTCGCGCGTCACGTCCACGCCGGCGAAGATCTTCGCCGTCTCGGAGATGCCCGGCAGCCGCTCGTGCAGCACCTTCGGATCCAGATGCTCCAGATGGAGCATGATGTGATCCTTTTCCGGCCCGCAGCCGCGGCCCTCGCGGATCTCAAGCGTCATGGCGCGGCTGACCACGTCGCGCGATGCCAGATCCTTGGCCGACGGCGCATAGCGCTCCATGAAGCGCTCGCCCTCGGAATTGGTGAGATACCCGCCTTCGCCGCGCGCGCCTTCGGTAACGAGGCAGCCGGCGCCATAGATGCCGGTCGGGTGGAACTGGATGAATTCCATGTCCTGCAGCGGCAATCCCGCCCGGAGCGCCATGGCATTGCCGTCGCCGGTGCAGGTATGCGCCGAGGTGCAGGAGAAATAGGCACGGCCATAGCCGCCGGTCGCCAGCACGACCTCGTGGGCGCGGAAGCGATGCAGCGTGCCTTCGGCCAGGTCCCAGGCCATGACGCCCCGGCACACGCCTTCGTCCATGATCAGGTCGAGCGCGAAATACTCGACGAAGAACTCGGCGTTATGCTTCAGGCACTGCTGATACAGCGTGTGGATGATGGCATGGCCGGTGCGGTCGGCCGCGGCGCAGGCGCGCTTGGCCATCGCCTTGCCGTATTCGGTCGTGTGGCCGCCGAACGGGCGCTGATAGATCTTGCCGTCGGGCGTGCGCGAGAAGGGCACGCCGAAATGCTCGAGCTCGATGATCGCCGGGATCGCCTCGCGGCACATATATTCGATCGCATCCTGGTCGCCCAGCCAGTCCGACCCCTTGACGGTGTCGTACATGTGCCAGCGCCAATCGTCGTCGCCCAGGTTGCCGAGCGCGGCCGAGATGCCGCCCTGGGCCGCGACCGTGTGGCTGCGGGTCGGGAACACCTTGGTGATGCAGGCGGTCTTCAAGCCTGCGGCCGTCATGCCGAGGGTGGCGCGCAAGCCCGCGCCGCCGGCGCCGACGACGACCACGTCGTAGGAATGATCGATGATCTTATAGGACAGGGCCATGGTCCCCTCAGCTCCCAAACGCGATGCGCGCGACGGCGAACATGCCGGCGACGGCCAACAGGACGCAGCCGAATTTCACGGCGATCAGCAGGGTCAGCTTCTGCCATTCGGTATGGATGTAGTCTTCGATGACGACCTGCAGGCCATGGGCGGCGTGATGAAACGTCACGGCGATCATGATCACCAGCAGGATCGCCGGGATCGGACTGCCGACCCAGGCGACGAATGTCTCGAAATCGGCGCCGACATTACCGATGACCGATACGACGAACCACAAGGTCAGCGGGATCAGCGCCAGCGACGACAGGCGCATCGACCACCATTCCTTGGCGCCTTCGCGGGCGGAGCCCAGGCCGTAGGCGGTGCCGAGCGGCGAACGCATCTTTTCAGCCATTATTTGCCCCCCCAGGCGGCGATGCCGGCGACCCAGGCGACCACGGTCAGGACCGCGGTGCCGATCAGCACCAGGCGGCCGGATTTGTAGGTCGCGTCCAGCGTGAAGCCAAAGCCCGCGTCCCAGCACAGATGCCGGATGCCGTTCAGCAGATGATAGAACAGCGAGACCGACCAGCCGAACAGCACCAGAAGCCCCAGCCATGAGCCGGCGAAGCGTTGGAAGATCTCATAGGCGTCGGCGCCGCTCGCCGCGGCCAGCAGCTGCCAGACCAGATACAGCGTGCCGGCACTGAGCGCGACGCCCGTGGCGCGGTGGCTGATCGACAGAACGGATGTGAGCTGCGGATTGTACACCTGCAGGTGAGGCGACAAGGGGCGGTTTGCGATCGGCATGGGAACGCCTCGAAAAATCTAGCCTTCAGAGGCCTCTAGCGCGGAGAATCGGCGCTTGACGCACTGCAGCGAGACATAGAGCGGGGTCCGGACCAAGTCAATCGCCCGGGGGCGCCATGAGGCGGCGCCTGGGCCTGATTTAGCACGCCCCATAGCGGGGCGCGCAACAATTGTTCGGAGATTGCTGCGTTCGAATTCCGGCATTCCGGCGGGCGGGAAGGGATCGGGAATCGCCGCGCCTCGGGTCACGGGCGACGCGACATGAGGGACGAAACGCGCCCAGCCCTCGTAAAAGCTCGTGTTGCGGTCACCCCCCATGAGGTCTCATTCATCGTGATGAAGTACATGCCGCGGGCAGCCTTTACGGCCGCCCTTCTGCTTTCCGGTCTCTCTACGGGCCTGCCGGCCCTGGCGCAGGGCTATCCACCCCCGCCGCCGCAGGGCTACGCGCCGCCGCCCCCGCATCTGGTGATCGTGCCCGCCGAGCCGCCGCCGGTGCGTGTCGAAGCCGTGCCGCCGCCGCCGCCATTCCCGGCGGCCTGGCGTCCGGGCTTCTGGAAGTGGGACGGCCACGGCTATCGCTGGGTCCACGGCCGCTACGTCCGGCCGCCCCGCGCCCGCCACGAATGGATCGCCGGCCATTGGGACCCGCGTCCCGGCGGCCATGTCTGGGTCGAGGGCTTCTGGCGGTAACCTCCGCTCAGCGCGGCATCAGCGCCCAATAATCCAGCTCCAGGATGACGGCGGGGTCATAGCCGCCGTCGATCCGCCCGGGGAAATCCGCCGCGGTCCGGTTCTTGACCGCAATGGTCCGCAGCCGGAGCGCGCCCAGATCCGTCCGTCCGGGCGCCGGTTCGGCCGCGACCACTTCGGTCCAGGCATAGACCGTATCGCCGGCGAAGCAGGGCGCCACATGCCGCCCGCCGTTCAGGCCGGCGATCTTGAAGGCGTTGCCCAGGCCGTTGAAGCTCAGCGCGCGCGCCAGGCTGATGACGTGGCCGCCATAGATCAGCCGGCGGCCGAACCGGCCCTGAGCCTGTTCGAATTGGTTGAAATGCACCTTGGCATTGTTCTGGTAGAGCCGGGTCGCCAGCTGATGCTCGGCCTCTTCGATCGTCATGCCGTCGACATGGTCGATCTTTTCGCCCGCGGCATAATCGTCCCAGCGAAACGGCGAGCCGGCGCGGCCGTCGTCATAGGCCTCCAGCACCAGCCCGTCCGGGATCGCCAGCGCCTCGACCGGCACCGCGTCCGGCAGGCTCGGCACGTGCGGTGCGGGCGCGGGGCTCGCCTTGTCGCGTTTGCGCACCATGACCCAGCGGACATAGTCGAGCACGGTCTCGCCCAACTGGTTCTGGCCGATCGAGCGGACATAGACCGTGCCGGTCTCGCCGTTCGAATTCTCCTTGAGCCCGATCACCTCCGACACCGCCGACACCGTATCGCCGACATAGGCCGGCGCCAGGAACCGCCCGGCGGCATAGCCCAGATTGGCGACCGCGTTCAGCGAGATGTCCGGCACGGTCTTGCCGAACACCAGATGGAACAGCAGCCAATCGTCGATCGGCGATTCCGGAAAGCCCAGGCTATGGGCGAACGGCTCGGCGCAGGCCAGCGCGAAGCGCGATCCGGTCAGGGCGACATGGAGCGCCACGTCGCCGGTCGTGATCGTGCGCGGCGTCGCGTGCTCGATCAGTAGGCCGACCCGGAAATCCTCGAAGAAATTTCCGGGATTGGTCTTGAGCGCGCTCACGCGCCGGCCTCCAGTTCGGCGATGCGCGCGACCAGCGCCAACAGCCGTTTGGCGCTGGCGACGTGCAGGTTCTCGACCAGCTTGCCGTCGACCAGGACCACGCCCTTGCCTTCTGCCTGGGCGGCCTCGAACCCGGCGATCTGCTTTCTGGCCTGCTCGATCTCGGCGAGGGACGGCCCGAACGCCTCGTTGGCGGCGGCGATGGTCTTGGGATGGATCAGGGTCTTGCCGTCGAAGCCCAGCTCGACGCCCTGGCGGCAGGAATGGGCGAAGCCCTCGTCATCGGCCAGGTCCAGATAGACGCCGTCGAGGGCGACCAGCCCATAGGCGCGCGCCGCCAGCAGGCACAGGCTGAGGCCGGTCAGCATCGGCAGCCGGTCGCGGGTATGGCGGGCATGCAGATCGTTCGCCAGGTCCGACGTGCCCATGACGAAGCCGGCCAGGCGCGGATGGCTGGCCGCGATCTCCTCGGCATGCAGCATGCCCATCGGCGTTTCCATCATGCACCAGATCGCGAGTTCCGGCGCGGCACCGGCCTTGTCCAGGATGGCCGCGGCCTGGCGCACGGTGGCGGCGCTCTCGACCTTGGGCAGCAGCACGCCATGGATCGCCATCCTGGCCGCCGCGGCCAGATCGTCATGGCCCCAGGCCGTGTCGAGCCCGTTGGTGCGCAGGATCAGCTCGCGCTTGCCATAGCCGCCGGCCGCGACCGCATCGGCGATGATGCCGCGCGCGGCCGTCTTGGCATCGGGCGAGACCGCGTCTTCCAGATCGAAGATCAGTGCGTCGGCGGCCAGGCCCCGGGCCTTTTCCAGCGCGCGGGGGTTCGATCCGGGCATATAGAGCACGCTGCGGCGGGGGCGCGGTTCGGTCGGCATATGGTCCTCTCCCAAACAGATCTTTTCTTGATGGCCTGCACCCGGAGCGCTTTCCGCTCGGGTGAAATCCGAGCGATAAGAAATCGCTCCAGGTCAATAACGTCCGAGCGAAAGCCGATCCCGCGGGATCGGCTTTCGCTCCAGGATACAGGCGCCTACGATGCCGCGCGAGTGTTGCGGTTGCGAAAGGAGCATCATTTGGACGGCATCCTGTCGATCCAGTCCTGGGTCAGTTATGGCCATGTCGGAAACGCCGCCGCGGTGTTTCCGTTGCAGCGGCTGGGGTTCGAGACCTGGGCGGTCAATACGGTCCAGTTCTCCAACCACACCGGCTACGGCCAGTGGCGCGGTTCGGTGTTCGAGCCTGCGCAAATTGCCGAGCTGATCGAGGGCATGGCCGACCGCGGCGCGTTGGCCCGGTGCCGCGCGGTGCTGACCGGCTACATGGGCGATCCGGCGCTCGGCGCGGTCGTGCTGGAGACGGTGGCGCGGGTGCGGGCGGCCAACCCGACCGCGATCTGGGTCTGCGACCCGGTCATGGGCGATATCGACGGCGGCTTCTACGTGCGGCCGGGCCTGCCGGAATTCTTCCGCGACCAGGCGGTGCCGATGGCCGACATCATCACGCCCAACCAGTTCGAGCTGGAATATCTGACCGGCCGGACCATCCGGGATCTGCCCGATGCGCTCGCGGCCGCGGCCGCGGCGCGGGCGCTCGGGCCGAAGGTCGTGCTGCTGACCAGCCTGGTTCGCCCCGACGCGCCCGCGGACCATATCGAGCTGCTGGTCTCCACAGCCGCCGGTGTCTGGCGCGTGGCGACACCGCTGCTGCCGATCTCGGTCAACGGCTCCGGCGATGCGGTCGCGGCCCTGTTCCTGGCCCACTGGCTGAAGACCGACGGCGACCCGGCCGCGGCGCTGTCGGCCGCGGCCTCGGCGATCTATGCGGTGCTGAAGGAAACCCACGCGCGGGGCGAGCGCGAGATCCAGCTGATCGCGGCGCAGGACGAAATGGTGGCACCGACGGAGCTGTTCGTGGCGGAGCGGGTGGCGGGGCCTGGCCGCCCACTCGGTCTTTTCGGGGGCCAAGGTGAAATTGGCGCCGATTTCGATGCGCCATTGCCGGATGAAATTGCGGCCGGGTTTCGGGGTGAAAATGAGTGAGATATCAAGGAGATACCCGAGGTAATCGAAGCCGCTCGCATGGCCGGATGGTGAACATTGGAGGTCAACTCCAATTCCGCCTCTCAGAGGCCACTTGCGATGGAGGTCGATACCTACACGAGAAGCGCGGATAGACCCCCCACCCCAGCCCTCCCCCGCAAACTGCGGGAGGAGGGGCCTCGAAGCGACGTTAGTTCGCGAGCTTCTTCTTCGCGGCTGGCGCCAGGTAATCCCGGTCCAGCAATTCCGCGATCTGCACCGCGTTCAAGGCCGCGCCCTTGCGCAGATTGTCGGCGACGACCCAGATCGACAAGCCGTGCTTGACGGTCGGGTCCTTGCGGATGCGGCTGACGAACACGGCATCCTCGCCGGCGCATTCCTGCGGCGTGACATAGCCTTCATCGACGTGATGGTCGATCACGGTCACGCCCGGGGCCGCCTTCAGCGCGTTGCGGGCGCGCTCGACCGAGATCGGGTTGTCGAACTCGATATTGATCGCCTCGGCATGGCCGATGAACACCGGCACGCGCACGCAGGTGGCGCTGACCGCGATCTCGGGATCCAGGATCTTGCGGGTCTCGACCACCATCTTCCATTCTTCGCGGGTCGAACCGTCGTCCATGAAGCTGTCGATATGCGGAATGACGTTGAAGGCGATCCGCTTGGTGAATTGTTCCGGCTTGATCGGGTCGTTCACATAGATGGCGCGGGTCTGCACGAACAGTTCGTCCATCGCCTCCTTGCCCTTGCCCGAGACCGACTGGTACGTCGCCACGACCACGCGCTTGATCTTGGCGATGTCGTGCAGCGGCTTCAGCGCCACCACCATCTGGATGGTCGAGCAGTTCGGGTTGGCGATGATATTGCGCTTGGTATAGCGCCCGATCGCCTGCGGATTGACCTCGGGCACGACCAGCGGCACGTCCGGGTCCATGCGGAATTCCGACGTATTGTCGATCACGATGGTGCCGGCGGCAGCCGCGCGCGGCGCGTGGATGGCGGAGATCTTGGCACCGGGCGAGAACAGGGCGATGTCGATGCCCTTGAAGCTGAAGGTATCCAGGGCCTGGACCTTCAGCACGTCGTCGTCGCCCCAGGACACCTCGGACCCGATCGACCGGGTGGACGCGAGCGCCACGATGTCGTCGATCGGAAATTCCCGCTCGTGCAGGGTGGTCAGGAGTTCACGGCCGACATTGCCGGTAGCGCCCACGACGGCAACCCGATAGCCCATGATGATTTCCTCGACCTTGATGAAAAACAGCGCAACACTAGACGCGCCTCGTCCGATCGAAACAAGATGTGAGGAAACATGGCCGATCTGACCAAGACCCATGGGGCGCTCGACTATGCCGCCTTCTGGCACCGTTACTTGCTTGCGCACCGCAAGCCTGAAACCCGCGCGATGCATTATTGCGGCAGCCTGCTGGCGCTGGGCGCGGTCGTGCTGGCGATCGCAACCGGCGACTGGCTCTGGGTGCTGGCGTCGCCGCTGATCGGCTACGGCTTCGCCTGGACCGCTCACTACGGCGTCGAGCATAATCGGCCGGAGACGTTCGGCCATCCGTTCTGGTCGCTGATCAGCGACTATCGGATGCTGGGGCTGTTCCTCATCGGACGGCTGGGCGCGCATCTGGCGGCGGCGGGGGTAGGACGGTAGCCATTGGCTCGGAGGCTTCCTATGAAAGGACGCACCTTCCGGAAATTGCGGACATTCGGCTTGGCGGGCTTTCTGCCGCTGGCCGCCATAGCCGCGGCCGCTGCCGACGACACCCGGTTTGCGACCCGGGCGGCCGCCGAGGAGCATTGCCCGGGGCAGGTCGTGGTCTGGGTCGATCTGGAGACGCGTATTTTCTACTACCGCGGCCAGGATCGTTACGGATCGACCAAATCGGGCGCCTATCTGTGCGAGCGGGATGTCAAAGGCGCCGGCTATCGGCCGAACCGGACCGGACGCTGAAGAGCAACGGCCGCCGGAGCGATCCGGCGGCCGTTTCGCCTCGTCGGATCGCTGCGGTCAGAAGGTGAAGCGCAGCTTGGCGAGCGCCTGATAGTCGTTGCCGTCGCTACGGGCCGCCGTCGCGTTGAAGTCGATCTGCGCGGTCAGGCTGTTACCCAGCGCCACGTTGACGCCGCCGCCGAGCCGGACTGAATCCTGGCCCGGGTTGTCGAGCAAGGTCGAGACCGTCAGGAGGGGTTCCGTCACCAGGCGGGTATTGATCGTGCGGTTCTGGTCCTTGAACTCGTGATCGTAGGTCACCCGCAGGTGCGGCGTCAGCGCGAAGCCGCCGAGATCGGTCTGGAACGAGACCTGGCCGCCGAACGAGCCGATCAGGGTCTGGAAGTTCTGCTCGTCGATCTGCTGGTTCAGGCCCGGGGCCCCGCTCTCGCTATAGCCGCCGATGCCGATGTTGGCCCAGCGCACTTCGCCGACGGGGCCGACGTTGAAGCCAGCGACATTGAAGGCATAGCCGGTCTCGAGCTTGACGCCGCCGGTCTGGCCCTTGGTCGTGGCCTGGGTCGTGCCGCCGACGACGAAGGTATTGCGCTCGATCTTGGTCCAGTCGTTGCCGACATAGGTCGCACCCAGCGTGGCGTAGAAGCCGCCGCTGAAATAGGTCGCGTAGACGGCGCCCTGGTAGGAGTCGAAGTCGGCGGCGCCGTTCGAGTGCTTGAGCGTGCCGTCGGTCGTGCCATAGCCGAACAGCGCGCCCAGGATCAGGTTCGGCGTGACGCGATAATCCAGGCCGCCATAGATGTTCTTGGTCGTGTAGTCGAAGCCCACGGCGCTCGACCGGTCGTCGCGCGAGCCCCAGCCATAGCTGCCGCTGACGAAGCCGGCGAGTGGTTTGTCCGGATTGTCGGAGCCGCCGCTCTGGCCGTTGATGTCGCTGACGATCAGGCCCGACGCTCCGTCGCGCAGTGCCTGGGTGCGGCTGGTGATGGCGTCGAACGTGCTCTGGATCGCGATGATGCCCAGTTCGCCCTGGGCCCCGATCGCGGTCGGGCCGTTGATGGTCGAGACGAAATCCTCGGCGATCAGAATATGGGCCGCGGCGGTCGGGTGTACGCCGTCCCAATAGCGATATGTCGAGGGCGTGGCGCAGACCGCGCCCGACAGGCCGGTCGTGCCGGCCTTGCACTGGGTCGTGACGTTGGTAAAGCCGAACTTGGCCGGATTGGCTTCGATATTCTGGTCGGCCGTATAGGCGTCGGGCATCACGACCGTGACATGCAGCTGCCGGGACAGCGTCGCCATCGCGGCCTGGAGCGCCTGGTTGTGGGCGACGCTGATCTGGCTCGCGATCGCCTTCTCGCCGCTGGTGTTGTAGGACGGCGTGTTGCCCAGATCCTGCAGGTTCGGGACGACGAAATAGCGGGCACCCAGGCCGTAGAGCCGGGTCACGTCCGTCACCAGATTGGCGACGGTCGTCTGCACCTGGGCATTGACCAGATTGGTGACCTGCGCGGCCGACAGGCCGGGCGTGGCCACGCTGCCGCCGAGGAAGCCGAAATAGTCATTGGCACCGCCGAACACGACATAGAGGCTGCGGCTCGTCGCCCGGGTGCCGGATGCGACCAGGCTGTCGATCTCGTTCGCCATGCCGCCCTGGCCCGCGGGCACGATGATGCTCGGTGAGATATTGCCGACGCCGGTGAAGGCGCCGCCGAGCGCGACGTCAACCAGCGGTGTCTTCACGCCCAAGAGGCCGTTCAGATATTCGGCATAGACCGGTCCGTTGCTGAACCGATTGCCGAAATAGGGCGGCGAGAACGGGAAGACCGAGGCGAGCGCGGTCTGCGTCCCGAAATCCTTCGGAATATTGCCGTTGTCCGACACGCTGTCGCCGACCACGACGATATTGGAAAACTGGCTGCTCTGGGCCTGGGCAGCGCCCGATAGCACGGCCAACGAGATGCCGACCCCGGCGATGACAGCGCGCATGAAAATCCCCCCAACGACGTTTGTTATTATTTCAAACTGTCACTGGTTTGTAGCGTCTTGGAACGCGAGGCACAACAAGACGGGCGCCCTGTTATACAGGCCGCCCGTCCGTCGTTGCCATGGCGCCACACGCGAATTCTTGCGGCCGATAGCGGATTATTGCTTGGTCCCTAGTCGCGGGCGAGGATTTCCATCTCGGCGATCAGCGCTTTACCCATTTCCTTGGTCGTGACCGTCGGCGTTCCTTCCAAGCGGATGTCCGGCGTCCGCACGCCCTGGGCGAGTAGTTTCTCGACGCCCTGTTCGATCAGCTTCGCATCCTCGTCCATGTCGAACGAATAGCGCAGCATCATGGCGAAGCTGAGCAATGTCGCCAGCGGGTTGGCCTTGCCCTGGCCCGCGATGTCTGGTGCCGAGCCATGGACCGGCTCGTAGAGCGCCTTGCGCCGGCCGCTCTCGTCGGCGGCTCCCAGCGAGGCCGACGGCAGCATGCCGAGCGACCCGGTCAACATGGCCGCGCAGTCGCTCAGGATATCGCCGAACAGATTGTCGGTGACGATCACGTCGAACTGCTTGGGCGCGCGCACCAGCTGCATCGCGCAATTGTCGGCGTACATGTGCGACAGCTGGACGTCGGGATAGTCCTTGTCGCCCAGTGCCTGGACGACCTCGCGCCACAGCACGCCCGACTCCATGACGTTGGCCTTCTCGACCGAACAGAGTTTGTTGCCGCGCTTGCGCGCCAGCTCGAAGCCCACGCGGGCGACGCGCTCGATCTCGCTGGTCGTGTAGCTCTGGGTGTTGAAGCCGCGCTTCTGGCCGTCGGACAGCGTCTCGATGCCGCGCGGCTCGCCGAAATAGACGCCGCCGGTCAGCTCGCGCAGGATCATGATGTCGAGCCCGCGCACCAGCTCCGGCTTCAGGCTGGAGGCATCGACCAGCGGGGCGAACACCTGGGCCGGACGCAGGTTGGCGAACAGCGCCATCTCCTTGCGCAGGCGCAAGAGGCCACGTTCCGGGCGGTGCTCGAACGGCAGCGTTTCCCATTTCGGACCGCCGACCGCGCCCAGTAGCACGGCGTCGGCACCCTGGGCTTTTTCCATGGTCGCATCGGTCAGCGGCGTGCCGTCGGCGTCGTAGGCGGCGCCGCCGACCAGGCCGCGCTCGACCGAAAAGGTCACGCGGCGCTTCTTATCGAGCCATTCGACGACGCGCTCGACCTCGTCCATCACCTCGGGTCCGATGCCGTCGCCGGGCAGTACCAGCAGCTTCTTGTTCGCGCTCACGTTTCTCGCTCCCAATCCTTCATTTCGTCTGAGACACCCCCACCCCAACCCTCTCCCGCATTTTGCGGGGGAGGGTTGGGGTGGGGGTAGTGCCGCGTCTCGGTGCCTATACCGCCGGCGCCAGCCAGGGCTGGCTCAGCTTCAGGCCGTCTTCGTAGCTTTCGATCGACTTGCCCTTCTCGAGCGTCAGGGCGATGTCATCGAGGCCGTTGATCAGGCAATGCTTGCGGAACGGGTCGATCTGGAACGGCACCTTTTCGCCGTCCGGCCGGCTGATGGTCTGGCTTTCCAGGTCGACGGTCAGCACCGCGTTGGCGCCCTTGCCGGCGTCTTCCATCAGCTGGGCGACGATTTCCTCGGGCACGATCAGCGGCAGCACGCCATTCTTGAAGCAGTTATTGTAGAAGATGTCGGCGAAGCTGGAGGCGATGATGCAGCGGATGCCGAAGTCCAGTAGCGCCCAGGGCGCGTGCTCGCGGCTCGACCCGCAGCCGAAATTCTCGCCGGCGACCAGGATCTTCGATTGGCGATAGGCCGGCTGGTTCAGCACGAATTCCGGCTTTTCCGTCCCGTCCGAATTGAAGCGCATCTCGTCGAACAGGCCGCGGGCGAGGCCGGTACGCTCGATCGTCTTCAGAAACTGTTTCGGGATGATCTTGTCGGTATCGATGTTGATCATCGGCAACGGGGCGGCGACCCCGGTCAGGCTCGTGAATTTTTCCATCACGCTTGTCCGATCTCTTACAAGTCAAAATCACGCCGGCTGGGCGGCCGGCAGGTGGCGCAGGATGCCGTCGGCGAACGGCGTCCAAATTCCGGTGCGGATATGGGCGGCCCGCAGGCCCCGCCCCAGCCATTCATTGCAGGTCAGGATCGGCGACCAGCGGCCGGACGCGCCGAAAAACGCATCGTCCGGTCCATAGGACGCCTCGAACCGTTCGACATGCCCGCTCGCGTCCCGGGTGGCGAAGCCGGCGACGTAGCGAACCAGCGCTTCGGCCTGGGCTTCGGTCACGGCCAGCGCATGGACCTCGTCGCCGGCCGGCGTGCCGTCGAACCAGGCGACATGGAGCACACTGTCGCCGGTGCCGGTCAAGGCGGCTGCGACCGTGCCGAGCTTCAGATCGGCGAGATAGGGCGTCTCCATGTAGAAACGCCGATTGCCCCAGCCGATCGCGACATAGCGCGCCTCGGGCGGCAGACCGAACAGCTCCGTCCAATCCATGCCGGCGCCGGCGACGGGAAACACCAGGTCGGAATGGAACGGGTTGGCGATGACGGCGAGCGCCACCGGCCCGGCCGATGCCGCATCGCCGGTCGCAAGCGCGCCCAGGCCGAATCCCAGGCCGGCATAGCCCAGCCCCAGGCCGACGACGCTCGCCAGCAGTCCCCTGATCAGATGCCGCAGGGTCACGTCGGGTTGGCCAGGCTCCGCACGTCGGTCAGCGTGCCGGTGACCGCGGCGGCGACGGCCATGGCCGGGCTGACCAGATGGGTCCGGCCGCCGCGCCCCTGGCGCCCTTCGAAATTGCGGTTGGAGGTCGACGCGCAACGCTCCCCCGGCTCCAGCTTGTCGGCATTCATCGCCAGGCACATGGAGCAGCCCGGTTCGCGCCATTCGAAACCGGCGGCGAGGAAGACCTTGTCCAGCCCTTCCTCCTCGGCCTGATGCTTGACCAGGCCGGAGCCGGGCACGACCATCGCGTGCACGCCGGGCGCCACATGGCGGCCTTCGGCGACCTTGGCGGCTGCGCGCAGATCCTCGATGCGGCCGTTGGTGCAGGACCCGATGAACACGCGCTGCACCGGCAGCTGGTTGAGCGGCGTGCCGGGCACCAGGCCCATGTAGTCGAGCGAGCGCTGCATCGAGGCGCGGCGGCCCTCGTCGGCGATCGCGGCCGGGTTCGGCACTTTGCCGGTGATCGGCAGCACGTCTTCCGGGCTGGTGCCCCAGGTGACCTGCGGGACCAGATCGGCGGCATTCACCCGCACGATCTTGTCGTAATGCGCGCCGGGGTCGGACGGCAGCGTGCGCCAATAGGCGACGGCCTGTTCGAACGCCAGGCCCTTCGGCGCCATCGGACGGCCGGCAAGATAGGCGAAGGTCTTTTCGTCCGGCGCGATCAGGCCGGCGCGGGCGCCCCCCTCGATCGTCATGTTGCAGACCGTCATGCGGCCGGCCATGTCGAGCGCGCGGATGGTCGAGCCGGCATATTCGATCACGTGGCCCGTGCCGCCGGCCGTGCCGATCAGGCCGATGATATGCAGCACGATATCCTTGGCGGTCGCCCCGGTCGGCAACTCGCCCTCGACCTCGACCAGCATGTTCTTGGCCGGCCGCTGGATCAGCGTCTGGGTCGCCAGCACATGCTCGACCTCGGACGTGCCGATACCGAACGCCAGTGCGCCGAAGGCGCCGTGGGTCGAGGTATGGCTGTCGCCGCACACGATGGTCGTGCCGGGCAGCGTGAAGCCCTGCTCGGGCCCGACGATATGGACGATGCCCTGACGGATGTCGTTCACGTCGATATAGATCACGCCGGTCGCCAGCGCGTTCTTCTCCAGCGTATCGAGCTGGATGCGGGATTCCTCGTCGGCGATGCCGACGGAGCGGTCGGTCGTCGGCACATTATGGTCGGGCACCGCCAGCGTCGCGTCCGGGCGCCGCACGCTGCGGCCGGACAGGCGAAGGCCCTCGAACGCCTGCGGGCTCGTCACCTCATGCACGAGATGCCGGTCGATATAAATCAGGCAGGTGCCGTCGTCCTGGCGGTGAACCAGATGGCTGTCCCAGATCTTGTCGAAGAGCGTACGCGGTTGCGCCACGGTCGGAATCCTTCGGTCTCACGGCGAAAAGAGGCCGGATGATACTCCGGGCGCCGGCAGCCGGAAGGGATTTTTTGTTCCGTCAGGCGTGCGTTTTTGGAAACATTGCGAGGCTTGAGGATTGGCGCGGCGCAATAACAACTATCTATCCGGCATTCCCGCGAAAGCGGGAATCCAGAGTTGCCATGCGCCGAACGCTTGTCCTGGATTCCCGCTTTCGCGGGCATGACGGGGAGAATCAACGCGAACACCCGCGCGCGGCTCGAAGCCTCGCACGGGTGTTCGTTCGATATCGGAAAGGGCCGGCCGCGGTCGGCCGGGCCCAATTCCCGATGGAAGCTTACTCGGCTTCCTTGGCCGCGACGGCGGCCGGCGCGGTCGAGCGGGCCTTCTCCGTGATGCGGGCCGACTTGCCGGTCCGGCCACGCAGATAGTACAGCTTGGCGCGACGGACGGCGCCGCGGCGCACCACCTCGATCGCCGTCAGGCGCGGCGAGTAGAGCGGGAACACGCGCTCCACACCCTCGCCGTACGAGATCTTGCGCAGCGTGAAGTTCGAGTTGATGCCCGCGTTCTTGCGGGCGATGCACACGCCCTCGAAAGCCTGCACGCGCTCGCGGTCGCCTTCGACCACCTTGACGCTGACCTTGATCGTGTCGCCCGGGCCGAATTCCGGCACGGCGCGCTCGGCGGCCAGCTTGTCGACCTGCTCCTGCTCGATCGTCTGCAGAAGGTTCATTTCTCCACCTCTTCCTCGATGGCGCCGGCAAGTCGGCCGGTCGCGCGTTCAGTTCCGTTGTCACTCTGGCGGGCGGCCGATTTGGCTTGATACCGATCCCACAGATCGGGCCGTCGCCCCTTCGTCGCCGCCTCTGCCGCAGCCTGTCTCCAGGCTTTGATCTTGCCGTGGTTGCCCGACAACAGAACGTCGGGCACCGCACGCTCCCGCCACACCTGCGGTCTGGTGTAGTGGGGGTATTCCAACAACCCCGCCTCGAAGCTTTCCTCGATCAGCGTTTCCGGTGCCCCGACCGTGCCCGGCAATAGCCGGACACAGGCATCGAGCACGGCGATCGCCGCCGGTTCCCCGCCGGACAGGATGAAGTCGCCGAGGCTCAGTTCCTCGAGCGCATGCTCATCGATCACCCGCTGATCGAGCCCCTCGAACCGGCCGCACAGCAGCACGATCCCAGGGCCTTCGACCAATTCCCGTATCCGCCGCTGATCGACCACCCGCCCGCGGGGCGAGAGGTAGATCCGCGGTCCCGGCGTCGTCTCCGCGCGCAAGGCGGCATCGACCACATCCGGCTTCAACACCATGCCCGGGCCCCCGCCGAACGGCGTGTCGTCGACCGTCCGGTGGGCATCGGTCGCGAACGACCGGATATCCACCGTCTTCAACGACCAGCGTCCGCGCTCCATCGCCTTGCCGGCGAGCGACAAGCCCAGCGGCCCCGGAAACATTTCCGGGAAAAGCGTCAGCACGGACGCGACCCAAGTCATTCGACCTCTCCGGCCACCTCGGCCGTCTCCGCCTGCAGCGCCAACGGCTGCGGCGGTTCCGGCTTGTCGAACAGTCCGGCCGGCGGGTCGATCACGACCTTGCCGGCGTTCAGATCGACGGTCGGCACGGCGGCCTTGGTAAAGGGCACCATCACCACCACCCCGTCGGTGCGCGTCACCTCGATCGCGTCGCCGGCACCGAAGTCATAGACGGCGGTGATCCGGCCCAGCGGCTCGCCGCCGACCAGCTCGGCCGCGAGGCCCAACAGATCGGCGTGGTAATATTCCTCGTCCTCCGCCGGCGGCAGCCGGTCCCGGGAAACGAAGAGTTGCAGGCCCTTGAGCGCCTCGGCCGCATTGCGGTCGGTGACGCCTTCGAGCGTGGCGACGACGACGCCCTTCGACTGCCCGATCGACTTCAGCTCGAACGTCCGTTTGCCCGCCTCGTCCGATACCGGCCCATAGGCGTCGATGTCGAGCGGATCGGCGGTGAAGCTCTTGATGCGGACGGCTCCCCGGATGCCCTGGGCCCCGGTGATCACGCCGATACAGAGATGCTTCTGACGGTCGAGCATGGGTCAGGCTTGGCGTCGACTGGGTTTAGGCGTTCGCCGCGGCGTCGGCCTTGGCGGCGTTCTGCTTGGCGCGTTCCTGGGCCTTCGCCTTCGGCGCCGACTGGGACGGCGTCTCGGTGCGGGTCTTCTTGGCGACCAGGTCGGCATCGGCCAGGAAGCGCTCGACGCGATCCGTCGGCGAGGCGCCGACCGACAGCCAATGCTTCAGGCGCTCGGTCTTCAGCACCAGACGCTCCGGATGGTCCTTGGCGACCATCGGGTTGTAAGTGCCGACCCGCTCGATGAAACGACCGTCACGCGGGCTGCGCGCGTCGGCGATGACGATGCTGTAGAACGGCCGCTTCTTGGCGCCACCGCGCGACAGCCGGATCTTGAGGCTCATGTGCGTTCCTTCTCTTTCAAAAACCAAAAACTCGAAATGGGGTAGAAATCTCGTCGGTCGTCAGCGGCCAAATGGGTTCCCGCCACCGCCCGGCATCAGGCCCGCCAGTCCCTGGCGCATGAAGCCTTTCTTGCCGAGCTTTTGGACCTTCTTCATCATCGTCGCCATGTCCTGATGCTGCTTCAGGAGCTTGTTGACGTCCTGCACCGAGGTACCGGATCCCTGTGCGATACGCCGGCGACGCGAACCGTTCAGAACCTTGGGGTTCTTCCGTTCTTCCTTGGTCATCGACGAGATGATCGCCTCCTGGCGCTTGATCACCTTGTCGTCGATGTTGGCTTCGGAAATCTGCTTCTTGATCTTGCCGATGCCGGGCAGCATGCCCAGCATCCCCGACATGCCGCCCATCTTGCGCAGCTGGCGCAGCTGGGCCGCCAGGTCGTCCAGATCGAAATTGCCCTTTTCCATCTTGGCCGCGAGCTTCGCGGCCTCTTCCTGGTCGATGGTCTCGGCGGCCTTCTCGACCAGGCTGACGACGTCGCCCATGCCCAGGATGCGGCCGGCGATACGGTCGGGATGGAAGGTCTCGATCGCGTCCAGCTTTTCGCCGACGCCCAACAGCTTGATCGGCTTGCCGGTGATGGCGCGCATGGACAGGGCCGCACCGCCACGCGCGTCGCCGTCGATCCGGGTCAGCACGATGCCGGTCAGGCCGATGCGCTCGTTGAACGCCTTGCCGACGGTGACCGCGTCCTGGCCGGTCATGGCGTCGGCGACCAGCAAGGTCTCGTGCGGCTTGACCAGGTCGCGGACGGCCGCGACCTCCATCATCAGCGCTTCGTCGATATGCAGGCGGCCGGCCGTGTCGAGCATGACCACGTCATAGCCTTCGAGGCGGCCGACCTTCATGGCGCGCTCGGCGATCTGCAGCGGCTTCTCGCCGGCGACGATCGGCAGCGTGTCGACGCCGGTCTGACGGCCGAGGATGGCCAGCTGTTCCTGGGCGGCAGGGCGATGGACGTCGAGCGACGCCATCAGCACCTTTTTCTTGTCGCGGTTCTTGAAGCGCAGCGCGATCTTGGCGGACGTGGTGGTCTTGCCCGAGCCCTGCAATCCCACCATCAGGATCGGCACCGGCGGGACGGACGCCAGCGACAGCTCGACCTGCTCGGATCCCAGCACCTCGATCAGATGGTCATGGACGATCTTGATGACCATCTGACCCGGGCTGACCGACCGGACGACGTCCTGGCCGATCGCCTTGTCCCGGACCGCGTTGACGAAGTCCTTGACGACCGGCAGCGCCACGTCGGCCTCGAGCAGGGCCACGCGCACTTCGCGCAGCGCCGCCGTGACGTCGGCCTCCGACAGGGCGCCGCGCTTGCGGAGCCGGTCGAAAACGTCGCCAAGCCGTGTGGTCAGACTATCGAACAAACCGTCGCCCCATCCGGACAAAACAAAAAGGCCAGTGCGCGACACTCGCGGACTGGCGTGCAAACCCATTTAGGGCTCGCGACAGGGGCGGAGGGATAGAGGAGGGGGGCGCCTGAGTCAAGTCCGAGCGGCCTTGGCCGCCGCATCGCAGGTATACGGGGGCGCCCGACGGGATCGAGCGACCCCGCCTTAATTCGGTCCGAAACCGCCGCAATTCCGCCACGACAATACCACCGCTTCGTCGCGGACTATCCGACGGCGAGGGCCCGTTGTCATGGCGTCTCACCCACGAGACGGTTCAGAATGGACGGAACAGAAATCATGGTTGCCAAGCTCATCTCCCTGCCGCGTACCCTGCTCGTCGCCGGTGTTCTGGCGATGGCCCCGGCGGCCTTCGCCTTTGCCCAGACCCCGACGTCCGCCGCGACGCCGACCCCGACCGCCAGCACCGCCGCCACCGTCGGCGCCGGCACGACCACGCCGGCGAGCCCGGCCAAGGTGACCGTGAAGCAGGACGCGACGGTCAAGGCGCCCGACACGAAGCTCGACAGCCAGGCCGCCGTGGCGGCGCCGAAGAGCGAAGCCAAGCCCGTCGCCAAGGCCGAGACGGCCAAGAAGAAGGTCGCGAGCACCAAGAAGGAAGCCAAGGAGCCGGTGAAGACTCCGGTCAAGGCCGAGACCAAGACCGATGTCAAGTCTCCGGCGGTGCCCGCGACCCCGGCGGCGCAGCCCAAGTCGTAAGGACCAGGTGCCGGGGGGCATCGGCCGGTGTCGTCCCTCTTCGAGAGGATGGCGGCACCGGTCGTGAGGCCCCACGACGAGCCGATGCGGAAATGAGGGAACGGCCGTCCGATGTCGAGACTCGGGCGGCCGTCGCCTTTGTCTATCGCGGCGGCAGGCCCGCGACCGCCTCCGCCCAGAAATTGATGATGGTCGAGAAATCTCGCGTGCCCCAGCCGGCCGCGGTGGCGCCGGCATAGGCGCTGAGCGCCCCGGTCGCCGCCGGGGCCGGCACGCCGGCGCGATGGCAGGCGGCGGTCATGGCCAACAGGTCCTTGCGCACGCCGGCGATGTCGAACGGCACCTCGCCGCGCTCGCCCAGGATCGCCGGCACCTTGCGCGGCAGGGCCGCCAGCGCGCCGGGACTGTCCAGCATCACGCCCAGCATGGCTTCGAGATCCAGCCCATGGCTGCGGCCGAGCGCCAGTCCTTCGGCCAGCGCCTGGAAATAGACCCCGATCGGCAGGTTCGCGACCAGCTTCATGACCGTGCCGCTGCCGACCGGGCCCATGGGCGCGATCTTGCGGCAGAAGCGGTCCAGCACCGGGCGCGCCCGGTCGATATCCTCCGGCGTCCCGCCGACGAAGGCCAGGCTCTGCGCGGCGGCGACCACGGCCGGGCCACCCGCGACCGGCGCATCGATCAGGCGCGCGCCCGCCGCCTCGACCCGGGCCGCGATCGCCCGCACCGTCTCGGGCCGGATCGTGCTCATTTCCACGAACAATCGGCCCGCGGCCGGGCCGAGGCGGCCCGCGGCCGGGCCGGCCAGCAGCTCGGCATAGACCGCCTCGACCGCGGCATCGTCGGTCAGGCTGGTCAGGATGATGTCGGCCGCGGCGACCAGCGCCGCCGGCGTCGCGGCTTCGGCCCAGCTCTCCGCTCGCCCGGCGGTGCGGTTCCATACCGTGACGGCAAAGCCGTCGGCCGCGATCCTGGCGGCGAACGCGCGTCCCATCCGCCCCAACCCTGCTATCGCCACGCGCATATCGGTTCCTTTCGCTCGATGCCGGTCACAGCGTGGGCGGGCGGGGCCCGCTGTCAAGCGCCGGAACTGGTCCTTTATGCTATCGTGAAGCGGTGCTGTCGGGCCGGGCGGCTTGCCGTCATGGTCCGAAATTCCCAACCCTGGACCGGATCATCGCCTTGTACGTGCCGCCGCATTTCCAGCAGTCCGACCTTGCCGTCCTGCACGACACCATCCGCGGTGCCGGGCTCGCCACGCTCGTCAGCCTCGGCGCCGACGGGCTGATCGCGAGCCATGTACCGCTGCTGCTCGATGCCGGGGCGGGTCCCAACGGCACGCTGATCGGCCATCTGGCCAAGGGCAACCCGCAAGGGCGGGGTGCGGCCGCCGGGGTCGATGCGCTGGCGATCTTCCAGGGTCCCGACGCCTATATCACGCCCAGCTGGTACGCGACCAAGCGCGAGCATGGCAAGGTCGTGCCGACCTGGAACTATGTCGCGATCCACGCCTACGGCCCGCTCGAATTCTTCGACGATGCCACGGAGCTGCTGGACGTGGTGACGCGCCTGACCAACCGGTTCGAAGGCCCGCGTGCCGCCCCCTGGTCCGTCAGCGACGCGCCGCCCGATTTCATCCAGGCGCACCTGAAGGGCATCGTAGGGTTCCGTCTGCCGATCACCCGGCTCGAGGGCAAATGGAAGATGAGCCAGAACCGCCCGGCGGCTGACCGTGCGGGCGTCGCCGAGGGATTGCGGGCCGAGGGCAAGGACGCGGCGGCGGCGCTGGTGCCGGAGGATTAATCTCAGCTTCTCCCGTCAATCCCGCCTGCGCGGGAACGACGAAAAGGTGGCTTACTCCGCCCCCGACCGGTCGAACGACACGCTCTTGATCAGCGCATGCACCGCTCTTCCCGGCGCCAGCCCCAGCGCCTCCGCCGATAGCCGCGTGATCTGGGCCACCAGGATCGTGCCGCCGCAGTCGAGCCGCAGACCCATTGCCGTCGGGCCGGCTGCGGCCATTTCCAGGACCGTTGCCGGCAGGATGTTGAGGATGCTCAGCCCCTCGGGCCGGCCGGTCGCGATCGCCACGTCGCGGGCGCGGATCTGCAGGCGCAAGCGCTGACCCGCCACCAGCCGGCCGGCGGGCACGGTCAACCGGCCGCCGGCGAACTCAAGGGTCGCCAGTCCGTGGGCCCGGTCGATCGTACCGACGGTCACGGCCAGCACGGCCGAGGGCTCGGTGCCGCTCGTCGGATCGAACCGGCTCGACACCTCGGCGATCGGGCCGGACGAGACGACCCTGCCGGCCTCGATCACCACCAACCGGTCGGCCAGCCGGACGACCTCGTCGCGCGAATGGCTGACATAGACCATCGGCAACCGCGTCTCGTCGCGCAGGCGCTCCAGATAGGGCAGGATCTCCTCCTTGCGCGCCTGATCGAGCGCGGCGAGCGGTTCGTCCAGCACCAGGAGGCGCGGGCCCATCAGCAGCGCGCGGCCGATCGCGACCCGCTGCTTCTCGCCACCCGAGAGCGTCGCCGGGCGGCGGTCGAGCAGGGCGCCGATGCCCAGGAGCTCGACGATGTCCCGCAGCGGCTTGCCGTTGGCCTGGCTTCGGGCGAACCAGGCGCCGTAGAGCAGGTTCTGCCGCACGCTCAGATGCGGAAACAGCCGGCCGTCCTGAAACACGCTGCCGATGCGGCGGCGGTGCGGCGGCACGAAGATGCCGGCGGATCGGTCGACCAGCACCTGGCCATCGACGATGATGCGGCCCCGATCGGGCTTGACCAGACCGGCCAGCACACCTGCGATCGTGCTCTTGCCGGCACCGGATCGGCCGAACAGGGCGGTGACGCCGCCGGGGCTGTCGAACGCGACCTCCAGCGTGAAGCCTGGCCGGCTCAGGCTGATCTCGACCTGCAGGCTCATGCGCCGGCCGTCCGGCGCCGAAGACGGCGGGCGACCAGTTCGGATCCGAACACGGCCACGACCGAGACCGCGACCGACAGGGCAGACAGGCGCAGCACGGCGGCATCGGTGCCCGGCACCTGCAGCAGGGTGTAGATCGCAATCGGCAGGGTGCGGGTTTCGCCCGGTATGTTCGAGACGAAGGTGATGGTGGCGCCGAACTCGCCGAGGCTCTTGGCAAAGCCCAGCAGCAATCCGGCCAGCAGTCCCGGCACGATCAGCGGCAGGGTGACGGTGAGAAACACCATGATCGGCCGGGCGCCCAAGGTCGAGGCCGCCTGCTCCAGCCCCGGCTCGACCGCTTCGATCGACAATTGCAGCGCGCGCACGACCAGCGGGAAACCCATCACGCCGGCGGCCAGCGCCGCCCCGGTCCAGCGAAACGCGAAGGTGAAGCCGAACCAGCTGTCGAGCCAGGCGCCGATCGGCCCGTGCCGGCCGAACAGCAGCAGCAGCGCATAGCCGGTCACGACCGGCGGCAGCACCAGCGGCAGATGCACGATGGCGCTCAGCAGGGTCCGGCCGCGAAACCGGCCGCGGGCCAGGACCCAGGCGACGGCCAAGGCCGGCGGCAGGCTCAGGACCGCGCTCCACACGCCGATACGCAGGCTGAGGCTGAAGGCCTCGGCTTCGAGCGGGGTCAGAAACGGCATGGCGGGATCGGGTATCCTGGTGTGAGGACGATGCATCGCGACTGGCGACTCTCGGGCGGGATGTTATATGATCGACGCCGTGCCCGTCGACCGGGACCGGGCGGGAGACACCCATGACGAACCCGACTTGGCAGAACGAGACCTGGCGCGTCACCAAGCCCGCGCGCACCAGCCGCGGCGGTCTGGTCGCGTGCCAGCACCGGCTGGCGGCGATGGCCGGCGTCGAGCTGCTGCGCGCCGGCGGCAACGCGGTCGATGCCGCGGTTGCGGCCGCCTTCGCCATGGGCGTGGTCGAGCCGTGGATGAGCGGCATCGGCGGCGTCGGCTTCATGGTCGCGGCCGACGCCAAGACCGGCAAAGTGACCTTCGTCGATTTCGGCCCGGTGGCGCCGGCCGGGCTCGATCCCGCGCGCTATCCGCTGGTCGGCGGCGACGCTTCCGGGGCGATGTTCGGCTGGCCCGCGGTCGAGGGCGCGCGCAACGATCGGGGCTACGAGGCCGCGACGGTGCCCGGCGCGGTCGATGGCCTGGGCCTGGCGGTCGAGCGTCTCGGCCGCAAGAGCCTGGCCGAAGTGCTGGCGCCGGCGATCCGCCTGGCCGAGGCCGGCCTGCCGCTGGATTGGCAATCGAGCCTCGCCATTTCGCTGGCCGCGGCCGACCTGGCCCGGGACCCGACGGCGGCCTCGATCTATCTGCCCGGCGGGCTGCCGGCGGTGCCGCCCGGCGATCGGCCGGCGGGGGCCCTGCCGCTGGGCCATCTCGCCAGGAGTTTGAAACGCATCGCCGAGGCCGGCCGGCGCGATTTCTACGAGGGCGAGCTCGCGGCCGGCATCGCGGCCGATCTCAAGGCCGGCGGCAGCGTCATCACGCCGGCCGATCTCGCCGGCTACCACGCCGAACTGCGCGATCCGCTGATCCATGACTACAAGGGCGTGCGGCTGCATTTCGCCGGGCCGTTGAGCGGGGCCCCGACGGTCATCCAGGCGCTGGACGATATCGGCCGGCGCCTGCCGGGCCTGCCGCTCGGCCGACCGGACGGCCAGAGCTTCCAGGCCTATGCCGAGGCGCTGCGCCGGGCGCATGAGGTGCGCCTTGCGACGCTCGGCGCCGGCGCCTCGGGCAACACGACCCATCTGTCGGTCGCCGACCGCGACGGCAACATGGTGGCGCTGACCGTGACGCTGCTCGCCCGCTTCGGCGCGCGCATCGTCCTGCCGTCGAGCGGCATCCTGATGAACAACGCGATCAATTGGTTCGACCCCCGGCCCGATCGGCCGAATTCGCTGGCGCCCGGTCGCCGGCCGCTCGCCAACATGTGCCCGCTGGTGGCGACGCGCGATGGCGTGCCCTGGGTGGCGCTCGGCGCCTGCGGTGGCCGCAAGATCCTGTCGGCGGTGACCCAGCTCGCCTCGATGCTGATCGACTACGGCCTGTCGCTCGACAGTGCTTTCGCCACGCCCAGGCTGGATGCCAGCGGCGAGATCGTGCTGGTCGATGCCGCGATGGACGCGGAATGGATCGACCAGATCGGCGCGGCCCTGGCGATCCAGGTCGTGCCGGACCAGGTCTACCCCGTCCATTTCGCTGCGCCCTCGGCGGTGATGCGCGCGACCGGCACCGGCATCAATTCGGCCGCGACCCACCCGCGCTCGTCCGTGGCGGCGGTCGCGAGCGAGGAAGATTAGAGCCTGATCCGATCAAACCGAGCTGGTTTGATCGGATCAGGCTCTAGTCCAGCGCCAAACCGCGCCGTTCGGGGATCAGCAGGAATGTCACGATCATGTCGAGCACATAGATCGTGGCCAGCAGCGCGATCGCGGCGCTGAAGCTGTAGGCGCTGGCCAGACTGCCGACGACCAGCGGGCCGAAGCCGCCGACCGCGCGGCCCAGATTGAACAGGACGTTCTGCGCCGTGGCCCGCGCCGCGGTCGGATAGAGTTCCGACATCAGCGTGCCGTAGCCGCCCAGCATGCCGTTGACGAACAGGCCCATGACGGCCCCGCCGATCAGCAGCGCCGTCGGATCGGTCAATTGCGAATAGACCAGCACCATCACGACGGCGCCGGCCTGATAGCTGAGGAACGCCGGGCGCCGGCCGATGCGGTCGGCCAGCTCGCCGAAGGCCAGGATGCCCAGCGCCATGCCCAGAATGGTGACGCCGGTCCAGACCGCCGATTGGGTCAAGCCATAGCCGAACCGGGTGGAAAGATAGCTCGGCAGCCAGATCATCAGGCCGAAATAGCCGAAATTCTGCACCGAGCAGAGGACGAACAGCGCGAAGCTCAGCTTCGTCGTTGCCCAATCCTTGACTAGCAGCCTGAGCGAGGCGAGCCAGCCGGTCGGGGATTTGTGCGCGACGAAGCCGGCGGGCTCGCCGACCGCGCGGCGGACCAGAAACGACACCAATGCCGGCAACAGCCCGACCGCGAACATGCCGCGCCAGCCGATCACCGGCAGCAGCAGCGGCGTCGCCAGCGCCGCCAGCAACACGCCCGCCTGCCAGCCGAGCCCGACATAGGACGAGACGCGGGCGCGCAGACGCGGCGGCCAGGCCTCGGCCGCCAGCGCCATGCCGATGCCGAACTCGCCGCCCAGGCCCAGGCCGGCGATGGTGCGATAGACCAGCAGGTCGCGGTAGCCGGTGGCGAGCGCGCAAAGCCCGGTGAACAGGGCAAAAATTAGGATGGTCCAGGTCAGCACGCGGACGCGGCCGACATGGTCGCTCAGGATGCCGAATACCACGCCGCCGACGACGGCGCCGCCGAGCGTCCAGGTGACGAGCGAGCCGGCTTCCGCCCCGCTCAGGCCCAGTTCCGCCGAGATCGCCTTCAGCATGAAGCCCAGGATCAGCAGGTCGAACCCGTCCATGGCATAGCCCAGCATCGAGGCGCCCAGGGCCCGCTTGGCATAGGCATCGACCGGCGCCGGCCCCACCGCCGCCGCCGCCGAATGATTCGTGATATCCATGGTTCCCCCGTTCCAAACCCCGCCGCGACCGATGCAAGCCGGCGGCCAGTTGTTCATGGAACCGTCATAAGGGAAGCGGGCAGCGAAGCGAAGGGCTGCGTTACGCCCGACGCACGGTCAAGGGGATTGCACAGCGCCGCCGGCTTCGCTAGTTTCCGCCGCCTTGCATCTGCCCTACCATGGCGGTCGCAATGCGGAGGGGTGGCCGAGCGGTTGAAGGCGCACGCCTGGAAAGTGTGTATACAGGAAACTGTATCGCGGGTTCGAATCCCGCTCCCTCCGCCAGATATCAAGCAAAACCGCCATTTTTTGGCGGTTTTCGTAGGCGAAACGGGCTGATCGCCTGCGCGATCAACCTGCGAACCGCACGGATGGCAGGCCGCATACGCCCGCTTCGATGCACAGGATCGCCCCCGCCAGCGGTTGCGACGTCAGCTCTGCCTCCGTCAAACGCTGGCTGGCCGAGGTGATGTAGAGCCGGTCGAGATCGGGTCCGCCGAAACAGCAGCTGGTCGGGTTTTGGACCGGCAGGCGGATGGTTCGGTCGAGTGCGCCGTCGGGCGCGTAGCGCTCGACCCGCCAGCCTCCATAGATCGCTGACCAATAATAGCCTTCGGCAT
>JAQGIC010000027.1 GCA_028288725.1 Rhodospirillales bacterium
TGCTATGATGGGAATAATGAGCCGCATACCGAACTTTGCGAATATCGCATTTGAAAGGGCTGCCGCCGCCGAACCCGCCGGCGGCGCCGAGCCGTGGCTGACGCCCGAAGGCATCCTGGTAAAACCCGGCTATCGCGAAACCGATCTCGCGGGCATCGATTTCCTCGACACCTGGCCCGGCATCGCGCCTTATCTGCGCGGCCCCTACCCCACGATGTATGTGAACCAGCCCTGGACCGTCAGGCAGTATGCCGGCTTTTCCACGGCGGAGGATTCCAACGCGTTCTACCGCCGCAACCTGGCCGCCGGGCAAAAGGGCCTCTCGGTGGCGTTCGATCTGGCGACCCACCGGGGCTACGATTCCGATCACCCGCGCGTGTCGGGCGACGTCGGCAGGGCCGGCGTGGCGATCGATTCGATCTACGACATGCGCACGCTGTTCTCAGGGATTCCGCTCGACCAGATGAGCGTGTCGATGACCATGAACGGCGCGGTGCTGCCGGTGCTGGCCGGCTATATCGTCGCCGGCCTCGAACAGGGCGCCCGGCTGGATCAGCTGTCGGGGACCATCCAGAACGACATCCTGAAGGAGTTCATGGTCCGCAACACCTATATCTATCCGCCGGAACCCTCGATGCGCGCGGTCGCCGACATCATCGAGTACACGGCGCAGAACATGCCGAAATTCAACTCGATCTCGATCTCCGGCTATCACATGCAGGAGGCGGGAGCGACCGCCGTGCAGGAGCTGGCCTTCACGCTGGCCGACGGTCTCGAATATGTCCGCGCCGCGCTGTCCAAGGGCCTGGCGGTCGATGCCTTCGCCCCGCGCCTGTCGTTCTTCTTCGCCATCGGCATGGATTTCTTCATGGAGGTGGCGAAGCTCAGGGCCGCCCGCCTGCTCTGGGCCGAACTGATGAGCCCGTTCAATCCCACGAAGGCCGAGAGCCTGGCGCTGCGCACCCACTGCCAGACCTCGGGCGTGTCGCTGACCGAGCAGGATCCGTACAACAACGTCGTGCGCACCACGATCGAGGCGATGGCCGCCGTGCTGGGCGGGACCCAGTCGCTGCACACCAATTCGTTCGACGAGGCGCTGGCGCTGCCGACCCCGACCTCGGCCCGGATCGCGCGCAACACGCAGCTGATCATCGCCGAGGAAACCGGCATCCCGCGCGTGATCGACCCGCTGGGCGGCTCATACTACGTCGAACATCTGACCGCGAGCCTGGCCGAGGCCGCCCGCACGCTGATCCGGGAAGTCGAAGACCTGGGCGGCATGACCAAGGCCGTGGCGTCGGGCATGCCGAAGCTCCGCATCGAAGAGGCCGCCGCGCGCCGGCAGGCCCGCATCGACCGCGGCGAGGAGGTCATCGTCGGCGTCAACAAGTACAAGACGACCGACAGTGCCCAGGTCGACACCCTGGACATTGACAACGCCAAGGTCCGCGACAGCCAGGTCGCGCGCCTGAAGACGATCCGTGCCAGGCGCGATAATGCAGCGGTCGAGGCGGCGCTGGCCGCCCTGACCGATGCGGCCCGGACCGGCGAAGGCAATCTGCTGGCGCTGACGATCGAGGCGATGAAGGTCCGCGCCACGGTCGGCGAAGTGTCGGACGCGCTGGAGCAGGTGTTCACCCGGCACAAGGCCGAGATCCGCTCGATCTCCGGCGTCTATGCCTCGGTCTACGAGGGCGACCAGGGCTTCGACCAGATCCGCGCCGACGTCGACGCCTTCGCCGAGGAGGAAGGCCGCCGGCCGCGGATGATGGTGGTCAAGCTGGGCCAGGACGGCCATGACCGCGGCGCCAAGGTGATCGCGACCGCCTTCGCCGACATCGGCTTCGACGTCGACGTCGGGCCGCTGTTCCAGACGCCCGAGGAAGCAGCACGCCAAGCGATCGAGAACGACGTCCATGTGGTCGGCATCTCCAGCCAGGCCGCCGGCCACAAGACCCTGGTGCCGGCGCTGATCAAGGCGCTCAAGGACCAGGGCTCGAACGACATCATGGTGGTATGCGGCGGCGTCATCCCGCCGCAGGACTACCCGGGCCTGAAGGCCGCCGGCGTGGTCGCGGTCTATGGGCCGGGCACCAACATTCCGGTCGCCGCCGCCGAAATTCTGGGATTGATCCGCAAGCAACGAATGGCCGCCTGAAGCATGCCTCTGTCCGCCCCCGCCGACCGCGACCATATCCATACCCGTCACGTCGAATGCCGCGGCTATCGCCGCGCCGACGGGTTATGGGACATCGAAGGCCACATGACCGACGTCAAGACCTATGCCTTCACCAACGACTGGCGCGGCGAGATCACGCCCGGCGTGCCGCTGCACGAGATGTGGATCCGCATCACGGTCGACGAGGATCTGCTCATTCACGAGATCGAGGCGGTGACCGACAATTCGCCGTTCCGCATGTGTCCGGACATCGTCGGCAATTTCCAGCGCCTGAAGGGCCTGCGCATGGTCGGCGGCTTCACCAACAAGATGAAGGCGGCGGTCGGCGGGGCCGAAGGCTGCACCCATTTGGTCGAGTTGATGGGCCCGATCGCGACCACCGCGTTCCAGACCATCTTCCCGCTGAAGACGAAGCGCGAGAAGACGGCCGAGGAGATCGCGGCCGCGGTCGAGGCCCCGCCGAAACGCCCGCCGCTGCTCGACAGCTGCCACGCCTTCGCGTCCGACAGCCCGATCACCAAGAAAAGCTGGCCGGCGTTCTATACGGGTCCGAAGGACGAGGCGTAGACCGCCCGCCCATCCCCCTCACCGCCGGAGCCGGATGCCCGTGGGAAGATCACGCATATTGCTGGGCGTCGCCCTGCTGCTGTCGGCCTGCGCGGCCCTGCCGGCGAGCCCCCCGTCACCCGAAAGCCCGATCCGGACCATCGCCATCGCGTCGGCAATCGGCCCGGAGATCATCCTGGGCGAGACCGGCGCCGCAGCTTCGGACGATGCGAGCCAGCATATCGCCGTGCCCGGGTGGGATCTGGATGGGGTCGCGATCACCGCGGCGCGGACCGCGCTCGCGCGACGGTTCAAGGTCGTTGCCGCCGCCAGCACGCCCCAAGACGGGCCGGCGCTGAGCTCCACCGCGGCGATCCTGGCTGCCGCCCGCAAGGGGGCGCTGACGCCGACGCCGGCCGACCTGATCCTGGTCATATCCTCGAGCAACAGCGCGCAGAACCGCCAGGGCCACCCGACCGTGGATTATGGCGTGGGTGTCAGCAGATGGCGCGGCACGCCCCCGTTCAGCCGACCGCCCTATGTCCATGCCTTCCTGGCAGTGACCGTGATCGACGGCAAGCGCTTCACGCTCGTCACCCAGGCGTCCTTGAAGATGAAGGCGCGCCGGCAATCGGTCCTCGGCGATGAGGAAACGCTGCCGTTCGTCCCGCTCGAGGAATTCGACTGGCGGGACCACTGGTCCGACCTGACCGAGCGGCAGCATGAGCAGATCCGTCAGCTGGTCGCGACGCTGCTGAAACAGGCGATCCCGTTCACCATCGAGAAACTGACGTTGCCCGAGAGCTAAAGCCCCGCCTCCTCCGGCGTCGCGGTCTTCAGCGACAGGGCATGGACCGGACCGGCCAACTCGTCCTGCAGGATCTGATAGACGATGCGCTGGCGGGCGACGCGACTCTGGCCGGCGAAGACGGCCGAGACGATGTCCAGATTGAAATGGCTTTCGCCGCCCTTGTGGCCGGCGCCGGGATGGCCGGCATGACCGGCATGGCGTGCGGAATCATCTTCGATCACCAGGCGAACGGGCTTCAGGGCCCGGGTGAGCTTGGTTTCCATGGACTGGGCGACGGACATCGGATCGGCTTTCCTGAAAAAGGGGTCGCCGTTCAGATGGGGCGCTCCCAAGCTCCGTGTCAACCGGTCGGCACACGGGCGGTACGCGCGGCGCGCGCTTGTCTTCGCCCCCCAAGCCCTTCCATACTCTCGATCATGGCCCGACCGCGCGCCGCCTATATCGACCCTTCCGATCCCGCAAGGCCGCACCTGCGCTATTGCGACCATGAGGGCTGCGTGGCCGAAGGGGAGTTCAGGGCGCCGCGCTCGCGCGACAAACTCAATCTTTATTGGTGGTTCTGCCTCGAACACGTGCGCGCCTACAATGCCGCCTGGAACTATTACGAGGGCATGAGCGAGGCCGAGATCGAGGCCGATCTGCGCAAGGACACCGTCTGGCAGCGCCCGACCTGGCCCTTGGGCTGGCGCCTGAAAATGCGCGACCCGCTCAACATCATCGACGGCGACGATCCGGACGGCCATGGCGGCCATCCGCACCAGCGCGAGATGACGATCGAGGAAAAAGCGCTGGCGGTGTTCGAGCTCGATCCGCCTTTCACCTTGGTCGATTTGAAAAAACGCTACAAACTCCTGGTCAAGCGCCATCATCCGGACGCCAATGGCGGCGACAAGGATTCAGAAGAGCGTTTGAAAGTGATCAACCAGGCCTTCGCGCTGCTGAAAGCCAAATATTTCGCCTGAGAGTGCTGACCTGCCCACCACCCTCGAAACGCCAACCAAGTACGGGATTGCCAAGCCGATGCCTTCCGCCTCTCCTTCCGCTGCCGAAACGGTCCTCGCCCATAAGCTGCCGGACATCACCGTCTCGGTGCGCCAGACCTTCGGCATCGACAGCGATTTGCAGGTGCCGGCCTTCAGCACGCCGACCGAGCATGTGCCCGACGTGGACGACGCCTATAAATTCGACCGCGACACCACGCTCGCGATCCTGGCCGGCTTCGCCTACAACCGCCGCGTCATGGTCCAGGGCTATCACGGCACCGGCAAGTCGACCCATATCGAGCAGGTCGCCGCCCGCCTCAACTGGCCCTGCGTGCGCATCAACCTGGACAGCCACATCAGCCGCATCGACCTGATCGGCAAGGATGCGATCGTGGTCAAGGACGGCGTCCAGATCACCGAATATCGCGAAGGCATCCTGCCCTGGGCGCTGCAGAGCCCGACCGCGATCGTGTTCGACGAATATGACGCAGGCCGGCCGGACGTGATGTTCGTGATCCAGCGCGTGCTGGAGGTCGAGGGCAAGCTCACGCTCCTGGACCAGAACAAGGTCATCCGCCCGCACCCGTCCTTCCGCCTGTTCTCGACCGCCAACACCGTCGGTCTGGGCGATACGACCGGCCTCTACCACGGCACCCAGCAGATCAACCAGGGTCAGATGGACCGCTGGAACATCGTGGCGACGCTCAATTATCTGCCGCATGAGGACGAAGTCGCGATCGTGCTGGCCAAGGCGCCGAATTTCGACGACGAGGCGGGGCGCAAGATGGTCTCGTCCATGGTGGCGCTGGCCGATCTCACCCGCGCGGGCTTCATCAACGGCGATATCTCGACCGTCATGTCGCCGCGCACGGTCATCACCTGGGCCGAGAACACGCGGATCTTCGGCGGCGACGTCGCCTTCGCCTTCCGCCTGACCTTCTTGAACAAATGCGACGAGATCGAGCGCTCGACCGTGGCCGAATATTACCAGCGCTGCTTCGGCACCGAGCTGAAGGAGACCGGCATCAGGGCTGGCCGGGCTTAGAGCATGATGCGATTACTCGTAATCGGATCATGCTCCGGCGTTAATGATCTGACGCGAATTCTTGTCGTTCGGATGAAGGCATCCGACCGGAAAGCGCGCTAAATGACCCAGGCTGACGATGCAGTCGAAGAGTTCAAGCGGGCGACCGCCGCAACGCTTCGGGCCATGGCCGAGCGGGACGATGTCACGGTCGCCTATGCCGCCGATCCGCCCGGCCTGACCGGCACCAAGGCGCGCCTGCCGGCACCGCCGCGCGACCTGCCGCCCGAGATCGCGGGCCAGGTGCGCGGCGCCGCCGACGCGATCGCGCTGCGTCTCAAGCATCACGACCCGCTGCTGCATGCCCGACGCCTGCCCGCAGGCGAGCAGGCCCGCGCGATCTTCGAGGCGGTCGAGCAGGCCCGCGTCGAGGCGATCGGCGCCAGGCGCATGGTCGGCGTCGCCGACAATCTGGCCATGGGCCTGAACGAGCGCTACCGCCGCGCCGGCTTCGACCGGGTGATCGAGCGCAACGAGGCGACCCTGCCCGAGGCGATCCGCCTGCTGGCACGCGAGCAGATGACCGGCGCCAAGCCGCCGCCCGCCGCCCGCCAGCTGATGGAACTGTGGCGCCCGTTCCTCGAAGGCAAGCTGACCCAGGATTTCGCGGCGCTGGAGCGCGAGATCAACGATCAGGAATCCTATGCCGCGGCCGCGCGCCGGCTGATCAAGGATCTGGACCTGGATCTGGGCGACGCCGAGGGCGACAGCACCGAGGGCGACGACGAGCAGGACGGCGCCGACCAGGGCGAGGCCGGCGATAGCCAGCAGGCCGAGCAGGAGTCCGGCGAGGGTCAGCGCGGCGAGCCCGAGACCATGCCGTCCGACTCGGCGCCCGAGGATGGCGAGGATGGCGGTGCGGACGAGATGTCCGGCGAGATGATGCCGGGCTCGGCCGAGGAGGACGACGAGAGCCAGCCGGGCAAGGCGAACCAGCGACAGACGGGAGGGCCCGGCGACGATCCCAACGCCTACCGCGCCTATACATCCGCGTTCGACGAGATCGTGCTGGCCGAGGAGCTGTGCGACGCCGACGAGCTGACCCGGCTCCGCGCCATGCTGGACCAGCATCTGTCGAACCTGCAAAGCGTGATCTCGCGGCTGGCCAACCGGCTGCAGCGCCGGCTGATGGCGAAGCAGACCCGCTCGTGGGAATTCGATCTGGAAGAGGGCATGCTGGACGCCGCGCGCCTGTCGCGCATCGTGACCAACCCGGCCTACCCCTTGAGCTACAAGCGCGAGAAGGACACCGACTTCCGCGACACGGTCGTGAGCCTGCTGATCGACAATTCCGGCTCCATGCGCGGCCGGCCGATCAGCGTCGCCGCCATGAGCGCCGACATCCTGGCGCGCACTCTGGAACGCTGCAACGTCAAGGTCGAGATCCTGGGCTTCACCACCCGGGCCTGGAAGGGCGGCCAGTCGCGCGAGCGCTGGATCGCCGAGGGCAAGCCACCCAACCCGGGGCGCCTGAACGATCTGCGCCACATCGTCTACAAGGCGGCCGACGCGCCCTGGCGCCGCGCGCGCCGGTCCTTGGGCCTGATGTTGCGCGAAGGCATCCTGAAGGAAAATATCGACGGCGAGGCCTTGCTCTGGGCTCACAACCGGCTGATGGGGCGGACCGAACAGCGCCGCATCCTGATGGTGATTTCCGACGGCGCGCCAGTCGATGATTCGACGCTCTCGGTCAATCCCGGCAATTACCTGGAAAAGCATCTGCGCCAGGCGATCGAGATGATCGAGCGCTCGTCGCCGGTGCAGCTGGTCGCGATCGGCATCGGCCACGACGTGACGCGCTACTATCGCCGCGCGGTCACCATCGTGGATGCCGAACAGCTGGGCGGCACGGTGATGGAGAAGCTGGCGGAGCTGTTCGACGAGCCGCCGGCCGGCGGGCGCCGCCGGCGGGGGTGATTTCGCCTATTCCGCCGCAGCCATGCCGCAAAGCTCGTACCCGGCCCGCTATCCCTCTATACTGGACGGCTGGATAGAACGGAGCGACCATGGCAGCCCAAATTTTCGAGCCGAACGCGACGATCACCGATGCTTTGCCGACCCTGGCGAACAAGGAAGAATACGTGCGCGCCATCCTCGGCAACCTCGTCGAATGCAAGCGCAAGCACGGCAACGCCGGCGTCCGCATCGGCATCGCCGGCACGTCGAAGGTGCCGGCCCACAAGATCAGCTATGTCGATGCCGCCGGCACCGAGGTCACTTTCGGTTCCTACGCCGGCAAGAGCCCGACCAAGGATGATGTGGGCACGCGCGACGACGCCTGGAGCAGTGCCTCGATGAGCATGCCCGAGGTCCAGACCATCCTGGGCGAGCTGCGCAATTTCAAGGTCGCGAGCAAGAGCACGAGGCACTGAGCGCCTTACCCTCTCCCGTGAAATGCGGGAGAGGGAGCACCGCCACCCATCACGAATTGATCGGATCGCATAGAAACTGAAAATTGGACGCCGCTCTGCTCCGGCGTCTAAATCGGCACGACCGCGATGAGACAAGCCGAAGGACGAGACGATGCAGGCAGAGGCCCCCAAGCAATGGCAGTTCTGGATCGATCGGGGCGGCACCTTCACCGATGTGGTCGCCAAGCGGCCTGACGGCACGCTCGCCACCAAGAAGCTGCTGTCGGAAAATCCCGAGCGCTATCGCGACGCGGCCTTGCAGGCGATCCGCGAGTTCCTGGAGCTGGGATCGCGGGACCCGATCCCGGCCGAACGCATCGCCGCGGTCAAGATGGGCACCACGGTCGCGACCAACGCGCTGTTGGAGCGCAAGGGCGACCGCACGCTGCTGGTCATCACCAAGGGCTTCCGCGACGCGCTCCGCATCGCCTATCAGGACCGCCCGCTGATCTTCGCCCGCCAGATTATCCTGCCCGAACAGCTCTACGAGCGGGTGGTCGAGATCGACGAGCGGGTGATGGCCGACGGCACGGTGCTGCGGCCGGCCGATCTGGACGCCGCCCGGCGCGACCTGGCCGATGCCTATGCCGCCGGCATCCGCGCCTGCGCCATCGTGTTCATGCATGGTTATCGCTGGCGCGAGCACGAGATCGCCGTCGCCCGGATCGCGCGCGAGTTGGGCTTCACCCAGGTCTCGGTCGGCCATGAGGCGAGCCCGCTGATGAAGCTGGTCGGGCGCGGCGACACCACGGTGGTCGATGCCTATCTGTCGCCCATCCTGCGGCGCTATGTCGACCAGATCGCCGACGAGCTGGGCGGTGCCAAGCTGATGTTCATGCAGTCGAACGGCGGCTTGACCGATGCCCGGCTGTTCCAAGGCAAGGATTCGATTCTGTCGGGCCCGGCCGGCGGCATCGTCGGCGCGGTGCAATCGGCTTTGTCGGCGGGGTTCGACCGCATGATCGGCTTCGACATGGGCGGCACGTCGACCGACGTGTCGCATTATGCCGGCGAATACGAGCGCGCGTTCGACACCAAGGTCGCCGGCGTGCGCATGCGGGCGCCGATGATGCAGATCCACACGGTCGCGGCCGGCGGCGGCTCGATCCTGTCGTTCGACGGCAGCCGCTTCCGCGTCGGTCCCCATTCGGCCGGTGCCGATCCGGGTCCCGCCGCCTATGGTCGCGGCGGCCCGCTGACCGTGACCGATGCGAACGTGATGGTCGGCAAGCTGTCGCCGGATTTCTTCCCCAAGCTGTTCGGCCCCAATGGCGACCAACCGCTCGATACGGCGGCGGTCGAGGCGAAGTTCCAGGATCTCGCCCGCGAGATTGCCGCCGAGACCGGCATCGAGCGCAGCCCGCACGAGGTCGCCGACGGCTTCCTGACCATCGCGATCGAGAACATGGCGAACGCGATCAAGGAAATCTCGATCCAGCGCGGCTACGACGTCACCAAATATACGCTGTGCTCGTTCGGCGGCGCCGGCGGCCAGCATGCCTGCGCCGTGGCCGATGCGCTGGGCATGACCCGGATCTTCCTGCATCCCTTCGCCGGCGTGCTGTCGGCCTATGGCATGGGCCTGGCCGATTTCCGGGTGATGCGCGAGCTGGCGATCGAGGCGCCGGTCGGGCCCGAGACGCTGACCGCGCTTGCCGGCCATGTCGCGCGCCTGACCGAGGCGGCACGGCGCGACCTCGCGGCCCAGGGCATTCCGGACGCCCAGATGACGGCGATCCCGACCGCGCGGCTGCGCTATGAGGGCACCGACGCGTTCCTGGTGGTGGAACTGCCGCCCGCCGGTCCCGAAGCGGCGGAGGAATTGGCACGCCGGTTCGAGGCGGCCCATATCCGCCGCTACGGCTTCACCGTGCCGGGCAAGCGCCATATCGTCGAGGCGGTCGCGGTCGAGCTGATCGGCCATATGGAGCGGCACGAGGATGCGCCGGTCGCGGCCACCACCGGCGCGCCCGTGCCGCTGGCCGACACAAGGCTCTACAGCCGGGGCGCGCTCCATGCCGCCCAGGTGTTCGACCGGCTCGAGCTGCGCGCCGGCGACCGGATCGCCGGTCCCGCCGTGATCGTCGAGCCGACCGGCACCAACATCGTCGAACCCGGCTGGCAGGCCGAACTGACCGCCAAGGGCCATCTGGTGCTGGAGCGGGTCGTCTCCCTGGTTCGCGCCCATGCCGTCGGCACCAGCGTCGATCCGATCCTGCTGGAGGTGTTCAGCAATCTGTTCATGTCGATCGCCGAGCAGATGGGCTCGACGCTGGAGAACACCTCGCACTCGGTCAACATCAAGGAACGGCTGGATTTCTCCTGCGCCCTGTTCGATGGCGACGGCGAGCTGATCGCCAACGCGCCGCACATGCCGGTCCATCTGGGCTCGATGGGCGAGAGCGTGAAGACGGTGATCCGCCAGAATGCCGCGACCATGGTGCCCGGCAATGTCTATGTGCTGAACGCGCCCTACAATGGCGGAACCCATCTGCCCGACATCACGGTGGTGACGCCGGTGTTCCTGGGCGACGGCGCCTGGCCGCTGTTCTATACCGCGAGCCGTGGCCATCACGCCGATATCGGCGGCATCTCGCCCGGCTCCATGCCGCCCGGCAGCCGAACGGTCGAGGAAGAAGGCGTGCTGATCGACAATTTCCTGTTGGTCGAGCGCGGGCGGATGCGCGAGGCGGAGATGCGGGCGCTGCTGTCGTCCGGCCAATACCCCGCGCGCAACCCGGACCAGAACATCGCCGACCTGGGCGCCCAGATCGCCGCCAACGAAAAGGGCGTGAGCGAACTGAAGCGTATCGCCGACCAGTTCGGGCTCGCCACGGTCCAGGCCTATATGCGCCACGTGCAGGACAATGCCGAGGAGCAGGTCCGGCGCGTCATCGACGTGCTGAAGGACGGGCGCTTCAGCTACGCGCTCGACAATGGCGCCAGGATCGAGGTCGCGGTCACGATCGACCGGGCCCGGCGCGGCGCCAGGATCGATTTCACCGGCACCTCCGCGCAATTGCCGAATAATTTCAACGCGCCGTCCGCCGTGTGTTTCGCGGCCGTGCTCTATGTCTTCCGCACGCTGGTGGATGACGACATTCCGATGAATGCCGGCTGCATGCGCCCGCTGGAGATCGTGATCCCCGAAGGCTCGATGCTGAACCCGCGCTATCCGGCCGCCGTCGTCGCCGGCAATGTCGAGACCAGCCAGGCGGTGACCGACGCGCTCTATGGCGCGCTGGGCGTCATGGCCGGCGCCCAGGGCACCATGAACAACTTCACCTTCGGCAACGAGACCCACCAGTACTACGAAACGATCTGCGGCGGCGCCGGGGCGGGTCCGGGTTTCGACGGCACCACGGCGGTGCATACCCATATGACCAACTCGCGCCTGACCGATCCGGAGGTGCTGGAATGGCGCTTCCCCGTGTTGCTGGAAAGCTTCGGCATCCGGCCCCATTCCGGCGGTATCGGCAAATACCGTGGCGGCGACGGCACCGTCCGGCGCCTGCGCTTCCTCGAACCGATGACGGCGGCGATCCTGTCGAACCGCCGCATCGTGCCGCCCTATGGGCTGGAGGGCGGTGCCGCCGGCCGGACCGGTGAAAACCGGGTCGAGCGGATCGACGGGACGGTCCAGACCCTGGCCTCGACCGACGAGACGCCCATGAACCCCGGCGATGTCTTCGTCATCGAGACGCCGGGCGGCGGCGGATTTGGGCAGGCGTGACGCGCGCGGTATCCCGTTCTAAACTCCGATGAAACGCGCCCGTAAGAGGCGTCGTGCACGACCTTCAACAGGAGCTTCACGGCAATGCGATGGATCTTGGGGGCCTTGGCCCTGGTGCTGGCCGCGACCACGGCGCGGGCGGAAATTTCGAGCGACGCGGTGCGCATCGGCGTGTTGAACGACCAGTCCGGGCCCTATGCCGATCTGGCCGGACCCGGCTCGGTCGTGGCCGCCCAGATGGCGGCCGATGATTTCGGCGGCACCGTGGGCGGCAAACCGATCAAGATTCTGGTCGCCGACCATCAGAACAAGGCGGACATCGGCCTGTCGATCGCGCGGCAATGGTACGGGCCGGATCATGTCGACATGATCATCGACTTCACCAATTCGGCGATAGCGCTCGCCGTCCAGTCGCTGGCCAAGGAGCAGAACAAGCTGGCGATCTTCACCTCCGCCTCGTCGTCCGACCTGACCGGGCCGGCCTGCACGGCGACGGGCATCGGCTGGACCCACAACAACTGGTCCAACGCCGTGGCACCGATCCGCGGGCTGATGAAGCAGGGCTCCGACAGCTTTTTCTTCCTGACCGCCGACTACGCCTTCGGCCGCAGCCTCGAAGCCGACGCGACCGCCGAGATCACTCGGCTGGGCGGCACGGTCAAGGGCTCGGTCAGGCACCCGCTCAACACCGCCGATTTTTCGTCGTTCCTGCTGCAGGCCCAGGGCTCGGGCGCCAAGGTCGTCATGCTGGCCAACGCCGGCGCCGACCTGATCGGCTCGCTGAAGCAGTCGGTCGAGTTCGGCATTTCGCCCAAGCAGCAGGTGACCGCCCCGGTCGTCTACCTCTCCGACGTCCACAGCATGGGGCTGAAGGATGCCCAGGGTCTGCTGCTGATGCAGTCCTGGTACTGGGACACGGACGACAAGACGCGCGCCTGGGCCAAGCGCTATTTCGCAAAGATGAACCGCATGCCGAACGACAGCCATGTCGGCGTCTATTCCGCGATCACCCATTATCTGGAGGCGATCCGACACGCCGGCACCGCTGACACCGGCCCGGTCGTCGCCGCGATGAAGGCGGCGCCGGTCGAGGATATCTTCACCGCCCACGGCGAGATCCAGTCGAACAATAAGCTGGTGTTCGACCGGCTGCTGCTGCGGGTCAAGAAGCCCGAAGAGTCCAAATATCCGTGGGACTATCTGGAAAAAGTCGCGACCATCCCGGCCAAGGAAGCCTTCCTGGCGCCGGAATTGACCGGCTGTGCGATGGCGAAGTAATTCACCGTCATTCCGCCCGCACGCTAGGCTATGTACATATCTTTCTGTTTCATTTCAGATGGTTAGTCTTTTACATCGTCATGGCCGGGCTTGACCCGGCCATCCACGTGGTTGGGCAAGCCGATTTCACGGCCAAACAGGGCTCCGGC
>JAQGIC010000043.1 GCA_028288725.1 Rhodospirillales bacterium
TCCGCCGTGTCGCGCAGTGCGGTGACCGAGACCACGGCCGGAAACCGGCTGCCGTCCTTGCGGATATAGGTCAGCTCGTAGATGTCCTCGATCCCGCGCGAGGCCTTGAACACCAGGGCCTCGAACCCCGGCGTGATCGGCGTGCCGAGTTCGATGCTGAGCGCCTTGGCCCGGGCGATCACTTCCTGCGGATCGGAGATGTCGGCCGGGGTGACGCTGTTGGTCACTTCGGCGGCGGTATAGCCCAGCATGCGCTCGGCGCCGACGTTGAAGATCTGGATGACGCCCCTGGCGTCGGTCGCGATGCTTGAGAAATTGGCGCTGTTGAAGATCGCCCGCTGTAGGGCGCCGGCCTTGAGCAGGGCTTCTTCGGCGAGCTTGCCCGCGGTTCCGTCGATGATATCGGCCACCAGCTACCTAATGCTTCTCAAGCGGGGACGGCGTCGAGCGCGCGTTTGATGGCGCTCGTGAACGCCGCTTCGTGAAACGGCTTCTCCAGCACGACCGCGCCCGGCCGCTGCTGGATGACCTTGGCGATATTGCCGGTCATGAACAGGTGCGGCACGAAGCCGGTGCGCAGGATCGTGTCCATGGCCGAGATACCGCTGCCGTCGCCCAACTGCGCATCGACGATCATCAGGTCCGGCTTGCATCGGATCGCGGCAGCCACCGCTTCGCTCTCGGTCATCTCCAGCGCACAGACGTCGTAACCCATGTCCAGGAGCATGTCGGCCAGCAACTCGCCGATCATGACGTCGTCCTCTACCAGCAGGACGCGGAGCGCGGTCATCGGGGCATGTCGTTCTGGTGGTCCCTTGGTTGGGGCAAAGAACGACAGTGGGCCTCGAAGCGCGTGACCGCTAGGTTCGGGAACTACTTAGATGAAGCCATTCCCCGATCAACTCGCGCAGGATCGGCAGGGGTACGGAGCCGCTGCCCAGCAGCGTATCATGGAATTGGCGCAGGTCGAACCGATCGCCCAGTGCCGCCTCCGCCTCCGCCCTCAGGCGCAGAATTTCGATCAGGCCGACCGCGTAGGAGGTCGCCTGACCGGGAAACACGAAATAGCGGTCGATCTCGATCGCGATATTGAGCGGCGATTCGGCCGTGTTCCGGGTCATGAAGGCGATGGCGCGCTCGCGGCTCCAGCCGTCGTGATGGATGCCGGGATCGACCACCAACCGGCTGGCGCGCCAGGCCTCCATCGACAGCCGGCCGAAGTCGGCATAGGGGTCCTGATAGAATCCCAATTCCTTGGGGAATTTCTCGGCATAGAGCGCCCAGCCTTCCGCGTGCGCGTTGCAGATGTCGAACCGGCGAAACAGCGGCAGGCCCTCCAGCTCCATGGCGACCGCGATCTGCAGATGATGGCCCGGCACGCCTTCGTGATGCATCAGCGCATCGATCTGGTAGGTCGGGTTCTGCGACACATCGAGCAGGTTGACCTCCAGATAGCCCGGCCGGCTGCCGCCGTCGCCCGGCGGGTTGTAGAAGGCGGCCGTGGCGGAGCCTTCGTTGAATCCGGCCATCGGTCTGACCTCGAGCCGCGCCCGAGGCAGTCGGCCGACCACTTCGGACAAGCGGGCCTGCATGGCGTCGACGGCGGCCTGGGCGCGGTCGAGATACGCCTGCCGGCCGGCCGCATCATTGCTCAGATGCAGTTCGGGCGCCGTGCGCATCCAGGCGAAGAAATCCTGCAGATCGCCCTGGAAGTCGAGCCGGGTCATGATCTGGCGCATCTCGCCGTGAATGCGCGCCAGTTCGCGATGGCCGAAGGCGCTGACCTCGGCGGCCGTGAGATCCAGCGTCGTCTCGCGCCGGATCAGGGCCGCATAGGCGGCCTTGCCGCCGGGGAAGGCCGACAGGCCGTGCTCTGACGGGGTGACGGCCAGCAGCTCCATCGCGGCGATGAAACGGCGATAGGCCGGCCCGACCCGATCGATCAGCGCCGTGGTCGCGGCGGCGATCCAGGCCGACCGCTGGCCGTCCGGCAGGGCCACCGCATCGAGCTTCGTGGTCAGGTCGGTCAAGAGGGGGCTGGTGCCGTTCTGATCGAACGGTGCACCGGAGATGAGCGTGCGCGCCGCCGCGATCATCTTCGGGTAGGTCAGGCTGGGGGCGGCGATACCGCGCCGACGCCGCGCCTCGACCGCGTCCAGCACCTGGTCGATCGCGGGCCCGAGACCGGCCAGCCGGGCGACATAGGCATCGGCATCCCCCGGCGTCGCGATCTGATGCGCGGTCAGCAGCACGGTCGGCAGCAGGCTGTGGGCGCCGTGCATATGGGTGACCGGATACGTCAGCCAGCGATGGGGCTCGAGCAGGAGGCGCATGCGGCAGCGTTCGGCGAACAGGCGGTGGCTGAGCCGCCCGACCGGGCTCAACGGCTCGATCGGGAATTCGGATTCCAGCCGGGCAAGCAGGCGCTCGGCCAGGCGAAACTCCGCCTCGCGTCCCGCATCCGACTGGTCGGCCCAGCGGTCTTTGCCGTTCGGCCGGCCGAGCATGGTCGCGGTTTCGGGCGCCAGATCCAGCTCCGCCAGGAAGGCCTCGTCGAGGAATTGATTGAGGCGTTGGTCGGCGTCGGTCGTCATGGGCCCTCTCTCGTTCGTGCCAGGCCCATTCAAGCACGGTTCGGGCGGCTTGACATGCAACTATTTAGTTGCCTATTATCGGAGCCGATGAGTATGGATCAGGTCTTCAAGGCGCTTGGCGATGCCAACCGCCGGCTGCTGCTGGATCGGCTGCACCAGCGCAATGGTCAGACGCTGGGCGAGCTGTGCCAGGGCCTGGCCATGACGCGGCAGGCGGTGACGAAGCATCTGGCGCTGCTGGAGGCGGCGCTGCTGGTGACGAGCGTGCGGCGCGGACGGGAGAAGCTGCATTACCTGAACCCGATGCCGATCCACGAGATCTACGAGCGCTGGATCGGCAAATACGAACGGGACCATGTCGGCGCGCTGGGGCGCCTCAAGACGCGAGTGGAGGAGAGGCAGGATGACTAGGCCGGATTTCGTCTACACAGTCTATATCGCGGCATCGATCGAGCGGGTCTGGGCGGCGCTGACCGACGGTGCCATCAGCCGGGAATATTGGGGCGGACGCCAGGTCGAATCCGACTGGCGGGTCGGCTCGCCGGTGCTGTTCCGGATCGATGCCGATACCTATGACGTCGTGCGCGCCAAGGTGCTGGCGATCGATCCGCCGCGTCACCTGGCGATGGGCTGGACCTATGATCTGGAGCCCGTGCCGCCCGCCTCGCGCGTGACCTATACGCTGGAGCAGGCCAGTCCGGAGAACGTCAAGCTGACGGTGATCCACGAGGTCTGGGAGGTCGGCAGCGAGGTCGACGAGGGCCTGAAGAACGGCTGGCCCGCGATCCTGTCGAGCTTGAAGAGCTATCTCGAAACCGGCAAGCCGCTCGACTATACCAAACGCTGGGAAGGGGCGGCCTGCGCACGATAGCCAGGTCCGGGCGGTCGGGTCGAGGCCGCCCGGCCCCGTGCCGTTCTAGAGCCTGATCCGATCGAACCGGCTCGGTTTGATCGTAAAGAGTACCGCCTGCGTCTTATCGTTGCATGACAACTTGATGATGTCTGGAACCGCAATGACAAAGGGCGACGCCCCCCGAACGGGAGCATCGCCCTTGCGTGCCTCGTGGCCCGGCCGCGTCGTAGCGGCGCCCGGCTTATTCCTTGATTTCGATGCCCTTGTCGCGCAGCAGCGTCGCCAGCTCGCCGTTCATGTACATCTCGCGCACGATATCGGCGCCGCCGACGAACTCGCCCTTGACATAGAGCTGGGGGATCGTCGGCCACTGGGCGAATTCCTTGATGCCCTGGCGGATCGAGGGATCGGCCAGCACGTCGATGCCCTTGAACTTGACGCCGAGGCGGCTCAGCACCTGAACCACGCCGGCTGAGAAGCCGCACTGCGGGAAGACGGGCGTGCCCTTCATGTACAGGACGACGGGGTTGGTCGCGATTTCGTCCTTGATACGATCGAAAGTGGCGGTTTCGCTCATGCTCGGGTGTCCTTGGATCAGCATAGTCAGGCCGGGGAGGCGTCGGTCGTCAGTATATGTAGGATGCCTGGGCTCAGGCGTCGAGGGGGTGAGTAGTAAGCTGCAATGCGTGCAGCTCAGTGCCCATTCGCCCCTGCAGGGCCTGATAGACCATCTGATGCTGCTGCACCCGGCTTTTGCCCTTGAACGCGGCCGACCGGATGGTCGCCGCGTAATGGTCGCCGTCGCCGCGCAGATCGTCGATCACGACCTCGGCGTCTGGCAGGGCCGCCTTGATGAACTTGGCGATGTCGTCCGCAATCATGGCCATGCTGATGATCCTCTATTTCGCCGCCATATAGGCCGGCAGCCATTCGGTGTTGATGCGCACCAGTTCGGCCAGGCTTACCCGGCCGAGGCCTGGGGCCTCGATCGCATCGCCGCCCGTGGTGCCGAGCCGGAGCGCCGGAACGCCGGCGGCCCGTGCCGCGTCGAGCAGGGCCGCGGCGTCGGTGGTCGAGACCAGATAGCGCGCCTGATCCTCGCCGAAATAGAAGCCGTGGGCGGCGATGTCCGCCGGCACCGCCTCGATCCGGGCGCCGCGCTTGCCGGCGGCGGCCATCTCGACCAGGGCCACCAGCAGGCCGCCGTCGGCCAGATCATGGCAGGCCGTGAGCTTGCCGGCCAGGATCTGCCCGCGCACGAAATCGCCGTTGCGGCGCTCGGCGGCCAGATCGACCGGCGGCGGGGCGCCGTCCTCGCGGGCCTCGATCTCGCGCAAATACAGCGAGGCCCCCAGATGGCCGGCCGTGGCGCCGATCAGCACCAGGCTCTCGCCGTCCGACTTCAGCTTGATGTCGACCGCCTTCGACACATCGTCGATCAGGCCGACGCCGCCGATCGCGGGGGTCGGCAGGATGCCTTCGCCGTTGGTCTCGTTATAGAGCGATACGTTGCCCGACACGACCGGGTAGTCCAGCGCCAGGCAGGCCTCGCGGATGCCCTGAATCGCCCCGACAAATTGCCCCATGATGCGCGGACGCTCGGGATTGCCGAAATTCATGTTGTCGGTGATCGCGATCGGCAGCGCGCCCACCGCCGTGATGTTGCGCCAGGTCTCGGCCACTGCCTGGGCGCCACCGCGGACCGGGTCGGCGAAGACGTAGCGCGGCGTGCAATCGGTACACATCGCCAGGCCCTTGTTCTTGCCATGGATGCGCACGATCGCGGCGTCGCCGCCCGACTTCTGCACCGTGTCGCCCATGACCGAGCTGTCGTACTGCTCCCAGATCCAGCGCTTGCTGGCGACGTCGGGGCAACCGACGAGCGTCCGCAGCGCAGCCGCCAGATCCTTCGGCGCCGTGATGTCCTTGGACGTGAGTTCGGCCTGGGCCGGCGTCGGCTCCCACGGGCGGCTATATTCTGGCGCCTCGCTGAACAGGGGCTCGAGCGGCAGATCGGCGACCGTCTCGCCGTGCATCTTCAGCACCAGGTGACCGGTCGTGGTGACCGTGCCGATCACGGCGAAATCCAGTTCCCACTTGTCGAAGATCCGCTTCGCCTCGGGCTCGCGCCCGGGCTTCAGGACCATCAGCATGCGCTCCTGGCTTTCCGACAGCATGACCTCATACGGCGTCATGCCGGTCTCGCGCATCGGCACCCGGTCGATATGCAGCTCGATGCCGAGCCCGCCCTTGCCCGCCATCTCGACCGAGGAGGAGGTCAGGCCGGCGGCCCCCATGTCCTGGATCGCCACGATGGCGTCGCCCGCCATCAGTTCGAGACACGCCTCGATCAGCAGCTTCTCGGTGAACGGATCGCCGACCTGCACGGTCGGGCGCTTGGCCTCGGAATCCTCGGTGAATTCGGCCGACGCCATGGTCGCGCCGTGGATGCCGTCGCGGCCGGTCTTGGCGCCGACATAGATCACCGGATTGCCGGGGCCCGCGGCCGCCGAATAAAAGATCTTGTCCTGGTCGGCAAGGCCCACGGTCATGGCGTTGACCAGGATATTGCCGTTGTAGGAGGCGTGGAAATTCGTCTCGCCGCCGACCGTGGGCACGCCGACCGAATTGCCGTAGCCGCCGATGCCGGCGACGACGCCCGCGACCAGATGCCGGGTCTTCGGATGGTCCGGGCTGCCGAACCGGAGCGCGTTCAGGTTGGCGATCGGCCTGGCACCCATGGTGAACACGTCGCGCAGGATGCCGCCGACGCCGGTCGCCGCCCCCTGATAGGGCTCGATGAACGACGGATGATTATGGCTTTCCATCTTGAAGATGGCGGCCTGGCCGTCGCCGATATCGATCACGCCGGCATTCTCGCCGGGGCCGCAGATGACGCGCGGGCCCGTGGTCGGCAGCGTCTTCAGATGGATCTTCGAGGATTTGTAGGAGCAATGCTCGCTCCACATCACCGAGAACACGCCCAGTTCGGTCAGGTTCGGCTCGCGCCCCATGATGGCGAGGCAGCGTTCGTATTCCTTGGGCGTCAGGCCGTGCTGGGCGACGGTTTCGGGCGTAATTTTATCGGTCACGGGACTCTTGCTCACGACAGGGCTCCGAGCAGGCTCTCGAACACGCCGCGTCCGTCGGTGCCGCCGGTCAGCGGATCGCAGGCACGTTCCGGATGGGGCATGTAGCCGAGCACGGTCTTGGTCTCGTTGTAGATGCCGGCGATGTTGCGCGCCGAACCGTTGGGATTGGCCTCGTCCAGAATCTCGCCCGCCTCGTCGCAATAGCGGAAAGCGACCAGGCCGCGCTCTTCCAACCGATCCAGCGTCGCCTCGTCGGCGAAATAATTGCCGATCGAATGGGCGATCGGAATGCTGATCACGGCGCCGGCCGCGTATTTGTTGGTGAAGATGGTCTGGCTCTGTTCGACCCGGGTCGTGACCGGCCGGTTGATGAACTTGATGCCGCGGTTCTTCATCAGGGCACCCGGCAGCAGGCCCATCTCGGTCAGGACCTGGAAGCCGTTGCAGATGCCGAGCACCGGCAGCCCCTTCTCGGCCTTGGCCTTGACCGCGCGCATGATCGGCGAGTGCGCGGCCATGGCGCCGGCGCGCAGGTAATCGCCGTAGGAAAAGCCGCCTGGCAGCACCACCAGATCGACGTCGGGCAGCTCGGCTTCGCGGTGCCAGACCATGTGCGGCTTGGTGCCGGTGATATTCTCGACGGCGACGGCGACGTCGCGATCGCAATTGGACCCGGGGAAGACGACGACGGCGGTCTTCATGGCATCGGCCTTCTATAGCGCAGAAAGGAAAGAGATCGGCCTCAAGCCAGATCGACCGTGTAATTCTCGATCACCGTGTTGGCCAGCAGCTTGTCGCACATGGCGCGCGCCGCGTCCCGGGCCTTGGCCGGATCGCTCTCGGCCAGATCCAGCTCGATATACTTGCCCTGGCGGACATTCTCGACGCCGGCGAAGCCCAGCGAAACCAGGGCGTGACCGATGGCGGACCCTTGCGGATCGAGCACACCGGGCTTGAGCGTGACGTGAACCTTGACCTTCATTCGCTTCAATCCCGTATCAGGAACTTATTGCATCGTCTTTGGACCCTTGAGGTCCGACGGGCCGCCTTCGGGCAGGATGCCGAGCCGGCGGGCGACCTCCTGATAGGCCTCCTCGACACGGCCCAGATCCAGGCGAAACCGGTCCTTATCCATCTTGTCGTTGGTCTTGAGGTCCCAGAGCCGGCAGCTGTCCGGGCTGATCTCGTCGGCGATGATGATGCGCATCTCCTCGTTGTTCCACAGCCGGCCGAACTCCAGCTTGAAATCGACGAGGCGGATGCCGACGCCCAGGAACAGGCCCGACAGGAAATCATTGACCCGGAGCGACATGGCCATCATGTCGTCCAGGTCCTGGGTCGAGGCCCAGCCGAATGCCGTGATGTGTTCTTCCGACACCATCGGGTTATTGAGCGGCTCGCTCTTGTAATAATATTCGACGATCGAGCGGGGCAGCGGCGTGCCCTCGGCGATGCCCAGGCGCGAGGCGAGCGACCCGGCGGCGACATTGCGCACGACCAGTTGCAGCGGAATGATCTCGACCTCGCGCACCAGCTGCTCGCGCATGTTCAGCCGGCGGACGAAATGGGTCTGTACGCCCAGCTCGTTGAGCTTGGTCATCAGATATTCGCTGATGCGGTTGTTCAGCACGCCCTTGCCGGTGATCGTGCCGCGCTTCTGATTGTTGAAGGCCGACGCGTCATCCTTGAAGTACTGGACGAGCGTGCCGGGTTCCGGCCCCTCGAACAGGACCTTGGCCTTGCCTTCGTAGATCTGCCTGCGGCGGGACATGCTTGCCACCCGTTTCCTATGAACTCGTCCCCACGGGAGACGGCGACCGGGTCGACGGTCGATCCGACCGTTATGGCGGTCCGTATAGCAAGAGTGTCACAGATTCACAATCATGGGGTCCCGAAGGGCTCCCATCCCGATGGCTGGGGTGCGACCGACGCAAAGCGGCCGACCGGCTCGATTTTCCGGCCGAGTTCGGGCAGCGCCACCAGCGCGCTCGACACGGTTGCGAAACCATCGGCACGGGCAAAGCGCATGGCGGTCTCGGGCGGCTCGTCCTCGCCCCGGATCTGGTCGTGCAGCAAGTTCTGCCACGCCTGCCAATCGTGCCTGCCCGGATCGGGCGGCCTCGCATCGGTGAAGCGGTCGCGATAGCGCCGGATGCGCGGGCTCGACGGATCGTCCAGCTCGCGCGCGGTCAGCATATGCAAACCCTCGGAGACTCGCGCCATCACGACCGGGCCGCTGCCGCGATGGGCCAGCCAGAAGGCGTCGCGATTGTCGGCGATCAGCAGGTTGAACGGGCGATAGGCCTTGGGCTCGATATCGACCAATGCCGCCGCGGCCGCGATCGCGTCGGCATGGTCGAGCGCATCCAGCACCAGCTCGCCGCGCGAGCGCTTGCCCGCGGCGGGGCCGAGCGTGCCGACCCGGTTCAGGATGGCGGCGACCACGCCCTCGTCATTGACGCCCAGCCAGGAGCCGCCGGCCAGCTCGTCGAGGCCCGCGACCACATTCGGCCGATCCACCCAGTGTCGGCCGGGCGCCTTCCAGGGACGGCCGACCATCTCGTCCCGATTGGCGCCCAGGATCAGCGGCCATTGATGGCCGGGGCGTCGCAGGAGGACGAGGGTGCACATGGCGATGCTCTCCCGGGATCAGACCTCGCCGAACACCCGGCGGAAGATCGTATCGACCTGCCTGGTATGATGGGCATCGTCGAACATCGCTTCCAGCTGGGCATGGCTGACCTGACCGGCGATCGCCTGATCCGCCTTCAGCAGCGTCAGGAAGTCGCCTTCGCCGCGCCAGGCCGGCATGGCGTTGCGCTGGACCGCCGAATAGGCGTCCTCGCGGCTCAAGCCCGCCTGGGTCAGCGCCAGCAGCACGCGCTGGGAATTCACCAGGCCACCCAGCGAATCGAGGTTCTTGCGCATCTGTTCGGGATAGACCACCAGCTTCTCGACCACGCCGGTCAGACGGGCGAGCGCGAAATCGAGCGCCACGGTCACGTCCGGCGCCAGCATGCGCTCGACCGAGGAGTGCGAGATGTCGCGCTCGTGCCAGAGCGCCACGTTCTCCATGAACGGGATGACGGCGCCGCGCACGACGCGGGCGAGGCCGGTCAGGTTCTCGGTCAGGACCGGGTTGCGCTTATGCGGCATGGCCGACGAGCCCTTCTGGCCCGGCGAGAAATATTCCTCGGCCTCGCGCACTTCGGTGCGCTGCAGATGGCGGATCTCGGTCGCGAGCCGTTCGATCGAGGACGCGATGACGCCGAGCACGGCGAAGAACTGCGCATGGCGGTCGCGCGGGATGACCTGGGTCGAGACCGGCTCCGGCGTCAGGCCGAGCTGGGCCGCGACATGCTCTTCGACGAAGGGATCGATCTGGGCGAAACTGCCGACCGCGCCGGAAATGGCGCAGGTCGCGATCTCGGCGCGGGCCGCCGTCAGCCGCGCCTTGTTGCGGGCGAACTCGGCGTAATAGCCGGCCAGCTTGACGCCGAAGGTCGTGGGCTCGGCATGGATGCCGTGGCTGCGGCCGACGGTCAGCGTGTGCTTATGTTCGAACGCCCGGCGCTTCAGCGCGGCCAGCAGTTGATCGAGATCGTTCAGCAGAATGTCGGCCGCCTGCTTCAGCTGGACCGCCAGGCAGGTATCGAGCACGTCGGACGAGGTCATGCCCTGATGCACGAAACGCGCTTCGGGGCCGACATGTTCGGCGAGGTTGGTCAGGAACGCGATGACGTCGTGCTTGGTCTCGCGCTCGATCTCGTCGATCCGCTCGATGTCCCAGGCGCCGCGCTCCCAGACCGCCTTGGCGGCTTCCTTCGGGATCACGCCCAGGATGGCCTGCGCGTCGCAGGCATGGGCCTCGATCTCGAACCAGATGCGAAAGCGGTTTTCGGGCGCCCAGATGGCGACCATGTCGGGGCGGCTGTAACGCGGAATCATGGGGCGGCGCTCTTGGTCGATGGAACCTGTACTAGTCCCATTCAATAGCAGCGGCGCCGCGCGCTGCCCAACGCAAAGCGCGAAGGGGACGATCCCGCCTGATGCGGGACTTCGAAACTAGAAGATGTGCCGGCGCATCATGCCCGACGGCACTGCGCGACGACGTCGGTCGCGGAACGATGGCGGCGGTCGAAAACCGTCCCTGTATCATTATGGGCGGCACGATCCTGGAACACGGCGGCGTAGACCGCCCCCAGTTGCGTGTCGTGTTCGACCTTCAGATAGAACAGATGCATCAGCGTCGCGATATCGGCTTCGGAAGGCAGGGCGGCGGTGGATGGCATGGCGAACCTCCGGGTGCAGTGCTTGGGAGAGACTGTGCACCCCTCCGCTCCGGAACGCTGGTGATGCGTTTCACAGCGCGGGTGTGGCCTAGTTCACGCCACCTGGCCGTGCGCCACAGGTCGGTTCGCCGGCATCCGCGGCGCCGTGAACAGGCCCATCTGCAGGCCGGGGCGATGCGTTCCGCCCGGTCGAGGAAAGGGCGCGCGCTCGGAGCCGGACTCTGCCCCATCGGCCTCGCTTCGGTGGAGAAGCGTTTCACAGCACGCGCCCAGGTTTTACGGATTGGCCGCCCGGTAGATCGCCGCGTACCAGGCTTCCATCTGCGTCTTCAGATCGGCGGCGTCGCCGCCCGGCAGGTCGGACTGGCCGTAGATGACCAAGCCGCTGACGCCCTCGTCGGCATCGACCACTTCGATCGTCACCGTTTCCGTATGGTCGAACAGCCCGCCGGAATGGGTCTGATAGACCAAGCGCAGGCCCTCGTTGCTGGTCGAAATCAACTGCGTCTTCGGCAGCGCGTCGATCGCGCGCTTGGCGATGAAGCGCATCTTGTCGGCTGGCACCTTGAAGCTCGGCGTTACCCCGTCCGGCCGGGTCAGGCAATAATCCTCGGGGCAGGCGAGGTAATGCGCGTAGCCGGCGGGGGCGGCGAAATCGCCGAAGCTCTGGGTGACCGGCCGCGGCGCGCTGGGCGCATGGGCGCAGGACGCCAGCAACCCGGCCAGCAGCGCCGTCGCCGGCAGCCGCCGGATGAATGAAGAGCGTCCCAACCGCATGAAATCCCCCGTTCGATCGCGCGCGGGGACACTAGCCGCCGCCCACCCGGCAGGACAAGGGGGCGCGGCCGCCCGAAACCCTATCGGGGTAGGCTATAAAAATAAGCAGGGGGGAGATATGCGCAAAAAAAAGCCCCTGGACCGCCTTTTCGGCGTTTCAGGGGTTGCGTCGTCGGCCAGATGCCCTATCTTTGCAGTGCAACATGGGCTTTACGGCTCTGTTGCACGCCTTCTTGGGCGTTTCCTCCCTAAACTCAGGCCGTGCGTAAGCGCGGCCTTTTCTTTTTCCCCGCCCGTCATGGCCGATAGAGGCGGGGCTTGACGTGCGAACACGCGCGTTTCGACTAGGTTCCGAAGGAAATGCGCTTTTTTTTACCCGGCCCGCTTGGGGGATCAGCGTGGCTTCAAAACGAAGAGCACCCGGCTGAAGAAGAGCTCGTCGTCATCATAAGCCGCCAGTTCTGTTCTGATCGCATCGCTCAGGCATGAACGACCCAGGTCCGGCGCTTCGGCCGGTTTTCCAGAATCTCAAAATATCGGGAAAACAGCGCCCCATAGACGCGGCGGGGCATGCCGTTCAAGAACGTAACGCCGGGCGCCGTAGCCGATTTCCAGCGTGCGTCGCTGAAAGATGTCGCTGTCGCCGTGCCTGGCCAGGATCCCGGAATATTCGTCGACCAGCGCATCATAGCGGTAGCGGGCGGGCTCGAACCGCCGCCGGGCCAGATGCATGCGCATCACCTGGATCGCCTCGCCGATCTTGTTGCCGAGCGGTACGGAGCGAAGCGACGACGAGGATCGCATGGGGTCTCCCCCAATGTTCTGGCGTAGCCTGATGAGGACGGCGGGAAACCAATCCTAGGAGCCAAGGGCCGCAGAAATCCTGGGTTTTTTCGCTCCGGCGAATGACGGTTTTGTACCTGTGTTTTGTACCTCATGGCAAGGCCGATAAGGTGCGGTGGGCAATAGGTTCCGCTCGTTTATCTCCGACCGGGAGCGGGCGGGGTGCCCGAGACCCTGGCGGCGCAGCTTGCGGGCCATGAGGTCAAGAAGGGGATCACCCATGGGACCTATGGCGGGAAGCTGTTGAGCGCCCAGGATAGGCTGGACCTGATCAAGGATTTGGATTTCGGCGTTGATCTATCATCGCTGCCCATCGAGTAGTCATAACCCGGGGGTAGCCGGTCTTGGTCGGGCCGTAGTGAGCGGTGGCCGGCAAGCATCCTGCCGCGCTATCCCCCTCTGCTCAGTTCCCAATCATGGCGGGGAGCGTGAAGCCGCTTACAATTGCATTGTTCGGAAGCTTCCCTGTTACGTATGGCAAGGTTGAAAGGGTCTTCACCCCCAATGGAGATCCTGCGGGCAAGAGGACGCATCCTAGCTGCTGGATATCGGGCAACGGGTGCGCCTGACGGAGGACTACAACGGATTGCCCCCTTGTCGTGGCAGCCTGTTGGGTTTCGATCCAACGCGCGGAGTACAATTGAAACGCAGCTTGGACAGCGGGGTAATCGGGGCAAACGATCGCACCGGGTACTACGCCCGCTCCCTTTGCGATGGCGGAGGCGGGATAGTGCGGCTGTGATGCCGCCGCGATCTCCTGCTGTTTCTGCCGGTCTCTGAGAGCGGCTTGATAGCACTCTGAGCCGGGCTGAAGCTGGTAAACAAAGGGCGAGTGACAAAGCGCATATTTGTTGGAAATGCTCTGCCCTGCACCGATTTCATGTATCGAGCCGTCGTCGCCGATGAAGTACGGCTCTACAGGGTTTGCTTCGTGAACTAAGCCGTCACTAGCCACGTAGGACCCGCCTCCTGGGGACGGGAGTGTCGGCTCATGCTTAGTACAACCTCCAAGAAGTGCGACAAACACGAGTGCGAAGAAGGGCTGCTTGATCATGCTTTTCCCGCATCAAAACGTACTGCTAAGACAACTACATCATGTGATGGCAGAAACAGGCGCTCAGCTTCCTTCGCGCTTGAAACCGATTTGGACCGGCCTCAAGCAAGCCTGCCGGTCCACCGATAACCTATTGGAAGATCACCTAGAATTCGCTGGGCTGAATTTTCAGCTTAGCTCGTATTGGAAGGCCGCGCCGCGATCCGCATAGCGCCAGTGGACGAGGAGATTCGGTGTTACCCGCCAAATGCCATATGTGGGCGAGGAACAATTAAAAGGATGCACATTATGGTCGGCCAAAAGACAGCCAGGAAAAAAGTGATAACCTTAGCCCCCAATGACAATCGGCGTTGTTGGGGAAGCCCGGCCAGACATTTAAAACAAGCGCCACTCACCGCGAAACTTGCCAATATGCTGATCCAGAGAGGAATGCGTCTGGTGAAGGGAGCCGGAAAAAAGCCGGGGAAGAAAAAAATGATGCCCGCAACGGGAAGCGCGAAGGCAATGATCGCGAGTACGAGCGGGTGAAATATTCGGATCATAATTTGGTTCTCTGTGACGCCAGATTGCCCATTTCAGAGCGATCATGAGCGTTCTCAACCGCTGATGCAATTTGTAGCGCCCGCGCACTACGGACTCCTCTGCCTCGGAGGCATACCCCCCGTTTCGCCCAGAACGACAATCGACCCACCGGGTCTCGGGAAACGGGTCGGTGCCGAATCCGCTCGGGGCTCCAGGGCGCACCCGGACCGCGAATGCCTAACAACAACAAGAACAACGGCCTTTAACCCTTTCCTTGAAGTCAGGATTTCCGGAGGGTGCCGGGGGTCGGATTTTTGCGAACCGGTTTCGAAGGAGCGCGGGGCGGGCTGGCGCGAGCCGTTCGATTCAATGCACACGTGAGTCAATGTGATCCTGTGTCCTTCGCCGTGTGGACGCTGGGCAGTCCCTCGGTTATCAATCGTATCGATACGAAGGGCCACAGCCTCTTGGTGGAGGAGAACATTGTGAAGGTGATTCTGATAGCCGCATTGGGCGCCACACTGCTCTCGGGCTGTGTCCGGACTTCAGAGATGCCGCTATCGGCGAACACCATTCAGATTGACGGTAGTGGGACGAAGTTCGATTCGATCGCGGATGTGAACGCAAAAATCACGAAGACGGCCGCCGAGGCGACCTTGGCACATGGGTTCAAGCGGTTCTTAGTCGTGAATGGCGCCAGCGGGACAACCATTAGCTTCATTCAGACACCGGGGTCCTACACATCTCAAACAAGCGGCATGGTCTTGGGCACGGGGAATATGGCGACGGTGAGCGCCACGACCACGGGCACTTATAGTCCGCCGATGGTGAAGCCTGTCTCCAAGCCGCGCGGGACCTATATCGTTCGCTTGCTGAACCCTGGTGATCCGGGCTTTGACCAGGGCATCGATGCAGCGGCGTTCTTAGCTGCCAACGGTTGACCGCCTACAAGAGCATCGCCGACCGGCCGCCGTGAGAACAAGTGGTATGGTCTTTCGGAATAAGGTTCCGGTTAGGCTGCCTTGTCGGTCCCCTGAAGAACCCGATAGACGCTTGCCCGCCAGTCCCCCGGTTCCGCGCTCGGTGTCGCGGTCGGTGAAAAAACTAATCCCGCCCGCAGCCAAAACCCGGGCCTTTACAGCGGCGAAAACCTCATCTCCCCCGAGGCCGTCCCCGAGGGATTTCTTACAATAGCTTTGTGATCCATGGGCCTCGCGGTGACACGCGGGGCATTGGCGCGGCGCAGCAGATCGCGAAACCAAACGTCCTGGGCCGACCACTTCACGGTCGCCTCGGACAGCTTGGCCGTGCCCAGCGACCGCCGGACCTCATGTTTCGGCTTTAGGTCGCTTTGGTGCTCCCCGGCATCGGCAGCGAGGACGCGGGCGACGGCGAGCCTCAGCGGCTCCGGAACGCCCTTGCGATAGTAGTAGATCCCCGTCTTCGGATGGGGCCACGGACCCGACATGTTCTTACCCGTTTTGTACGCCCGTTTTGTACCTGGGCGCCGGGAAGAAAGCCAGTATCTCTGCGGGGTCCAGGGTTTCCCTGGCGGTTTCCCTTGTACCTTCGGGCTCTGGTGAGGACGGCGGGACTCGAACCCGCATGCCCGAAGGCGTCAGATTTTAAGTCTGAGGTGTCTACCGGTTCCACCACGTCCTCGACCGGGCGAGAGCAGTAGCATCAAGCCCCGTCCGGCGGCAACCGGGCTATTCCTTGGTCTCGGGCTCGCGTTCGACCGGCTCGCCGCCGAAGCCGCGGATCATGGCGATGACCGCTTCGTGCGCGTGCTCCAGCGCCGCCGGATCGGCGCTGCGCAGGACCAGCGACACGCCGAAGCCGGTGCGGGTCCAGAATGGATAGGAACCGATCTCGACGGTCGGGTAATCCGCCTGGATCGCGCCCAGATCTTTCGCCAGCGTGCCCTCGGCCAGGCCGCAGGTGACACTGCGCGACAATACCTTGGGCCCGCCCTTCAGGCCGTGGCGGATGCCGTCGAACATCGCCTGCATGATCTTGGGCACGCCGGCCATGACATGGACGTTGCCGATGCGGAAGCCGGGCGCGGTCGAGACCGGGTTGTCGATCAGCGTGGCGCCTTCCGGCACATGGGCCATGCGCAGGCGCGCCTCGTTCAGCTCGATATCCCGCTCGGCGTAATGCGCGGTGAGCCGGCGCTTCGCCTCCGGATGCAGGACCAGCCTGACGCCGAAGGCGGCCGCGATGCATTCGGCCGTGATGTCGTCATGGGTCGGGCCGATGCCGCCGGTGGTGAAGACATAGTCGTATGTCGCGCGCACCGCGTTGATCGTGGCGATGATCGTCGCGGGCACATCGGGGATGACGCGCGCCTCGCGCAGCTGCACGCCGACCTCGCCCAGGCCCTTGGCCAGATAGTTGAGGTTGGTGTCCTGGGTCCGGCCCGACAGGATCTCGTTGCCGATGATCACGAGGCAGGCGGTGACGGGCTTCTGGCTGGGATCGGTCATGATGCAAGAAAGCTAGGCCACGAACGGTCGTTCGACAAGCAGTGGCGACAGCTTGTCGTCGCACTTGCGACTGGCGCGGCGAACCGCTACAGCGGCGGCCATGATCTTCCCTCATCCCCTCGTGCGCGGCCGGCTGGTGCGTCGCTACAAGCGTTTCCTGGCCGACGTGGCGCTGGAGAGCGGCGAGGTGATCGTCGCCCATTGCGCCAACCCCGGCGCCATGCTGGGCGTGGCGCCGCCCGATGCCGAGGTCTGGCTGTCCGCGTCCCGCAACCCGGCGCGCAAGCTCGCCTGGTCCTGGGAACTGGTGCGGATCGGCGCGGGCCTGGTCGGCATCAACACCGCCTGGCCGAACGGGCTCGCGGCGGAGGCGATCCTGGCCGGCGCCATCCCGGAGCTCGCGGGTTATCCGACCATGGCGCGCGAGGTGCGCTATGGGCGCAACAGTCGTATCGATCTGTTGTTGGAGGCGCCGGAACGCCCAATCTGCTATGTTGAGGTCAAGAACGTCCATTTGAGCCGCGGGGACGGTCTGGCCGAATTTCCGGATTGCGTGACCCAGCGCGGGGCGAAGCACCTTCTGGAATTGGCCGACATGGTCGCCGCCGGCTATCGCGCCGTGATGCTCTATGTCGTTCAGCGCGAGGATTGCGACCGGTTCCGCACCGCCGCCGATTTCGATCCGGCCTATCACGCCGGTCTCAAGGTCGCGCTCGCGGCCGGGGTCGAGGCGCTGGTCTATGGCTGCGCCGTCACGGTCGACGCCATCCGGATCGACCGGAAACTGGAGTTGCTGGCCTAGAACCCGCCGAAGCGGCATGATGAGCGAACGGGCTGGATGGGCCCTTGGAGTTAAGGACGACGATGACGGATCTGGCCCTGAGCGATAACAGCTATGTCGAGGAAGCCCGCATCCGGGTGCATGCCCAGGACGATTTCGTCTGGATGCGCAAGGCCGGCAGGCTCGCGGCCGAGGTGCTGGATTACATCACGCCGTTCGTGCAGCCGGGCGTCACCACCGGCGAACTCGACCGCCTGTGCCATGAATTCATCCTGGATCACAAGGCGATCCCGGCGCCGCTGAACTATCGCGGCTTTCCCAAGGCGACCTGCATCTCGATCAACCATGTCGTCTGCCACGGCATTCCGGGCGACCGCAAGCTGATGGACGGCGATATCGCCAACATCGACATCACGGTCATCCTCGACGGCTGGTACGGCGACACCAGCCGGACCTATCTGATCGGCGACAAGGTGCCGCTGAAGGCGCGCCGATTGGTCGACGTCACCTATGACGCGATGATGCTGGGCATCGCCGCGGTCAAGCCGGGCGCGCATCTGGGCGCGATCGGCTATGCGATCCAGAGCTTCGCCGAGGGCCATCGCTTCTCGGTCGTGCGCGATTTCTGCGGCCATGGCATCGGCAAGGTGTTCCATGCGGCCCCCAGCGTGCTGCATTACGGCCGGCCGAACGAGGGCCCGGTGCTGCGCGAAGGCATGTTCTTCACGATCGAGCCGATGATCAACGGCGGCCGGTACGAGGTGAAGGTGCTGGCCGACGGCTGGACCGCGGTCACCAAGGACAAGTCGCTTTCGGCCCAGTTCGAGCATACGATCGGCGTCACCAAGGACGGTTGCGAGATCTTCACGCTGTCGCCGGCCGGCCATACCAAGCCGCCCTACGCGGTCTGACGCGCCGATGGGCGAGGCCGGGGATGGGCGGGGCGACGGCAAGCCCGACTACCTCGGCCATCGCCAGCGCCTGCGCGCCCGCTTCCTCGAGGCCGGGCCCGGCGCGCTCCCCGACTATGAACTGCTCGAGCTGATCCTGTTCCAGGCGAAGCCGCGCCAGGATACCAAGCCGTTGGCCAAGGCGCTGCTGGCGCGCTTCGGCAGCTTCGCCGGCGTGATCGGCGCCGATATCGCCCAGCTGATGGCGGTGCCCGACATGGGCGAGGCCTCGGTCGTGGCGCTGAAGGCGATCCAGGCCGGGGTCGAGCGGGTGCTCAAGGACGAGGTCCGCGCCAGCCCGGTGCTGTCGTCCTGGGACAAGGTCGTGGATTATTGCCGGGCCGCCATGGCGCAGGCACCGATCGAGCAATTCCGCCTGCTGTTCCTCGACCGCAAGAACGTGCTGATCGCCGACGAGGTGCAGCAGACCGGCACGATCGACCATACGCCGGTCTATCCGCGCGAGGTGGTGAAGCGGGCGCTGGAGCTGGGCGCGTCCGCCATCATCATGGTGCACAACCACCCGTCCGGCGATCCCGCGCCGTCGAAGGCTGACATCGATATGACCCGCACGGTGGCGTCGGCCTGCGCCACGCTGGGCATCGACCTGCACGACCATCTGATCATCGGCCGCGCCGGCCATGCCAGCCTGCGCGGGATGGGGCTGCTGTAGCGTCAATCAATCGGGCCGGCGGCCCGCTTACTCCGGCCGGTGGCAGACGAATTCGACCAGCCGTCCGTCGGGATCGCGCAGGTAGCCGGCGTAATAGTTCGGATGGATGCGCGGCGCCAGCGCCGGGGCCCGGTCGAGACCGTGCCCGCCCTGCTGCGCCGTCTCGTAGATCCGATCGACGATCGCCCGGCTGGGCGCACTGAATGCGAAATGGACATGGGCCGACGGCTCGCCAGCGACGAAGAAAAAATCGAGGCTCGTGCCGTCGCCATAGCCCTTGGCAGGGCCATTCACTTTCAGCTCATAGCCGAGCGGGGCCAGCACATCGCCGTAAAAGCGGATATGCGCCTCGATGTCCCGCGTCTGCAGTTCGAGATGATCGATCATTTTACTCTCCCGGTGGTTCAAGGGTTGGGGCTGCTGGCGCCTCGCTGCCGATCAGCAGTACGCGGGCGCCGGCATCGAGACCGATGGCGCGCCTCAGGGACGCATCGCCGGCGAGGGCGATCAGGCCTGCGGCGCCCGCGGCACCGCAGGCGGAAAGGGGCGCGCCCGTTTCGGTCAAGCGACGCGCCGCCGCGGCCGCTTGCGCATCGGAAATGATCATGAAGCCGTCGGCCAGACGGGCCAGCAGTTCGAACGCGACGAGCGAAGGCTCTTTGCAATCGAGCCGACCGAGCGTAGTCGGCGCGCCGACCACGCGAACCGGATGGCCAACCCGTGCGCTTTCCACCAGGCACGGCGCGCCGGCCGGCTCGACCGCGATGAACGTGAATCCGTCGCCCCAGCGGTCGCGCAGATAGCCCGCGGCTGCCGCGGCCAGCCCGCCCACGCCGACCTGGACGAAGACATGGCTCGCCGGCCCGGCCATCCGATCGAGCGCGTCCGCCGCCTCGTCAAGCAGCAGCGTATAGCCTCGCATGATGTCGAGCGGTATGTCCGTATAGCCGGGCCAGGAGCTGTCCGCGACCAGAATCCAGCCGTTATGGTCGGCCGCCGCCGCGGCCTCGGCCATGCTCGCCTCATAGTCGGCGCCCATCCTCACGACCCGCGCGCCTTGCCGGCCCAGCCGCTCGACGAAGCTCTCCGGCACCGTTTCGCTGATGAAGACGACGGCGGTCGCGCCGAACAGCTGGGCCGCGGCAGCGACGGCCAAGCCGTGGTTGCCGGCGCTGGCACAGACGAAGGTCAGGCCGTCAGCGATCGAGCGGACCGCCGAACTGCGCAATTCCGTCGGCAGGACGGGCAGGCCGAGCCGACGGGCGGCGTGCGCCTGGATCAACCGGGCCACCGCATGCACGCCGCCGAGCGGTTTGAAGCTGCCCAGCCCCATGCGGCCGCCTTCGGCCTTCAGATGGATGGCGCCGACATCGAGTTCGCGGGCGAGCGACGCCAGCGGCAGTAACGGCGTCGCCTCGTGGCGCGGATGCAAGGCGACATAGGGGCGGGCGGCCGCGGCATGGCCGCGCCCGATCAGGGCACGGTCGACGGCGGCATAGGAAACGCGGGCGGGGTTGAGCTGCATGGTCGGCCTTTGCTGAGGACGCCGATCATTCTAGAGATGATTTGTTGTGCTGGGCCGCGTTTCATATCTCGTTTTCGTTGCCAGGCCGCCAAATCTGGCGCTTTTATGCGGTATGACCGACGAAGCCGCTCTCGATGCGTTCGACCGTGAGATCCTGCGCCGGATGCAGATCGACGCGCGTGCGACCGGCGAGGATATCGGTGCCGAGATCGGGCTTTCCGCCGCGGCGGTCCAGCGTCGTATCCAGCGCCTGCGCAAATCGGGCGTGATCCTTGCCGAGGTCGCGATCGTCGATCCCGTGGCGACGGGGCAGGCGATGACCTTCATCGTCGGCGTGGAGCTGGAGCATGAGCGCGCCGACATGCTCGACGGGTTCCGCCGGGCCGCTCGGGCCGATCCCAACGTGCAGCAATGTTATTACGTCACCGGTGCCGCCGATTTCATGCTGATCGTGCTCGCGCGCGACATGGCCGATTTCGAGGCGTTCACCCGGCGCCTGCTGTTCGACAATGCCAATGTCCGGCGCTTCACGACGAGTGTCGTCATGTCGCGCGATAAGGTCGGCACCAGCGTGCCGGTCTAACGGGCCGGGGTCTCGCAGGGTTTGGCCTGGTTCGCCCCGCCGGGGCTGGGGCGAATGTGCCGACCAGCTGGCGGCGCTGGTCGGCACGCTCCGACGAGATCCGGCAGGGACGGATCAGGCGGACGGGAAGCCTTCCAGCACGAGCTTGCCGCGCGCCGTGCCGCTTTCGATCAGGGCATGGACGCGCTTCAGCGTGGCGGCGTCGATCGGGGCGAACCGCTCGGTCAGGGTCGATCGCAGCCGGCCGGCATCGAGCAGGCGCGCGACCTCATCCAGCAATTTCCCTTGTTCGGCCATGTCGGCGGTCTCGAACATCGAGCGGGTGAACATGAACTCGAAATGGGTCGAGACCGACTTGCGCTTCAGCGGGTTGATATCGAGCTTCGCGGGATCGTCGATCAGGGCGAAGCGGCCCTGCGGGGCGATCAGCTTGCTGATTTCGTCGATATACTGATCCGAATGGGTGGTCGAGAACACGAAACCCGGCGCGCCGGTACCCAGGGCCTCGATCTGCCCGGCGAGGGGCTTGCTGTGGTCGATCACATGATGGGCGCCCATCTCGCGGGCCCAGGCGATCGTTTCGGGACGCGACGCGGTGGTGATGATGGTGAGATCGGTCAGCGCGCGGGCGATCTGGATCGCGATGGAGCCGACGCCGCCGGCGCCGCCGATGATCAGGATCGCCGGCGCGGCGCCCGGCACCGGCCGCTTCACGTCGAGCCGGTCGAACAGGGCCTCCCAGGCGGTGATGGCGGTCAAGGGCAGGGCGGCCGCGGCGGCCCAGTCGAGCGTCTTGGGCTTCGTGCCGACGATGCGCTCGTCGACCAGATGATATTCCGCGTTGGTGCCGGACCGGCCGATGGCGCCGGCATAGAACACGGCGTCGCCCGGCTTGAAGCGGCGGGCGTCGGGGCCGACGGCGGCGACGGTGCCGGCGGCGTCCCAGCCCAGCACCTTCCAGCTGCCGGCTTCCGGCGCGCTGCCCTTGCGGACCTTGAAGTCGACCGGGTTGACCGACACCGCCTTGACCTCGACCAGGATGTCGCGGCCTTCCGGCTTCGGCATCGGAAGCTCTATGTCGACCAGGGCCTCGTCGCGTTCGATGGTCCCGGGCTGCTGATAACCGATGGCTCGCATGATTGGCTCCGTAATGGCTGAAGCCCCTAACTGGGCGCTATTATGCGTCCTGATAAGTACGCACAAAAATCGCTTATAGTGTCGAAGAGGATACTGTCATGGCCAAGGCCCGCCATTCGCGGCTCGACTGCAATCCCGGCTGCGCGGTCGAGGCGGCGATCAGCCTGATCGACGGCAAATGGAAATGCGTGGTGCTGTTCCATTTGCTGGAAGGCACGGTGCGCTTCAACGAAATGCGCCGCCGCGTGCCGGGCGTGACCCAGCGCATGCTGACCAATCAGCTGCGCGAGCTGGAGGCGGACGGGCTGATCGTGCGAACGGTCTACGCCCAGGTGCCGCCCAAGGTCGAATACAGCCTGTCGCCGCTGGGACGCAGCCTGGAGTCGATCCTGGTGGCCTTGAAGGCGTGGGGCGAGGCCAATATCGATCTGTTCACCAAGCGGGATACCGGGGTGTCGCACGCGGCGTAGGATCGCGGCGACCTTGCCCAGGGAGCATCATGCAAAAAGGCCCCGTCCGTCGCCGGGCGGGGCCTTCTCGGGGCGCTACGAAGCGGCTCCCGGCTCAATCACAAGCCGAGCGGAACGCCAGAGCGCGATGACATGAGGCCAACTCGGCCTCATGCTCAAAATCATATGTTTAGAGACTGATTCACCGATCAACCCGAGCCGGTTCGATTGGATCAGGCTCTAGAATGCCGCCGCATGACCGTCGCGGCGGCTGTCGCTGGCGGCGACATAGCCATGGTCCGGATCGTCGCTGAGGCGCCAGATGAACTGGCCCGAGCCGAAATCCATATAGGGATCATCGATCGACTTCAGGCGATGGCCGCGCGCCTGCAGCGCCTCGACCGTGTCGCGCCGCATGGTCGATTCCACATCGAGCGTGAAGTCGCGGTTGACCTTCCAGCGCGGCGCGTCGCAGGCGGCCTGTGGGTTCTGCTTGTAGTCCAGCATGCGCACCAGGGTCTGCATGTGGCCCTGCGGCTGCATGTCGCCGCCCATCACGCCGAAGCTCATGACCGGGGCGCCGTCCTTGGTCAGGAATGCGGGGATGATGGTGTGGAACGGCCGCTTGCCGCCGGCGACCACATTGGGCGAGCGCGGGTCCATCGAAAAGCCGACGCCGCGGTTCTGCAGGCTGATGCCGGCGCCCGGCACGACCACGCCCGAGCCGAAGCCCATATAGTTCGACTGGATGAACGAGATCATCATGCCGCTCTCGTCGGCAGCGGTCAGATAGATCGTGCCGCCGCTGCGGGGCATGCCGAAGCCCGGGTCCTGGGCGCGCTTCATGTCGATCAGCTTGGCCCGCTCGGTCAGATACCCGTCGTCCAGCATCTCGGCCGGCGTCACTTCCATCGAGCGCGGATCGGCGACGTAGCGATAGATGTCGGCGAAGGCGAGCTTCATCGCCTCGATCTTCAGATGCTGGGAATCGACCTGATCGACCGGCATGCTGGCGATGTCGAACTTCTCCAGAATGCCGAGCGCGATCAGGGCCGCGATACCCTGGCCGTTCGGCGGGATCTCGTGCACGTCGTGACCGCGATAGCGCTTGGAGATCGGCGTCACCCAGTCGGGCTGGTAGCCGCGCAGATCCTCCAAGGTCATGGCGCCGCCGCATTCTTTGGCGAAGGCGGCGATCTTCTCGGCGATCTCGCCCTCGTAGTAGGCGCGCGGGCCGTATTTTGCCAGCAGGCGCAGCGTGCTGGCCGCTTCCTTGAAGGTGAACTTTTCGCCGGGGCGCGGCGCCCGGCCGTTCGGCATGAACGCCCGGGCATAGCCCGGCTCGTCCTGCAGCGAAGGCACGGCCGCCGCCCATTTTCCGGCGACGATCGGCGCCACGGCATGGCCGCGCTCGGCGATCTCGATCGCCGGCTCCATCAGGTCGCCGAACGGCAGCTTGCCGAAGCGGCCATGCAGCGCCGCCCAGCCGGCGACGGCACCCGGCACCGTGACGGCGTCCCAGCCGCGGATGGGCCGTTCGGCCAGGCCATTGCCGTCGGTGCCGTATTTCCGGGCAAAATAGTCCGGGCTCCAGGCCGCCGGCGCCGTGCCCGAGGAATTGAGGCCGGTCAGTTCCTTGCCGTCCCACAGGATCGCGAAGGCATCGCTGCCGAGGCCGTTCGACACCGGTTCCACGATGGTCAGCGTCGCGGCGGCGGCGATCGCCGCATCGACGGCGTTGCCGCCCTTCCACAGCATGCGCAGGCCGGCCTGGGCCGCCAGCGGATGCGAGGTCGAGACCACGTTGCGGGCCATCACCGGCGTGCGCAGGGTCGGGTAGGGATTAGCCCAAGCGAAAGGGGAGGAATCCGGCGGCATGATCGACGCTCCAACAGGGTAAGAGCATAATTATCGGCCGCCTGTCGCCAAAAACAATTTAAAAGACTTTGTCGAACTCGTAAGAATAACTTGATGATCAATCTTCGCCTGTTTCGCAGCTTTCTGATGGTCGCCGACAGCGGATCGCTCGCAGCCGCCGCCGATCGGCTGGGTCTGACGCAAGCTGCGGTCAGCCTGCAGATGCGTGCCCTGGAGCAGGAATTCGGCGGCGCCCTGTTCGACCGCGGCGGGCGCGGCCTGGTGCCGAACGGCCGCGGCCGGCGGCTCAAGCCCCAGGCGGAGCGGCTCTTGGGCATGTACGAGGAAATCCGCGCCGGCTTCGTCGGCGATACCGGCATGACGGGCGAGGTCGCCGTCGGTGCCGTGGTGTCGGCCATGGGCGCGCTCGCCCGCGCCGTGGCCGAGCTCAAGCACGATCATCCGCGGCTCGAGGTCCGGCTGGTCACCGGTAAATCGGGGGAGCTGGCGGATCAGGTGATCGACGGCAGGCTCGACGCGGCGCTGGTCGTCGAACTGCCGGGCCGTCTCTCGCCCCGGCTCGACTGGACGGCGCTCTATGCCGAGCCGCTGGTCGTGCTCGCGGGCCGCGCCGCCGCGGGACGTCTGGCCGACGAACTGTTGGGCCAGGAGCCGTTTCTGCGCTTCGACCGGGCGACGCCGACCGGCGTGCTGATCGATCGGGTGCTCGCGGCCCAGGGCATCGCGATCAATGAATTTCTCGAGCTGAATTCGATCGAGACCATCGTCGAGCTGGTGCGTCAGGATGTCGGCGTCACGCTGGTGCCGTTGCTGAAGGGGGCCAACTGGCAGCGCGATCCGCGGCTCCGGCTGGTCGCGTTCGGCCGGGACGTGGATGTCCGGACGATCGGCCTGATCGAACGCCACGGCCAGCCGCGCGGCGGGCTGACCCGGGCGATCCGGGATCATCTGGGGTAGCTCCATTCCGTCATTCCCGCTTTCGCGCTAGG
>JAQGIC010000073.1 GCA_028288725.1 Rhodospirillales bacterium
TCATCAGCACCAGCGCCGTCGAGGTCAGCATCCACGCCGTGTCCCCCGAATCAAGCTTCGGGGCCGCCTCCGCCGCCGCCGCCGCCACAGGCGCCGCATCCTGCGCCAGGGCCGGCGATGCCAGTGCCATGGCCATCAGCCCGAGCCCGGTCATGCGACCGCCCCATTTTTGGATCCCCATCTCGTTCTCCCCGTTTCTCAGCTTGTCGATCGATAGCGCAATCCCTTGCTCTAGAGCGCGATGGCATGAGGCCTGCTCGGCCTCATATCTGAATCGCCCTCTAAATCAGTCTCTAGGGTGCTTTCGATGGCGAGAAACGGGGGGCCCCCCGGACCCGGCCGTTCCGCCACGAAACCGTCATGTTGCGTCGCAACAATCAAGATTCATGCCAGAAGCCAATTCATCTCTGGAACTTCAGGTGGTCGGTATCAAAGTAGGAACTTCGGCAAATTTTTATTCTGACTTCAATTTCTTTTATGCAATTTTTATGTGCGTTCGGCGCATCTCGGCCGGGCAGTTGCCCGAAAATTCCGCAATGTGGATTTAAAAGAAATCGGCGCTCCGATGGGAGCGCCGATTCTGTCCTCATGGCCGCCGATCGAAGCCGACGGCTCGATTTTTTCCTTAGGAAAAAGCCGCGATGCCGGTCTGGGCGCGCCCCAGGATCAGGGCGTGCACGTCATGCGTGCCTTCATAGGTGTTGACCGCTTCCAGATTCAACATGTGGCGAATGACGCCATATTCGTCGGACACGCCATTGCCGCCATGCATGTCGCGCGCGACCCGGGCGATGTCGAGCGCCTTGCCGCAATTGTTCCGTTTCAACAGCGAGATCATCTCCGGTGCCGCGCGGCCTTCGTCCTTGAGACGGCCGAGCCGCAGGCAGGCGTGGAGGCCGAGGGTGATCTCGGTCTGCATGTCGACCAGCTTCTTCTGGATCAACTGGTTGGCGGCAAGCGGCCGGCCGAACTGCTTGCGCTCGAGCGTGTAGCTGCGGGCGGCATGCCAGCAGGCCTCCGCCGCGCCGAGCGCACCCCAGGCGATGCCGTAGCGCGCGTTGTTGAGGCAGGAAAACGGTCCCTTGAGGCCCGACACGTTCGGCAGCAGGTTCTCGTCGGGCACGAACACCTCGTCCATGACGATCTCGCCGGTGACCGACGCGCGCAGCGAGAACTTGCCCTCGATCTTCGGCGCCGACAGGCCCTTCATGCCCTTCTCCAGCACGAAGCCGCGGATGACGCCGTCATCGGTCTTGGCCCAGACGACGAAGACGGTCGCGACCGGGGAATTGGTGATCCACATCTTGGCGCCGGAGACCGAATAGCCGCCGTCGACCTTGCGCGCGCGGGTGACCATGCTGCCGGGGTCGGAACCATGGTCGGGCTCGGTCAGGCCGAAACAGCCGATCCATTCGCCGGTCGCCAGCTTCGGCAGGTATTTCTGGCGCTGCGCCTCGGTGCCGAAGGCATGGATCGGGTACATGACCAGCGAGGATTGCACGCTCGCCATGGAGCGGAAGCCGCTGTCGACCCGCTCGATCTCGCGCGCGATGATGCCGTAGCTGACGTAGTTCGTGCCGGCGCAGCCATAGCCGTCGATGGTCGAGCCCAGGAAACCCATCTCGCCCATCTCGGTGAAGATGGCGGGGTCGAAGCTCTCCTCGCGGAACATCTTCTGCACGCGCGGCTGCAGCCGGTCCTGGCAGAAACTGCGCGCCGCCTGTTCGATCAGCCGCTCGTCCTCGCCCAGGCATTCGCCCAGCAACAGCGGATCGGCCCAATCGAACGTGGGCTGGCTCGACTTCTTGGCCTCATTTCCCAGGACGGGGGCGGTGGACATGGCAGAACTCCCTCAGGCGCATGTTATTTGTATGCAAATAGTCTTCGTCGGACAATGCCGCAATCGGTACCGGAGAATGCCTCAAGGCCGGAAGGCGCGCCAGCCGATCTCGCTTGCCGGTGCCGGCCCCATTTCTGGCAGGTTTCAGCAAACACTCATTCGCGGATTCGCGCATCCTTGAAGTGTGGCGACTCCAACTCAAAGAGGATTACTCAGGGCTTTGAAGTGGCGGCGGGGAGGGCATCCACGCGTTTCTGGGGGGAATACATGAACTTATTGCGTCAGTTCAAGAGCAGGATCATAATCGAACTCCGGTTCTGATGGAGACGAGACCGGCGGAGATGGTCCAGGCTATGTCGGAACTGCGCAAAAAGCGCTTGGCGGCGACCTATGAGGTTCAGGTCAAGATCGAGGGAGAATGGCGGGTCGCCAACGCGGTCGAGGATCGCGAAGAGGCGATCCTGGAGGCCGTGGCCCTGACCGGCGAGCATGACGGTCTGGCGCCGGTTCGCGTGCTGGGCGAGCTCAACGACATTCTGACGAACTCGGTTCGCCCGAGCGTGATCTGGAGCCACAAACCACCGCCGCAACCGCCACCGGCCGACGCCTTCGAACAGAAGCGCAATGTGCGGCTCGCCCGCAAGGGTCTGGCGGGCGAACGCCGCGCCTGGCTGGGTCTGGGCGGCGCGCTGCTGCTGGGCTTGCTGGCGCTCTGCATCTATGTCGGCACGCACATCCACATGGCCAACGTCCGGTACTAGAGCGCGATGATATGAGGCCTGCTCGGTCTCATATCTGAATCAGTCTCTAGCCGGCTCATAAATTTCCGTCGTTCCCGTCTGCGCGGGAATTGCGCTCACTCCATCAGCAGCTGGATCGCCTCGCGCCAGCGGTGGCACGACACCGTGTGACTGTCGGTCACCGGTTCCAGCACCGGCACGACGCTTTGGCATTTCTCGATCACGATCGGGCAGCGGGTACGGAACACGCAGCCGGACGGCGGATTGATCGGCGAAGGCAGGTCGCCGGTCAGCGAAACGCGCTTCTTCGCGCGTTCCTTGTCCGGATCGGCGATCGGCACGGCCGACAGCAGCGCCTGGGTATAGGGGTGGCGCGGGTTGCGATAGATCTCGTCGCGCTCGGCCAATTCGGCGATCTTGCCCAGATACAGCACCATGACCCGGTCGCTGATCCGGCGCACGACCGACAGATTGTGCGAGATGAAGATCAGCGCCAGGTTTTCCTCGGTCTGCAGCCGCTTCAGGAGATTGATGATCTGCGCCTGGATCGACACGTCGAGGGCGGAGACCGGCTCGTCGCACACCAGCAGTTTCGGCTTCAGGATCAGCGCGCGGGCGATGCCGATGCGCTGGCACTGGCCGCCCGAGAATTCGTGGGGATAGCGGTTGATCAGGTGGGACGGCAGTCCGACCCGCTCCATCGCCTCGACCACGCGGGCCCGCTTGTCTTGCTCGGCCATGCCCGGCTCGAACGTGTCGAGCGGCTCGGCGACGATGGCGCCCACGGTCATGCGCGGGTCGAGGGCCGCCAGCGGATCCTGGAAGATGATCTGCATTTCGCGGCGCAAGGATCTGAGCGCGCTCTTGGATGCGTCTTCCAGCGGACGGCCGAGCCAGACGACCGTGCCGGCGCTGGACGGGATCAGCTTCAGCACGGCGCGGCCGAGCGTGGACTTGCCGCAGCCGGATTCACCGACGATGCCCAGGGTTTCGCCGGGATAGAGGTCGAAGCTGACGCCGTCGACCGCCTTCACGACGCGCTTTTCGGCGAACAGGTCGTTCTTGACCGGAAAATGGACCTTGAGGTTGCGCACGCTCAACAGCGGCGAGGATGAAGACAGGGACATGTTCTTTCTCACGCGACCAGACGATCGAGCGTGCAGGCCTTGGCGCGGCCGGGCGCGATCTCGCGCAGCGGCGGTACGGCTTGGCGGCATTGCTCGGACACGAAGGCGCAGCGCGGCGCAAAGGCGCAGCCGGGCGGCATTTGGGCGAGGTTGGGCGGCTGCCCGGCGATGGTCGGCAGATCGCCCGACAGATCGTCGTCGAGCCGCGGCATCGACAGCAGTAGGGCGCGCGTATAGGGATGCTGCGGATCGTAGAAGATATCGCGTACCGGCCCCTGCTCGACGATGCGGCCGCCATACATGACCATGACCCGGTCGCACAGGCCGGCGACGACGCCCAGATCATGGGTGACCAGGATGATCGAGGTGCCGGTCACCGCCTGCTGCTCGGCCAGCAGGTCCAGGATTTCGGCCTGGATCGTGACGTCGAGCGCGGTGGTCGGCTCGTCGGCGATCAGCAGATCCGGCCGGCACAGCATGCCCATGGCGATCATGACGCGCTGGCGCATGCCGCCAGACAGCTCGTGCGGATACATGTCGAGCCGTTTGCCCGGCTCCGGAATATGCACCTGCTCCAGCACCTCGCGCGCCTGCTCGCGCGCCATGGCCGGGTTGGTGCCCTGATGGAAGGTCAGCACCTCGGTCAGCTGCTGGCCGACCGTCAGGTACGGGTTGAGCGCGGTCATCGGGTCCTGGAAGATCATCGCCATGCGCGTGCCGCGAATCTTGTTCAGCTGCTCGCGCGACATCCCCAGGATCTCGCGATCGTCGAACTTGACGCTGCCGGTCGACGTGCCGTTGTGCGGCAGCAGGCCCATGATCGACATCAGGACCTGGCTCTTGCCCGATCCGGATTCGCCGACGATACCGATCGTCTCGCCCTTGTTCACATGGAAGCTGACGCCGTTCACCGCCGACACCGAACCGTCGGGCGTGGCGAAACGGGTCACGAGTTGGTCGACGACCAGCAGCGGCGTCTGGTTGCCGGTCTTCCAGCCGGGCTGCTCTTGGCTAACGGTCATCAGCGATCCTTGGGGTCGAGGGCGTCGCGCAAGCCGTCGCCGAGGAAATTGAGAGAGAAGAGCGTGACGGCGAGGAAGGTCGCGGGGAACAGCAGCGACCAGGGCGCCGTCTCCATGTCGCGCGCGCCATCGCTGATCAATACGCCCCAGCTGGTCATCGGCTCCTGCACGCCCAGGCCCAGGAACGACAGGAAGCTTTCCAGCAGAATGACCTTCGGCACGGTCAGCGTGACGAACACCATGACCGGACCCAGGATGTTCGGAATGATGTGCCGGCGCACGATGGCCGGGCTGGACGCACCGAACGCATGCGCCGCTTCGATGAATTCGCGGTGCTTCAGCGCCATGGTCTGGCCGCGCACGATGCGGGCCATGTCCAGCCACTCGACCGCGCCGATCGCCACGAAGATCAGGAAGATGTTCCGGCCGAAGAACACGGTCAGCAGGATGACGAAGAACATGAAGGGCAGGGAATAGAGGATGTCGACGATGCGCATCATCACATTGTCGACCGCCCCGCCCAGATAGCCCGCGACGGCACCGTAGGTGACGCCGATCACGAGGCTGACGATCGAGGCGAGGACGCCGACCATCAGCGAGACGCGCGCGCCGTAGAGCGTGCGGGCGAACAGATCGCGGCCGTTGGAATCGGTGCCGAAGTAATAGCCGTTGGCCCAGTCGGGCGGGGCGCCGATATCCTCCCACGAGATATCGTCCATGGCATGGGCCGAGATGTAGGGCGCCAGGATCGCGAGGGCCGCGATGATGATCAGCACGATCAGGCCGCCCATGGCGGCGCGGTTGCGCATCAATCGGCGGCGGGCGCTCGTCCACAGGCTGGTGCCCTGGGCCGGCATGGCGACGCCGGCGGCGTCGAGCGGAGTGACGGACATGGGAACGCCCCTTCCTAGCGATGAGCCAGCTTGGGATCGAGGACGCCATAGAGCACGTCCACGAGCAGGTTGAAGAGAATGATCAGCACGCCGTAGAAAATCACGACGCCCATCACCAGCGTATAGTCGCGGTTCAGGGCACCCTGGATGAAATAGCGGCCGATGCCGGGGATCGAGAAGATCTGCTCGATCACGACCGAACCGGTGATGATGCCGGCGCAGGCGGGACCCAGGTACGAGACGACCGGCAGAAAGGCGGCACGGGCCGCGTGGCGGGTCACCGTCAGCCATTCCGACAGGCCCTTGGCCCGGGCCGTGCGGATGAAGTTGGAACGCAGCACCTCGATCATGCTGCCGCGCGTCAGGCGCGAGACATAGGCGATCTGGGGCAGCGCCAGCGCCACCACCGGCAGGATCTTGTATTTCAGCTCGTGCCCGTCGCCCCAGCCGCCGACCGGCAGGACGCGCAGATAGACGCCCAGCACCAGGGTCAAGAGCGGCGCCATGACGAAATTCGGGATGGTGATGCCGGTCATGGCCGCAGTCATGATGGTGTAGTCGGCCGTGCGGTTCTGCTTCAATGCAGCGAGCGAGCCCAGCGCGCCGCCGATGATCACGGCCAGGAACACGGCGGTCAGGCCCAGTTCCATCGAGACCGGGAAGCCGGCCCAGATCAGCTCGGTGACGCTATAGTCCTTATAGGAAAAGGACGGGCCGAAGTTCCCCTCGAGCACGCTTTTCAAATAGAGCCAATATTGCCCGACCAGCGGCTGGTCCAGGTGATAGACGCGGTTCAGGTTCTCCTGGATCTCGGCCGGCACCGCGCGCTCGCTGTCGAACGGGCCGCCCGGTGCCAGGCGGATCATGAAGAACGCGATCGTGATGATCACGAATAGCGTCGGCACCGCCCCCAAAAGACGTTTGGCGACAAATGAAAACATGTCGGTATCTGATCCAGTTCCGGAGGATATCGGGACGGCACCAGAGGTGCCGCCCGATCTTTGGCCTCAATGCTTTGCGATAGTCACGTTCTTCGAGTAGAAATAGCCGAGAATGTTGAGATCGAAGCCCTGAACATAGGCCTTGATCATCCGCTTGTTCACATAGTCGTAGATCGGCATCATCGGCAGATCGCGGATCACCAGCTTTTCGGCATCCTGCAGCATCTGGATGCGCTTTTCCGGATCGACCGTCACGGCCGCGGTCTTAACCAGCTTGTCATATTCCGGGTTGTTATAGCCCATGTCATTCAGGCCGGCATCGGACTGCAACAGCTCGGCGAAGGTGTTGGGATCGGCATAGTCCGCGATCCAGCCGGCGCGGAACAGCTGCGTCGCCTTCTTTTCCTTGCGGGTCTCCAGGAATACTTTGAACTCCTGATTGACCAGGGTCACGTTCACGCCCAGCGCCTGCTTCATCATGGAAGCGATGGCGATCATGATCTTCTTATGGTTCTCGCTGGTATTGTACATGATCTCGAGATTGAGCGGCTTGTCGGGGCCGTAACCGGCCTCCTTGTACAGCTCCTTGGCCTTGGCGATGCGCTCGGGCATCGGCATGGTCTTCCAATCGAGGAACTGCGACTGATAGCCGGCAATGCCGGGGGGGACCCAGCTATAGGCCGGCTGCTCGCCGGTCTTGGTGATCTTGGCCACGATCGCCTCGCGATCGATCACCAGGCTCAGCGCCTGGCGGAGCTTCAGATTGTCCTTGAACGGCGGCTGGCTCAGATTGAAGCCCATGTAGTAGGAGCCCAGATAGGGCACGATCTTGAGTTCGCCCGGCAGATCCTTGCGGATGAAATCGACCTGGTCGGACGGCACCTCGTTGGTGACGTCCAACTCGCCGGCGCGATAGCGCTTCAGCTCCTCGTTCTGATTCTCGATCGGGTAGTAATCGACCTCCGACAGCTTGACGTTGGCCGCGTCCCAATAGTTCGGATTCTTGACCGCGACGATGCGCGACTGGGGCGTCCAGTCCTTCAGCATGAAGGCGCCGTTGGTGACAAGATTGCCGGGGCGGGTGAACTGATTGCCGTATTTCGCGATCGCCGCCTTGTTGACCGGCAGGAAGCGGGCATGGCCGATCAGGCGGGTAAAATAGCCGGTCGGCGACTTCAAGGTAACCTCGAAGGTCTGCGGGTCGATCGCGCGCACGCCGAGCGACTTCACGTCCTTGTTGACGGCCGTGGCGATGTCCTCGGCATTCTTGATCGGATAATACAGGAACGAGTACTTCGACCCCGTCGCCGGATCGACGGCGCGCCGCCAGCTATAGACAAAATCCTCGGCCGTCAGCGGCGTGCCGTCCGACCATTTCAGGCCGGGGCGCAGCTTGAAGCTATAGACCAGGCCATCGGGGCTGACGCTCCAGCTTTCGGCTTGAGCCGGAGCGACCTTGCCATCCTTGTCGATGACGACGAGGCCCTCGTAGAGGTCGCGCTCGATGTGGCTGTCCTGGGTGTTCTCCGAAATCTGCGGGTCGAGCGTCTGCGGCTCCGACCCGTTGCCGATGCGGAGCACCTGGCCGGCGTCCTGGGCGAGCGCCAGGGTAGAAGTCATCGTCAGCAAGGCGAAAGCCATGCTGAGGCCGAAGGCGGCGCGCGTACGAAGCATTGAGATTTATCCCCTGATCGGCCGCCTTTGCGGGCGTTCTTGGCCGTGAAGATTCCCTTTCACGGTTTCTAGTGCAACGAATTTCGCGCGTCCGGCGGAAAACCGCCGGACGCGCGCTGATTTTGATGCGAAGTCGCGCGCTCTTTACCTTAATTCGTCATTCCCGCGAAGGCGGGAATCCAGCGAAGAGCCGCGTCTGCGGCGAAAAGACGATTTTCCGCGCTGCCGCGCGTAACGGGCTGGATTCCCGCCTGCGCGGGAATGACGGTGTCGTAGATTCCATCACTCCGCCGCGACCGCCACCGCGGTGGGGCTGCGGAAGGCGGCCAGCAAACCCGCTTCGGTCTTTTTGGCGTCGGCCAGGTTGGCTTCCTTGACGTGGCCGAAGCCGCGGATGCGGGCGGGGATGCGGGCCAGCTCGACCGCGGTCTGGTGATTGTCCTGATTGAGCCGGCTCAGGATCTCTTCCAGGACGGCGACATATTCGCCGATCAGCCGGCGCTCGGTCCGGCGCTCCGCGGTCCGGCCGAACAGATCCCAGGCGGTGCCGCGCAGGCCCTTCAGATGGGCCAGCAGCCCGAACGCCTTCAGCATCCACGGACCATAGGCTTTTTTCTTCAGATGCCCGGTGGTGGGGTCGCGATCGGCGACCATCGGCGGCGCCAGATGGAACTGCAGCGTGAAATCGCCTTCGAACCGGTCGTTGATCTGCTTCAGGAACGTGCCGTCGGTATAGAGGCGGGCGACCTCGTATTCGTCCTTATAGGCCATCAGCTTGTGCAGGTTGCGCGCGGCCGATTCGGTCAACCCGCTGCGGCCGGGGGTCCGATTGGTCTCGGCATGGCGGATGCGGTTGACCAGCGACAGGTAGCGCTGGGCATAGGCGGCGTTCTGATACTCGCTCAGCGCCCGGACGCGCCGATCGATGATCTCGTCCAGGCTCTCGCTCAGGCGGCGGCTGGCGGTCACCGTCTGCTTCGGTGTCGCGATTGCCTCGACCGCCGCCAGATCGACCGCGGCGCGGCGGCCCCATAGGAAGGACTTCTTGTTGAACTCGACGGCGACGGCATTCAGCGTGATCGCCTGTTCGATCGCCTCGGCGCCGAGCGGCACGGTGCCCTTCTGCCAGGCGTAGCCCAGCATGAACAGATTGGCCGCGATCGAATCGCCCAACAGCGAGACGGCCAGGCGGCTGGCGTTCAGGAACTCGACCCGATCGGCGCCGGCCCCGTCGATCAGCGCCTGCCGCGTCGCGTCGGTCGGGAATTTCAGGTCCGGATTCTGGGTGAAGCTGCCGATGATGGTCTCGGCCTGATTGACGAAGACGCGCGTCGCGCCCTTGTCGATCCGGGACAGGCTGTCGGCCGACGCGGTCACCAGGAAATCGCAACCCAGCAGCAGGTCTGCGCCACCGGCCGCCAAGCGCACCGCCGAGATATCCTCCGGCGTGCGGGCGATGCGGATATGGCTGTAGACCGAGCCGCCCTTCTGGGCGAGGCCGGTCATGTCGAGCACCGACACGCCGCGGCCTTCCAGATGGGCCGCCATGCCCAAGAGCGCGCCGATCGTCACCACGCCGGTGCCGCCGACGCCGGTGACCAGGATGCCGTAAGGCTTGTCGAGCCCGGGCAGCGCCGGGATCGGCAGGGGGCCGAACCCGTCGGCATCGACCGCCGACGCCTTGTTCTTGCGCAAGGTCCCGCCCAGCACCGTGACGAAGCTGGGGCAGAAGCCGTTGACGCAGGAGAAATCCTTGTTGCACGAGGATTGATCGATCTCGCGCTTGGTGCCGAATTCGGTCTCCGCCGGAACGACCGACAGGCAATTGGATGTCTTGGAACAGTCGCCGCAGCCCTCGCAGACCGCTTCGTTGATGAAGACGCGCTTTTGCGGATCGACCATCTTGCCGCGCTTGCGGCGGCGGCGCTTCTCGGCGGCGCAGGTCTGGTCGTAGATCAGCACCGTCACGCCCGGCATCTCGCGCAAGGTCCGCTGCACCTCGTCCAGCTTCTCGCGGTGATGGACATTGGTGTGGGGCGGCAGGCCGACGTCGGACGCATAGCGGTCGAGGTCGTCGGTCACGACGGTGACATAGCCGGCACCCTCGGCCGTGACCTGGCGCGCGATCATCGGCACGGTCAGATCGCCGCCGTCGTGGGTCTGGCCGCCGGTCATCGCGACCGCGTCGTTGAACAGGATCTTGTAGGTGATGTTGACCTTGGCCGCGACCGCGGCCCGGATCGCCAGGATGCCGGAGTGATTGTAGGTGCCGTCGCCCAGGTTGGCGAAGATATGGGTCGTCTCGGTGAACGGCGCCTGACCGATCCAGGGCGTGCCCTCGCCCCCCATCTGGGTGAAGGTCGAGGTCGATCGCTCCGGCATCCAGATCGCCATGTAGTGGCAGCCGATGCCGGCGACGGCGCGGCTGCCGTCCGGCACCCGGGTCGAGCTGTTGTGCGGGCAGCCGGAGCAGAAGAACGGTGTGCGCGCGATGCCGGAGCCCTGATGGTCCCGCTGCTCTTCCCGGGCGATCAGGAACTTCAGCCGATCCTGGAGCCGCTCGCTCGAATGGAAGCGGGCGAGCCGCTTGGCGATGACCTTGGCGATCGTCGCCGGTGATAGTTCGGCGGTGGGGGGCAGGATCCATTCCTGGTCCTCGTCGAACTTGCCGAGGATGCGCGGCCGTCGTTCGCCCGGCATGTTGTACAGCTGCTCTTTCAGCTGGCCCTCGATGATGCCGCGCTTTTCCTCGACCACCAGGATCTCGTCCAGGCCTTCGGCGAATCGGCGCATGCCGACCGGCTCGAGCGGCCAGCTCATGCCGACCTTGTAGAGCGTGATGCCGATCTGGTTCGCATAGGCATCGTCGATGCCCAGATCTTCCAAGGCCTGGCGCACGTCCAGATAGGATTTGCCGGTGGTGACGATGCCGAAGCGCCGCTTGGGGCTGTCGAGCATGATCTTGTCGAGCCGGTTCACCCGGGCGAAGGCCATGGCCGCCGACAGCTTGAACCGGGCCAGGCGGTATTCCTGGTCCATCGGCTGGTCGGGCCAGCGGATGTTGAGCCCGCCGTGCGGCATGTCGAAATCGTCGGGCAGCACGATCCTGACCCGCTCGGGCGCGACGCGGACCGAGGCGGAGCTGTCGACCGTCTCGCCGATCGTCTTCATGGCGATCCAGGCGCCGGAAAAGCGCGACATGGCCCAGCCATAGAGGCCGTAGTCCAGGATCTCCTGCACGCCGGACGGGTTCAGCACCGGGATCTGGGCATCGATGAAGGCATATTCGGACTGATGCGGCAGGGTCGAGGACTTGCAGGCATGATCGTCGCCGGCCAGCAGCAGCACGCCGCCATGGGGCGAGGTGCCGGCGGCATTGCCATGCTTGAACACGTCGCCCGACCGGTCGACGCCGGGACCCTTGCCGTACCACATGGCGAAGACGCCGTCGTACTTGGCGCCCTCGAACATATTGACCTGCTGGCTGCCCCAGACGGCGGTCGCGGCCAGATCCTCGTTGATGCCGGGCTGGAAGAACACATGGTCCTTCTGCAGATGCGCGCGCGCCGACCACAGCGTCTGGTCGAGCCCGCCCAGCGGCGAGCCGCGATAGCCTGAGATGAAACAGCCGGTGTCGAGGCCGGCGGCCAGGTCGCGCTGGCGCTGCATCATCGGCAGGCGGGCCAGCGCCTGTACGCCGGTCAGGTAAATACGCCCGCGTTCGAGCGTATACTTGTCATCGAGAGTGACCGCTGCCAGAGCCATCGCCTGCATCCCCTGCACCGGCATGCCGTGTCGCAAGTCCGGTCTTGAGGAAAAGTTAGTCCAAGCCGAGGCTCGGCTCAATTGCCCTGCACGGCGCGGCGGAAGAAAGCAACGAACGGCCGGGTGGTGGGATCGGATGCGTCGAATCGACGAGGATCGGCCTGAAAGCGGTAACTTTATTACCGTCCGAAGCCCCTCAGGGATCGAGAAATAGCGGATGTTATTTATATCCGGATATTCTAGGATGAATATCCGAATATCCGAGGATGGGTCATGCCGCTCTACATCAAGGACGATTCCACCGCCGAACTCGTGACGCTGCTTGCAAAGCAGCGCGGGCTGTCGAAGCAGGCTGCGGTGAAGCTTGCCGTGCGGGCCGAGCTGGACCGGGGGCAGGAGGCGATCCCGTTGCGCGATCGGTTTGCGGCCCTGAGGGCTATGCACCCGCTTCCGCCCGCAACCGGCGAAAAGGCCGACAAGGCGTTCTTCGACGAGCTGTCAGGGGACCTCTGATGATCTTCGTGGACGCCTCGGCGCTCATTGTCATCATCACCGGAGAGGACGAGGCCGACCGGCTGGCCGACGCGCTGGGCGTCGATCAGGAGCGTCTCTGCTCGGCCCTGTCCCTCTGGGAAACCACTGCCGGTCTTTGTCGATCCTACACTTTTTCCGTCGCCACCGCCCGCGCCCGCGTTCAGCAATTCCTGGATGTCGGCCGGTTCAGAATCGTGGAGATCGGCGAGAAAGAGGCCGAGATCGCGACCGATGCCTATGCCCAATTCGGCAAGGGACGCCATGCGGCCGCTCTGAACATGGGCGATTGTTTCGCTTATGCCTGTGCCAAATCGAACCGGGCGAAGCTGCTTTACATAGGCGATGATTTTACCAAAACCGACCTCGCTTGAGCCGGAATAGTTGCGTTCGTCGCGTCTTCCGCGAATTTGTCTAGGCCCGGCCGCAGCAGCCGCCCGATCCGGCCCCGCCGGCTGGCGACCAGAATGACCGGCACCAGGGCGAGCACGAGGACGGCCTGCGCCAGATAGAGCTGGCGATAGAGATGATGGCCGGCGCTCAAGGCCACGATGCCGTAGATCGCAAGGCCGGCGAGGCCGTTCAGCACGTTGAACGTCGCGTTGACCCGGCCCTGGAAGCCCGGCCCGGTCGCCTGCTGGGCGAGGCTGAGCGACAGCACGCTCGTCTGACAGCTGAGGCCGAGGCCGACGTAGGTTACGAGGGCCGCAATCAGGCCCTGGGTCTGTGCAAAGGCGAACAGGCTGCCGGCGAGCGTGAGAAAGCCCAGCACCAGGACCAGTCGGTGGCCGAACCGCTTCGCCAGGCGCACGATGATCAGGCCGCTCAAGATCGCGCCCAGGGCGTAGCCCGCATCGATCTTGCCGAACGCGTCCGCGCCCAGATGCAGCTCCTCGCGCACGAAAGGCGCCAGCATGCCGTTGATGCCGAAGATCACGGTCATGTTGGCCAGGATCAGCCCATAGAAGAAGCCGATCTCTGGGCGGGCGGCGATATGGCGGAGGCCGGCGCGCAGATCGCTGAAATGACGACGCGGGCCGCGTAGGGCTGTCCCGGCCGGCAATTCCTGAGAGCCGAGCCGGCGGGCGACCAGAAAGCCCAGCACGGCCGAGACCAGGTAGGTCGTGCCGGCGAGCGCCACGGTGGCGACGGCGCCGATGGCGGCCAGGACGATGCCGGAGGCGGCGGCGCCCAGGATCTGGCCGGACTGGCCGCCGACCACGGTCAGCGCGTTCAAGCGCAGCATCCGTTCGGGCGGCACCGCCCGGGCAAGCGCCGCGCGCCAGGCCAGCACCTGGATCTCGTTGCCAAGCGCCACGCAGAAGCTGACCGCATAGCCGATCGCCTCGGTCGCGAGTCCGGCGCCATAGAGCGCGCCATAGGCGATCAGCACCAGCCAGCGCAGCAGTTCCGCCCGATAGGCGAGCCGTGCCGGCTGGCCGCGATCGACCGCCAGACCGATGATTGGCGACAGCAGCAGGCTCGGCAGGATGGTCATCACCAAGGTGATGGCGGCACTCGACGGCCGGCCGGTGATATCGATGATCAGCCAGGTATTGATCAGGAAAAAGAAGCCGGTGCCGATTTTCGCGGTCGCGATCGCCGCCGCATAGAGCCGCACGGTCTGGGGTGTCATGGCATGTTCCGGGATGGGAGCGGTCATCCGGAAAATAGCCCTCTCAATCGGTAAGAAAATACGATACTTCTTATCGATAAATTTCGAGAAACTGAACTATGGCCGTCATCAATCTGGATATGGACGTGCTGCGCACGCTGGTCGCGGCGCAGCAGCTGGGCGGCTTCAACCGGGCGGCCGAGCGGATCGGCCGGTCCCAGTCGGCGGTCAGCCAGCAGATCCGCAAGCTGGAGGAGCAGGTCGGCGAGCCGTTGTTCCGCAAGCAGGGCAGGGGGCTGGCGCCGACCGAGGCGGGCGATGTCGTGCTGGCCTATGCAAGGCGCATCCTCGAACTCAACGACGAAGCCATCGTGGCGCTGCGCGGCCGCGCGGTCGAGGGTGTGGTGCGCTTCGGCCTGCCGGCCGATTTCGCCGAGACTTGGCTGCCGACGGCGCTCGGCCGCTTCAAGCGTGCCCATCCCGCGGTCCGGATCGAGGCGACGGTCGATCGCAATCGCCGGCTGCTCGACCGGCTGGACCGGGGCGAGCTGGATCTGGTTCTGACGCTCAACAATGGCGGGCGCGCCGACGCCGAACGGCTCGCCCGCTTGCCGATGGTCTGGATCGGTCCGGCCTCGGCCGATCCGGTCTCGATGCCTGGAGAGCCGATCCCGCTCGCGGTCTTCGAGGCGCCTTGCTTCTTCCGCGAGGCGGGATTGGCAGCCCTCGATCGCGCCGGCCTGCCCTGGCGCGTCGCCTTCACCAGCGCCAGCCTGCACGGGCTCTGGGCCGCGGTCGAAGCCGGGCTCGGCATCACGCTCCGGACCGCGACGGGCCTGCCGGCCGGCGTCGCCGTGCTGGACGGCCTGCCGGCCGCCCCGGCGCTCGATCTGTGCCTGCACGACGGCGGACGGGCATCCTCGCCGGCAGTCGGACGGCTGCGGGACATCGTGACGGAGAGTTTGGCGGCGAATTTGTCCTCTCAAATCGTCATTCCCGCACAGGCGGGAATCCAGTCCCTCACGCGCGGCAGCGCGGAAAAGAACTATGTCGCCGCAGACGCGGCTCTTGCTGGATTCCCGCCTGCGCGCTAGGCTATGTACATATCTTTCTGTTTTATTTCAGATGGTTAGTCTTTTACATCGTCATGGCCGGGCTTGACCCGGCCATCCACGTGGTTGGGCAAGCCGATTTCACGGCCAAACAGGGCTCCGGCGGAGGGGCGTGGATGCCCGGGTCAAGCCCGGGCACGACGGAGCGTTAGGGTAACCTACTGATTTCAAAAGACGAAAAACAGATATGTACATAGCGCGAAAGCGGGAATCCAGAATGGCAGAGATCCGTCACTGGCCCTGGATTCCCGCTTTCGCGGGAATGACGGGAATTGAAATTACGCCGACGTGTCCGTCTTCCGTTTCACCGCTTCGTCAGCCTGACCCGGGCTCAGCTGGTCCTTGGTCTCGGTATCGCCGACCAGCTTCATCGCGGCCAACGCGATCACGTTCATCATGGCCAGCATCGGCTGATTGAGCTTCGACGGCAGGTCGAGCGGGGTCTTGAAGACCGAGGCGTCGACGGCGCCTTCGCCCGTGTCGCCGGTCGCGTTGCTATATTGGTTGATCTGGCGCTCGATCTTGGCGGCGAAGCTCTGATAGATCTGGGCGACGGTCTTCGCCTCGCCGGTCGTGCTGTCGTAGAACACCGACTTGTTCGCCGCCGCCGCCGCGGGCAGCAGGTCGGCGGCCTTGGTCTTGCCATCGTGCTCGATCGATTTCACGACCGATGTGGCGCCCTGGGCGCCCAGGAAATGGGCGAGATACAGATCGGTCGAGCTGGCGGGACGACCCAGCGCGCGCTCGACGTCGGTCTTGTTCTGGTGGGCGAATTCGGCGGCAATCTCGGAGGCGACCTTCGGATCCTTGCGCAGATCCAGGATCTGTTGCTTGACCGCGGCGTCGGCGACATGGGGCGCCCCGCTGTCGCTGGTCTGGATCTGGCTCGCGTATGTCCCCAGGCCGTATTTGGCGCCGTAGGACTTAACGGCGCTCAGCCAGGTCGAATCGATGAATTGGTACAGGCCGGTGGCAGAGCTGGTCGATGCCTTGGCATTGGGCTGGAAGCTGCTCTCCTGCGAGGCCTGGGCCATCAGATAGCCGAAGTCGACATTCGCCAGCCGGCTGGCGCGACGGATGTCGCCGACGATGTTCGGATCGACGGCGGGAACGGCGGAAGGCGGGCGAGCGGTCATCGAGGGGGCACGGGCTCCAGATTCACCAGCGGCAGCTTAGCAAACAATCATTAACCGAACTTTGCTCCCGCCGCCCGGTGATTGCCTAACGAAACCAACGATGCGCCCCTGGCAGCATCTAACGATGCGCCATGATGAGCGCCTGCTCCATATCGGCGATCAGATCGTCGGCATATTCGATGCCGACCGACAGGCGCAGCAGATCGAGCGGCACCGGGCTGGTCGGACCCTCGATCGAGCCGCGATGCTCGATCAGGCTTTCGACGCCGCCGAGCGAGGTCGCGCGCTTCCACAGCCGCGTCTCGGCCGCGACCGCGATCGCGGCGGGCTCTCCCCCCTTGACCCGGATCGACAGCATGCCGCCGAAGCCGCCGGTCATCTGCTGGGCCGCGAGCTTGTGACCGGCGAAGGCCGGCAGGCCGGGATACAGCACCTCGGCGACCAGCGGATGGCTCTCGAAATGCCGGGCGATCTTGAGCGCCGACTGACTGGCGCGCTCGACCCGGATATGGAGCGTGCGCATGCCGCGCTGGAGCAGCCAGGCCTCGAACGTGCCCAGGATGGCACCGACGTTGGAGCGGACCGCCTTGATGCGCTCCCAGAATTCATCGGCCTTGGCCGTGGTCAGCGTGCCGGCGATGATGTCGGAATGGCCGTTCAGGTATTTCGTGCCGGAATGCATGACGATATCGGCGCCGAACTCGATCGGCCGGCTGAGGATCGGCGTCGCGACCGTGCTGTCGACCGCGACGCGCGCGCCGGCGGCATGGGCCAGTGCGGCAATGGCGGCGATATCGCTGATGCCCCAGGTCGGATTGCTCGGCGTTTCCAGCCAGACGAGCCTGGTCCGGCCCGGCTCGATCGCCCGGGCGAAGGCGGCGGTATCGGTCGCATCGACGAAGGTGAAGCTCAGGCCCCATTCGGTCGCGGACCCTTTGAGCCAGGCGCGCAGGCCCCAATACATCACCTCCGGCGCCACGACATGATCGCCGGGCTTCAAGGCCAGGAACACCGCCGTCGCGGCCGCCATGCCGGAGGCGAACAGGAGGCTGGCGGCCCCGCCTTCGAGCGCAGTCAGCAGCCGCTCCGCGGTCTCGAACGTCGGATTGTGCGGCCGGCCATAGACCCGGCCGTTGCGATATTGATTGTCGGCGTCGCGCTGATATGTGGAGGCCGGATAGAGCGGCGGGGTGACCGATTTGGTGATCGGCTCGATGTCCCCCAGCGCCTGGGCCGCCTTGGTCGCGGGATGATCGTCGTTGCTGCGCGTTGCCATGCTCGTGTCGCCCTCGGTGGAACAGTGCCCTGAGGCTGGAGCCTGCTACCGATCGCCCCGCTCGGCAAGCGGGCTCCGGCGCAAGGCCGTGCGCTTCACACGCATGTCGTTTGACGGGACGGTGCCTGCGGACTACCTCCTGTCATCGACATGCTGGCCCGTCCGCTTCTCATCGGCAGTGAAATCTATCGGCGCTCGACCTATGGCAGCCGGCATCCGCTGGCGATTCCACGGGTCTCGACCGCGCTCGACCTGATCTGGGCATTGGGAGCGGTGACGCCGGAACGCTACATCGACAGCCCGCGCGCGACGCTCGATCAATTGGCGCGATTTCACGACCGCGATTATCTGGCGGCGCTGGAGCAGGCCGAGCGCGACCGCAGCCAATTGTCCGAGGCAGACCGGCGCCGCTATCAGATCGGCATCAACGGCAATCCGATCTTCGCCGAAATCCTGTCGCGGCCCTCGACCGCGGCCGGCGGCACGCTCAAGGGCTTGGCGCTGCTGCACGAGGCCGGCGGCGGCATCGTTCATAATGTCGGCGGCGGCACCCATCATGGCCGCCGGGACAGGGCGTCCGGCTTCTGCTACCTGAACGACCCGGTACTGGGCATGCTCGACCTGCTGGACCGCGGCTATGATCGGGTGCTGTACGTCGATCTCGACGCCCATCACGGCGACGGGGTCCAGGATGCGCTGTCGCACGACCCGCGCGTGCTGATCGTCTCGGTCCATGAAGCGGGGCGCTGGCCCTATAGCGGCACGCTCGGCGACCGGGGCGGCGGGAGTGCGCGCAACATCCCCGTGCCGCCCGGCTTCAACGACGACGAAATGGATTTCATTCTCGAGGAAGCGCTGCTGCCGCTCGCCGACCGCTTCGATCCGGAAGTCCTGATCCTGCAACTGGGCGCCGACGCGCTGGCCGAGGATCCGTTGAGCAAGCAGGAACTGTCCAACGGGGCGCTCTGGCGCGCGGTCGCGGCGCTCAAGGCGACGGCGCCCAGGGTGCTGGCGATGGGCGGCGGCGGCTATAATCCCTGGTCGGTCGCACGGGCCTGGGCCGGCAATTGGCTGGTGCTGAACGATCTGCCCATCCCCGAGCATCTGCCGTTCGCGGCCGAAACCGTGCTGCGCGCGCTGCATTGGGACCATAGCAAGGGGCGGGAGCCGCCGGAACATTGGTTCACCACGCTGCCCGACGTGCCGCGCCCCGGCCCGATCCGGGACGCGGTGCGGCTCGCGGTCGCGGACGTGCTGCGGTAACCGGGGGCAGTTTACAGCGGGGTCCCGGTTGCGCTATCGGAAGACATGCGCCGCATCCCCTTTCTCGCCGCCCTGGTCGCGGTCGCCGTCCTGTTCCTTGCCCCGCACGGTCAGGCACAGCAGCCTCCTCTCGTTACCTTCAAGCATGACGAGCTGACCATCAGCGGTGCCGGCGGCAGCCATAAGTTCCAAATCGAGCTCGCGACCGACAATGCCCAGCGCGAGCAGGGCCTGATGTACCGCCAGACCATGGCGCCCGATGCCGGCATGCTGTTCCTCTACGATCGGCCGCAGCCGGTCGCGATGTGGATGCAGAACACCTACATCCCGCTCGACATGCTGTTCATCGCCGCCGACGGCCATATCGTGAATATCCGTCAGCGCGCCGTGCCGCATTCCCAGGAGAACATCGCCTCGGCCGGCCCGGTCAAGGCGGTGCTGGAGCTGAACGGCGGCACGGTCTCGCGTCTGGATATCAAGGTCGGCGACAAAGTCGCGGGCCCCGGCCTCGGTCAGTAGCCGAGCGCCGCATCCCATTCGCGGCGCACGTCTTCATCCGCCTCGACTGTGCGGGCGGTCGTCAGCGTCGCCAGCTGCGTCGGTGCCAGGCGGCCGAGCGCCCAGACGGCCATGCCGCGTACCAGGGGCGAGGCATCCGACAGCAGCGGTTCCGCCACGGCGCCGAGCGCCGCCTCGCCGGAATTCCCGATCGCGATCAGCACATTGCGCACGAACCGGTCGCGGCCGATGCGTTTGATCGGCGAGCCGGCAAACATCTCGCGAAAGCGGCCGTCGTCGAGGCCGGCCAGGTCGGCCAGGCGCGGCGCGGTCAATTCGGCGCGCGGCAGGAACGCCGGCTCGACCGTATTCCGGGCGAACTTGTTCCAGGGGCAGACCGACAGGCAATCGTCGCAGCCATAGATCCGATTGCCCATGGGGACGCGGAATTCGGCCGGGATCTGCCCCTTATGCTCGATCGTCAGGTATGATAGGCAGCGCCGGGCGTCCAGAGTATAGGGCGTCGGAAAGGCCGCGGTCGGGCAGATATCCAAACAGCGGCGACATTGGCCGCAATGGTCTGATTCCGGCTCGTCCGGCGCCAGATCCAACGTCATGAAGATCTCGGCCAGGAACAGCCAGGAACCATAGTCGCGCGAGACCAGGTTGGTGTGCTTGCCCTGCCAGCCGATACCGGCCGCCGCCGCCAGCGGCTTCTCCATCACCGGGGCGGTATCGACGAAGACCTTGAGCTCGGTCCCGGTCTCGCGCGCGATGAAGCGCCCCAACTCTTTCAGCCGCTTTTTCAGGATGTCGTGATAGTCGCGGTTCTGGGCATAGACCGAGATGGTCGCGCGGTCCTTGCGATCCAACCGCGCCATCGGGTCGGTCTCCGGTCCATAGTTCGCGGCCAGCATCAGGATCGATCTGACCTCGGGCCACAGGCCCTTCGGATCCGTCCGACGTTCCGGCGTGCGGGCGAGCCAATCCATGTCGCCCTGGCGCCCGTCGGCCAGGAAGGTGTCGAACGCCAGCCGGTAGCGTTCGGCGAGTTCGCCCGGCGCCACGCGCGCGACATCGAAGCCGAGCGCACGGGCCTGGTTGACGATCAGGGTCTTGAGGTCAGCCGCGGCCACGATAGGGCTGTACCCCCTGATCGGGGATCCAGACGCCCTTCGGCGCCTCGCCGGTCTGATAGAACACGTCGATCGGGATGCCGCCGCGCGGATACCAATAGCCGCCGATCCGGAGCCATTGCGGCTGGATCTCGGCGACCAGCCGCTTGGCGATGCCGACCGTGCAGGCCTCGTGAAAGGCGCCATGGTTGCGGAAGGATGCCAGATAGAGCTTCAGCGACTTGCTCTCGACCAGGAAGGGGCCGGGCACATAGTCGATGACCAGATGGGCGAAATCGGGCTGGCCGGTCAGCGGGCAGAGCGAGGTGAATTCGGGCGCGGTGAAGCGCACCAGGTAGAGGGTACCTGCTTCCGGGTTCGCCACCTTCTCCAGCACGGCCGTCTCGGGCGAGGCCGGCGCCTCGGTCTGTCGGCCGAGTTGGGTCAGGCCGCTGTAGATCGTCTCGGTCATACCTCGTCCTCTAAAGCGCCGGGATGTCACCCAGGCCTTGCGCCTCATGGAAGGCGGCGGCGAAATCATCGAGGCTCTTGGCCTCGATCGCCTGGCGCAGACCGGCCATCAGGTCCTGATAATAGGTCAGATTATGCCAGGTCAGCAGAATCGGCCCCAGCATTTCCTCCGACCGGAACAGATGGTGCAGATAGGCGCGGCTATAGTCGCGGCAGGCGGGACAGCGGCAGTCGGCGTCGAGCGGGCGCGGATCGTCCTGATGGCGGGCGTTCCTCAGATTGACCTTGCCGCGCCGGGTGAAGCCCTGGGCGGTCCGGCCCGAGCGGGTCGGCATGACGCAATCGAACATGTCGATGCCGCGCTGGACCGATCCCACCAGGTCGGCCGGCGTGCCGACGCCCATCAGATAGCGTGGGCGGTCGGTCGGCAGGGCCGGCACCGTGCCGTCCAGCACCTGAAACATGATCTCCTGGCCTTCGCCGACCGCGAGGCCGCCGACCGCGTAGCCGTCGAAGCCGATATCGGTCAGGGCCGCGACCGACTGATGCCTAAGCTCGATATAGATGCCGCCCTGGACGATGCCGAACAGACCGTAACCGGGCCGGTCGACGAACGCCTGCTTCGAGCGCTGGGCCCAGCGCATCGAGAGCGCCATGGATTTGGCGGTCTGCTCGCGCGTCGCCGGATGCGGCGTGCACTCGTCCAGCACCATGGTGATGTCGGCATCGAGCATGCGCTGAATATCGATCGAGCGTTCCGGCGTCAGCTCGTGCTTGGAGCCGTCGAGATGGGAGCGGAAAGTCACGCCCTGCTCGGTCATTTCGCGCAGGCTGTTCAGCGACATGACCTGGAAGCCGCCGGAATCGGTCAGGATCGGCTTCGGCCAGTTCATGAACCTGTGCAGGCCGCCCATGCGCTCGACCCGCTCGGCGGTCGGCCGCAGCATCAGATGATAGGTGTTGCCCAGCAGGATCTCGGCACCGGTCTCCGCCACCGCTTCCGGCGTCAGGCCCTTGACCGTGCCCGCCGTGCCGACCGGCATGAAGGCCGGCGTCTCGATCGTGCCATGGGCGGTGGTGACCCGCCCGCGTCGGGCCGCCCCGTCCGTACCGATCAGGTCGAAGCCGAAGGCGGGTGCGCTCATGGCAGGGTCTCCGGGTCGAGCAGGCTCGAATCCCCATAGGAATAAAATCGATAGCCGCTTCGGGTCGCGTGGTCATAGGCCGCGCGCATGCGCGTGAGGCCGGCGAAGGCCGCGACCAGCATGAACAGCGTCGATTTGGGCAGGTGGAAATTGGTCATCAGCCGATCGACCGCCTTGAAGCGGTAGCCGGGCGTGATGAACAGGCGGGTGCCGCCCTCGAACGGCTGCACCGTGCCGTCCGCCGCCGCGGCACTCTCCAGCAGGCGCAGGCTGGTGGTCCCGACCGCGACGATGCGCCCGCCGGCGGCGCGGGCCCGGTTGATCCGGCCTGCCGTGTCGGCACTCAGCACCCCCAGCTCCTCATGCATGACATGCTCGGTGGTGTCGTTGACCTTGACCGGCAGAAAGGTGCCGGCGCCGACATGCAGCGTGAGCAAGGTCGAGCTGACGCCGCGGGCGGCGAGTGCGGCCATCAAACCGTCAGTGAAATGCAGCGCCGCGGTCGGCGCCGCGACGGCACCCTCTTCGCGCGCGAACAGGGTCTGGTAGTCGCTTCGGTCGCGGTCGTCGGCGATGCCGCCGCGGATATAGGGCGGTAGGGGGATGCTGCCATGGGCGTGCAGGGCCGCCATCAGGGCGACGCCGCCGCGATCGAAGCGCAACGCGATGTCGCCGGCGGGACGTTTCTCCAGCACGAGCGCCGAGAAATCCGCAGTGAAGTTGACGCGATCGCCGACGCGCAGGCGCTTGCCGGGTTTGGCGAAGACCAGCCAGGTATCGAGCGCCAGCGCCTGATGCAGGGTGATGGAAACGGTCGCGTCGCCGCGGCGGCCGATCAGGCGCGCGGGCACGACACGGGTATCGTTGAAGACGAGCAGGTCGCCCGGCGCCAGCAGATCCGGCAGATCGCGGACCAGACGGTCGACGATTCCATCCTGCGTCACGCGCAACAGACGGGCGGCATCGCGCGGCTCGACCGGGCGCTGCGCGATCCGCTCTGGCGGCAGCTCGAAGTCGAACGCATCGACACGCATGGAACCGGCGATCCTAAAGCTTTGGAAAGCCGGGTTCGTAGCACGAGATCGTCGCGCGGGGCAGGGGTTCCGGCGCAAACCGGACCGGAGCCGCCGGAAGGGCTCGGGACCCCGCCGGCGGTTCGATCGGCGTCAGCCTAAGAACATTACCACGATCAGAATGATCAGCAGCGTGCCGAGGCCGCCGGTCGGGTAATAGCCCCAACCGGCGCTATACGGCCAGACCGGGAAGGACCCGATCAGCAACAGGATGAGAAGAACCAGCAGGATCGTGCGCAGCATTTTGGTCTCCCTTGCTCTTGGGCAAAGTTAATCCGGCCCAGTTCAGGCGTTGCGGATGGCGTCCTTAACCTTGCCGAAGGCGTTCTGCGCCGTGCCGACATTCTTCTCGACCTTGCCCTCGGCTTCGGTCTCGCGATCGCCGGTGACTTTGCCCGCGGCTTCCTTGATCGAGCCGGAGACTTCCTTGGCGGCGCCCTTGATCCGGTCTTTATCCATGATCATCCTCCGTGATTTGATCTATTCACCAACATCAACAGGCGAACATCGGTTTGGTTGCGCTCGAAATTGGCGCGCGTTCGTGGAACTTGTTTCAAAGTAGAGAAAAGGCGGCACCATCTTCATAGTACGACTTGCCGATCGAAGCCCGAGACTGCCGAAAATGCGCACAACTCTTTCGGCGATGACTGGAGTAAATTACAACTTTTTTGCTTCAGCAGGCCGTGTCACTTCGGTGAAGATCACCCGCCCGACGCCTTTGCGCTTGGCCCAGACATCGGCGAACCGGAGCGTGGCTTCGAATCGTTGACCGCCGTCCTGGCCGGACAGGTTGACGAGGCCACCCAGGACGGCACCATCGGTCCAGACCCGCTCGATCGGCTCCTGGACCTCGTAGGGCTGTTCACCAGCACATAGTCGTCGGCGAGCAACCGTTCCAGTTCGGCCCGATCGCCGTTGATCTGGGCCTGGTCGTACTCCTTGGCGGCCTTGGCCAGATCGGCGGGGAACTTGGCGGCGAACGCGGGGCCCATGATGAGGGCGCTGGCGATCATCAAAAAAATCATTGTCCATTTGATCGACATGGGTCGGCTCCAGCTCCGGTGCAGCGCGGGCGACAATGCGCCGGCTAACCTGCCAGGCGACGTCAGGTATGTCTCGCCGGAGGGGATTTTTCGAAATCGAGTGCTGCGGCGAGCCGGTCGAACAGCTCGACCGTGCTGTCCCGCCAGGTGAGCCAGCTGCCGGGGGGCGTGACCGGCGGCGGCGTCGACAGCATCCGGGCCAGACCATTGGGATCGTCCACCGGGAAAAAGGCCGCCCCGGTCACGGCGACCTCGCGGAAGACCGGGATATCGCTGCACAGGACCGGCAGCCCGCGCTGAAACGCCTCGACGATCGGCAGGCCGAAGCCCTCGACCGAGGATGCCATGATCAGGGCCGTGGCATGGCGATAGGCATGATCCAGTTCCGCATCGCCGGCATCGCGGATCAGGAACAGCCGCTTGTCCCGCTCCGGATGGCTGGCGATGCGGCCCAGCAACCCGTCGGACCGCCAATCCTGCCGGCCAAGCATGACGAGGGCGCCGGTACCGCCCTGTTGCCAATAGCGCTCGAACGCATCGAGCGCGAAGCCATGCCGCTTGCGCGGCTCGATCGATCCGACCATGAGAAAGCTCGGCCGCCCGGCCGCGAACAGCGCCCGGAATTCGGGCCGGACATGATCGCTCGGGCGCGCCAGGTCCAGTTCCGAACCCAGGCGGAAATGCGCGATCGGCGACGGCTTGCCGGCCGCCGTCACGAACCGGCCGAGTTCGGTCGCGGTCGCGGCCGAAATGCACAGGAAGGCGTCGGTCGTGTCGGTCTGGGCCTGCAGCCAACGCCGGAAAACGGCGGGCAGATCGCCGACGGCACTGTCGGGATGGCTGAGCGGGATCAGGTCATAGATCACGCTCGCGACCCGGCCGCCGCGCGCCTTGAACCGGCGCACCGCCGGCCAGAGCGGGATATCCCAGGAGGAATCGAGCAGCAGCAGGATGCTGCCGGCGCCGAAGCGGTCGAGAGCCGAGGGGCTGCCGATCGTCCGGAGCAGGCGACGCCGGATGCGACGGGGAATGCCGATCGGCGGCGGTGGCACGCCGTCCAGGACGGCCGCGGCCTCGATGAAACAGGGTCGATCGCCGTCGAAGACCAGGGGCACGACCCGCAGCCCCAGCGCGGCCGCCGCCTCGGGGGCGTTGCGCAGGACGTTGCGCACGACCCGCTGGATCCCCGTGTTGCGGCCGCTGCGATAAGTGTGGGTGCACTCGATGAACAGGGTCGGCGTGTCGAACGGACGCTTCACGGGTTCCGACCCGCAACGGGCAGCAGCCGACGGCCCGGGAAGGGTGAACGCATCGTCTCGCTCCGGCGCGGCCGTGGCGCGCTGTGGGCGATACCCTGGCCGGATCGCGTTCGCGGCAGACCGTCAGCGGGCAAGGGTCAGTTCTCGACTTCGCACATTCAGAATGGTTTACGGGCGACGATTACCTGTGCCTTTGGCAGGAAGGCGTCGAACGTTTGTTTGATTTTTGCGCCGTCCTTGCCCTTGAGCACTTCCGCCCAGGTGTTCGTCCAGGCATCGAGCGAAGGATGTCCGCCCTGTCCGAACGGGATATCGGTCTGCCAGAACAGCAACCACCAGATCGACCAGAAAAAGCCGTAGGAGGTCCGGTGTTCGATCTGGAGCCCGGCGCCTTCGACCAGCGCGGCGAAGGTCTCCGGCTCGAAGATCCTGATATGATTTGGTTTTTCGAAATATTGCGGCGGAGCCAACTGCTTCTGAAGCTTTTCCTGCGCCGAGCCGGGGACGGTAATGAGATAAAGCGCGCCGGGTTGCCCGACTCTCGCCAACTCCGCGATGAAGGCTGTCGGGTCATCGACATGCTCGAGCACCTCGGTGCAGATCACGCGCGTGACGCAGGCATCCGGCAGCGGAAGCGGGTCGGCCGTCGTCACATGGGCCTCGACCTTGCGCGCCGGCGATCCCGCCAGGCGTTCCTGGGCCTTCCGGATCTTCGCTTCGTCGATGTCCACCAAGATGACATGCGCGCCGCGGCGCGCGCAAAAGCTTGCGATCCCGCCCTCGCCGCAGCCGACGTCTATGACGATATCGTCGGCGGTGACGGGGAAACCCGTCATGAGTTCTCCGGTCGCATTGTTGAACCAGCCGCTCAGCACGGCGTCATGCAGTCCGAGCATGAACGGATCGGGGGCGCCCTCGCTCCGTGGCGCGTCTTTATCGATGTCGGAGATCATGCCGTCTCCATCTGTTTGCTCGGTCTGCCGGTCAGCCGATCGAATACCTGTGTCAAGCCGGCGGTGACGACGTCGTTGGAACAAAATTTCTTCATGGCTTTACCGGCGGCCGCGGACATTCGCTGGTAGCGGGCCGGCTCGTGGCGCGCCACCCGAAAGCTGTCCCGATAGCAGCGCACCAGGTCGGTGAAGCTCGGTTGATACTTGAGGCAGCGGGTCGCCTGACGGAAGTCGTGCGGCCAAAACGCAGGCCGCATATGGCAGTCCACCACGAAGGCATTGTCATCGGAAATATAGTCGACCATGGCAGTATGTCTCGGTGCGACCGCAGGCCGTCCCGCGGACATGAATTCCATGAGCGGCAGGCACTGCCCCTCGCCACGCGACGTATTCACCGTATAGCTGGTGGCCTCGACCAACGCCGCATATTCCTCACTGGCGAGCAGCCCATGGATGACGATCACCCGGCACTTGAAAGGACCGAGTTTGCCCAAATCGGCCATGATCGGCAGTACACCCTCCAGCATTCTACGGTGCGCCACCTTGAGGATCAAGGTGGCGTCCGGAATCGAGCGGAAGGCCCAAACGAATCCGGCAACCATGTCCATCCAATTCTTCCGCCCGTCGACCGGATTGAAGACCGAACTGTAGATCACACCGGAAAGCGTCAGGGTCTGCGGCTTCCGGTCTTGGTTGGCAGCGGCACGTTCGAGCAGCCCCAGGGCTTGAACGCCCTGGGCGTTGGCACGATCCGCCCGGAACAACGAAAGATCGATGGCACGCGAATCGATCGCAAGTCCCGAGGTCAAGGTAAGCTCGAACGGCTCGCGCCATCCCTGCGCGGACTGGGCCGCATGCGCGGTCGCGTCGAAAACCGGTGCGGGTATCGCCCAGATCGGATAGCCGTCGCCCAGGCTGCGGCGCACGGCCTTCAGGCTGTAGTTGCTGTGCGTGATCGCTGCCGCGGATCGCGCCAGCACGTGCCGCCAGTTGTTGTGCGGGTCGCCGTGCCAAGTCTCGGTCGGGATCGTATCATATTCCCAGGCGAATATCGGAACGGTCGGGCACGCCAGATCGACCGGCGTGCAATGAGGCGGGTTGAACGAAAGGAACACGCTCGGAATGCCCTGCGCTCTCGCGGAACTATGGATGGCATCGACTTCCCGTTCCGGCTCCAGTATGGGGATCACCACGCCGAAGCGCTGCAAAATCGGGCGGAAAGCCTTGCGCACGAACCAATAGCTGTACTCTGGCGCGCCGAGATTTTTTACGATGGAACTGCCGTCGAACGTCGAGTGCTCCATAATGATCATGACAGCGCGCTCGCTCGCATCAACTCCGACGGCGTATCGGCATCTCGGGCGCGCCCCAGGCCCAGAAAACTATCGAGCTTGGCGCCAACGACCTCGTCGGCGCAGAAAGTCTTCATCGTCGAGCGGGCGGCCTTGGACATGTCGGCATAACGGGTGCGGTCGAGCCGTGCGATGCGATAGCCCTCGCGGAACGTAGCGGAAAGGGAAGACCAGGAGACCCGATGCCGGGTCGTGGTCAGTTCATTGCGCGGATCATGCGACCAACTGCAGTATTCTTCGTCCGACTCGACGATCAAGCCGTTCGAGGCGCTGAGATAATCGATCATCGCGGTATGTGCGGGCGCAATGACGGGGCGGCCGCCACTCATGAATTCCAGGAGCGGCAGGCATAGGCCCTCCGCCGTGGACGCATTGACGATCCAGTTCGATGCCGAAATCAGCGATACGAACTTATCTTCGTCGAGGAAGCCTTGAAGCACGATGATCCGGCATGAAAATGCCGGAAGGCGGGTGACGATTTCATAAAACCTCGACCACCATGCCCCCGGGTCGGTGCAAACCATTTTGAGGACGAGGGTCGCGTCGCGGGTTTGGGAAAAGGCGGCGACGAAGGCCGATACCATATCGGGCCAATTTTTCCGGCCGTCCTGGGGCGCGAATACCGAGGAAAATACGATCCCGCTCACGCTGGCTTCGGCAATCCCGTCGGCGGACGGCGGATCCGGCACAGGCGGCGTCACCATCTCCAGTTCGAAATCATGCTCCCACGTGTCGAACACAAAGCCGTTCACGGTCAGCGTCCGCGCGCCGTCGTCCGATCGCGGGGGGAGCGATTCCAGCTTGGGATGCCGGTCCCACACGGGAGCGGGAATGGCGACGACCGGGTAGTCGGCCCCCATCGCCGCCTTCACCGCGCCCGCGGCGAATTGCGACAAGGTGATGGCGCGGCCGGTGTGGCGCAACACGCGGCGCCAGTCGTGCCGTGCCTCCTCGTCCCAGATGGCCGACGGTATCGTCGGAAATTCCCAGGCGATGACCGGCACAGTCGGACAGAGGAGGCCGAGCGGCGTCTTGTGCGGCGGCGCGAACGACAGGAACAGAGAGGTTTCTCCGCGAGACAGATGCGCCTTGTAAAGCAGATCGGCTTCTCTGATCGGATCGGAGACGACGTGCACTGCGCCGAACTTCTCCAGAAGCGGCACGAACGCGTTCATCACGAACGTGTAGCTATATTCCGGCGCCCCGAGCGCCGTCGGCAGCGAGTCGGTCCTCGTGGCGGCGTAAACGATGAAATTGATCGGGGGATCGCTTTCAACCGCATCCTTCGGCACGCCCTGACCGGGCACGCCCAGCACCGACGCGATGAAGGCCTGCAGGGCCTCGGCCTCTTCGGGATCGGTCGGCGCCTCATTGCCCACCGTTATCTGGCCTTGGCTCAGCAGGCGACCGTCGACCGCGCGGACCACGACGCTGACCGGACCGGAGTGCGTCGTATCGAGTTCGAGCGGAATGCAGAAGGCATGACGGCCATCGCCGATCCCCGCGGCCCGCAGATCGGCGCGATAATCGTCGGCCTTTTCCCGGGTGAGAACAAAGCCGTTGACTGCGATCTCGATCTCGACCCGCTGTTCGGGTCGGCTGGGGAACCAGGCCCAGCCCTCGAAGTAGCCCCGGCGGTAGCCATCTAAGTGGCCGATCAGTTCCAAATCCGCTTCAGTCATGCAATCTCGCTGATTTTTTTGTTTGATCGATCGTTCGATTTGAGCGTTTGGGACGATAGGCCTCCAGGGGGGCGCGTTGGAAGTCTGGATCGTTCTGGCCGCAACGTCGCTCAAGCGGCTGAAATGCCCCGATCTTCAAGCAATCTGGGAAAACTTCGGCAACTCTCTGTCGAAAGGCCCGTCGCAGGCCATGCGCCTCCTTACGTTGCGCCGATCCAGCCGCTATAGAAACATCCGGTTCTTGAAGCGCTGGAGATGACAGGCTAGATGGCATCGATGGAAATTCAGGTTGGGCGTCCAGCATCCTCCTCGACGCGTTTCGAGAGTACCCCGCGGCCGATTCTGATTGCCATTCCGTTCTACAAGAACGAGGCGCTCGTCGGGTCCGTCGTCGAATCGCTGATCGCCTGCGCCGCCGATCTCAACGAGATCGGGGCGGAGGCGGTGTTCTACAACGACTCTCCGGACTATGCGCCCCTGGCTGCGGCCCTGGACGCGATCCTGCCGCACGCCGAGGCGGCTTTCCCCTGCCGCATCGTCGTCAATCCGGTGAACCTCGGCTTCGTGAAGACGATGAACCGGGCGATCGCGGAAGCGGTCGCGCGCCGGTTCGATCTGCTGCTGCTGAATTCCGATACGATCGTGACGCCCGGCGCCTTGGTCGAGATGGTGCGGGTGGCGGCGCTCGATCCGATGATCGGCTTCGTCAATCCGCGTTCCAACAACGCGACGCTGACCACGCTGCCGGTACCGGTCGCCTTGCTGGAGCAGGCGCCGGAAGGCGGCCGCGCCGCCTACGCGGCCTTGGCATCCCGCCTGCCGGAATTCAGCTACGCACCGACGGCCGTCGGCTTCTGCATGCTGATCCGCTGGGCGATCCTGGCCGAATTCGGCGGCTTCGACGAGATCTATGGTCACGGCTACAATGAGGAGAACGATCTGGTCATGCGGGCCGGCCGCTGCGGCTATCGCGTGGCGCTGGCCAACCGGGCGTTCGTCTGGCACGAAAGCGAAATCTCGTTCAGCTGCGCCGGCGTCACCAAGTCCGATTGGGAACCGATCAACCGCGCCATCCTCGACGCGCGCTATCCGGAATACAACGGCTTTACGAGCGCGTATTTCGATGCGCCGGAGACCCATGCCGAGGCGCTGCTGGGCATGCTGACGCCGGACCGGGCCGGGCGCCTCGATCTGGCGTTCGACTTCTCGACCTTCGCCCCGATCCATAACGGGACCTATCAGGCCGGCCGGCAGTTGCTGGAGGCGGCTGCCCAGGCCTGGGGCGACCGCTTCACGCTTCACGTGCTCTGCTCCGAAGAGGTCTACGACTTCCATGGCTATGCCGCGATCGGCGTCCCCCGCCGCGATCCCCATGGGCCGGAGCGCTTCGCCGCGATTTTCCGGGTCGGCCAGCCCTATGACTGGAACACGCTGCAGCGGCTGTTCATGAAGGGCGCGGTGGTCGGCATCTATATGCTCGACACCATTTCCATCGACTGCACGCAACTGACCTCGCCCACGCTGTTCAATCTCTGGCAATTCGCGCTCAGCCACGTCGACCTGATGGTGGCGCTCAGCCGGCAGACCGGTGAGCAATTGAACCGCCGCTTCCGGATTCCCGAGAGCGTGGTCCAAGTCCGTTCGCTGCTGTCGCTGAATGTCGCGGACTATTGCCTGGGCGATGTCGCCGCGCGCAAGGACGGCCTGCCGACGACGTTGCTCGTGCTCGGCAATCACTTCGCGCATAAATATACCGCCCCGACCGCGAACGCGCTGGCGGCGGCCTTTCCGGACCGGTCGATCATCGCGCTGGGACTGACCAAGCCGAAGCAGCCGATCGCGAGCGAACCGCTGGCGCCGCAGGGGCTGGGGCCGGCCGAGAACCTGACGGGCCTCGCGGTCGGCAAGGTCAGCGACGCGGATCTGGCGCGGTTCTACGCCGAGGCGGACGCCATCATCTTCCCGTCGCATTACGAGGGCTTCGGCATTCCCGTGCTGAACGCGCTCGCCGCGCGGCGGCCACTCTATGTCCGCCGATTGCCGGTGTTCGAGGAGCTGTGGGAAGCCCAAGCGCGCAACCCGAACATCCATTTCTATGAGACGACGGACGATCTGATCCGGCAATTGCAGCAGATTGCCGCGTGGGACGCACGCGTCCCGATCCCGGCACAGGACAATGGCGCCGACCGGTCCGCCCGCGAGATCCGCGCCGGACTGGAGGCGGCGCTGGCCCGGATCGACTATCGCCGCGTCGTCGATCGGATCCGGGCGGTCCAGTTCCCCGGCCAGATCGCCCCGCAGGGCGTGGACTCCCGCCCGACGCCCGATGGGCCCGCGGCGTTCGCCGCCCGGTTCCTGGCGGTCCGCGTCGAGCGGATCGCGCGCCGGCTGTTCGAATTGCCCGTGCTGTTCGCCGGTGTCCGCCTGGTGGCCCGTGCGATCCGCAGCGTGGTCCGGCTACTCCGCGGCGCCCGACCGAGAAAACAGTGGTAACCCCATGGAAATAGTATTGGATTTTGGCGCGTCCTACTGGATTCGAACCAGTGACCCTCGGCTAAGAAGGCCGATGGAATGATATTCTTTCTGCGGCCTACAGCGGTTTATGTCGCATCCATGTCGCAAGGATTAACTCGCGACGCTCATTAGCGCCTGCTCGGCCAGGGCCAGCTTGGCATGGTCGTCATCGTCAGTCGGGAACAGGTGCCCGTGGCACAACAGCGACGTCACTTATCAGCCTTCGCCGATTTCTCCGATTTCGGCGAGCCGGCGAACTTAGACAGGTTCATGCCGGCGGACTTCGCCGTAAGGCCGCCCTCGTTTCGGGGCTTTAAGGCACTATCGCGGATTGGCCGAATCGGACCGACTAAACGGTCTACTCGCACCGAATCGGGACGCTTCTAAGATCGTTTGGAGCTGTCGAGGAGGCTAAGGGCCTTCGCGATTATGCGCTTCTGCGAGGAAAGCTGCTCCGCCATTGCCGGGCCGACAGAGGGGATTTCTTTAAGCTCATTGAAAACTCGCTCCGCCTCCGCCCAAGTGATACCGTAGTTTAGAAAATTCCCGCCCTCGATAATCTGCTGCTGCGTTAAGCCGGCGAATCGATATAGGAAGTACTTAAAATAAATTTTCCAAGCCTGATTGAATTCTACAGCAACAATTTTTCCAATTTCTACTGGTACGCTCTGCTCAAGAGCATATTCATCATTCTCGTATTTTGAATATTCCTTCTTATATTCTAGTAAATCGGCACCTGAAATCGGGACGTCAGTTATGGTTTGTTTGTAGTATCGATTTAAGATCACAAACAACTGGTGTGATGCCTTAAATATTGTGATCTGTTCCAGTAACGTGCGCGGTTCGGCCAGATCTGGTCGATTCGGAAAATCGGCCAGCTCCTCGATTTCGGATCGAAGGCTTAATAGTGCTTGTTCCCGCTGTTGGGAAGTTATAGGAGGGGCCTGATAATTGATGTACTGGCCGGCGGTAATACCTCCCAACTGCCCACTCGAAACGACACCGCCGATCTGATTGTTAGTTCCAGGGGGTTGTTTGTTTGCCGCGACTTCCGCCGACTTTTGCCAAAGTACCAAGAGGATGAAGCCGCAGAAAAGGACGAGCGCCGCGGTAATGACGGTTTTGGAAATGGGGGGCAGGCTCTGAGCCCATTGAATCATCCCCTGCGTATTCTCCACCACAGCAAGCCCTTTCCCTTGGCCGTCGCCATCGCAGTCTGCCGCGTTCACGAGGCGCGGGCAGTCTAGCACGGGGAAATTTAGTTACTCAAAAGTCCTGCGCGTTACGCGATAAAAGTGGCAGAGGTTCCCGTGCGCGATGTTTGACCCTTCCTCCACCCCACACCGCCGACACGCTACAGCCCAAGCGCCGAGCCGAATTTCTGTCGCATCCATGTCGCAAAGACTGCCGGGCGTGCCCGGATTTCGTTGGTTTTCAACGAGTCGCGATGGGTCAGGATGGGACAAAGAAAAGGCCGCTTCACAGCGGCCTTTGCCTTATAACTAATTGATATAACGGGAAGATTTTGGCGCGCCCTACTGGATTCGAACCAGTGACCCTCGGCTTAGAAGGCCGATGCTCTATCCAGCTGAGCTAAGGGCGCCCCGGGGGTTCAGCCGCGGATGCGGTCGAACCGGAAATTATCCGCGTAGGCCTTCGGCTTGATCTGCTTCTGGTGCGGCTGTTCGATGGAATAGGTCAGGCCATGCTTGTCGGCGTAGGCGACGGCGTCTTCGAGCGTGTCGAACGTCAGGCATACCTGGTTCAACGTGTCGGCGGCGGAGATCCAGCCCATCAGCGACTCGGGCTGACGCTTCGTCGCGGTCTCGAATTCGAGCACCCATTGCTTGGTCTTGGCCGTGCCGGACGACATTGCGGTCTTGGCGGGGCGGAGGATGCGAGCGAGCGCCATGAGATCCTGAAACTCCGTCTTCTGAAAACCAGGCCGGACGCCCTGGCAAAAAGCGTCGGCGACCGGATGGTCGGGGCGAGAGGATTCGAACCTCCGACATCTTGCTCCCAAAGCAAGCGCTCTACCAGGCTGAGCCACGCCCCGGCCGTTCCGGACGGCTAGGGATTTAGAGGTTTCCGCGAGGCAACGCAACTGATGAGGGGCGCAGAGCGGACCTGTTTTCCGGATGCGCAACGGCAAGGGGTCCCGAAACAAGAAGGACCGGCGCGCTTTGCCAGCGGCCGGTCCCCTCGCACAAACCCGAAGCTCCGCAGAAGACTACTTGGACTTCGCCAGGGTCTTCAGCAGGTTGAGTGCGGCGTTGCGCTGCTTGTCGTCGTCGATCGCATAGAAAGCGCGGACCAGCTCGACGGTCTTGCGCTTCTTCATCAGGTCGCTCGGCACTTCATCGGCCGCCTCGGCGGCCTCGTAAGCTTCCTGGGCCGCGTCGGCGCCGCCTTCGACATCGACGGTCTCGAAGAAATAAGACACCGGCACATGCAGGATCATGGCGAGCTGATAGAGACGCGAAGCGCTGATGCGGTTCGTGCCGTGCTCGTACTTCTGCAACTGTTGGAAGGTCAGCCCGATGACCTTGGAAACCGCTTCCTGCGACAAGCCCAACAGAATACGGCGAAGCCGGACCTGCGCGCCAACGGAGGAGTCGATCGCTTTGAGCTGTTCGGTCGATAGTTGACCGCGCGTCTGGCCGCGGGCGGTGCTCGCCGCAGTGATGTTTGAAGGACGTGCCACGAGAAATCCTCTGGGAGTTGAAGTTTGAGCTGGTAATAACAATAGGTACTGAGAGCGGATGAAAAAAGCCTTTATTATGGCAACGACCATGCAAAACTTGGATTATCCGATTGCGCTTCGGTCGGCTGCGACTTTCGGGCGCAGTTTCGCGTCTTGAACGTCACCCCGCGACATGGCGGAGTCGATCGAATCCGCGCTCCAGATCGGCGACGAGGTCGGAAACCTCCTCCAATCCGATGTGCAGGCGAATTAACGGGCCGTCGTGCGTCATAGTTGAAACGCGCTGCAATCCATTTGGTTCAAATGGCAGAATCAGGCTTTCAAAACCGCCCCAGCTGAAGCCGATGCCGAACAGCGCCATGTTTTCGACCATGGCGGCCACGGCCGCGCGGGAGCAGGGCTGCAACTCGATGGCGAACAACCCTGAGGAGCCGGTGAAATCCCGCTTCCAGAAGAGATGTCCTGGATGATCGGGCAGGGCCGGATGCAATACGCGCCGAACCTCCGGTCTGCTTTGGAGCCAACGGGCGACCTCGAGCGCGCTCGCCTCATGCTGCTTCAGCCGCACGGCGGCGGTGCGCAGGCCCCGGAGCGTCAGATAACAATCGTCCGGCGTCGCGTGATGGCCGAACTCGGCGGCCGCCCGCTTGACCGGCAGCCAGCTTTCCTCGGTCGTGGCGACGAAGCCGATGACCACGTCGGAATGACCGGCGATATATTTGGTCCCGGCCAGGATGACGGCGTCGACCCCCAGATCCATCGGCTGAAAGAAGATCGGCGAGGCCCAGGTATTGTCGATCACGGTCTTGAGGCCGCGCACCTTGGCCGCTCCCACGATCGCGCGCACGTCCGGCACCTCGAACGTCAGCGAACTCGGCGTCTCCAGATGGACGAGGCGCGTATTGGGCCGGATCAGATCGGCGATCCCCGCGCCGATCATCGGATCGTAGTAACTCGTCTCGATGTCCCAGCGCCGGAACCAATGTTCGCAAAGATGACGGGTCGGCCCGTAGGCCCCGTCGCTGACCAGCAGATGGTCGCCGGCCTGAACGAACGGCATAATCGCGACGGCGATCGCGGCGAGACCGGAGCCCACGGCGATGGCGCGGTCGGCATGTTCCATGGCTGCCACCGCCTGTTCGAGCGCGCGCGAGGTCGGCGTGCCGAGCAATCCGTAGACCAAGCCCTCATAGGGCTGCCGGATCGCCTGATCCAATGCGTCCAGTGTCGGAAACAACACAGTCGACGCGTGCCACACCGGCGGGTTGATCATGCCGAACTGGGATCGCGGATCGCGTCCGGCGTGGACCGCGACGGTGCGGGGATTGCTGGGTTTGGCTGACATTGCGGTGGGAAGTCCAGAGATGGGAACGTGGTAGCCTGGTATTCTATCGCGGGTGCCGGTCGGTTGCGAGCGTAACGAAAACCTTGGTTTTCCGATACGCTCCGCCGTTGCGGCAACGCATGGCCCTATGCTAGCGTCCGCATAGTTCCGAGCCGAAACGGGGTCAAACAGCACGATAGTTGCTGGGGTCCGAACAAACGAAGCAATCTTCGGCCGAACGGGGAAGTTCTGGGAACGTTGGGGATCTTTTCAATTGCAACATTTCGGGGGTATTCGATGAAGCGGATATTGGCTTCTGCCGTATTGACGCTCGCTCTGGGGACGGCAGCTACGGCCGAGGCCGGCCAGACGCTCGACAATATCAAGAGCAAGGGCGTTCTGACCTGCGGCGTCAACGACAAGACCGCGGGTTTCGGTGCCGCCGACAGCGCGGGCAAATATGCCGGTCTCGATATCGATGTTTGCCGGGCGGTTGCGACCGCGATCCTGGGCAGCCCCGACAAGATCAAGTTCGTACCGCTGTCGGCGCCGCAGCGCTTTACCGCGCTGCAGTCCGGCGAAGTCGATATCCTGTCGCGCAACACGACCTGGACGCTCGGCCGCGAGGCTCAGCTGGGCCTGCTGTTCGGCCCGACCGTGTTCTATGACGGCCAGGGCTTCCTCGTGAAGAAGTCGGCGAACATCAAGAGCGCCAAGCAGCTCTCGGGCGCCACCGTCTGCGTGCAGCCGGGCACGACGACAGAACTGAACCTCGCCGATTACTTCCGCGCCAACAAGCTGGAGCTGAAGCCGGTCGTGATCGAGAATCTCGACGAGGTCGAGAACGCGTTCTTCACCGGTCGCTGCGACGCATACACGACGGACTCGTCGGGTCTCGCCAGCACGCGTGTGAGCAAGGCGCCGAAGCCGGACGACTACGTCATCCTGCCGGAACTGATCTCGAAGGAGCCGCTGGCGCCAGCCGTCCGTCAGGGCGACGACCAGTTCTACGACATCATGCGTTGGAGCGTGTTCGCGCTGCTCCAGGCCGAGGAAAAGGGCATCACGTCCAAGAACGTCGACGCGATGCTGAAGAGCGACGATCCGGACATCAAGCGCTTCCTGGGCGTGACCGAGGGTAACGGCAAGTCGCTCGGGGTCGACGAGAAGTGGGCGTATAACATCATCAAGAACGTCGGGAACTACGGCGAGATCTTCGAGCGCAACGTGGGCAAGGGCAGCCCGCTGAAGCTCGAGCGCGGTCTCAACGACCTTTGGACGACGGGCGGCCTGATGTACGCGCCGCCGGCGCGCTGAAGATTCGCCACTCCTAGGCTTTCCCGTCGCCGGTTTCAGGCCGGCGACGGGCGAGCTTCGCTGGTCCATGCATCGTCGCGATGCAAATCGTTAGCCGTGACGAGGCGGTACGCTGATGGCAACTTCCGGGGTCGCAGACCGAGGATCGACCGAAAGGTCGAGTGACACCAAGATTTGGAACAATCCCACCGTTCGCGGGGTATTCTGGCAGATCGTTCTGATCGTTGCCGTGCTGGGCAGCGCCGCCTATCTGGCGAGTAACGCGATCGACAATCTGGCGCGTCAGCATATCGCCAGCGGCTTTGGGTTCCTCAACCGCGAATCCGGCTTCGATATTTCCGAAAAACTCGTGCAGTACGAGCCGTCCGATACTTATCGCGACGCCTTCCTCGTGGGCTTGCTGAATACCTTCGAGGTCGCCGGCCTGGGGGTCGTCCTCGCGACCATTCTGGGGACGCTGATCGGCGTGGCCCGGCTGTCGCCCAACTGGCTGCTGCGCAAGCTGGCGCAATGCTATGTCGAACTTTGGCGCAATCTGCCGCTGCTGCTGCAGTTGTTCTTCTGGTACGCGCTTCTGCATGTGGCGGCGCCGGGGCCGCGCGATGCCTGGAATCCGCTGCCGGACGTCTTCATATCGAACCGCGGCCTGATGTTCCCGACGCCATCGGCCGATCCCAGCCACAAGTTCATCTGGATCGCCTTCTTCGTCGGCGTCGTCGCGTCCATCGGGCTCGACTGGTGGGGCCGCAAGCGCCAGGAAGCGACCGGCAAGCCGTTTCCGATCCTGGCCGCCAGCGCCGCCCTCATCATCGGGCTGCCGGTCCTGGTGTTGCTGGCGACGGGCGCGCATATGACGCTCGACAAGCCGGTCATGCAGGGCTTCAATTTCGCTGGCGGCTCCAGCTTCTCGCCCGAACTGACGGCGCTGCTGATCGGTCTCGTGGTCTATACCGCATCCTACATCGCCGAAATCGTGCGCAGCGGCATTCTGGCGGTGAGCCATGGCCAGACCGAGGCGGCCGGCGCGTTGGGTCTCCAGCGCGGGCTGGTCCTGCGCCTGATCGTGCTGCCCCAGGCGTTGCGCGTCATCATCCCGCCGATGACCAGCCAGTATCTGAACCTGACCAAGAACTCGACGCTCGCGGTCGCGATCGGCTTTCCCGACCTGGTGTTCGTGGCGCAGACGCAGATCAACCAGACCGGTCAGGCGATCGAGGGCATCGGCATCATCATGGCGACCTATCTCGCCATCAGCCTGTCGATCTCGCTCCTGATGAACATTTATAACGCGCGCATCGCGCTCAAGGGACGCTGAGCCATGGCAACCGCCACGACCATGCTTCCGGCGTCGGGCTCGAACGGGCTCCAACGCTTCGGGCTCTGGGCCCGGGCCAATCTGTTCAACTCGGTCGGCAACAGCATCATCACCGTCCTGTTCGGGGCGCTGGCGCTCTGGGTCGCCTGGAGCATCTTCAAGTGGGGCGTCATCGACGCCGTGTTCGTCGCACCCAACATGCGGGCGTGCCAGACGGCCGGGACGGGGGCCTGCTGGGCGTTCGTCGGCGAGAAATGGCGCTTCATCCTGTTCGGTCGCTATCCCTATGAAGAGCAATGGCGCACGGCGATAGTGCTGGTCCTGTTGTTCGGTATGACCGGCGCCTCGTTCGTGCCCAAGCTGTGGCGGCGCGAGACCGCCTATGCCTGGGTCGCGGTCCTGATCATCAGCGGCGTGCTGATGTGGGGTGGTGTCCTGGGGCTGGTGCCGGTCGAAAGCGACCTGTGGAGCGGCCTGCCGCTGACCATGATCCTGTCGTTGCTCAGCATGATTTTCGGCTTTATCCTGGCGGTGTTTCTGGCGCTGGGGCGCCGGTCCAACCTGCCGGTCGTCAAGCTGATCTGCACCGCCTTCATCGAGATCATGCGCGGCGTGCCGCTGATCACGATCCTGTTCATGGCCAGCCTGATGCTGCCCTTGTTCCTGCCGCCCGGCTTTTCGGTGTCGAAGGTCCTGCGCGCGCTGATCGCGATCACGATGTTCCTCGCCGCCTACCAGGCCGAGGATATCCGGGCCGGTCTGATGGCGTTGCCCAAGGGCCAGTTCGAGGCGGCCGACGCGCTCGGCCTCAGCTATTGGCGCAAGACCAAGTCGATCGTCCTGCCGCAGGCCATCACCATCGTCATACCACCGCTGGTCGGCAATCTGATCGGCAATTTCAAGAACACCTCGCTGGTCTCGATCATCAGTCTTCTCGACCTGATGAACACCACCCAGGTCGCCCTGGTCGATCCGAACTGGCGCGGCTTGACCAGCGAAGCCTATCTGTTCCTGGGCGCGATTTATTTCGTCGCCTGCTTTGCCATGTCGCGTTACAGCCAATGGCTGGAAGTTCTTCTCAACAAGGGCAAGCGCCGCTAGGAGTCTTAGAGCAATGTCCGAAGCCGCCAAGGCCCCGAAGCTTGGGGCGCCGATCATCGAAATGCGCGACGTCAACAAGTGGTACGGCGAGTTCCACGTGTTGAAGAACGTCAACCTTCAGGTCAGGAAGGGCGAGCGGGTCGTGGTTTGCGGCCCGTCAGGTTCAGGCAAGTCGACGGCGATCCGCTGCATCAACCGGCTGGAAGAGCACCAGAAGGGCCAGATCATCGTCGATGGCATCGAACTGACGGCGAACCTGAAGAACATCGAATTGATCCGGCGCGAGGTCGGCATGGTGTTCCAGCAGTTCAATCTCTTCCCGCATCTGACCGTGCTGGAGAACCTGACGCTGGCGCCGATCTGGGTGCGCAAGGTTCCGAAGAAAGAGGCGGAAGAGACCGCCATGTACTACCTGAACCGGGTCCGTATTCCCGAGCAGGCGAACAAGTACCCGGGCCAATTGTCCGGCGGCCAGCAGCAGCGCGTCGCGATCGCGCGCTCGCTGTGCATGAAGCCGAACATCATGCTGTTCGACGAGCCGACCTCGGCGCTCGACCCCGAAATGGTCAAGGAAGTGCTCGACACCATGGTGTCCTTGGCCAATGAGGGCATGACCATGCTGTGCGTGACCCATGAAATGGGCTTCGCCCGGCAGGTCGCCGATCGCGTCATCTTCATGGATGGCGGCCAGATCGTGGAGATGAACACGCCGGAGGCGTTTTTCGCCAATCCGCAGCATGAGCGCACAAAGCTTTTCCTGAGCCAGATCCTGCATTAAGGGGTTTGACCCTGAGCAAAGCCTCACAGCTTTTCTTACCCTTAATGAGTCAAGCAGCGTTGATTTTGCTTCGAAAAAGCAAAATCAACCGGGGCTATAGCCACGCAAAGCTGCTTGGGCCCAAGGCGCTATCGTGCTGGGTCGATCCATTGCATATTTCGTCAACTGTCGGGCGTATCGGAACGGACGGAGCAGATGGCGAAGCAGTTTCAAGAGATCGGCGCGAACCATCGCGAGTTCATGCTTCGTCAGCACGTCTTCTTTGTGGCCTCTGCCGCGCCTGGAAGCCACGTGAACGTGTCCCCGA
>JAQGIC010000108.1 GCA_028288725.1 Rhodospirillales bacterium
GTGGTGCTCGATGTTTGGATTGTTGTCGGGCCGAATATAGGAGCAGGCTCCGAGCGATCCCACGGCGATGCTCACCAGCATCAAGGCAAGGGCTAGGCGGAGGCCGAACGGCATGGCGGTAAGTCCTTAAGCTGATGCCGACAATCGGCCTCACTCGGCATAAGTGGGCTGCGTGCGAGGCACCACCACAGATGCGCCGGCATGCGAGCCATACCGAATGCGGACGCTCGGCAAGTCCGTCTCTCTCAGCCCTTGCGATACGCCGGCCGCCCCGATCTGCCGATGCCTTTCTCAAACGCAAGATCGATAGAGGGAGCCTGCTGATTATGCTCCTGCTCGGGAGCCATATCGATGCCGGTCGTATAGAGTTAACCGAGGCCGCTGATTTGGAATGCAAGCCTTACGCGGGCGATCACCTTCAGGATTGAGATATGGAGACGGCCCTTCAAGCGTTTCTCGCCGGTGTCCGGACGGGGGAGCCCCCGATCGCCGGCATGTCTTTGCTCAAAGCGGTGTGGCATGGCCTGCGCGGCGAGTGGGATGCGGCGCACGAGATTGCCCAGGAGGACGATAGTCCCGAAGGGGCTTGGGTGCATGCGTGGCTCCATCGCATCGAGGGAGATCCATCTAACGCCGCCTACTGGTACAGGCAGGCGCATCGGTCGGTTGCGGCGAGCGATACGGCCTCGGAAGGCCGTGAGATAGCCGCGTTTTTACTGCGATCCTGACCAACTGGCGCGCGTGTCGCGGACCACTCTGCCGTCGATTATTCCCTTCGGACGCGCGTGCGCGCTTCTCGAACAATGTTGCGGCGTGGCTGATGTCGACCCAAGTCGGATGCTCCGGCGCCGACACGCTCGTCTCGAAAGCAGTCATGAGAAGGCGTGGGTCGGCTTACGCTTACCTCTCAAAGGCGGACATGCTCTCAGCGACGGTCTGCGGCCGGTCCTGAAATGCATCACACATGGCAAGATCTTGGCGGCGCCCAAAGCGCTCTTCGTAAAGCATGTATCGAAAAAGGTGCCTCGCTACCAGCTGACCCGGAACCCGGCGCTGATCGCGTGGCCGGTGCTGGGCCCGTCGATATCGCCGTCGTAATGCAGGTACAGGCTGGTGTCGGCGAACAATGCCGTCGCGACGCCGAAGCCCACGACGGCGCTGTCGCGCGTCGCCTTGGCGCCGGCCACGCTGAACCCCGCCGTCGGGGCCCCGGCATAGGCCAGCCCCGCGGTTCGGTCGGTCGACGCGAACTCATGCGCCCAGCCGAGCTTCAGGTCGGTCGTGACCAGGGCCGTGCCGACCGGCACATCGACCGACAGCCGGCTGCCGAGCACGCTCCTGACCGACGTGTCGGACTGCTTGGCGACATGCAGGTCGACCACGCCGGCGCCGGTCTCGGTGAAGCCGTTCTGGTCGACCGTGCCGAAGTCGGCACCGACGAACGGGGTCACCGTGGCGCCGCCCAGCCCGAGGCCGTAGCCGGCCTCGACCGCGCCCAGCACCTGGTTGTCGCTGAAATGGCCGGTGGCCGTGCCCGGCGCGCCGGGCAGCGAGACGTTGCGCTGGGTCGTGCCCTCGCCGTAGGCGACGCCGATCGTGCCGTCGAGATAGGCCGGGCCCGCGCTGTAGCCGGCATAGACGGCCAGCTGGGTATGGTCGACCTGGGCATGGCCGCCGCCATTGTCGACGCTGAAGCTGGTGCCGCCGTAGCCGAGGCCGGCGCCGACGCGCAGGTTCGGCGTGAGTTTGTAGTCGGCGCCGACGGCGCCGCCCGCGACCGTGTCGGTCAGGCGATGGCTGTTGCCGTCGCCGTCCAGCTGGCTCGACTGGCCATAGCCCGAGGCCCAGGCGCCCCAGGGGCGGTCGAGGTTGGCGACAGAATCGTCCGTCCCGCCGTCCAGCCGCGCCAGCTGCTGGCGGCCGCCGGCGGCCATGGCGCTTGCGCCCGAGGGCGTGCCGGACGCGCCGAGCCGCGCCAGTTGGCCCTGCTGCTCGAACTGCTGGGCGAACTGGGCGCCGGCCTGCAGCGCGGTTGTGGTGAGCGCGGTATGAATCTCGCCGCCGAGCCGGTCGAGCGCGGCGCGCAGCTGCGGCGCCGAGAGCTGGTCCAGGCCGCGCAGCGTGTCGGCGAACCCGGCCGGATTGGCCGCCAGGCCCTGGTCGACCGCGACCGCGGCGGCATGCTGGTTCGGCGTCTCGAAGATCGCCGGCGGCGGGGGTGAAGCGGGTGGCGAGACCGGGGGCGATACGGGCGGCGACACGGGCGGCGGTGGCGGCGAGGCGACCGAGCGCTGAACCAGGGTGATGAACGCGTCGTCGGCATCGTAGCCGAGGGTCGGCGCCAGCAGCGCCGGGGCGATGACATTGCTGTCGAACGTGCCCGTAACGCCGCTGCTCGCATGCACGATCGTATAGGTCTTGGCCGCGAGGAAGCTGTCCGCGCTGACGACCTGGACCTTGCCGGCCAACGCCGCCGAACCGGTGACGATCAGCTCCGAGCCGGTGCCGCTCGCCTCGTCCAGCACCGCCCGGAACGTGCCGGCCGGGCTCTGGGTGAAATTGCCGGCGAGCCTGAGCGGGCTGCCGGGTGTGCCGGGCTGGAACGTGCCGCCGTTGGTCACGTTCGCGATGGTCCAGCTGCCGCTCGCGGTCCAGTCGGCGGCGCTCGCGATGGCGAGCGCGCTGTTCGCGCCGAAGTTCGCGATCGTGTTCGTCAGTGTGCCAGTGCCGGCGAGCGTGATCTGTCCCGGACCGCCGCCGCCGTCGATGCGGCCGGTCAGCACCGCGCCGGTGTCGAGCGTCAGGCTGTTACCGATCCCGGTGTCGAACTGAACCGCGACGCCGCTGGTGCCGGCGATGGTGCCGCTGTTGACCAGGCTGGCGCCGCTGCCGGTGAAGATCGCGCCGATGGCGCCGGAGACCAGGCCGCCGCTGCCGTTGGTCAGCACGCCGCCGGTACCGAGGCTGGCGCCGGCGGCGACATCGTCGAGAATGGTGCCGGCATTGAACACGCTGCCGCCCGCGACCTGGATGCCGTACTGGCCGCCGCGGATAGTGCCACCCGCGGCATTGGTCAGGACGCCTCCGGTCAGGATGACGCCGGTGCCGGTCGTGCCGATGATGGTGCCGCTGTTGGCGATCGTGCCGGCGCTGCCGGTGAGGCCGTCCGTCGTGCCCAGCACCGTGCCGGTGTTGGTGAACAAGCCGCTGTTGATGACGGTGCCGCCGTTCGTCAGCAATCCGGCGTTCGTGAAGCTGCCGGCATTGGCGAAGCTGCTGGCGCTGGAGAAGATCGCTTTGTTCGTCACGCTGCCGTCGCTGGTCGAGCCGGTCGTGATCGCGATCGTGCCCGCATTGGTGACGCTGGCGTTGGCCGAGACCATCAGGGTCCCGGTCAGCGTGCCGTGGTTGGCCAGCGCCGTCGCCGAGGTGCCGTCACCCACCACGGTATTGTCGATGCTGGTCTGGCCATCGACCGTCGGCGCGGCCCCGGTGAATTCGGTGAACTGGAAGCCCACGATCTGGGCATCGCTGAGGGCACCGGTGCCCCTGAGCAGCAGGACATTGGCGCCGGCGGAGCCGTCGGCGATGCCGCTCAGCACGCCGCCGCTCTCGATGATCAGCGTGTTGCTGTTGCCGGCGAAGCGCACCGCGGTGCCGCCATTGCCGATGATCGATCCGAAATTGTCGATCGTGCCCGAGCCGCCGGTGAACAGCACGCCGACGCCGGCCGTGCCGGTCGATTGGATCGTGCCATGGTTGGTGATCAGCACCGTGCCGCCGGTGATGTCGATGCCGTCGAGACCGCTGATCAGGCCCGCGTTGGCGACCGTGCCGCCCGACGCCAGCACGATGCCGGCGCCGTTCAGGTTCGTGACCGCGGCGCCGACGAGATTGTTCAGCACGCCGGTGCCGGTCACCGTCACCGAGCCGGCGATGCTGCCGCTGTTGCCGAGCGTGCCGGCATCGACGAGCGTGGCGACGGTCTCGTTGCCCGGCAGCAGCCAATTGGCGCCGGGATCGACCGCGATCGTGGCGAAGTTGGTGAAGGACGTGCCGATGCCACCCAGCGTGCCGGTCCCGGCGCCCGCCGCCAGCTCCAGCCGGTTGCTGCCGCCGGCGCCGTCGACCGTGCCGCCGAACACCGCCCCCGGCGCGATGACCAGCAGGTCGTCGCCGGCGCCGAACTGCACCGCCATGCCACCGTTGCCGATGATCGTGCCGCTGTTGATCAGTGTGTTGGCGAAGGCGCCGGAAAAGCCAACACCAATGCCGGCGGCGCCGGTTCCCCGGATCGTCCCGGCATTGGTGACGGTACCGGCGGCGTTTGCCACCTCCACGCCGTAGACGCCGCCCGAGATCAGGGCGGCAGTGCCGCTGTTCGTCACCTGTCCGCCGGCGCGCAGGAAGACGCCCTCGTCGATGATTCCTCGAATCGTCCCGACATTGGTGACGGTACCGGCGCCGGTTCGCACGTCCACGCCGAGATTGCTCGAGATCAGGGCGGCGGTGCCGCTGTTCGTCACCTGTCCGCCGGAGAACAGGAGGATGCCGACCGAGCCGCCGGTTCCTTGGATCGTCCCGGCATTGGTGACGGTACCGCCGCCGTTAATCACCACACCGTATCGGAGGCCCGAAATCAGGGCGGCGGTACCGCTGTTCGTCACCTGTCCGCCGGAATTCAGGGCGATGCCGATCTGGCTGGTTCCTTGGATCGTCCCGGCGTTTGTGACGGTAACGGCCCCGCTCAGGCCGTAGATGCCATCCGCGCCGCCGACGATCGCGCCGCTGTTCGACACGGTGCCGCCCGCCGTCAGGACGATGCCGCCGCTGCGCCCGGGGTTGAAATTGAATCCTTGGATCGTCCCGGCGTTGGTGACGGTACCGGCCCCGCCCTGGACGTAGATGCCGTTCCCGCCGCCTACGATCGCGCCGCTGTTCGACACGGTGCCGCCCGCCAGCATGACGATGCCGCCGTCGCGGCCCCCCGTGGCGTTGCCGACGATCGTGCCGCCGTTGGTGACGGTGCCGACGCCGGTGGCGGCGAAGTAGATGCCGGTCAGGCTGCCGATGATCGTGCCGGCGTTGAGGACGGTACCGCCGCTTTGCACGTCCACGCCGAAGTAGCCGCCCGAGATCAGGGCGGAAGTGCCGCTGTTCGTCACCTGTCCGCCGGTGATGTCGATGCCGTCGAGGCCGCTGATCAGACCGCTGTTGGCGACGGTGCCGCCCGCCAGCATGACGATGCCGCCGTCGCGGCCCCCCGTGGCGTTGCCGATGATCGTGCCGCTGTTGGTAACGGTGCCGACGCTGGTGGCGGCGAAGTAAACGCCGTTTATACCGCCGACGATCGTGCCGGTGTTGCCGATAGTGCTGGGAGCGCCGGCAAAAAAGACGCCATTCACGGAAGCGGTGAACAGACCGCCGTTCGACACGGTGCCGCCGAAATAAAACGCGATGCTGTCTCCCGTGACTCCGTGGATCGTTCCGTCGTTGATAACGGTGCCAGCTCCGGTGTTAGCCTTGATGCCACTGACACCTCCCGAGATCACCCCCAACGTCCCGTTGGTGACGATACCACCGCTGACCAGAGCAACGCCGCTGGGGCCGAGATCGATAATCGTGCCAGTATTGTCGACGGTGGCGTCGTTACCGCGAATGATGACTCCGCCAGAGTTCACACCGACGCTCGTAGAGATTATGGTTCCGCTATTGGTGACCTTGCCACTGCCGGACAGATCGATGGCGTATCCCCCGTGGATGGTACCGTTGTTGGTCACCGTCCACGCCGGGCCGGGATTACCTAAAATCCCGAAGCTGACGTTGCCACCGATATACGTGCCGGGCGCAACCACGTAGATGTCGTTGGTCGTGTTGCCGGGGCTGAGGATGACCTGCGTCTGAGCCTGGGCTGCGTGGGGCAGCAGCACGCCCAGCGAAGCCCCCACCGGCAGGACCAGCAGCGCCGCGCGGGCACAGCCGCCGCGCAGGCGGCTGATTAGGCTTGGGGGCGGAAGTTCCGGCTGGCGGACGAGCAGGGCGGCGGTGGCGCGGGCGGACAAGGCCATAAGATCCGTACTCGTCGAAAGAATGTCGCGGGGGGCCTACGCCGACCGGAGATCGGGCACGAGCCAAGGTACGGATCGGACGAGCCGGGAGACGGCCAAGAGTTGGAAGAGAGTCCGAAACAAACCCTGCGTTGTGTAACGCGACCTGGGCGGGAAACTAAATGAAATCTTTCTCGGCAGTTCAAAATTCGCGATGACCAACCGCCATGGTTGAATATATCGGAGCTTTGCCTCGCAGAGCGGATGTCGACTAGAACCGTGCTGCGAAGAACGGGTCGATGGCCGCCACGACCCAACCGCCCATGCCGAGATCGTCGCGATCCGGCGCGCCTGCGAGTGCCTCGAAACCCAGGATCTCCAGGGCGCCGACCTCTATACGACCTTGCAGCCGTGCGGGATGTGCAGCATGGCCAGCATTTGGGCCGGGGTCGGCCGGATCGTCTTCGGCGTCGGGCGCGAGGACGTGCATGAGATGTATTTCGAGGACAGGCACCTCGGCACCATGGATTACATTCGGGACGCCTATCGGAACGACCTGACGATCGACGGCGGCGCCTGCGCGGTGAGTGCGCCGCGATGGATTATGGGCCGGATGATGATCTGCCGCCCGAAGAGCAGGCCAGTCGCTGATCGGACATATTCGCCTGCCAGGATATTCGGATAGCAGCGGGAGCGAAGACATGACGGCGAGGTCCGTACAGGGTGCCCAGACCAGCCGATACGGCGTGCTGGTCGGCAGGCTCAAGGACGGCGTAGAGGACGGCGGGAAGTCTCCCCGCTATGAAATCTGGGTCCAGGGCGGCGGCGATTTCCGGATCGCGGTGAACGTCCGGTCGGTCGACGGCAGCGAAGTGCTGGCTCACTACGATCCGGCCTATACCCCGCCCGCGAGCCTGGACCTGGCGGCATTGGCGGCGGGACCGGCCGGCTTCACGGCGATCGCGACCGGGCCGAACGGCAAAGGCCTGGACTGCTTGCGCGACAACCTCCTTCCCATCGCCGACATGTCGCCGCTGCCGCCGGATGGGTCGGGCGTGAATCTCCGCAACCTGCTGGACGGCCAGATCGAGCGCGCGAAAGCGGACGGAGCGGCTGTGGTGGTCGCGTTCGGCCAGTACTTCAACAAAGGGGCCGACGAAACGTTCAAATTCTCGCCTGAACAAGGCATCCACGATATCCACATGATGCAGGGCAATAGCGGCAAATTCGCGAGCGACAACCAGATTCGCGGCGATGGGGCGCTGTTCATCCGGTTCGGTGACGGCGAGACCATGGCCCTGTTTGTCCGGTTCGACACGCAGGCGATCACAACCGCGTAGCCGTTGATCTAGCTGCTTTCTCGTGCCACTCGCCAGAAAGCCGTCGTTCTGCTTCCTGCTCACCGCAGCCTGTAGACAAATGTCCGCTATCCCCGTATCGGTGCTTGAAAGCAGACTGTCTCAAAATCCATCCTTCCAGGACATTGCTTCCGCGCCCGATAGAGCTTTGCCCTTAGTTCGTTGCCGTGCTTTGGAATGTCATGACGCCGACCAGCATATGACGGTCGCCCTGGTCGTTGACCAGCGGCAGCAGCAGGTGGCGATAGATGACCAGCGGTCGCCCGAGCCAATGCAGCGAACGCTCGACCAGTGCCGCCCGGCCCTCGTCGCGCACGGCGTCGAACTCGCGCCGGGCCTGGTCGATCAGCGGACAGGGCAAATCGCTCAGCATAACGCCTTGCAATTTGCCTAGCATGTTATGGCAGACGTCGGTGCCGGCCAGGCGGCAGCGATAGTCGTTCTGGACCACGTCCCAAAGCAGAATGTTCGGCAGCACCGGGCCCAGGTCGCAAGGATCGATGTCGCTGCGGCACGGGGCGTCATAGCGGCCGCGCTTGGTCTTCCAATAACTTAGCAGCCGGCGGTGCTGATCGGTCAGGCGATCGTCGGGGATCGCGTCCGGGTTCGCGGAGAGGCTGAACAGCGTCCGTTCCCGCTCGAGCAGGGTGGAGGCCTCGATCGCATGGGCGGTGGAAAGCGGCATGGCCAGCATGGAAAGTTCTTTCCTCGGAGACGGATGAGATCTTTCCGGGAAGAGTTGCAGGGGCTATGCCGGTTCAACCTACTCCGCTTCGTTTTCCAACCGCTCCATATCGCCATCGGAAAAGCCGAAGTGATGGCCGATCTCGTGGATCAGCACATGGCGCACGATGTCGTACAGATCCTCGCCGGTCTCGCACCAGTAATCCAGGATCGGCCGGCGATAGAGGAAGATCCGGTCGAGATCGGACGAGGTGGCGCCGACGCTCTTGTTCGGCAGTGCCACGCCACGATACAGGCCCAGGAGGTCGAACGGGCTTTCCAGGGCCATTTCCTTTTCGGTCTCTTCGTCCGGAAAATCATCGACCCGGATCTCGACATCCTTGACGAAGCGCGCGAGCGTCGGGGGAATGCCCTCGAACGCCTCGCGGGCCAGGCTTTCGAGATCGTCGAGGCTGGGCGGTAGGATCGGTTCGTCGGGCATGGTAAAGGCGGCTTTCGGGTGACGAAGAGAGGCGGGCGATCCTGTCGCTATCGTGCGGCCGGCGCGCTAGGCCAAGATGACGCACCCGACATCAGGACGAAAGGGCAAGACAATGGTAGCGAAGCTGACCCCGGCCGAACGCAAGGCGGCGCTGGGCGAATTGACCGGCTGGCGTCTGGCCGCGCACCGCGATGCGATCGAACGGAGCTACAAATTCCGCGATTTCGTCGAGGCGTTCGGCTTCATGACCCGCGTGGCCCTGCTGGCCGAGAAGGCGGACCATCATCCGGAATGGTCGAACGTCTATAACAAGGTCGAGATCCTGCTGACGACCCACGATGCCGACGGCCTCTCGGCCCGCGACGTGGCTCTCGCCAAGGCGATCGACGCGCTTTGATGCCGGCGCGGATCGCGTTGCTGCGCGGCATCAATGTCGGCGGCCACGCCAAGATCGCCATGGCCGATCTGCGCGCGTTGGCCCTAAGCCTGGGCCTGGCCCTGCCGCAGACGCTGCTGCAGAGCGGCAATCTGGTGTTTCGCAGCGACGCGCCGCCGGACGGGCTGGAACGGGGGCTGGAAGCGGCCACCGCCGAGCGTTTCGGCTTCGCCGTCACCTATTTCCTGCGCGACGCCGCCCAATGGGCCCAGATCATCGCCGCCAATCCGTTCGCGGACGCGGCCAAGGCCGACCCCGGCCATCTGCTCGTCTATTTTCTGCGTACGCCGCCGGATGCCGCCGCCGTCGCAGACCTGCAGGCCGCCATCCGCGGGCCGGAGATCGTCCGGGTCCGCGGACGGCAGGCCTACATCGTCTATCCCGACGGCATCGGCCGCTCGCGCCTGACCCTTGCCATGATCGAGGCCAGGCTCGGCCCCGCCACCGGCCGGAACTGGAACACGCTCCTGAAGCTGGCGGCACTCGCCGGGCCTTAGGAGCTACTTCGGCTGCATGCGGATGGCGCCGTCCAGGCGCACGACCTCGCCGTTGATCATGGCGTTCTCGATCATGTGGATGGCGAGACGCGCATATTCCTCGGGCAGGCCGAAGCGGCTGGGGAACGGCACGCTCGCGGCCAGGCTGTCCTGAATCTCCTGGGGCATGTTCAACAGGAGCGGCGTGCCGAACAGGCCCGGCGCGATCGTGTTGACGCGGATGCCGAAGCGGGCGAATTCGCGCGCCGCCGGCAAGGCCAGCGAGACGATGCCGCCCTTGGACGCGGCATAGGCGGCCTGACCGATCTGGCCCTCGAAGGCGGCGACCGAGGCGGTCGAGATGATGATGCCGCGCTCGCCGTCGTCGAGCGCCTCCAGCGCCTGCATATCGGCGGCGGCCACGCGCATGGTGTTGAAGCTGCCGATCAGGTTGACCTTGATCACCCGCTCGAAGTCATCCAGCGGCATGGGGCCGTTCTTGCCGACGATGCGGGCGGCCGGCGCGATGCCGGCGCAATTCACCAGGATGCGCGCGGCGCCGTGCTTGGCCTTGGCCTCGGCGAAACCGGCCTCGACCGAGGCGGCGTCGGCGACATCGACCACGACCGCATGGCCGCCGATCTCGGCCGCGACGGCCCTGGCCGTCTCCAGATTGACGTCGAACAGGGTGACCTTGGCGCCGGCCTTGGCCAGCGCCCGCGCCGTGCCGGCGCCCAGGCCCGAGCCGCCGCCGGTGACGATCGCGGCTTGTCCTTGGATCTGCATGGGGATGTTCCTCGCCCGTTTATCGGTTTGGCCGGACCCCGAAGAGCCCGGCCTTGGACCCGCTCATAGCAAATGGCGGCGGCCGTGACCACTTCGGGATCGGTGTCACTCGCTAGCGCACGCCCATCCGCCGGCTGATCAGCAGCGAGCACAGGCCGACGCAGCCCATGACGCTGAGATAGATGCCGGGGCTCATCGGATTGCCCGTGGCGGCGATCATCTGATTGACCACCACGGGCGTCACCCCGCCGAAAAAGGTCTGGGAGGCGACATAGCTGATCGAGGAGCCGATCGTGCGCCGGCTCGCCGGGAACAGCTGGGTCAGCACCGTGCCGACCGGGGCGTAGTAGAAGCTGTAGAACACCAGGCCGATCACGCCCTGGATCAGGGCCAGCGTGCCGACGGTCGGGTATAGGCTCAGGAGCAGGAACAGCGGGTAGGCGATGACGATGCCGACAATGATCGCGCAGCCCATCACCACGACGTTGCCATAGCGGTCGGCGAGCAGGCCCGCCACCATCGGAAAGATCGTGCTGACCAGCCCGCCGACGATGCTGCCGACGAAGGCGGAGGCCGGCGGCAGATGCAGTTGCGTGATCGCGTAGGTCGGCATGTAGATATTGACGTAGCTGGCGACATTGCCGGCGCACACCACCCCGGCCCCCACCAGCATGCGCAGCTTGTCATGCCGCAGCACCTCCCTGAGCGGGTGCGCCGTGGCCGGTCCCGCCTCGAAATCGGGCGATTCGGCGACGCCCTGGCGGATATAGAGGGCGACCGGGCCGATCAGCAGGCCGAACAGGAACGGCACGCGCCAGCCCCAGGCCCCCATCGCCGCCGGGTCGAGCAGGCTGTTCAGCACGAAGCCGAACGTCGCCGCGACCACGATCGCAAGGCCGGTCGTGGAGAATTGCAGGCTGGCGAAGAATGCGCGGTGCCGCGGGTTCTGTTCGGCCAGATAGGTATTGGCGCAGCCGAACTCGCCGCCGGCGGAGAAGCCCTGCAGCAGGCGGGCGATGACCAGGAGAACCGGGGCCGCCACGCCGATGCTGTCATAGTTGGGCAGGATGCCCGTGATCAGCGTGCCGATCAGCATCAGCCCGGCCGAGAGCACCAGCGCCTGCTTCCGTCCGGCCCGGTCGGCGTAGCTGCCGATCAGGATCGCGCCCAGCGGCCGCACCAGATAGGCCGACGCGAAGGTCAGGAGCGCCAGGAACAGCCCGACCGTGGGATCGGTCGTCGGGAAGAACTGGTGCGAGATGACGACGGCGAAGGTGCCGTAGATCAGCAGGTCGTACCATTCGAAGAACGTGCCGATCGTGGCCGCGACCACCTCACGCGTGCGGCCGGCGGTTCGGGGCAGTGATGCGGTGGGGGCGACGGCCATGGCAATGTCCTTGCTGAGGGCTGGTTGGGAAGTCTCTTAAGGCGTGACGTTGACCCAGAGCACCAGCGCCGGTGCCGTTCCGGGATTGCCGAACCGGTGGGGCCGGTCGCTCGCGAACCGGAAGCTGTCGCCCGGCTCCAATCGCCAGATCTGCTCTTCGACATGCAGTTCGAGCGTGCCCTCGAGTACGAAGCCGGCCTCCTCGCCGCCGTGGACGTAATTTTCCTCGCCCGTGGTGCCGTTCGGCTCGATGCGGACCATGAAGAGATTGAGCCGGCTGGCGCCGCGCGGCGCGGTCAGCAGCTCCTTGGTGATGCCGGCCTGCCACAGGCCGATGCGGCCGCGTTCGCTCTGCCGGATCACGATCGCGCCGGTCTCGGCCTCGCTCGACGCGGCGAGGGGGCCCGCGCCCGAGAACAGATCGGCCAGGCCGACACCGAACGTGTCGGCAGCACCGGCCAGAAGCTTGAGCGACGCCGTCGAGAGCCCGCGCTCGACCTGGCTCAAGTGGCCGATCGAGACGCCGAGCCGGTTGGCCATCACCTGGAGCGACAGCCGGTTGGTCTTGCGCAGCGCGCGCAGGCGCAGCCCGACCGATGAGTCGAGCGGCGGCGGCGCGGACGGGGCCGGGGCCGCCGACGTCCCGCTCGCTTCGCCACCCCCGGGATTCGCTTCACTCATGGAAAATTTCATCCATATGAAAACTCTTGCCCGAAGAGCTTAATTCGGCGAGCATGATTTCACCACAATGAAAATAAAGCGACGCGGGTGACGGCCGGCGAGACCGGCCCGCCCGATCACAGGCAGGCCCACAACGGGAGTCGAGAATGATGCGAATCAGAATCTTCGCGGTCGCAGCCTTGCTGTGCGCCTGGCTGGCGCCCGGCGCGATCGGGTCTGCGCTGGCGGCCGATCCGGTGCTCAAGATCGGCTCCACGCCGACCGGCGTGCCCTTTACCTTTCTGGACACCAAGACCAACACGATCCAGGGCATCATGGTCGATCTCATCACCGCCGTCGGCAAGGATGCCGGCTTCGCGGTCGAGATCGAGCCGATGCAATTCTCGACGCTGATCCCGGCGCTGACCTCGAACAAGATCGATCTGATCGCGGCCGCGATGTTCGCGACGGCGGCACGGCGCGAGGTGATCGATTTCACCGACACGGTCTATACCTACGGCGAGGGGCTCGTCGTGCCCAAGGCCGACGGCAAAGACTATGTCGCGCTGGAGGATCTGAAGGGCAAGACCGTGGGCGCCCAGGTCGGCACCGCCTTCGTCGATCCGCTGCAGAAAAGCGGCCTTTTCCCCGAGGTCAAGATCTACGACACGATCCCGGATATCCTGCGCGACGTGAATGCCGGGCGCATCGGCGCCGGCTTCGCCGATTATCCGATCGCCGCCTATAATCTCGCGCAAGGCGGCTTCCCGGAGGCGCGCCTGGTCAAGAGCTACAAGCCCAGCATCGTGGGATCGGTCGCGCTCGGCCTGCGCAAGGGCGACCCGGTCCTGGCGAAGCTCAACGCCTCGCTCGCCAAGCTCCAGGCGGACGGGACGGTCAAGAAGATCCTGGCGAAATGGGGTCTGGAATAATCGGGCGCTGAGCCGGGACCGGCGGCACCCATGGAGCGTTTTCTCGCGGATTCGGCGGAATTCCTGCCGATCCTTTTGAAGGGAGTGTGGCTGACCATCCTGGTCAGTCTCGGCTCGCTCGTGCTGTCGACCCTGCTGGGCCTGATCTGGGCCTTCCTGCGCGTCTCCGGGCTCTGGCCGCTGGCGCTGGCGAGCCGCCTCGTGGTCAACCTGATCCGGGGCATCCCGATCATCGTCCAGCTGTTCTACATCTATTTCGTGCTGCCCGAGCTCGGCATCGCGCTCACGGCCCTGCAGGCGGGCATCATCGGCCTGGGCATCGCCTATTCTGCCTATCAGGCCGAGAATTTCCGCGCCGGCATCGAGGCGGTCGACCCGGGGCAGATCGAGGCGGCCCATGCCATCGGCATGGGCTGGTGGCTGGTCATGCGCCGGGTCGTGCTGCCCCAGGCGGTCAAGATCGTCCTGCCGTCCTACGGCAACATCATGATCATGATGCTGAAGGACAGCTCGCAGGCCTCGACCATCACCGTCGCGGAACTGGCGCTCGAGGGCAAGCTGATCGCCTCCTCGACCTTCAGAAACACCACGGTCTTCACGCTCGTGGCGCTGCTCTATCTGTGCATGAGCGTCCCGCTCATCATGCTGGTCGGGCATCTCGAACGGCGGGCGGGCCGGCGATGATCGAGCTGGACAACGTCCATAAGAGCTTCGGCGATCACGAGGTGATCCGCGGCGTCTCGGCGACCGTGGCGCGCGGCGAGGTGGTCTGCGTGATCGGCCCGTCCGGCTCCGGCAAATCGACGCTGCTGCGCTGCATCAACGGCCTGGAGCGCTACGATGCCGGCGCCATCCGGGTCGAGGGCATCACGGTCGATGCCGCGGCCCCGTCGATCCGGGCGATCCGCACCCAGGTCTCGATGGTGTTCCAGCGCTTCAACCTGTTCCCCCATCGCTCGGCGCTGGAGAATGTCGTCGAGGGGCCGATCTTCGTCAAAGGCGAGCCCCGGGCCGAAGCGCTCGAACGCGGGCGGGCGCTCCTGGCCCAGGTCGGGCTTGCCGGCCGCGAGGACGCCAAGCCCGGCAAACTGTCCGGCGGGCAGCAGCAGCGCGTCGCGATCGCCCGCGCGCTCGCCATGCGGCCCAAGGCCATCCTGTTCGACGAACCGACCTCGGCGCTCGATCCGGAGCTGGTCGGCGAGGTGCTGGGCGTCATGCGCGCGCTGGCGGAGCAGGGCATGACCATGGTCGTCGTCACTCACGAGATGGGCTTCGCCCGCGAGGTCGCCGACCGCGTGCTGTTCCTCGACGGCGGCGTGATCGTCGAGCAAGGCCCGGCCCGCGATCTGCTGGGCGATCCACAGCATCCGCGCACCCAGGATTTTCTGAGGCGCGTGCTGAATCCGATCTGATGAATGAGTGAGATGATTACCTTTTCCCGTCATCCCCGGGCTTGACCCGGGGATCCACGCCTCTCCGCCAGAACCCCATCGGAACCAGGGCGCGATTGCCCAACGACGTGGATGGCCGGGTCAGGCCCGGCCATGACGATGGGGAGAGCGGACGGGTTACCGAGTGACGAGACGATAAACGAAGGATCCCCGAAAGATGGCAGAGCCCTTTCCCTTGTCGCCGTCGCTCTGGGCGGCGACGGCACCACCGGCGGTCGACACGCCGGCGCTCGCCGCCCCCGTCCGCGCCGACATCTGCGTCATCGGCGGCGGTTATTGCGGCCTGAGCGCCGCCCTGCATCTGGCCGAGCAGGGCGCCGACACGGTCGTGCTCGATGCGCGCGAGCCCGGCTGGGGCGCCTCCGGCCGCAATGGCGGCCAGGTCATTCCCGGCCTCAAATACGATCCGGCCGAGCTCAAGGCGAAATTCGGCGAGGAGCATGGCCGCCGGCTGGTCGATTTTGCCGGGCGCACCGCCGACACGGTGTTCGATCTGATCGACCGCCATGCCATGGACGTGCCCCATGTGCGCGCCGGCTGGATCCAGGGCGCGCATACCGAGGCAGGGCTGGGCGAGGTCGCGCGCCGGGCCGAACAATGGGCGGCCTGGGGCGCCTCGACCGAACTGCTCGACCGGGAAGCGGTGGCGCGGAAGCTCGGCACCGCCAGCTATCTCGGCGGCTGGGTCGACCGGCGCGGCGGCGCCATCCAGCCGCTCGCCTTCGCCCGCGGCCTGGTTCGCGCGGCGCTCGCGGCCGGCGCGCGGATCCATGGCGGGACATCCGTCACCAGGCTCGAACGGCGGGGCGAGCGCTGGCATGTCGAGACCGACCGCGGCGTCGCGGTCGATGCCGGCCGCGTGCTGCTCGCGACCAACGGCTATACCGGCGATCTGGTGCCGGGGCTGCGCCGCACGGTCATCGCGGTCAATTCCTTCCAGATCGCGACCGAGCCGCTGACCGACAATCTGCGCAAGACCATCCTGCCCGAAGGGCATGTCTCGTCGGATACCCGCAAGCTGCTGCTGTATTTCCGCTTCGATCATCAGGGGCGCCTGCTGATGGGTGGGCGCGGTCCCTTCCGCGAGCCGAAGGGACCCGAGGATTGGGCTCATCTGGAACGCGTGCTGGGCAAGCTGTTCCCCCAGATCAAAGGCACGCCGATCGCCCATCGCTGGTGCGGCCGGGTCGCAGTCACCCGGGATTTCCTGCCGCATCTGCACGAGCCGGCGCCGGGATTGCTGGTCGATATCGGCTGCATGGGCCGGGGTGTCGGGCTGCAGACGACGATGGGCAAGGCGCTCGCCCGCTATCTGGCTTCTGGCAAGGCCGGCGATCTGCCGTTTCCGATCGTGCCGATCGCGCCGATCCCGGCCCATGGGCTGAACCGGCTCTATGTCTCGGCGATCATCGCCTGGTACCGCATGACCGACGGCGGGGTGCGATAGGCAAAGCGGCTGTCGGTCGAAGAAATCGGCGGCTGGCCCGTTTAGAACGATGGCCTCGGATCGCAATCGATGCTTTCATCTGCGATACTACTGACGCGGGTGTTTCCATAAGCCCGCCAGTGCGCTGCAACTTCGGGTACGGTCGATGACGGCTGCCGACCAGCTCATGTTCCTATCGACCGCGACTCCGTCGCGGGCCGAGCGGTGGATCGCGCTCGGCATCATACTGGTCTCGGCCCTCGTCTTCGTCGCCTGCGTCCCGTTCGCGAAGACGCCGCTCGGGGTCCAGCCGGCCTTCATCCCGATCTATGAATCGGCCCTCGTCATCAACGATGTCCTGACCGCGGCGCTGCTGTTCGGGCAATTTCGACTGCTGCGGTCGTCGGCGCTGCTGGTCCTGGCCGCCGGCTATCTTTTCACCTCCCTTACCACGATCGCGCATATGGCGAGTTTTCCAGGCCTGTTCTCGCCGACCGGGCTCATGGGCGCCGGCGTGCAGACGACCGCCTGGCTCTATCTGTTCTGGCACGCGGGCCTGCTGCTGGCGGTGATCGCCTATGCCCTGCTCGGCCGGTCCGGCGCCACCGTCACGCGCCCCGATGCGGCCATCGCGGCGACCGTGCTGGTGGTGGTGGCGATCGTGGTCGCCGTCGTCCTGCTGACGACGGCCGGCGAATGGATGCTCCCGGTGATCCTCGCCAACGGCCAATATACCCGGAGCATGGTCTGGGCCTATTCGGCCGAATGGCTGCTGGGGTTCGCAGCCCTCGGAGCCCTCGTGCTGCTGCGCGGCCGCGCCCGGTCCGTGCTCGATCTCTGGCTGGCGGTGGCGGTCATCGCCTGGCTCTGCGACGTGGCGCTCTCGCTCGTGTTCAATCAGGCCCGGTGGGACCTGGGCTTCTATGCCGGCCGCATCTACGGCCTGCTCGCGTCCGGCTTCGTCCTGGTGCTGCTTCTGCTGCAGACCCTGGCGCTCCACGGGCGGCTCGCCACGGCGCATGCGACGCTAGGCGAGCAGACGGCGGCGCTCGAAGAGGCGCGCTGGCTGGCCGATGCCGCGAACCGGGCCAAGTCGGAATTTCTGGCGAACATGAGCCATGAGATCCGTACGCCGATGAACGGCGTGATCGGGATGAACACGCTGCTGCTGCGCACCCAGCTCGATCCCGAGCAGCGGCGCTTCGCCGACGCGGTTCGCCGGTCGGCCGAGGTCCTGCTCGATCTGATCAACGATATTCTGGATCTCTCGAAGCTCGAGGCCGGGCGGATCGAGCTTGAAGCCATCGATTTCGATCTGACCGAAGTGATCGAGGGCCCGGTTGAACTCATGGCGCCCAGGGCGCGCGAGAAGGAGCTGGAGCTTTCCTGCTGCATCGATGCCGAGGCGCGGCGGGTCGTGCGCGGCGATCCGACCCGGCTGCGCCAGATCGTGCTGAATCTTCTGTCGAACGCGATCAAGTTCACCGCGCGCGGCGCGGTCTCCGTCACCGCCTCGGGAGAACGGATCGGGCCGGACCGATCGCGGATCACGATCGCCGTCGCCGATACGGGCATCGGGATCAGCCCGGCCCTGACCGACCGGCTGTTCAACAAGTTCGAGCAGGGCGACAGTTCGATCAATCGCCGATATGGCGGGACCGGCCTGGGGCTCAGCATCTGCAAACAGCTGCTCGACCTGATGGACGACGGGACGATCGCGATCGAGGAACGGCCAGGCGGCGGCAGCGTGTTCCGGGTCGCCCTCACCCTGCCCGACGGCGAGAGCGTCCCGAACCGGGGGGCCGTCGATCCCGCGGTCTTGGCCGGGCTTCGGGTCCTGGTGGTCGACGACACCGAGATGAACCGGATCGTGTTTCACCGTCAGCTCTCGGACGAGGGCATCGAGGTCGATGAAGCGCCGGACGCGGCGAGCGCGCTGGCCGCGCTGCGGCGCGCGGAGGAGGCGGGACGTCCCTACGACATCGTGCTGCTGGACCATGATATGCCCGGCATGACCGGCGACCATCTGGGCGAGACCATCCGCCTGCATATCGAATGGCGACAGCCGAAGCAGATCCTCGTCTCGTCGATCGATCAGCCGGTGCGCTCGGAGCGTGCGCGCAATCCGTTCGATGCCGCCCTGACCAAGCCGGTGCGCCATCGGGCACTGGTCGACTGCCTGGCCCGCGTGATGGGCGACGGGCCGCCGGCGTCGCGCGCGACGGCCGAGGTTCGGCCATCGTCACCGGCCGCGACCGGCGAGGGGCGGGTGCTGCTGGTCGAGGATAACGAGGTCAACCAGATTCTGGCGGCAGAGGTGCTGCGCGATGCGGGCTATACGGTCGAGCTGGCCGGCGACGGGATCGAGGCCCTGGACGCGGTCGCGCGCGGGGACTGGGACCTGATCCTCATGGACGTGCAGATGCCGAACCTCGACGGCTTCGAGGCGACGCGGCGGCTCCGCGCTCAAGGCGTCACGCTGCCGATCATCGCCATGACCGCCAACGCCATGGCCGGCGACCGCGAGCGGTGCCTGACGGCCGGGATGGACGATTACCTGTCCAAGCCGCTCGATCTCGACGAACTGGTCGCGCGGGTCGGCCGCTGGCTCGTGCGGATCCCGGTCTGAGGTTTCGTCCGCACCCGCTCCAGGGGCGGGGCGCCAGTGGCCGCGCGTCGTAGATCCGTCATAAATACGCCGCGCGGTTGTTACGCAACCTAAGCCTGTTTGACCTTCACGGCCGCTATACAGGGAGAAACTCAGAATGCGTTAACCATCTGCGGGAGGCTCGACTGCCATGACGAACAGCGATCGCCGCACTTTCCTTCGTGTGCTGGGCGGTACCGCCCTGGCCGCCGCCCTGCCGGACAGTATCGCGCGGGCGATGGCGATTCCGGCGAACCACCGCACCGGCACGATCGAGGATATCGAGCATATCGTCGTCCTGATGCAGGAAAACCGCTCGTTCGACCATTATTTCGGAACGCTGCGCGGCGTGCGCGGCTTCGAGGATCCCCGCGCCGTGCGCCTACCGTCGGGACAGCTGGTCTGGCATCAGCCCGGCGGCGTCGGCACCGTCCTGCCGTTCCATCCGACCGCACCCGATCTGGGCCTGCAATTCCTGCAGGATCTGGCCCATGACTGGACCTCGACCCATGTGGCCTGGAACCAGGGCAACTACGATCAATGGGTCCCGGCCAAGGGCACGACGACCATGGCGTATCTGGACCGGAAGGACATTCCGTTCCACTACGCGCTGGCCGACGCCTTCACCATCTGCGACGCGTATCATTGCTCGCTGCTCGGGCCGACGGATCCCAATCGCTATTACCTGTGGACCGGCTGGGTCGGCAATGACGGCGCCGGGGGCGGGCCCGTCGTCGACAATGCCGAGGCCGGCTACGGCTGGTCGACCTTCCCGGAAGTGCTGGAAGCCGCCGGCGTGTCCTGGAAGATCTATCAGGACGTCGGCACCGGCCTGACCGCCGCCGGCTTCTGGGGCTGGACCAGCAATGCCTATATCGGCAATTACGGCGACAATTCGCTGCTGTATTTCCATCAGTACCAGAATGCCCAGCCGGGCAGCCCGCTCTATGAAAAGGCCAAGACCGGCACGAACATCTCGGTGGGCGGAACCCTGTTCGACGTTCTGAAGCAGGACGTTGCCAACAACAGTCTGCCGCAGGTCTCCTACATCGTGGCGCCCGAGGCCTATACCGAGCATCCGAACTGGCCGGCGAACTACGGCGCCTGGTACGTCTCGCAGGTGCTGGACGCGCTGACGTCCAACCCGGACCTGTGGAGCAAGACCGCGGTCTTCATCACCTATGACGAGAACGACGGCTTCTTCGACCATATGGTCCCGCCGACCGTGCCGCCGACCGCCGCACAGGGGCAGTCGACCGTCGCGACCACGAACGAGATCTTCCCGGGCAATTCCACCTATCCCCCCGGCCCCTATGGGCTGGGCGCCCGCGTGCCGATGATCGTGGTCTCGCCCTGGAGCAAGGGCGGCTATGTCTGTTCGCAGGTGTTCGACCACACCTCGATCATTCAGTTCATCGAGCAGCGGTTCGGCCCGGGCCGTGGCGGCTTGCCCGAAAGCAACATCACGGCCTGGCGCCGCACGGTGTGCGGCGACCTGACGACCGCGTTCAATTTCAAGAACCCGAACGCGGCGCCGGCCTCGCTGCCGAGCACGGCCGGCTACAGGCCGCCCGACAATCAGCGGCATCCGGACTACGTCCCGCTGCCGCCGCTCGACCAGGACATGCCGGCGCAGGAGCCCGGCCAGCGCTATGCCCGCGCCATCCCTTATGAACTGGACGCCCATGGCCGGCTCGATCTCGCGGCCGGCCACTTCCAGATCAGCTTCGGCAATACCGGCGGGATCGGCGTGTGCTTCCAGGTGCGCGACGGCCTCAATCTGAATCTGCCGCGCAGCTATACGGTCGAGCCGGGCAAGAGCCTGTCGGACAGCTGGGCCGTCGTGGGCGAGTATGATCTGTCGGTCCATGGCCCGAACGGCTTCTTCCGCCGCTTCAAGGGCAGCATCGTCGGGCTCAATCCCAGCAACATCGAGGTCGGCGTCAGCTATGACGCCCATGGCGGCGGGCTGGGCCTGGTGCTGGCCAACCGCGGGGCTGTGCCGCGGCTGGCGATCGCCAAGGACGCCTACACGCGACAAGAGTTCGTACAGGTGCTGGCGCCGGGCGAAAGCGTCGGCAAATACTGGCCGCTGCGCCAGTCCTTCGGCTGGTACGACGTGACGGTCCGCGTCGACGACGATGCCGCCTTCCGGCGCCAATTGGCCGGCCATGTCGAAACCGGCGAGGACAGCGCCAGCGATCCGGTCATCGGCGCCGAACGCCGCCAACACGCCGAGTTCTAGAGCCTGATCCGATCAAACCGACTCGGTTTGATCACTAGAGGGCGATTCAGACATGAGGCCGGGTCGGCCTCATGTCATCGCGCTCCAGCGCGGGACTTGGTGCGGAGAGGGGCCGCGCTCGGTTCGCGTGCCCCTCTCCGGTCTCAGTCCGGCGGCGTCGCGGCGAACTCCGCCAGGGCCTCGGCCCGCGCCGAGAAGCGGGCGAGCGCCGGATAATCGGTCGGCGCGATCCGGCCGGCCAGCACGAGCTGGGTGAAGCGCCAGCCCACGGCGACGGTGACGTCCGCCTGGAGGGGCCGGCCGCCGACCAGCCAGGGTCCGCCTGCGCCGATCTCGGCCTCCAGCAATCGATAGGCCGTGCGCAATTGCCCGTCGATCCGGTCCAGCCAGGGCCGATGCTGCTTGTCGGCCGGCCGCAACTGGGTCTCGTAGACGATCTGCATGGTCTTTTCGCAAGCCGCGAGCGCCAACCCGACGAGCCGCTGGGCGCGGGCATGATCGCCCGGCCGCTCGGGCGTCAGCCGACGCTCCGGTGCGACCAGGCGTTCGAGATAGTCCAGGATCAGGCCGGACTCCATCAGCACCGTCCCGTCGTCCAGCACCAAGGTCGGCGCCTTCACCACCGGGTTGATTTCTGCGAACCGGTCGTAATGGCGAAAGACCGAGACGGATTCCTGGGCGAACGGCAGTCCCATGAACCGCATCGAGATCGCCGTGCGGCGGACATAGGGCGAATCCAGCATGCCGATCAGACGCATCGCTTCCTGTTCCTTGGTCTGGAGTGGGTCGAGCGGCAGAATGCCAGACCCGCAGGTCGGGTGACATGGCAAGTCATCGGCGATAAGAGGTTTCGACCGATGAACTGAAGCCGGGGGATCATAATGATCGAGCTGGACGCCAAGGACCTCGCCATCGTGGAAGCGCTGCAGGCGGACGGGCGCGTGTCGCTGTCGGAGCTTGGCCGCCAGATCGGCCTGTCGCAGCCGGCCATGTCGGAACGGGTCAAGCGCCTGGAGGAACGCGGCGTGATCACGGGCTACGGCGCCCGGATCGACCCGCAGGCGCTGGGGTTGCGCATGATGGCGATCCTGCGGCTAAAGACCACGCACGAGCTGATCCCGGCCTGCCTGAAGCAGTTCGCGGCCCTGCCCCATGTGATCGAAACCCACCGGGTGACCGGCGAGGATTGTTTCGTCCTGAAGGCGATCGTACCGGCGCCGGAGGATCTGGCCGCGGTCGTGGACGCGATCGGCCGGTTCGGTGCCGTTACGACGGCAGTCGTGCTAAGAAGCGAACTGCCGAAGCCGATCGGCCGCCCGTTGATGGCAGCGGCCCGTCGCATATCGAGAGAACGTACCGATGGGTTATCAATGGCTTAAGGACCTGCATTTCGCCGCGATCGTGCTCTGGATCGGCGGCATGATCGCGAACGGCGTGATCCTGGGCGGATCGCCCGCGCGGCGCACGATCGAGGCGGCGCGGCGCTGGAACCTGCGCCTCGTCGCCCCCGCCATGCTGCTGGTCTGGGCAATCGGCATCACGCTGGCGGTGGAGGGCGGCTGGTTCGCCGCACCTTGGCTCGGCATCAAGATGGTCATCGTGCTGGCGCTGTCGGCGCTGCATGGCGTGCAGTCCGGCACGCTCCGCCGGATGGTGGCCGATCCGGCCAGGAAGCCGGCGGCATTCCTGCGCTTCTCCGCACCGCTGACCATCGTCGCGGCACTCGCGATCGGGATCCTGGCGGTGGCCAAGCCGTTCTAGTTGCCCTTCCCATCCGCCGCCGCCGGCGCTAGCCTTGGCGGCAACAAGATCAAGGGAAGGAAACGACCATGCAGTTCCTGGTGATTGCGCGCGACGGCACGGACGAGGCGGCGCTCGCGCGTCGCATGGCGGCGCGTGGCGCGCATTTCGAGCGGTTGCCGGCGATGCTCGCCGCCGGCCAAATGCTGATGGGCGGCGCGCTCCTCGACGAGGATGGCAAGATGATCGGGTCGACCGCGCTGGTCGAATTTCCCGACCGCGCCGCGCTTGACCGCTGGCTGGAGCAGGAACCCTATGTCACCGGCGACGTCTGGCTGGATATCGAGGTCGTGCCGTTCCGCCTGGCGGTGACCGGCGCGATCGAGACGCTGGCCGCCGGCCGCTAGTTGGCGCCGTTGACAGCCGGCACCCAGGCTTCTAAGCACCTATCGTCCAGGCCCTCAATTGTTGGGCCGACCAACCGAATTTCCGCTTCCTGACCAGTGAGGCAAGTTTCGTGAACAAGGTCTATAAAGACGCCAAGTCCGCGCTCGAGGGCGTGCTCAAGGACGGCATCATGATCATGTCGGGCGGCTTCGGGCTGTGCGGCGTGCCGAATACGCTCATCCGCGAGATCGTCCGGTCGGGCGTGCAGAACCTGACCGTCGTCTCGAACAATGCCGGTGTCGACGGCGACGGCCTGGGCCTGCTGCTCGAAACCCGCCAGATCAAGAAGATGATCAGCAGCTACGTCGGCGAGAACAAGCTGTTCGCCAAGCAGTATCTGGCCGGCGAGCTGGAGCTGGAGTTCAACCCGCAGGGCACCATGGCCGAGCGCATCCGCGCCGGCGGCGCCGGCATTCCGGCCTTCTTCACCAAGACCGGCGTCGGCACCGTGATCGCCGAGGGCAAGGAGGAGCGGACCTTCAACGGCGAGCGCTTCATCATGGAGACCGGCCTGGTCGCCGACCTGTCGATCGTCCATGCCTGGAAGGCCGATACTGAGGGCAACCTGGTGTTCCGCAAGACCTCGCGCAACTTCAACCCGATGATGGCGACGGCCGGCCGGGTGACGGTCGTGCAGTGCGAGCAGCTGGTTCCAGCCGGGTCGATCGATCCCGACCATATCCACACGCCCGGCATCTTCGTGCAGCGCATCGTCCAACTGCCGGCCGACTACGAGAAGCGCATCGAGAAGGTCACCACCCGCCCGCGCGTGGCCGCGTGATCTAGAGGAGCGAAAAACATGCCCTGGACCCGCGAAGATATGGCGCAGCGCGCCGCGGCCGAGCTCAAGGACGGTTTCTACGTCAATCTCGGCATTGGCATTCCGACGCTCGTGTCGAACTATATTCCCGAAGGCATCGACGTTCAGCTGCAGAGCGAGAACGGCATGCTCGGCATGGGCCCGTTCCCGTTCGAGGGCGACGAGGATCCCGACCTGATCAATGCCGGCAAGCAGACCGTGACCGAGCTGCCGACCTCGAGCTATTTCTCGAGTGCCGACAGCTTCGCCATGATCCGCGGCGGCCATATCGACCTGGCGGTGCTGGGCGCCATGCAGGTCGCCGAGAACGGCGATCTGGCGAACTGGATGATCCCCGGCAAGATGGTCAAGGGCATGGGCGGCGCCATGGACCTGGTCGCCGGCGTCCGGCGCGTCGTGGTCCTGATGGAGCACACCGCCAAGGACGGCGAGAAGAAGCTGCTGAAGCGCTGCGACCTGCCGCTGACCGGCACGGGCGTGGTCAACCTGGTCATCACCGAGCTCGGCGTGTTCGAGATCGGCAAGGACGGCATGGTGCTGCTGGAAGTGGCTCCGGGCGTGACGCTCGACGAGATCGCGAGCAAGACCGGGGCGAGCTACACGGTAGCGGCCGGGCTCAAAGCAGCCTGAGAAACGGCACGACCCTTGTGTCTTTGCAATCTGTCAGATTGCAAAGACACAAGGGTAATCGCGGCTTGAAAGACTCTCTCACCTTGCGCTCGCTGCGGGCCTCCGAGGCGATCTTCAGCGCCTAAATCAAATATTTTGAAACTGATTCACCGATCAAACCGAGCCGGCATGATCGGATCAGGCTCTAACAGGTTGCGGAAAAAGGGACTGGCCTACGGCCTCTGGGCATGATTCGCTTCGGTCACGGAATGTCAGGCGGAGGCGAGGATGCGTGGCTCGGATGTTCGGACGGACCAGCTATTCAGCTATGTGAGCTGCGAGGCGCGGGTGCCGGCGGACCACCCGCTTCGGGCGATCCGGATGATCGTGGACGAGGCGCTGGAAGTGCTTTCGGGCGAGTTCGAAGGGCTCTATGCCAAGACGGGACGGCCGTCGATCCCGCCGGAGAAGCTGCTTCGCGCCTTGCTGCTTCAGGCGTTCTACTCGGTTCGCTCCGAACGGCAACTGATGGAGCAGCTTGATTATAATCTGCTGTTTCGCTGGTTCGTCGGCCTGCCGATGGACGCGGCGGTGTGGGACGCGACGGTCTTCACCAAGAACCGGGATCGGCTGATCGAGGGCGACATCGCGACCAAGTTCATGGCGGCGGTGCTGCGTCAGCCGCGGGTCAAGACGCTGTTGTCGGACGATCATTTCTCGGCCGACGGCACCTTGATCGAGGCTTGGGCCAGCATGAAGAGCTTCCGGCCGAAGGATGGCGGCGGCGCGCCGCCGGGACCGGGCCGCAACGGCGAGCGCGACTTCCATGGCGAGAAGCGCAGCAACGACACCCACGCGTCCACCACCGATCCCGACGCCCGGCTCTACCGCAAGGGGGCGGGTCAGGCTTCCAAGCTGGCCTATATGGGCCATGTGCTCATGGAGAACCGGAATGGCCTGGCGGTCGATGCCCGGCTGACGCGGGCGACCGGCACCGCCGAGCGCGAGGCGGCGCTGGACATGATCCGGGATCGGCCTGGCTCCCATCGCAAGACGCTCGGGATGGACAAGGCCTACGACGCAGCAGGCTTCGTCGCCGATCTACGCCGGCGCACCGTGTCGCCCCATGTCACGCAGAACACCAATGGCCGGCGCTCGGCGATCGATGGCCGAACCACCCGACGCCCCGGCTATTCGGTCAGCCTGCGCATCCGCAAGCGGATCGAGGAAGTGTTCGGCTGGGTCAAATCCAGCGCCGGCCTGCGCAAGACCCGCCATCGCGGCCTCGATCGGGTCGGCTGGACCTTCACCTTGACGGTGGCCGCCTACAACCTCGTCCGGCTACCCAAACTGATCGGAGTGGCGGCATGACCAGGGGCGACATCCGTCCAGAGGCCGGAAAACCGGCCGTGAGCGGCGCCCGGAAGCCCCAGCCGGACCGACCGGCACCGCCAGGACGAGCCTATCCAGGCGTTGATTCACACCAGCGGCCAAAATAACCCCGTATTTCCGCAGCCTGCTAATGCGCCGGCGGCTTCGACGGTGCGATGCTGAAGGTGACCACGCCCGGCTCCCGTGGCGGGGGCGGCGGGTCGTGGGCGATCACGGCCCGCTGCGACAATTCGCTGATCTTCGACGCGAGATCGACCAGCTTGATGCCATAGACATAAAGCACGATGACATAGG
>JAQGIC010000114.1 GCA_028288725.1 Rhodospirillales bacterium
TGCCAGCCCCAGTTCTCGGTGAGATAGCCGCCGATGGTCGGTCCGATGGCGGGCGCAAACGTCGCGGAGATAGCAAACAGCGCCTGGCCGATCGGCTGCTTCGCCTTTGGCAACAACGTGATGATCAGCGTGAACGCCAAGGGGATCAGCACGCCGCCGGTAAACCCCTGCACCGCGCGCAGCGCGATCATCTGCGGCAGGTTTTGCGCGAGCGCGCAGGCCGCCGAGAACACCAGGAAGAGGACGGCGTTGGTCAGGAGGTAGATGCGGATCGAGAACACCTGGGCAAGCCAGCCGCTCAGGGGGATCACCACGATCTCGGCGATCAAATAGGAGGTCGAGATCCAGCCGCCATCATCGATGCCCGCACCGATTCCGCCCTGAATGTCCGCAAGCGAGGCATTGACGATCTGGATGTTGAGCACCGCCATGAATGCGCCAAGAGTGGCGCCGATCACCGCGAGCCAGGTTTTTGCGGAGACGGCGGGAGCCGCTGGAGCTGCGGCGGTTGGTAGATCTTCGCTGGCAGGAATGCTGTCGACGGTGGTTTGCAGTATGGTCATGATGTCTGCTCGCGTGCGAGGGCGCAGTTGTTCAGCTGGGGGCTAAGGGCCGCGCGACGCGCGCCGCTTCTCGACTTCGCGCTTGGCGACCGCTGCCGACTTGGTGTTGACGGTCGGCACGGCCGACATGCCCGGGCGCAGCAGGCCGTTCAGACTCTGGTCGTCGAGCACGATCTTCACGGGCACGCGCTGCACGATTTTGGTGAAATTGCCGGTCGCGTTGTCGGGCGGCAGCAGCGCGAATTCCTGGCCACTCGCCGGGGCGACGCTGTCGACATGGCCGTGAAACTTCCGGCCCGGGAACATGTCGACTTCGACCTCGACCCCCTGCCCGGCGTGGACGTCGGTCAGCTGCGTCTCTTTGTAGTTCGCGACGATGTACGCCTCGGCCGTCGGCACGACGGCCATCAGCTGCGTGCCGGCCTGGACATACTGCCCGACTCGCAGCGTGCGATTGGCGACCACGCCGTCGACCGACGCGACGATCGTCGTATAGGAGAGATTGAGTTCGGCCTGGGCCTGTGCCGCCTGATCATGGGCCAGCGCCGCCTGGGCATGGGCGAGATCGGCCTTTAGCAGATCGACCTGCTTCACGGCGGTCGTCAGCGCGGCGGTGTCACGGGCGACGCTGGCCCGGGCGACGGCAATGCGCGAGGCGGCCTGCTGCGCGTTCTGCACGCTACCGGCACCGGTGGACGCCAGGGAGGCGTAACGGCGATCGTCCTGCTCGGCGAAAGTCTGGTTCGCCTGGTCGACCGCGATCGTCGCCTTCGCCGCGTCGATGATCGACTGCTGCGTCTCGAGGGACGCCCGCTTGCTGGCGATGTCGGCCTCGGCGGCGGCGACATCGGCCTTGGATTGATCCAGCGCCGTCCGGTAGTCGCGGTCGTCGATATGGGCGAGGACCTGGCCGGCCTTGACCCGCTCGTTGTCACCAACGAGCACCCGATCGAGATAGCCCGAGACCTTCGGGGCGACGGTCGTGTTGTCGGCCTGGACATAGGCATCGTCCGTCGAGACCTGGAAACGGCCGACCGTCCAATAGTCCCAGCCGAAATAGCCGGCGGCGCCCAGCATGAGCAGGCCCGCGCCGGCGAGCAGCGCCTTCCGCAAGGGCAGCTTCCTTGGGGCACCTGCCGTGCCGGCGGGCGCGTGGCCCATGGTCGTCAATGTCTGCGGATCGATTTCGAGCGAACTCGGATGCTTGGTCATCGGACTTGCTCCTTGTCTGGTCGGCTGCTTCAGCCGCTGCAGCTTTCCGATTTACGAAAGTTGATAATTTCCCAAATAGGCCCTATATCTTCCCTGTCAATGGGAATTAGGAAAATATCTATGGTCCAAAATTCGGAGATGGTCCGGCGTTCCCGTGGGCGGCCCCAGGTCCGCTCGGACGAAGAGACGCTCCGCGTCCTGATCGACGCGGCCGCCAAGGAATTTCCGGCGAACGGATATGCCGGAACCAGCATCGGCGCGGTGGCGCTTGCCGCCGGCGTCTCGACCAAGACGCTCTATCGTCTGATCGCGACCAAAGCGGAATTGTTCGGCTTGGTCGTCACCGATCGGATCGGGCGGTTCATGCTCACGTTCGACGACAGCGCGTCCGACGGCGTGGATCCGGCAGCAGGGCTCGAGCGAATCCTGATCGCCTATGGCACGCTCACGCTCGCGGACGAGACGATCGCGATCAATCGCCTGGTGATAGGCGAATGCGACCGCTTTCCGGAAATCGCGGCCATGTTCTATGAGAAAGCCATCCTCCCGACGGGCGACGCCATCGCGGCGTGGCTGACCCGCCAGTGCGCACGCGGGCTGATCCGGCTGGCCGATCCGCAGCGCGCCGCCGGCATGTTGCGCGGGATGATGATCATGGAGCCGCAGCGCGCCGCTACCCTGGGACGACGCGCTGCGCCCGACGAGAGAGAGATCGCGGAAAGAGCAAAAGCCTGCGCCGAGTTGTTTCTGAGCGGATGCCGGCGATAGGGGGAGTTCATGCGGACCGCCCCGCCGCGACGGTTGGTGAACGAGGCCGTGGGCAGCGGCGTCTGCCGTCAGCGCTGATCCTCGCGGACAGCCGGCCGAGCGGGCCGTCGAGCGTTACGTCGCCCGACACGAACCTGCCGCGCCCCGACGCCATATTCGATCAGGCCACGAAGTAGCGCTCCACTCCCCCGGCCTGGAACGAGAGCGAGGATGGTGCGGCCCGAGCCCGAATTTTCCGCACTGCGAAAATCAACGTTTGACAGGCCCCCGCAACTTACATCTCAATCGATATGTAACTTGCATCAGGCGGACAGCGAGTGGATCAGAGCATCAGGCGCAAGCAGATCGACCGGCGGACCGAGACGCAAGCGCTGTTGATCGGCGCCGCGACCGATCTGCTTCGGACCGTCGGCTTTTCCGGCGCGTCGACGGCCGCGATCGCGAAGAGCGCGGGCCTCACGACCGGCGCTCTTCACCATCATTTCGCAACCAAGGAAGACCTGATGCTGAGCGTGCTCGATCGGTCTTCGGAACGCGTCCTGCGGCGGCTCGAGCAACAGGATCACGTCACGGCGAGCGGGCGTATCGATGTGAAAAGCCTGATCGCCCATCTCTGGGAAGTCTACGGTGACCCGGGTTATTGGGCGGTCTGGGAGATCATCATCGGCACGCGGGCGGACGAAGCATTTCACCGACGTATCGTCGAACATCGCCTGGAGGCGATGCGGGGCGTGCTGCATCCCTGGGTCAGGCGCCACGTCCTCGCCGACACGGCCGAGCCGGAAATGCTGCCGCTGTTCGAGTTCATGCTCGTCGCCATCCGGGGCCTCAGCCTCGAACGGTTCCTGGACAAGGACGCGGCCTATTTCGATCGCAATCTGAACCTCTTGGCGGAAATGGTCGGCCAGCGGCTGGCCCTGCTTCCGTCGAAGTAACTATCGCCAGTGAACTGACGATCATAACCCAGGGAGTGGCGGATGAGTGACGGCGTTGGATTCCAGGCATCGGCTCGCCCCGTTGCCGGCAGCGGCAAGGCGCGGACGCTCGTCGGCGGCGCCATCGGCCATTTCGTCGAATGGTACGACTGGTCGATCTACGGCTTTCTCGCCGGTATCTTTGCCGGCCAGATGTTCCCCGCGAACGATCCGACCGCTTCCCTGATCGCCAGCTTCTCCGCCTTCGCCATCGGCTTCATCGGACGGCCCATCGGCGCCATCGTGCTGTCGCCGCTCGCCGACAAATACGGCCGCCGCGTGATGCTGTCGGCGACGATCATCATGGCCGGGCTCGGCAGCCTCGCCATGGCGCTGTGCCCGACCTACGCCCAGGTCGGCATTGCAGCACCGCTGCTCATCGTCGCCGCCCGCCTGCTGCAGGGCTTCTCCGCCGGCGGCGAGTACCAGATCGCCATCACCTTCCTCAACGAGCACGCCTCGGCGCGCAACCGCGCGTTCTCGGCCTCGCCCCAGCAGCTCTCGATCGGGCTTTCGGTGCTCGCCGCCACCGCCGTCTCGAGCCTGGTGACGAAGTATGTGGCGCCCGACGACCTCACCCAGTGGGGCTGGCGGATACCGTTCATGCTGGGCGCGGTCCTGTCCCTCGTCGGGGTCTATCTCCGGTCCGGCATCGCCGAAACGCCGTCCTTTCAAAAAATCCAGGACGGACAGGCGATGAGTACCCGGTCGATCCTGGCGTCGCTCCTCCAATTTCCCCGGGAAATCTTCATCGTCTTCGTCGTCCAGATCAATTCGCTGCAATATTACCTCTGGATGATCTTCCTGCCGACCTACGCCAATCTGGTCGGCGGGCTCGATCGCGCCTCGGGCTTCCTGGGCGGGGTGCTGGGCAGCGTCGCCTATTGCATCGGCGTGCCGCTGTTCGCCTTCATCTCGGACCGGATCGGCCGCAAGCCGTTCCTGATCGGGGCCGCCGCCTGCTTCCTCGTCTTCACGTATCCGCTCCTCTCGATGCTGGCGGTGCCGGCGCTCGGTTTCGGCACTTTCGCCTTCGTTGCCGTAGCCGGCGCCCTGATCGTCTCGCTCAACAATGCCGTGCTCGGCACCGTCTTCGCCGAGCTGTTCCCGACGCGGGTCCGCACGTCGGGCATCGGCATTCCCTACGCGGTCTGCGGCGCGATTTTCGGTGGGACCGCGCCGGTCATCGCGACATGGCTACAGCAGATGGGCGGCCCGCTCTACATCGCGCTCTACGTGATGCTCGTCTCCGTCATCACGCTCGCAACGCACATCCTGCTGACGCCGGAGACGCGCGGCAGGGCGCTCGACTGACCGGCAGCGCCCGTCGCCATCATTCATAAGGAAAAGGATCGCCCGATGCTCGTCGTTCATCATCCGGACCAGCGGCTCCACGACCCGGACCAGGTCTTCCGGACCGGGAAGTTCATCGCCCAGCCGGACCGTGCCGAGCGCTACGACATCTTCCTCGGCATCGTGCGGCGGGACCGGCACGAGATCGTCGAAGCACCGCTGAACCGGGCCGAGGCGGTCACCGAGGTCCACGATCCGGCCTACGTCGAATTCCTCAAGGGGGTCTACCGGCGCTGGATCGCCCATCCGGACTACGGTCCGGTTGTCGTTCCGAACGTCCATCCGACGCACCGCATGCACAAGAAGCCGACCGAGTTGCTGGGCGAGCTCGGCTGGTACAGCAACTCGACCTCCTGCCCGATCACCGAAGGCACCTGGCCCGCGATCTTCGCCAGCACCCAGGCCGCGGTTCACGGCGCCGACCGCCTGGCGTCGGCGGATACCCCGATCTACGCGCTCTGCCGCCCGCCCGGCCATCACGCCTATCCGGACCTGATGACGGGCGTCTGCTATCTCAACAATGCCGCCATCGCCGCCCAGCAATTGACCAAACGCTTCGGCAAAGTCGCGATCATCGATATCGACGTGCATCATTGCAACGGCACCCAGTTCATCTTCTGGGACCGGCCGGACGTGCTGGTCTGCTCGATCCATGTCGATCCCCGCCTGACCGCGCCCTACTACGCCGGTTACGCCGACGAGATCGGCGACGGTGCCGGCAAGGGCACGAATTTCAACCAGCCGCTGCCCTGGGCCACGCCGGACTCGGCCTGGCTGCAGGCTGTCGACGCGGCGGCGGCCAGGATCCGCGGCTTCATGCCGGGCGCACTGGTTGTCTCGCTGGGCTTCGATGCGGGCGAGCACGACCCGGTCGCCGCCTTCAAGATCACCGATCACGGCTTCGCCGAAGCCGGCAGGAGGCTTTCGGCATTGAACTACCCGACGCTGCTGGTGCAGGAAGGCGGCTATCTCAGCCCGTCGCTCGGTGGCTATCTCGGTAGCTTCCTCCGCGCCTTCGAAGAAATCGCCGCTTAAGTGCTTTGGAGAAACGTCGCCATGGACGCACTGCCCATCCTGCGGACGGGACACCCCCGCACCGAACACGGCTTCATCCGACCGATCGACGGCGTCGAAATCCCATTTGCCCTCATCGAGGGCGAGAAGCCCGGCCCCTGCCTGCTCGTGACGGCCGGAGTCCATGCCTCGGAATATTGCTCGATCGAGGCGGCCCTGCGCCTGATGAAGCGGTCGCCCGCCGGATTGGCCGGGACGATCCTGGTGCTGCCGATCCTCAACATGTCGGGCTTTGGCCGGCGCAGCATCTATGTCATGCCGCAGGACGGCCGGAATCTGAACCGGATGTTCCCCGGCAAACCGGACGGGAGCGTCAGCGAGCGCCTGGCCGACTGGCTGGTCACGAAAGTCTATCCGCAGGCGGATGCCTACCTGGACCTCCATGGCGGCGACCTCAGCGAGGCGCTCCAGCCTTTCACGCTGTTCCCTCGCGACAGCGAAGAGTCCAAGGCGCTCGCGATCGCCTTCGGCCTGCCCGTCGCGGTCTCGGCCGGCGGCGAGGGTTATACCATCAATGCCGCCGGCCGGCTGGGCGTGCCCAGCATCATCGCCGAAGTCGGCGGCAACGGCATCTGGGACGAGGCGAGCGTCGATGAATTGACGGCCGGCATCGACCGGGTCCTGCATCACCTCGGCATGGCGGACCGTTCCGGATACCCACCGCCCGAGGCCACGCCCCGGATCGTCACCATGTGGGTACCGGCCGCGACGGCCGACGGCTTGTGGTACCCGCTGAGGCAGTTGGGCGACACCGTCACGGCGGGCGACGTGCTGGGCGAGATCCGGGACGTCTTCGGCACGGTTCTTGAAGCGGTGAAGGCCAGAGACGACGGCGTCCTCCTCTACAAGCTCAGCAGCCTCGCCGTAAATCGGGGCGAGGCGTTGCTGGGGACCGGGACGCCGCTCGGTTGAGCTTTCCCCGGAGACACCCTGCTGCGATGTGCCCGATCCGCCCGCTTCGAAGCCTGACGCGATGACGCGCTATGTCATCGGCCGGCTCGGCCAGCTCGTGCTCGTCCTGATCGGCGTCAGCGTCATCGTGTTCTTTACGATGCACGTGCTGCCGGGCGACGTCGCGACCCTGTTGCTGGGCGAACGGGCGACGGCGGAACAGCTTGTCAGCCTGCGCCACCAACTGGGCCTCGATCAGCCGGTCGTGGTGCAATATGCCGATTTCGCGCTGGAGGCGGCCCGCGGCGACCTCGGCACGTCGCTGCGCAGCAACCATACCGCGCTGGCCGACGTCTGGACCGCCTTTCCCGTTACCTTGCAACTCGCCCTCTCGGCCCTGTTGCTCGCGACCCTGATCGGCGTGCCGATCGGCGTGGTCGCCGGCACCCGGGCGGGCGGCATGCTGGACAACGTCCTGATGACCGCGACCCTGTTCGGCGTCTCCATGCCGATCTTCTGGCTCGGGCTGATGCTTCTCCTGCTGTTCGGCGCGGGGCTCGGCTGGCTGCCGATCGGCGGATTGATGCCGGTCGGGCTCGATGCGCCGCGTGTCACCGGCATGACGGTGATCGACAGCCTGATCGCCGGCCGCGCCGATCTGATCGCCGCCAGCCTGCGCCATCTGACGCTTCCGGCGGTCACGCTCGCGACCATCCCCCTCGCCATGATCGCGCGCGTCACGCGCTCGGAGATGCTGGCCACCGCGACGCTCGACCATGTGCGCACGGCGCGCGCCAAGGGCATGACCGAACGCCGGGTCATCCTCCGCCACATCCTGCGCAACGCGCTCATCCCGATCGTGACCGTGATCGGCCTGCAGCTCGGCCTGCTGCTGTCCGGCGCCGTGCTGACCGAGACGATCTTCTCGCTGCCCGGCCTCGGTCGGCTGATGGTCGACAGCATCCTGTCGCGCGACTATCCGGTCGTGCAGGCCGGCGCGCTGTTCATCGCGGGGGTGTTCGTGCTGGTCAATCTGCTGGTCGATCTCAGCTATGGCCTGCTCGACCCCCGGATCCGCCGCTCGTGAGCGCCGCCGAAGCCCAAGCGGCGGTCCCCGTCCGCAAGCCGGGCGATCTGCGCCGGGTGTTGCGGCGCGTCTCCGCCAAAGTCGGGCTGCTGATCACGGTGATCTTCCTGCTGCTGACCGTGGCGGCCCCGCTGGTGGCGCCCTACGATCCCTACGACCAGGACTTGTCGAGCGCCTTATCGGAGCCATCTGCGCAGCATTGGATGGGCGCCGACCAATATGGCCGTGACATGTTCAGCCGCGTGCTCTACGGCACCCGCACGGCATTGCTGGCCGTGGTGGTCGCGGACGGCCTCGCCCTGGTCCTGGGCTGCGCTGCCGGACTGGTCGCGGGCTTCTTCGGCGGCCGCACCGACGCCGTGATCATGCGGCTGGTCGATGTCGTTCTGGCCTTTCCCTACCTGCTGCTGGCGCTCATCATCGTGGCGGCGCTGGGTCCCGGTCTCACCAATTCCATGATCGCCATCGGCATCGTCTATACGCCGCAGTATGCCCGGTTGATCCGCGGTCAGGTGCTGGCGATCCGCCACGCGGACTTTGTGCGGGCGGCCCGCGCGCTCGGCGCCTCGCGCGTCCGGATCATGCTGCGCCATGTCCTGCCGAACAGCATCACGCCGATCCTGGTGATGGCGACCCTGCAGGCGGGATCCGTGGTGGTCGAGACCGCGGGCCTGTCGTTCCTCGGCTTGGGCGCACAGCCCCCCTCGCCCGATTGGGGCGCGCTGCTGGCCGACGGCCAGAGCTATTTCCTCACCGCCTGGTGGATCGCGACGTTCCCCGGGTTGGCGATCTTCCTCGTCGTGCTGGGATTCAATTTGTTGGGCGACGCGTTCCGCGACCATTTCGATCCGCGACGGGCCTCATGAGCGCACCTTTGCTGCAGGTGCGCGACCTGCGCGTCGATTTCACCGGCGAGGCCGGTACGGTTTCGGCCGTGGCGGGCGTATCCTTCACCGTCGACCGCGGGGAGACGCTGGTCATCGTCGGCGAATCCGGCTCCGGCAAATCCGTGACCAGCCTCGCGCTCATGGGACTGGTACCGCAGCCGCCGGGACGGATCGCCGGCGGCGAGATCCTGTTTCGGGCCCGCGACGGACGGACGCTCGACCTGGCGCGCGCCGACGCGCGCACGATGCAGCAGCTGCGCGGCGCCGAGATCGCGATGATCTTTCAGGAGCCGATGAGCGCGCTCAATCCGGTCTATACCATCGGCGAGCAGATCGTCGAAACGGTGCGGCTGCATGAACCGCTCGGCCGACGGGCCGCCCGCGCCCGCGCGCTCGAAATGCTCGAATGGCTGGGCGTGCCGGATCCGCAGCGCCGGATCGACGCCTATCCGCACGAATTATCTGGCGGCCTCAGGCAACGGGCGATGATCGCGATGGCGCTCTCCTGCCGCCCGTCGCTGCTGATCGCGGACGAGCCGACGACCGCGCTCGACGTCACCGTCCAGGCGCAGATCCTGGACCTGATCCGGCGGCTGCAGGCGGAGCTGTCGATGGGCGTCATCTTCATCACCCATAACCTGGGCGTGGCCGCCGAGATCGCCGACCGCATCCTGGTCATGTATGCCGGCCAGATGGTGGAAGCCGGCCCGACCCGGACGATCTTCCGGCAGACCCGCATGCCCTATACGCAAGGCCTGCTGAACTCCGTGCCGCGCCTCGGCATGGACCGCGATGCCGGCCCCCTGCCCGCCATTCCCGGCAACGTCCCCAATCTCGCCGCGCGGCCGGCGGGCTGCGCGTTCCATCCCCGCTGCCGCCACGTCCGCCCGCAGCCCTGCCTCGACCGTGTCCCCGACCTGGAGGACTGCGGCGACGACCATCTGGTACGCTGCGCGCGCTGGCGCGAGATCGCGGGCGAACCGGCATGACGGCGCTGCTCGAGGTCGACGGGCTGGTCCGGCATTTCCCGACCGCGGGCAGGTGGCTCCGCGCCGGACCCCCGCTGCGCGCGGTCTCCGGCGTGTCCTTTTCCATCGAACCGGGCGAAGTCCTGGGGCTGGTCGGCGAATCCGGCTCCGGCAAGAGCACGATCGGCAATCTGGTGCTGCGGCTCGACGAACCGACCGCCGGGCGCATCCTGTTCGACGGCCAGGACATCACTCACGCACCGGAGGCGGCGCTTGGCAGCGTCCGGCGGCGAGCCCAGCCGATCTTCCAGGATCCGTTCGGCTCGCTCGACCCGCGCATGACGGTCGAGCAGATCGTGGCCGAGGCGCTGCTGATCCACCGTGCGGTTCAGGGCAAGGCGGCGCGGCGGGATCGGGTCGTGGAATTGCTGGAGATGGTAGGACTGGGCACCGACCATCTCCAGCGCTTTCCGCACCAATTCTCCGGCGGCCAGCGCCAGCGCATCGGCATCGCCCGGGCGCTGGCGGTGAAGCCGGAGCTGATCGTGGCCGACGAGCCGGTCTCGGCACTCGACGTGTCGATCCAGGCCCAGATCGTCAACCTGTTGCGCGACCTGCAGCGCCGGCTGGGCTTGGCCATGATCTTCATCTCGCACGACTTGGCCGTCGTGGAATACATCGCCGACCGTGTCGCCGTGCTCTATCTGGGACGGATCATGGAGATCGCCCCGGCGCGCGACATCATCCGCGCGCCCAAGCATCCCTATACGCAGGCCCTGCTGTCGGCCGTGCCCGAGCCCGATCCCGACGCCAAGCGCCGCCGGATCGTGCTCCAGGGCGACCTGCCGAGCCCGATGGCCCCGCCGTCCGGCTGCGTCTTCCGGACCCGCTGCCCCTACGCCATCCCGGCCTGCGCCGAGACGGTGCCGGATCTGGGCGAAATCGCCCCCGGCCATCGGACCGCCTGCATCCGCGCCGACATCCTGTAGCGGAAAGCCGCCACAGGATGGGCCGCGGACGGGGCTATTGCAGCGAGACGTTCTCCATGCCGAAGAACATCTGCGTCGGGTTGAGCTCGTAGCCCTTCACTTCCTTGCGGATGGCCCGGATCTGCAGCGTCGAATTGATGAAGATCCAAGGCGCGTCGTCCATCACGATCTTCTGGGCCTTCTGGTAGATCTCCGCCCGCTTGGCCTGGTCGGAGACGACGAGCGCCTGCGACAGCAGCGTCTCGAAATCGGGATTCTTGTAGCGGGACCAGTTCACGACCGGGATGTTCTTCGCACTCCACAATTCGCTGAGAAAATTGTCGGGATCCCCGTTGTCGCCGGTCCAGCCTTCCATCATCAGCCCCTTGTAGGTGCCGGAACGGACGGAGGAGAAATAGGCGCCGACCTCGAGCTGATGGACCGAGGCGTCGATGCCGACCTTCTTCAGATAGCCCTGGATCGCGATCGCCAGGTTCGGGCCGGCGGGATTGTAGCCGCGGGGCGAATTATAGGTCAGGAGCTCGACCTGGGTGCCGGGCTTCACCCCGGCCTCCTTCAGGAGCGCCTGGGCCTTGGCGACGTCGTAGGGATAGCCCGGCAGGCTCTTGTCGAAGCCCCATTGCGCCGCCGGCAGCGGCGAGGTCAGCGGCACCGCCAGACTCGAGAATAGCGCCTTGTTGATCGCATCCTTGTCGATCGCATAGTTCAGCGCTTGGCGGACGCGCTTGTCGTCGAACGGCGGGACGTCGACCGGCAGCGCCACGCCGGAAACGGCGAGACCCGGCTGCGTCAGCAGCGTGATGTTGGCGTCGGCCTTGATCGCCGGCACCGCCTGGGTGCCGAGGTCGGCCAGGATCTGGATCTCGCCCCGCTTCAACGAAAGCACGGCCGCCTGCGGATCGGGCAATTCCTTGAAGATCAGATGATCGACCTTCGGTTTGCCGCCCCAATAGCTCGGGTTCGCGTCGAGGATGATCGAATCGCGCTGGCGCCATTCGCGCAGCACGAACGGACCGCTGCCGACCGGATGGTTGCGATAGTCCTTGCCCCATTTGGCCGCCGCGGCCGGGCTCACCAGCCCGTTCCACACCATGCCGAGGCTGCTGAGGAACGGTGCCGACGGCTGCTTGAACTTGAACTCGACCGTGTTGTCGTCGACGGCGCGATAGCTGGCGACGTCGCCATAGGTGAAGTCGATGTACCCCTCGACCGGGCCGGTATTGTAGATGTACTCGGGGCTGGCCTTGTTGAGCAGGCGGTCGACGTTCCAGATCACCGCCTTCGCGTCCAGCGGCGTGCCGTCGCTGAACTGCGCGCCATGGCGCAGATGGAACGTGTAGGTCAGGCCGTCGGCCGACGTCTCCCAGCTCTCGGCGATGCCGGGGGCCGCTTCCGTGGTGCCCGGCTTGTAGCGCACCAGGCTGTCGTAGACGGTCGACATGATGAAGCCCGAGGTATTGTTCTCGACCGCCTCTGGATCGAGACCCGTCGGATCGGCGGCGATGCCGACCACCAGCGTGGTGTCCGCGTGCGCCACTCCCGATCCGGCCGCGACCGCCAGGACCGCTGCCGCGATAAGCGTTGATTTCATGCCAACCCCCCTAAGATTTCCGTGGTCGGTTCGGCCTTTGTCCAGCTTCGCGCGCGCCGCGAAACATGAACAAGCTCTTCGCCGTACTATAACACTTCAACACGATGAGGCCGTTTTGCCTAGCGCTCCCGACATCAGCCGCGCCCTCAAATACCGCGCGGACATACAATCCATCGCGGGCGCCGCTTTCCCGGGCGATTGCCTTGAAAGAGGGCATGAATTGCTACTGTTCTAGTCCACCGGAACGGGCTACGATTCGCGCATGCGCTTTTCCATCGACCGCTCGCTGCCCATCGCTCTTGGCGTGCAACTCCGCGGCCTCATCGAGTACGGCGTTGCGTGCGGCGAACTCGGCCCGGGCGAGCAGCTTCCTTCGGTGCGCGGCCTCGCCGCAGCACTGGGCGTGGCACCGATGACCGTGGCACAAGTCTACAAGGATCTCCATGCCGCCGGCGTCATCCGGACCGAGGCAGGACGCGGCACCTTCGTCGACGACCGCGCGGCGGTCGAGCATCCGATCGGTCGCTTCAGGCGGCGGCTGAATGGTCTGGTCGAGGAAGCCGCCGCGCTTGGCATCGGGCGCCGCGAGCTTGTGGCGCTCCTCCAAAACAGTGCCGGTGAGGCCAACCGAAGGGAGACCCGACCGGGAAATCGGTCGCTGTCGATCATCTTCGTCGGCCTGTTCGACGAAGCGACGGCGGCCTATGTGGAAGCGATCAGGAACGACCTGCCGGACGGCGAGCGGATCGCCGCGACCACGATCGCGCGGATCGCCGCCGATCCGGTGGCGCTGGCAGGCGTCCGTGCCGCCGATCTGGTACTGACCTTCACCAATCGGGCGGTCGAGCTCCGAACGCTGCTGGGCGAACACGCGGCTCCGGTCATGGCTTTGCGTTTCATTCCGTCGGAAACAACCCGTCGGGCGCTGGCCGAACTCGATCCCCGATGCCGTGTGGGACTGGTATCGACGTTCCCCGAATTCCTGCCGATCATGAAGGCCGGCGTCGGGCGTTTCGCGCCGCACATCACCGCTCCGTCGGCCACCGTTCTGGACGATCCGGCGCTGGACGACTTCCTTGCCAAGTGCGACGTCGCCGTCATCGCGACGGGCGCCGAAGCGGCCCTTCGGAAACTCCCTCCGCAGCTTCATCCGATCCTCTATCGCCATATACCCGACCCGCGCGACGTCGACCGGCTGGTGCTGCCGGCAATCGATCGGCTTCGCCGGCAAGCTCGGGGCTCAGCTTTGCATCTTCTGGAGACGGCCTAATGCGCATCACCGAAATGAACTGGATGCAGGTGGAAGCCTACCTGAAGCACGATGATCGGGCCGTCGTGCCGCTCGGCAGCGTCGAGCAGCACGGCTACCTCAGCCTCGGGGTCGATGCGATCCTGGCCGAGCGGATTTCGGTCGAAGCGGCGGCGCCCTCGGGCGTCCCGGTCTTCCCGACGCTATCCTATGGCATCACGCCCTATTTCAAAGCCTATCCCGGCACGATCTCGCTGCGTATCGACACGCTGCTCGCGCTGGTCCGCGACCTGTTCGACGGCCTGGAGGCCCAGGGTTTCCGCCGGATCCTGATGGTCAATGGCCATGGCGGCAACAGCCCGGTCCAATCCTTCGTGGCCGAATGGCTGGCCGAACATCCGGCGATGTCGGTCAAGTTCCACAATTGGTGGAACGCACCGCGCACCTGGGCCCTGGTCAATGCGACCGATCCGATCGCGAGCCACGCCTCCTGGATGGAGAACTTCCCCTGGACCCGGCTCGGCAACGTCGCCCTGCCGCCGGAGCAGAAGCCGATGGTCGCGGTCGACCGGATCCGCCGGTCCACGCCGGCGCAGGTTCGCGCGCTGCTGGGCGACGGCAACTACGGCGGCTACTACCAGCGCTCCGACGAGGAAATGCTGGCGATCTGGCAGGTCGCGGTCGCGGAGACCCGAAACCTGATCGATGAGGACTGGTCCCCGGAGGTGCAGCCGTGAGCGTGTCGGCGGAACCCATTCTCGTCTGGGGCGCGGGTGCCATCGGGGGCACCGTCGGCGCCTATCTCGCGCGGGCCGGTGAAGACATCCTGTTCGTCGATCAGGCGGCCGATCATGTCGCAGCCATGAACCGGACCGGCCTCGCGATCGAAGGACCGATCGAGACCTTCACGGTCCCGGCGAAGGCCGCGATGCCGGCGGCCGTCACCGGCAAGTTCCGGCGCATCTTCCTCTGCGTGAAGGCGCACCATACCGCCGGCGCCGTCGCGGCGCTGGCGCCGCACCTGGCCGACGACGGGGTCGTCGTCTCGCTGCAGAACGGTCTCAACGAGCGGGTCATCGCCGCCGCCGTCGGCCAGTCCCGCACAATCGGGGCCTTCGTCAATTTCGGCGCCGACTATCTGGAGCCGGGCCGCATCCTCTACGGCGGCCGCGGCGCCTTCGTGCTGGGAGAGCTCGACGGGACGAAGTCGCCGCGCGTCGATGCGCTCGCCCGCCTGATCGCACCGTTCGAGCCGAATGTCGTCGTGACCGACAACATCTGGGGCTATCTCTGGGGCAAGCTCGGCTACGGCGCACTGCTGTTCGCGACAGCGCTGACCGACGATTCGATCGCCGACGTCTTCGCGATGCCGCGCTATCGCCCCATCCTGACGGCGCTCGCCTCGGAAATCGTTGCGGTAACGGATGCGCTCGGCATCCATTCGGAGGGTTTCAACGGCTTCGATCCAGCGGCATTCCGGCCCGGCGCGCCCGCCGGTGCCGCCGACCGGTCGTTCGAGACGATGGAGGCGCACAACCGGCGTTCGGCCAAATCGCACAGCGGCATCTGGCGCGACCTGGCCGTGCGCAAGCGCAAGACGGAGGTGGATCCTCAGATCGGGCCGATCGTCGAGGAAGGCGACCGCCTGGGCTTGGCGACGCCGATCACCGCGGCGCTCATCCATCTCATTCATGAAATCGAGGAGGGACGGCGGCCGCTGGCCCTCGACACGCTGGACGCCCTCGATACCGTGAGCGGCGACCGGTCATGAGCGCCGCCCGCTAAGGCTTCGCCGGACAGACGGTTCCGGTACCGGCTTGCTCGCACGCCGGCCGTCTCCTATCGTCGATTTATCGGTGTTTTCGAATTTTCGGAGGACAAAGGGCAAATGCGATCGATTTCCCGGATCCGCGGCGCACTCATGGTCGCCGGCATGGCACTCGCGACGGCGGGCTCCGCATTCGCGCAGCAATCGGCCGATACGCTGAGGATCACGTGGCGCGATGCCATTCCCGATGTCGATCCCTATTACAACTCCCAGCGCACGGGCATGGTCCTGGCCTTCGAGGCTTGGGACGGCCTAGTCTATAAGGATCCCGACACCCAGGAGATCAAGCCCGCACTGGCGACGTCCTGGAAGCAGGTGGACGACACCACGATCGAGTTCGCGCTCCGGCAGGGCGTGACGTTCCAGAACGGCGATCCGTTCACCGCCGATGATGTGGTCTACACGATCAACGACATCATCACCGACAAGCAGGTCGCGATACCGAGCTACTACACCTTCCTCGCCGGTGCCGAGAAGATCGACGATTATCACGTGCGGCTCAAGCTGAAGGCCGTCTACCCCGCCGCCCTGGAAACCCTGGCGATGGTCACGCCGATCTGGCCGAAGGCTTATCGCGAGAAGGTCGGCGCGGACCAGTATGCCCGCGCACCGATCGGTACCGGCCCTTATAAGATCACCAAGGTCGACGGCACGACCGAGATCGATCTGGAGCGGTACGACGGCTATTACGCCGGCGGCCCCAAGGGTCACCCCGCCATCCGCTATATCAAGATCCATGAAGTGCCGGACGCCACGACCGAGATGACCGAGCTGCTGGGCGGACGGACCGACTGGATCTGGGGCTTCAATTCGGACCAATACGCCAATGTCGCCCGGATGCCGACGCTGCAGGCGCTGCGCTCGGCGACGATGCGGGTCTATTTCATGACCATCGACGCCGCCGGCCGCACCGGTGCCGACAATCCGCTGACCAAGGTCAAAGTGCGGCAGGCGATCCTCTATGCGATCGACCGCGCCACCATGGCGAAGCAACTGATCCAGGGCGATTCCCAGGTCATCGACACGCCTTGCTTCCACACCCAGTTCGGCTGCGACACGGCGGCGGCGGTCAAATATCCCTACGATCCGGCGAAGGCGAAGCAGCTCCTGGCCGAAGCCGGATATCCGAACGGCTTCGATACCGAACTCGTGTCCTACACCGCCCCGCAGATCGGCGCCGCGATCCAGAACTACCTCAAGGCCGTCGGCATCAACCTGCGCGTCCAGCAACTGCAGATCGGCGCCGCCATCCAACTGGCGGAAGCCGGCAAGGCGCCGCTTTATGCCGGCAGCTGGGGCAGCAATTCCATCAGCGATACGTCGGCCTTCATGCCGTATTTCCTCGGCGGCGGCCTCGATGATTACGCCCGCGATCCGGATGTGCAGAAGCTGCTGCAGGAGGCGGGTTCCCATACGGATCCGGCGTTGCGCCGCAAGGCCTACAGCGAGGCGATCCGTCTGGTGACCGAGCGCGTCGACTTCATACCGCTGTTCAACGACGCCCGGACCATCGGCTTTTCCAAGCAGCTGAATTTCCGGACATTCACCGACGACCTGCCGCGCTTCTACCTGTCCAGCTGGAAATAACGCATCGGTCGGGAGGCTACGCCGGAGCGAGGCCCGGCGTAGCCTCCCGTTTCGCCGGCGGCGATACGGCCAGCAGGCACTCGACCAGGCGCCCGTCCTGTCGGATATTGTCCGGCATCGTCTGCGCGCATTTGTCGAATGCCTGCGGGCAGCGGGGGTGGAACCGGCAGCCCGAGGGAATATTCGCCGGATCCGGATAGGCGTCGCCAAGGCCGACATCGGGGATCCCGAGAGCCGGCTCGGGTGTGAGAACGGATGCGAGCAGCGCCTGGGTATAAGGATGGGCGGGCGTGCGGAACAGGTCTTCGACCGGCGCCTGTTCGACGATCCGTCCCAGATACATCACCGCTACTTCCGTCGCGATATGTTCCACGACCGCCAGATTGTGGCTGATGAAAAGATAGGTCAGCCCCAGCTCCCGCCGCAATTCGGCGAGCAGGTTGAGGATTTGCGCCTGCACCGAGACATCGAGGGCGCTCGTGGGCTCGTCGCATACGACGATGCGCGGCCGCAGCACCAGGGCACGGGCGATCGCCACGCGCTGCCTTTGGCCGCCGGAGAGCTGCGCCGGCCTGCGCTCGGCCATTTCGCTGGAGATGCCGACGCGGGCGAGCATCTCCATGACCCTATCCGCTTGCAGCCGGCTCGAAAGCGCGCCCTGCGCGGCCAGCGGCAGGCCGACGATATCGCGAATGCGCTGTCGGGGGTTGAGCGAGGAGAACGGGTCCTGGAACACGGGCTGGATCAGGCGCGCCCGCTCCCGGCGATCCATGCCGGCAAGGCTGCGCCCATCGACCAGAACCTCGCCCGAGCTCGGCGGCAGCAGCCCCATGATCAGGCGCGCGAGCGTCGACTTGCCGCAGCCGGATTCCCCCACCACCCCCAGCACGTCGCCGGCCGACAGGGAAAACGTCACTCCGTCGACCGCGCGCACGGAACGGCGCTCGCCGGCCATGCCGGCGCGCTGCTGGAACTCGCGGTAGAGATTTCGGACTTCGATCGCGTGTGTCATGCCCCGGGCGCCCGCGTCGCATCCGGCAGCAGCCGACAGAGGTGGGTATGGCCGCCGCCGGCATCGCGCAACGGCACCGCCCCGGCACATTCGGGCATGGCCGAACCGCACCTGTCCCGAAAGCCGCAGCCGATAAAGCCGGGGGCGATCCGCGGCACCATGCCCGGAATGCTGCCGAGCGGCTCATCGCGCCGCACCGTGCCGGGCACGGGGATGCAGGCCAGAAGCCCGCGTGTGTAGGGATGCGTCGGCGCCGCGAACACGGCGGCTGCCGGCCCGCTTTCCACCACCTGTCCCGCATACATCACCGACACGCGCTGCGCCATGCGCGCGACCACGCCCAGATCATGGGTGATCAGGAGAAGCGCCAGCCCCAGCTCCTGCTGCAGCTTCTGCAGCAGCCGCAGGATCTGGGCCTGCACCGTCACGTCGAGCGCCGTGGTGGGTTCGTCCGCGATCAGCAGTTCCGGATCGCACATCAGCGCCATGGCGATCATCACCCGCTGGCGCAACCCGCCGGACAGCTGATGGGGATATTGGCCGAGGCGCATTCCCGGAGCGGTGACGCCCACCCGCGCCAGCAATTCGGCGGCCCGGTCCATGGCCGCCCGCCGGCCGGCGCGGCGATGGCGCTCGAACACTTCCGCCATCTGCGAGCCGATCGTATAGGCCGGGTTCAGGCTGGTCATCGGTTCCTGAAAGATCATCGCGATCTTGTCGCCCCGCAGCCGGGCCATCTCGCGCTCGGACAGCCCCATCAGATCCCGGCCGTGGAAGCGGATATGCCCGGCCGACCGGGCCGCACCGCGGGGCAGCAGGTTCATCACGGCGAGCGAGGTGACCGATTTGCCGCAGCCGGACTCCCCGACGATGCAATGGGTCTCCCCGCGCGCCACCGACAGGGACATGCCCCGCACCGCTTCGGTGCGTTCGCCAAAGGTCACGCGCAGATCGGCGACGCTCAGGACAGGATCGGCCGCGGAGTTCGTCATCGCTTCAGGTCCGCCCCCAGCAGGTCGCGCAGCCCGTCGCCCAGCAGATTGATGCCCATCACGAGCACGAACAGCGCGATGCCGGGAATCATGATCACCCAGGGGCTGAAGAACATGTAGTCCTTGGCTTCCGCGATCATCAGACCCCAGGACGGCAGCGGCGGGGGCACGCCCAGGCCGAGGAACGAGAGCGCCGCCTCCAACAGGATCGCCAGTGCCATCTCGAGCGTCGCCACGACGATCAGATGCACGACGATATTGGGCAGCACTTCCCGCAGCAGGATATGCAGGCGCGATGCGCCCGCGGCTTTGGCGGCGGCGATGTAATCCAGGGTGCGAACCTGCATCGTGGTCGTGCGCGCCACCACCGCGAAGCGATCCCACAACAACAGCCCGAGCGTGAGGCTGACCACCGTCAGCGAACTGCCGACCAGCGCCACCACCGTGAGGGCCACCAGGATGAGGGGGATCGCCAGGCGGCATGTGATCAGGAACATCACCAGATCATCCATCCGTCCGCCGTAGAACCCGCCCAGGATTCCGAGCGTGATGCCGATCAGGCCGGACATCACGACGGTCATCACGCCGATCAGCATCGAAATGCGCGTGCCGTAGATCAGCCGCGACAGATAATCCCGCCCCAGCTGATCCGTGCCCAGGAGATGCTCCGGCTGGCTGCCATCCATCCACATCGGCGGGATCAGACGCTGATTGAGGTCCTGCAGAAACGGGTCATGCGGCACGACATAGGGCGCGAGGAGTGCCACGACCACCGCCACGCCGACGATGAGCGCGCCGAGGAGCGTCGCGAGGTGGCGCACGGGGGGAAGCCGCCAGCCGGTCCGCGCGGCGGTCGATACGAACATTCCGGTCATCCGCGCAACCGCGGATCCAGGAGGGCGTTCATCATGTCCGCCAGCAGGGTCAGCGCGATATAAATGACGGCCAGGAACAGCACGACCGCCTGCACCACCGGAAAGTCGTTCTTCGTAATCGATTCCCAGGCCAGATAACCGATGCCCGGCAGCGCGAATACGGCCTCGATCACCACGGAGCCCCCCAGGATGAAGCCGAGCTGCACGGCGGCGATCGAGACGACCGGCATCGCCGCATTCCGCAGGGCGTGCTTGAAGACGATCTTCGTCCGGCTGAGCCCCTTGGCCCGCGCTGTGCGGATATAGTCCGCCGCCAGGGCTTCGATCATTCCCGATCGGGTGAGACGCATCAATGCCGGGATCGCCGAAAACGCCAAGACGATCCCGGGCATGATGTAGCCCTGCCAGGTATCCACCCCCGAAATCGGGAACCATTGGAGATCGAGCCCGAGCCCGATGATCATGACCAGGCCGAGCCAGAAGCTGGGCATCGCCTGGCCCACCAGGGCCACCAGCATGATGGCCCGGTCGATCGCGGTGCCTTCCCGCGCCGCGGCCAGAATGCCGAGCGGCAGGGACACCGCAAGCGCGATCGCAAGCCCGGTCAGGCCAAGGGTCAGCGTGACCGGCAGGCGTGCACCGATCAATTCCCGGACCGGCGAATGATACAGGAACGACCGGCCGAGATCGCCCGTAGCGGCGTGTCCCGCCCAGTCGAAAAACTGCACCGGCAACGGTCGGTCGAGACCGTAGTTCCGCGTGATGATGGCGATGTCCGACGCGGTGGCGTTGGGACCGGCGATGGACGCGGCAAGGTCTCCGGAAAGCCGCGTCAAGGTGAAGCTGATCACCAGAACGGTCAGGCAGACCAGAATAGCCAGCAACAGTCTGCGGAACAGAAATAATCGCATCCAAGGAGCCTACGATGCAGGCACACAGGCGGGCAAGTCCTGGATGAAGGCTGGTCTAGAATTTGGAAAACCCGCGGCGGTATGACGCTGGATTTGCCCGATTTTCCCGCATCTGCCCGTGAAGACGCCCGATATTACGGCATGGTCGCCGCTCCACGGCACCTCTTCGAGAGTGGGAAATAATGCCGCGCGGATCTGACAGCTTGCGCGCTCGCCATCGCCGCGACAATTTGGACCTCCCGCCTCTGCTCCCGGAAAACATGATGCTGCAACCCGACGCCAAGCATGCCCCCGCCGCCGAGCCGTTCTGGGACGAGATAGAGGCCGACGCCGCGGGTTTCGATGCCGGACGGCTCAAGGATGCGATCGCGTTTCATCACCAGCATGAAACGGCATGGCCCGCATCCATGTATCTGCCCGGCGGCCGCTACATCGGCACGGCCGACATCGGCGACCGGGAGGAACATGCCGAGGTCATCGGCCCGGTCCGGCCGCGCGGCGGCCCGAACGGCCTCATTATTCGAGGTGGCCGCGTGGTCGCGGAGTGGGGCGATACGCGGAAGGCCGACATGACTTTCTCGATCGCGAAGAGCTATCTCGGCATACTTGCCGGCGTGGCGCGGGCCGACGGGCTGATCGCCGATCTGGATCGGCCGGTCGCGGCCGACGTCGCGGCGCCCTGGTTCTCCTCGCCGCAGAACGCGCCCATCACATGGCGCCATCTCCTGCAGCAGACGAGCGAGTGGGCGGGCGAGCTGTGGGGCAAACCGGATCAGGCGGATCACAATCGCGTCGTCGGCGGCGCGGGCCCGCGCGGAGCAGCCAAGGGCGAGATCCGCGCTCTGCGGCAGCCGGGTGCATTGTTCGAGTATAACGACGTTCGCGTAAACCTGCTGGCGGCCTGTCTGACGCATCTGTTCGGCCGTGCGCTGCCCGATGTGCTGAAAGAGCGGGTGATGGATCCGATCGGCGCATCGGCCGATTGGGAGTGGCACGGCTATCGCGACGCATTCGTCCAGATCGGCGATCGACCTATTCGATCCGTCTCCGGTGGCGGGCATTGGGGCGGCGGCATGTTCATCGGCAGCCGCGATCATGCCCGGATGGGGCTTCTGATCCTGCGAGACGGGGTGTGGGGAAATCGGCGCATCCTGCCGTCCGGATGGGTCCGAGCCATGCTGACGCCGTCACCGCGGAATGATCAGTATGGGCTGATGTGGTGGCTGAACGCGGGTCCCCACATGCGCTACCCCAGCGCGACGCCCGACAGCGTCTTTGCCCTTGGCGCAGGCGTCAACCTGGTTTGGATCGCCCCTGCGCTCGACCTGGTCGTCGTCGCACGGTGGATCGATCGCCCCCATATAAACGCTTTCATCGGCAAAGTCCGGGAGGCGTTGGCGGACTGAGCGCGGTCACAACCCGAACCCAACCCGGATGAGAGCGGCGCCCGAGTTCCGTGTCACCCGAGTTCCCGTGTCAAAGGTCGAGCGTGAGCATCCCCGACCGGGCGCGCGAAACGCAGATCATGATCTCGCCTTCCTGCTCGTCATCGTCGAGAACGAAGTCGCGGTGATCGGCCGTGCCGTCGAGAAGTCTCGTTCGGCAGGAGCCGCAGGTGCCGCTTTCGCAGGAACTTGGAACCGCGATCCCCTCCCGACGCAAGGCGTCGAGGATACTGACGCCGACCGGCACGTCGAGGATCGTGCCGCTTTTTGCCAGCCGAACGAGAAAGGGCCGGTCGGCGCCCTCGCCGGGGACGGCGCTTGTGCCGAAATCCTCAAAATGGACGGTGGCGGAGGGCCAATGGTTCGCGGCATCGCGCACGGCCTGCATCAGAGGACGCGGGCCGCAGCAATAGACATGCGCGCCCTCCGGCCGATCGGCCAGGAGCGGGCCGACGGCAAGGGAATGCTTCGGGTCGCCATGATCGTGATGCACGCGGATGCGCCCGGCCAGGGCGGGATCTGAGAGTTCCTGGCGGAAGGCCGTCGCTCCAGGTGATCTCGTGCAGTAAATCAGCCTGAAGTCGGCCCGTCTCGCGATGAGTTCGTGCAGCATCGCCCGCATGGGCGTGATGCCGATGCCCCCGGCAATCAGCACATGGCTCGCGGCGTCATCCGAGAGCGGGAAGTAGTTCAGCGGCGGGGAAACGAGCAGGACATCGCCGACTGCCGTGTCCTGCGCCATGCTGAGCGACCCGCCGCGACCAGCGGGATCCCGCTTTACGGCGATGAGGTACCGCCCGCGGTCCGATGGGGCGTTGCACAGCGAATAGCGCCGCGCGATGCCGTTGGGTGCCTGCACGAGAAGATGGGATCCGGCAGTGAAACCGGGCAGATCTCCAGGCTCCCGAGGCCCCAATTCGAACAGGAATATGTCCCGCGCGATCTCGGTCTTTCGCCAAATCGTCAAGGGCATCATCTCTGATGCGTCGAACCCGTTCGCCATCTCGCTCTCTGCCATCAATTCCTCCAGCAGGCATTCCTGCCGCGCCTCTTTCGATCCGGTGCCGGTGTCGCCAGCTAAGCCGGAACCGGTACCTGGTGCTTCAGGAAGATTTCCCGTCCGCTGGCGGATGACTCGATGGCTGCCGTGCAGACCTCAAGATTGGCGAGCCCCCACCGGCCGTCGTGCAGTGCCGGAGCCCTGCCGCTGATGGCATCGAAGAACTCCGCCATCACGAGGTCGCGCGGGCTGCGGTCCCGCGGCAACTCGATCTCCGAGCGCCCCTGTTCGCCGTAAACGTACAAGCCCTGCGGCGACTGACGAATGTCGCCCCGTTCGCAGCTCACCAGGGTCAGTCCGAAGAAAGGCTGGTTGGGCGCGCTCGCGGGAATCGCGTTCTTCGAGCGCGCGCGCTTGGCCTGGAGTTCGTCCGCCGGCGTCGAGCCGGCACCCGGCCGCCGGACCGGCTTTCGGTTCGCCGGGGGTTCGAGGAAGCCCCATTCGGTCACGTCGAAGCACAGTTCCGCGCTCGCGAAGCCGCCATAGCCACTATAGACGGCCGTCGCGACGGCGCCGTCCTCGAAATCCAGATAGACGGTATGGGCACCGATGGCGCGCCGGGCGGGATCCCAATCGAAGGTCCTGGCCTTGACGCTGCGCACCATGCCCCCGCCCAGCAGCCTGATGATGTCGAACTGATGAGAGCCCTGGCGATAGGTCACGCCGCCGCCCTGCTCCCAGTCGAGTTCGTCGGGACGGCGCGGCCGATAGATCCAGTCGGTGAAATTCCAGGTATTCACCATCCGGACGCGCCCCAGCATGCCGTCGGCGATGATCTCGCGCATCCGCTTGATCGGCAGGTCGTAGCTGTGCGAATGGCCGACGAGAAGCACAACCCCGGCCCGTGCGGCGCCGTCGATCATCGCCTGGGCCTGATCGAGCCGTACCGCCATCGGCTTTTCCACCAGCACATGCTTTTTGGCGGCAAAGGCCTCCGCCACATGCGCCGGGTGCAGGTCGGTCGGCGTACCGACATAGACGGCATCGAGCCCAGGATGCGCCAACATCTCCTGCAACGTGGCATATCCGGGAACGCCGTTCTGGGCGACGATGTCGTTCCTGGCCTCCGCCGTCGGCTCGGCGACCGCGACCAGCCTGAACCCCGCATGGGCCTCGATCGCCGGAAGAAAGGCCCGGCCGGCAGTGCCCAACCCGGCGACGCCGATCTGGACGATGCCACCTGCGGAACGACTTTCCGGTGCGTTGCTCATCTTCCGATCCTTGTTCGAGCGGTCGGCAATCAACCTTGTTCCACAGGACGGCGCCGCGGCCGCTTTGCGACGGCCCCCTCGGCCGGCACGTCCGGGCCGGCGCCGAGGCGCGACACCTCCCGCGTCGAGGGCATCCGCAGATTCTTCTCCGACAAGGCCATCTCGTCGTTCGCCAGATTTTCGATCAGGGTCAACAAGGTGCGCCGCGTGATTGCGATATCCTCCGCCGACACGCCCGTGAGCCCGATCCGGTTGACCTCTTCCGCCAGCGGCACCAGGACGACGCGCAACGCCGCCCCTTTGGGCGTCAGGAAGACGCGGACCTGCTTGCGATTGTCCGGCAACTTCTGTCGGGAGACGTAGCCGAGCTTCTCCATCGACTGGACGGCCGAAAACGTCGTGGGCTCCATCACGCCGGCCTGTTCGCTGAGCTGGCGCTGGGTCAGCCCGTCGGCCCGCCAGAGAATGCGCAGAAACGTCCAATGGCCGTGCGCGACGCCATGTTCGCGCAGCCGCATCTGCAGGCCGCGCGACAGGCCGCGCGACACATCCCTGATCAGATGAGCCATGCGGTCGTCCGGGACGGTTTCCCGCCAGTGGCGCAATATTCTCGGCAGGACCTCGGCGGAACTTTTGTTCTCTCGCTCGGTCACCAGTTTCACCTGCATGTCAGCAACTCTCGGGTCGAGTGCCATATCACGAACCCGGCCAATGCGGGATTCCCGCGGCGAGGAACGACGGCATCGACCGCGCCGACCAGCCCGCCCAGGGGGCTGAAGATCGAGATTTCCAGGCCTTCCGAGCCATCGGCACCCTTCCAAGTTTCCTTCCGGGGTAGGACGTTGTTTTTAACGGCGCCCCCGCGGCCATTAAACTTAGTCATCTAATATTAATTAGTCAATCTGTCGCGATTGTCTCGTGCTGCACCGCAATAAACCTGGAGAAAACCGCTGTGCAATGCAGCATTTTTTCCTGATTGACTAACTTAGACACCTAACTTAATGATCCATCCTGCTGCTGAATTGAGACTACTCTTGCGTGCGATGAAACACGCGATGGCCGTGTGACTCGCTAGGGAATGCGAATTGGACGCCGCCTTGGAACAGGTGCTCCGATCCCAGGCGGCAACCGGCTTTTCGCCGGGCGTCGTCCAGGCGGGTGGGACCGGCGGGATATCGCAGCCTGTGAAAAGAGCGGCGGAACGAGGGAGAGAGCTGATGCTGACGGCTGAGCAAAACGAACTTCTGACGCGGGTTGGCCCCGGCACCCAGATGGGCAATCTCCTGCGGCGCTACTGGCAACCCATCGCGGCCGCTTCGGAGCTTGAGAAGCCCTGGACCAAGAAGGTGCGGCTACTGGGCGAAGACCTGATCCTGTTCCGGGATCGCCAGGGGCGGCGCGGCCTGATCGCGGAGCAGTGCCCCCATCGGCGCGCTTCGTTCCTGCACGGCATCCCGACCGAGGACGGCATCCGCTGCCCGTATCACGGTTGGGAATTCGATCGCGAGGGCAAGTGCCTGAGCCAGCCCAACGAACCGGACAATTGCACCTTCCGCGAGAAGATGGCGACCGACGCCTATCCGGTGGAGGAACTGGGCGGGGTTCTGTTCGCCTATCTGGGGCCGAAGCCGGCACCGCTGCTGCCGCGCTTCGACGGCTTCGTCGCGGAAGGGTCCATCCGAATGATGGGGCGCGCCCTGCTCCCGATCAACTGGCTGCAGATCATGGAGAATTCGGTCGATCCGATCCACACGGAATGGCTGCACGGACATCATTACGAGTTCTTGAAAGAGCAGGAAGGCGTCAAGGTCGCAATCAGCGCGCGCCACGAAAAGATCGATTTCCGCGAATTCGAATTCGGCATCACGAAGCATCGCCTTCTGGCCGGGCACTCCGAGGATTCCGACGATTGGCGCATCGGGCACCCGATCGTATTCCCGAATATGCTGGCCGTCGGCAACGGCGACGAGACCTCACGCTACTATTCGTTCCAGATCCGGGTGCCGGTCGACGACACCCATACGATGCACCTTTGGTACAACGCCTATGTCCCGCCCAAGGACACGGTCATTCCGCCGCACCTGACCGATCGGGTTCATCTCTACGATGTCCCGTATCAGGATGAGAACGGCGATTTCATCGTCGACAATGTGGATGGCCAGGACATGATGGCCTGGATCTCACAAGGAGCGATCGCCGACCGCACGCGGGAGAATTTGGGCGCGTCGGACCAGGGTCTGGCGATCTATCGCCGCGTGCTGCGGCGCGAGCTTAAGAAGCTGGAACAGGGCGAAGACCCGATGGGAATCGTCCGCGACCCCGCCCGCAACCAGCGGATCGATCTGCCCAACGAGCGGAAAAAGCATCACAACAGCGACGGGTTCGCCAGCTTCATGCTGCGCACCCACGCGAAATACTCGCCGATCGCCGACGATCTCGTTCAAATATTCGAATAGGAATACCCCGGAGATCCTTGGTCTGGTCGACCGCTGATCTCTGCCTGTTTCGGGCCGACAAGCATAAAAACAAAAGTCGTACCGAGGGCTGCGGAATCGTTGCCTTCGACCGATGAGCCTGCAAGGGCGGGGCGCACGTCCCACCCAAGGGCTTGAAGGGAGGACACTGGGAGATGCCGGTCGCACTTGATTTGGGCAAGGCGACCGTTCCCGCGCCGCGGGGACGGCCTGATCGTTCGCGGTCAGCGCAATGTTAGAGGCCGCGGTCACCGCGCTCGGTCAGGTCCTCGACCCGGCACGCCTGCTCATCATGCTGGGCGGCGTGCTGCTGGGCCTCGCCTTGGGCGTGGTTCCGGGCCTGGGCGGTATCGTCGGTCTCGCGCTGCTGATCCCTTTCACCTATCACCTCGACGGCTATACGGCCTTCGCGCTGTTGCTCGGCATGGCCGCGGTGACGACCGTGTCGGATTTCATTCCGGCGGTGCTGTTCGGCGTGCCGGGTACGGTCGGTGCCGCCGCGACCGTGCTCGACGGCCATCCTCTGGCGAAACAGGGACAGGTGCAGCGCGCCTTCGGCGCGGGCTATGCCTCGTCGCTGGCGGGCGGCGTTTTTGGCGCCCTGCTGCTGGCGGTGGCGATCCCCGTCCTGCGCCCGATCGTCCTATATCTGGGGTCGCCCGAACTCCTCGCCTTCTGCATTTTCGGCCTATCGATGGTCGCGGTGCTGAGCGGCAACGCGCCGCTCAAGGGCCTCACCGTCGCATCGCTCGGCCTGATGCTCTCGCTGATCGGTTCCGATCCGCAGACCGGCACGCTGCGCTGGACGTTCGGTTCGCTCTACCTGTGGGACCATCTGCCGCTGGTTCCGGTCACGCTCGGCATTTTCGCGCTGCCGGAGCTGGCCGATATGGCCATCGCCCGGCAGGGCATCATCGACCTCGGCGCCAGGAACCCCGCGCGCAAGAGCAGCGTATGGCACGGCGTCGCCGACGCCGGCCGCAACTGGTGGCTCGTCCTGCGCTGCAGCGGCCTGGGTGCGCTGTTGGGCGCGGTTCCCGGCATCGGGTCCGCCGTGATCGATTGGATGGCCTATGCCCACGCGCTCCGGACCGAGAAGAATACCGAGAATTTCGGCAAGGGCGACATCCGGGGCCTGATCGCGGCCGAAAGTTCGAACAACGCGAAGGAGGGCGGTCACCTCATCCCGACGATCGCGTTCGGCATGCCGGCGGGCGCCTCCATGGCGCTGCTCCTCAGCGCCTTCATGATGCACGGTTTCACGCCTGGACCGGAGATGCTGACCAAGCATCTCGACGTTACCTATACGATCATCTGGACACTGACGATCGCCCATATCATGGGGGCGGTGATCTGCCTGTCTGCGAGCGGCCTGTTCGCGCGGCTTGCGACCGTGCGGGTCGGCGTCCTCGTTCCGCTCGTCCTGGCGATCATCTTCCTCGGCGCATTCGACGGCAGCCAGAGCTGGGGCGATCTTTATTCGATGGTGATCTTCGGGGCGGTCGGCTGGGCCATGAAGCAGCTCGGCTGGCCGCGGCCGCCGCTGATCCTGGGCCTGGTCCTCGGCAGCATGTTCGAGCGGTACTATTTCATTTCGAACCAGATCTACGGCCTGCGCCTCTTCACTCGGCCCGTCGTCGCGGCAGTGCTGCTGGCGGCTCTCTGGGTGATCCTCGGTCCCTCGATCAAGACGTTTTTGAGAATGTCCCGGCAGGAGACGCAGCCTGCCGGGCGCCGCCGGATCCCGGTGTTCATCCATCGCTTCGACCATCATACGGCCTTCACGCTGATGTTCATCGGTATCGCCGCGGTGGCGGCTTGGGCCGCAACCGCCTGGGATTTCGATGCCAAGCTGATGCCGTTGACCGCCTGCTGCGCCGCCCTCTGCTTCGGATGCCTGACGCTGCTGCAGCAGATGCTGTCGAGCCGGGAAATCTCCGCGGGAGAGCCGGATGTCAGGGGAATGGTCGACGGGCCGATGCTCGAAGCGCACGCGCTGGATCTCCCGGGACCGGTCCTGCGGCGGCGTGCTCTGCGTTTTTTCCTCTGGCTGGCTGGTGTGCTGGGCGTCGCGGCCCTGATCGGGCTGCTGCCGGCCCTGTTCGTTCTGATGTTGCTCTTGGCCCGGCTCGAGTTCGACGAAAGCTGGAGAACGTCGACCATCCTGTCGGTCGGCATGACGCTCGCCCTGTGGTTTGTCTTCGGCCGCATCTTCGCCACGCCGTGGCCATTATCCGTGGCGGGCGATTTCGCGCCCTACCTGCGGGAGGTCAGCGGCTTGCTGTGACGGCTCGACAATCGGGAGGAAAGAAAATGCAGGAACGGACATGGCGACGGCGCGGATGGGTTGGGCTTGCGGCCGTCGCCCTGGCGGCACTCGGCTTGGCGCCTGGAACCGGCCGAGCCGCCGACCCGACCGAGAAATTCTACAGCGGCCGCAGCCTGAACCTGGTGATCGGCTATAGCGTGGGTGGTGGGTACGACCTTTACGCCCGACTGCTCAGCAAATATCTCGGCGACCATATCCCCGGAAAGCCGTCGATCACACCCCAGAGCATGCCCGGTGCCGGCAGCCTCAAGGCGGTCAACTATCTCTATGCCGCGGCCCCGAGGGACGGCAGCGTCTTCGGAACCTTCGGACGCACGATGCCGGTGGAGCCCCTGCTGGGCAATGCCCCCTTCGATGCGAGAAAGCTCACCTGGCTCGGCAGCATCACGAGCGACGTCAGCGTCTGCATCAGCTGGCATACATCGCCCATCAAGACCTTCGACGATCTGATCGGCAAGCCCTCGAACTTGGGCGGGCAAGGCGCCGGCTCCGATCCCGACGTCTTCGCCTCCACCATCAAGAACCTGTTCGGGGCCAAGCTGAAGCTGGTCACCGGCTATCCGGGCAGCAACGAAGCGGCGCTCGCGATGGAACGCGGCGAGGTCGATGGCGAATGCGGCGTCTCGTGGAGCACCCTCAACATCAGCCACCCGGACTGGATACGGGACAACAAGATCAACGTCCTGGTCCAAGTGGCGCTGGAGAAGGATCCTGACTTGCCGAACGTGCCGCTGCTGCTCGATCTCGCCAAGGACGCGGAGATGCGCTCGGTCCTGAAAGTCATCGTCGCCAACCAGACCTTCGCACGCCCCTTCGCGGCCCCGCCGGGTCTTCCCGATGACCGGAAGGCAGCGCTGCGCACCGCGTTCGAGGAAACCATGAAGGATCCAGCGTTTCTGGACGATGCCAAGCATCTGGGCCTCCAGGTTCGTCCGGTGTCCTGGCAGCAGATCGACCAGCTGATGGCCGAGATCTATGCCACGCCGCAAGATCTTCTGGCGAAGGCGAAGGCCGCGGTCGGCGGGACCATGTAGCGGCGGAAACTATGGGTTTTATCTTGAGGAAAACGTCATGAACGAAGACGAATTGAAGCGGATGCTTATCGATGCGGGTCGTATACTTTCGCTCGAAGGACAGGGCGACCTGACCCGCGGCCATGTCTCGGTCCGCGTGCCGGGTGATCCGACGCGATTCTTCATGAAGCCGCACAGCCACGGCCTGGATGAGATCACGATCGAGAACATCGTCCTCTGCAATATCGAGGGCGAGAAGGTCGGTGGCGGTGGGCCGCGCCATAGCGAGGTCTACATCCATTCGGAAATCTTCCGGGTCCGACCCGATGTCCACAGTGTCATCCATACCCATCCGACCCATGCCGTGGCGCTCTCGGCGATCGGCGGATCGCTCCCGCCGATCAGCCAATCGGCCGTGCCCTTCTCCGACGGACTGCCCTATTACACCGACACCATCGACCTGATCCGCACGAAGGAAATGGGGGCCGGTGTCGCGAAGGCGCTCGGCACGTGCAAGGCGGTCCTCCTGCGCAATCACGGCGTCGCCGTTGTCGGCGGATCGCTCGCGGAATCCGTCATTCTGGCGATGATGCTAGAGAACGCGTGCAAAATCCAAATCCTGGTGACGGCCGCCGGCGGACCCGCCGAGATGTTTCCGCCGGACGACATCAAGCGCCTCTACGACAAGATCACCCGGCCGGAACAGTACGACGTCAATTTCGAGTACCTGCGGCGGAAAGCAGCGCGGGTCGCCGCCGCTTGGTAAGCCTCCCACTGTATCAGGACACTGAAATGGCAGATCTCAATCTCTCGGTCGCCGTCGGCAATTACGACCGCATGAGGCCGCTGATCGAGGGGGCGGTGCAGATCGACGGGGTCGCACCGACCTTCCTGAAACTCGATCCGGAAGAGATCTTCTTCCGCGCCTTCCGTCATGCCGATTTCGACGTTTGCGAGCTCTCTCTCAGCAGCTTCTCGGTCAAGACCGCCGCCGGTACATGCCCCTATGTCGGCGTGCCGGTGTTTCCGTCCCGCGCCTTCCGCCACACCTCGATCTATATCCGCACGGACCGGGGCATCAGGACGCCGGCGGACCTCAAGGGCAAGCGCATCGGCGTCCCGGAATATCAGCTGACGGCCAATGTCTGGGTCCGCATGTTCCTCGAAGAGGACTACGGGGTCGCGCCCCGCGACATGACCTGGGTCCGCGGCGGCTACGAGAATCCGGGCCGCGTCGAAAAGATCGCCTCGATCTGCCGCCCGACGTCCGGCTGGAGAGCGTCCCGGCCGGAACGACCCTCTCCGGCACCGGCCATCCGCATGTCAACTGGCTGTTCGCCGATCCGACCGCGACCGCATCGGACTGGTACCGCAAGACCGGCATCTTTCCGATCATGCACCTGCTTGGTATCCGCCGGACGCTGGTCGAACAGCATCCCTGGCTGCCGGGCGCCGCCTTGAAGGCGTTTGAGGCGTCGAAGGCCGCCGCCCTCAGGCACCTCACCGACACGTCGGCGACGAAGGTCACACTGCCGTTCGTCGAGGAGCAATTGCGCGCCGCGCGGAAGCTGCTGGGCGACGATTTCTGGTCTTACGGCTTCGATCCGAACCGCCACACGCTCGAACGGTTCCTGAGGCGGCATCACGAGGAGGGGCTCTCCTCCCGCCTTCTTAAGCCGGAAGAGCTGTTCCATCCGGCAACCCTCGAAGCCCACAAGATCTGACCTCTTCACCTCTTTGCAAGCAAAAGGTGTCAGCAATTGGCGGGGAGCGCTTTCCGGTAGAGATCCGGCGCGCAGTCAACTCGATGAATGAGAAACGCAATGAGCGGCCTGATCTCGAACCTTAAACTTCTGCACAAGCTGACCATTCCGGCCATCTTCATCATCATCGCCGGCATCGCGACGATGATTTCGGCCGAACATTGGCTGACCCAGATCGAGGAGAACTCGACGGTCGTCGACAATGATGCATCCCGGTTCGGGCTGGCCTTGACCGTGGTAAGCGACCTCAACGCTGCCACGGTCCTGCAACGCGACGTGCGCCTGGCCTCCACGATCGAGGAGACCGAGGAAAAGGCGAAAATCTGTCAGCAATATCTCGAGAAGGTTCAAAAAAGCCTCGACGATCTCGCCGGGCTGACCGTCGATCCCGAACAGCATCGCCTGGTCCGGGACAGTATCGACGCCTATCGGGAATTCAAGAAGGCGACCGTCGATACCGTGGCCAGCAAGATCGAAAGCCTCAAGACCCATGCCGCAGCCTCGACCGGCGGGGCGGGCCGCACCTGGCGCGCCAAGCTCGATGAGCTTCTGAGCAAGATGGTCGAGCTCACCAAGGCCGACATGAGCCGCGCGAAGCAGGATACGATTGCGGTCGGGCAACATTCCGCTCTCGTCCTGGCGCTCGTCTCCGGCGTCGCGCAGCTCATCGCCCTCGGACTCCTCGCCTGGATCGTGGTCGTGCAGGTGTCACGCCCGCTGAGCCATATGACCGGCCTGATGGGGCGCCTCGCCGCCGGCGACCTCGCCATCGAAAATTCGACGGTCGAGCGGCATGACGAAGTCGGCGCGCTCGCCCGTGCCCTCGCGATCTTCAAGGAGAACGCCGTCACGGCGCGCGCTTTCGAGGCGCAGCAGCGCGTGGAGCGGCAACGCCGCGAGGCGCGTGCCGTGGCCATCGAAGCGCATGTCGCAACCTTCGAGAAATCGGTGGAGACGGCGCTCGGTGCCTTTGCGGCGGCCTCGGGACAAATGCGCACGACGTCGTCCAATATCGCGACGATCGCAGAGGCCACCGGCGGCCAATCGGCCGCGGTCATGGCTGCGTCCGAGCAGGCCGTGGCCAATGTGCAAACTGTCGCGAGCGCATCGGAGGAACTCAGCGCATCGATTGCCGAGATCAGCGCCCAGGTTGCGAGCTCGGCCGGGGTTGCGGCCGAGGCGGTGCGGGAAATCGCGGCGACCGACGCGACGGTCCAAAGCCTGTCCGAAGCGGCCGTGCGGATCGGCGAAGTCGTGCGACTGATCAGCGATATCGCCAGCCAGACCAACCTGCTCGCCCTGAATGCGACGATCGAGGCCGCGCGGGCCGGAGAGGCCGGGCGCGGCTTCGCCGTCGTCGCGAGCGAGGTGAAGACACTTGCAATGCAGACCGCGAGGGCGACCGAGGACATCGCCGGCCAGATCACCGACATCCGCTCGGCGACCGACAAGGTCGTGACCGCCATCGCCGCGATCGGCGGGACGATCAATCGCGTCAGCGAGATCTCGAGTTCCATCGCCTCGGCCGTCGAGGAGCAGAGCGCCGCGACCCAGGAGATTTCGAGAAACACTCAGGAAGCCGCCAGCAACACCGCCGCGGTGATGGAGAACATTGCCGGACTCAATCGCCTCACCGGCGACAGCCGGAAGGCTGCGGCCGAGGAACTCGTCTCGGCGCAGGAGATCGGCCGGCAAGCCGGGTTGCTCGGCAACGAGATCCACAACTTCCTCGAGGAGATCCGAGCCGCTTAGAGCAAGGTTCGCAGCGGCGCTGTCGTGCCGGTTGGATCACTCGCTGAGCGGCGCCGGGCGCGGTTCGATGCACGAAGCAGAGAAGATCGACGAGACTCAGAACGGCGGACCTCACCAGCGAAAGCGGCACCGGCAAGGAGTTGGCCGCCGAGGCCATCTATCACCACGGCCCTCGCGCGACGCGCCTAGCGGACCTGGGCGGAGGGCCGGGCTGCGGCTTATATGGCGCGATTTCCAGTAAACGATTTCCGGTCAACGACTTTGTTCAAGCCGAACGTAGAGCTGCGCGCCATCGTCAGCTACGACGTCATGTCCCCGTCCCGCAGTGAGCCAGCTAGAGCCTGATCCGATCAAACCGGCTCGGTTTGATCGGATCAGGCTCTAAACATATGATTTAGAGTGCGATTCAGATATGAGGCCGAGCAGGCCTCATATCTGAATCGCACTAGACAGCGTTGACATTCATTTGGTCCAGATGAATGCGCTGACGAGGCAAAGGATGGATAGGAACGCCCGTGGCGTCTGGTCGTAGCGGGTGGCGATCCGCCTAAAGTGCTTTATTTTCAGGAAGAAGCGCTCGACGAGGTTGCGCTCGCAATAGAGGGCATAATCGCAAGAGACTTGCGACGATGTTTTCCTTGGCGGGATGACCGGCACGACCTCTTGGCTTTGGATGACTTCGCGGAACGCCTTGGCATCGTAGCCCTTGTCACCCAAGACATGGTCTGCGGGAAGGTCTGCGATCAGGGCTTCGGCCTGGGTGATATCGCTCGCCTGTCCCGGCGTGAGGATGAAGCGCAGGGGATTGCCCAAGGCATCGACGACGGCATGGATCTTGGTGGTCAGCCCGCCGCGCGAGCGCCCGATCGCACGAGCTTCAGCCCCCCTTTTTTGCCCGCCGCATGCTGGTGCGCCCGGACGATGGTCGAGTCGATCATGACGTATTCGAAGTCGGGATCATCCGCCATGGTGGTGAAAAGCCGATCCCAGACGCCGTCCTTGGACCAGCGCGAGAAGCGAACGAACACACTGTTCCAATTGCCGAAGAACGCCGGCAGATCGCGCCACGGCGAACCCGTTCGGGCCAGCCAGAGCACCGCTCCCACGAACAGCCGGTTATCCGCTCCCGTCCGGCCGGGATCGCTGCGCTTGCCCGGCAAATGCGGTGCCATCCGATCCCATTGGTGATCCTTCAGGATCAGGCGAACCTCGCTCATCCAAGCCTCCCTTGCGAAAAGGAGTTTGAATCAGATTTTCGAGTCCGTGGGAATCCTGAATGTCAACGCTGTCTAGCGTGGCGGCGGACCGCCGTGCGCCTTCAGGGCCGTCTCCTGGTCGTCATGCAGCCGCTCGTAGCAGGCGAGGCGACGCATCAGATCGACGTTCAGATGGCATTGCGTCCAGGCCGCCTCATAGGCCGTGTGATCGAGCGCGACCGCGACCGGAGCCGGCGGCTTCGGCGGCTTGTCGTCGCCGCTGCCGGCCTTGTCGCCGCCGCCACGATGGCCGCCGCCATGCGGCCCACCACCCATGCCTCCGCCCATGCCGCCGCCGGGTGGACTCTCCTGGGCCACGGCGGTGCCGGCCGCGATCAGCGCCAGGGCGCAGGCAAAAAACCAAGGTTTCATGGTGGGGATGTCGCCATTGCTGCGGGAAAGCTACCGCCGCGGAGTGTTCCGCCTGTCGAGAGGACCTGTCACCCGTTAAATGGTTTCATCGGATGCCGCTTCGGTATCAGTCGGTGACGACACGCCACGCCACATTCCACCGTCTTGGCGCCGATCACTTCCTTCAGCCCCTCGTCGGCCGCGCGGCGCTGACAGTCGCGAAACCACCCTTCTCGGACGGCGGTTTCAAGCCTGGTCGAAGTTTCGGCCTTAGCCGAAGGCGGGGCCGCCGGGTCGAACCCGGATGCCGGGTGCCAGCCGCCGCCAGGGCAGGTCGCCGGGATCGGCCTGCATCGGCCCCGGCGCCTTGGCAACCAGGATCGCCGCCGCGATCGGTGCGAAATCGGCGCGGAAATGCACCGAGCTCTTATTGACCAGGATCTTCATCCGCTCGGGTTCGATGCCCCCCACGCGATAGAGGTTCCGGTCGAGCATCTGGGCCTTGTGCGAGCTGACCACGACGTGGACGCCGTCGATGCGCAGGCAGGCCGTCGGCCCGAGATCGACCTTGGCACCCGTCATCATCGGCCCCTCCAGCGTGCAGCGGCCATCGGACAGATGCTCGACCTCGAACCGCGCCTCGAACGGTTCGTCGCCGGGCGTCCCCGACTGGCCGCCCAGCGCCAAATGGATCGTCGCGCCAACCCCCGCGGCATGGGCGGCGGCGGCGGCGGCCGGGTCGCACAGCAGTCCAAGCGCGGCGTTCGCGGCCCCGTGGCGAACCAGCGCGCGCAGCATGCCGGTCGTGTTGGAATCGCCGCCGGCGCCGGGATTGTCCTGCGTGTCGGCGATGACCACGGGGCGGCTGGCCGCGCCGGACAGCCGGATGGCTTCGGCAATCGCCTCGTCCGGCGTCAGGAACGGGACCGCCCATTCCGCCTCGGCCCCGACGAAGGACTGGTAGAGCACATCGACGGCGGCCGCGGCGGCGTCCGGGCTTCGGCCGTAACCCCAGACGACCGGGCCGCATTCGGGAAAATCCGCGGCCGGAAAGCCCGGCGCGAACGACAGCGACAGGATCTCACCGTTCTCCAGCGCCTCAAGCTGCCGATAGGCCGAGCGGGCCGGTTCGAGCAGCGTGCACATGCCGTTGATCGGAATCAGGAACGGCAGGCGGCGGGAGGCGCGATGAAAGGCTCCGCCGGCGGCGACGAACGCGTTCAGCAGGGCTGCCGCCTGTCGGCCGGTCCGGGCCATGTCGATATGCGGATATGTGCGATAGGCGACCATGCCGTCGGCATTCGCCAGCATGCGCCGGGTGACGTTGGCATGCAGATCGAGCGAGACGACGATGGGCACGGCCGGCCCCAGGATCGCCCGCAGGTTCGCCAGCAGCTCGCCCTCGCCGTCATCGACATGCTCCACGACCATCGCGCCGTGCAGATCGAGATAGACGGCGTCGAAATCCCCGGCGCGGGCGGCATCGAGGATCTCGCCGGCGATGCGCTCATAGGCATCCCGCGTCACATGCGCCGACGGGCTGGCCCCGGCCCAGATGACCGGCACCAGGCTATGGCCGTCGGCTTCGGCCGCGACGATGAAGCCGCCGGCCGGGACATTGACGTCGCGGAGCGCCAGAACGTCGGCGCCGCGGACCATCGGCGGGAAGCCTTCGCCACGCACGAAATTCTCGTAATGCGCCCGGGACGGGGCGAAGGTGTTGGTCTCGTGTTGAAAGCCGGCGAGCAGAATCTTCACGGGCGGGCCCTCGTCGCGGTTCAGCGTCCCCGAACGCTATCCGATCGACGGCGAGGCCGTCTCCAGTCTTTTCCGGCCGGGCCGGAGTTCCGGGCTTTCCGCCCTTGCGTCGGGCTCGCCCCTCGCTACAGTCGGGGCCGAAACAACTCGGCCACGCGATCGGATCTCATGCGCGCATTCAAGCTTTCCGGACTGTTTCTCGCCGCTTTGCTCGCGGCACCGGCCTGGGCCCGCGTCCCGGTGCCCGACGCGAGCCCGCAGGCGATCGCCTATCACCAGGGCCTCGATCTGTTCTGGCTGGCCGATCAGGCAACGGGGCTGCTGATCCCGTTGCTGTTCCTGTTCACCGGCTGGAGCGGCCGGCTGGCCGGCTGGTGCCGGCGCCGCGTCGGCGGACGCTGGTTCTGGACCGTGACGCTCTACGCCATGCTCTATACGGCGCTGGCGACGCTGATCCAGCTGCCGCTGACCTATGCCGAGAATTATGTCTATGCGCATGCGTTCGACCAGTCGAACCAGACGATGGCCGTCTGGGTCAGCGAGGTGGTCAACGGCCTGATCGTCAATCTGGTGATCACGGCGCTGATCGCCTGGATCCCCTATCTGATCCTATACCGCAGCCCGCGCCGCTGGTGGCTGTGGACGACCGCGGCGCTCACCCCCGTCATGCTCGTGCTGTTCATCCTGTCGCCGATCTGGATCGCCCCGTTGTTCAATCATTTCGGGCCGATGCAGGACAAAGTGCTGGAGGCGAAGGTTCTGGCGCTGGCCCAGCGCGGCGGGATCCAGGGGGCGCCGGTGTTCGAGGTCGATGCCAGCGTCGATTCCAGACGGCTGGAAGCCTATGTCACGGGCTTCGGCCCGACCAAGCGCATCGTGCTCTACGATACGCTGATCGGTGCGATGGACGAGCCCGAAGTGATGTTCGTGGTCGGCCATGAGATGGAGCACTATCTGATGGGCGACGTCTGGAAGATCCTGGTGATCTTCATCGTCATCCTGCTGGGCGGGATGTTCCTGGTCGATCGCGGCGGCCGCGTGGCACTGGCCCGCTGGCACGCCCGGTTCGGCTTCTGCGATCTGGCCGACCCCGCGTCCCTGCCGCTGCTGCTGTTCGGCCTGTCCTTCGTCGTGCTGCTCGTCACGCCCGGCCTGATGGCGTTCCAGCGCAGCGTCGAGCACGAGGCCGATCGGTTCGGCCTGGAGATCACCCGGAACAACGAGGCGGCGGCCAGGGCCTTCGTCAAGCTCGGCACCGAGTCCCTGGGCCTGCCCGACCCGGGCTGGCTGGAGCGGACCTTTCGCATGAGCCACCCGTCGCTGGCCGACCGCATCACTTTCGCCAACGACTATCACCCCTGGGCCGACGGTGAGCCGCTGGTCTACGGCGACCATATCCAGGCCCCCTGATCCGGGAGAACAATCATGAACAGCATGGCCATAGCCGCGGGTGCCGCCATCCTGGCACTGCTCGCCGGCGCGGTCGCCGCCGCCGACGCGCCCAGCACCGACACCAAGGCGTTCTGGGGCACGCCCCAGGCCGCCGGTGGGGCCTGCTGCCAAACGCTGGGCGAGGTCCGCGCCAACATCGACCGGATCGACCGGCAGATCGTGGCGCTGATCGGCGAACGCGGCGGCTACGTACGCGAGGCCGCACGCTTCAAGGCGAATCCCGCGGCCGTCGAGGACAAGGCCCGCGTCGAACAGATCATCGCCCATTTGCGTGCGCTGGCGGTCGACGACAAGGCGCCACCCGATGTGGTGGAATCGACTTATCGCGCGCTGATCGCGGCCTATACCGACGAAGAGCGGAAAGTTTCGGCAGAGAATGGTGCAAAACCTTAACGGATCTGGTTTCTAGTCCGGGATGATGGCCGCGAAGGCGTTCGATACCGAGGCCGAGGGACGTAAGCATTTTGATTGGGACGAGTCTGGGGCGTGAGCCTCCCCTCCATCGCAGGATACGACGCGTGCAGGTCCGTTGGTGCGTCGCTCTCATGGCCCTGTTGCCGCTGCTCTGTCCCGGCCGGGCCGATGCCGCCGAGCGCTGGGTCGATCTGGTCGAAACCGTCTTTCAGAACTATGGCCGCGAGCAGGGGCTGCCGCACCCGGTCCCGACCGCGCTCGCCCAGGACGGTGACGGTTTTCTGTGGATCGGGACGCAGGGCGGTCTCGCGCGCTGGGACGGCTATCGCTTCCACGGCTATCAGCCGGATCCGAAGAAGCCGGGCAGTCTGCCCGATAGCTATATCCAAACGCTCCATACAGACCCGCATGGCCGGCTGTGGGTCGGCACCAGCGCCAGCGGCCTCGCCCGCTACGATCGCGACCATGATCGCTTCGCGATCGTCGATCTCGGCGCCGGCGGCCTTGGTCGCACGCATGTCGGTGCCATTGCCGACGACGGGCCGAACGGATTGTGGGTCGGGACGGACGAGGGGCTCTACCATCTTGTCCCGGACACGGGTGCCGTCATCGCCCTGAGCCATCAAGATGACAATCCGGGCAGCCCACCGGACGGGCAGGTTCAGGCCCTGTTGCCCGACCGCGCCGGCCGGCTCTGGGTCGGCACCCAAAAAGGCCTTGCCTATCGCGCTGCCGGCACCGACCGCTTTGTGCCCGTCCCGATCGCGACCGCGTCCGATGCCGTCGTGGGCGTCACGGCCCTGTTCGAAGACGATGACGGACGGATCTGGATCGGCACGAACCGTCACGGCGTCTACGTGATCGAGCAGGGTGCCGGCACGCCTTCGCCCATCGAGGAGACCGAGACCGCCGGCTCGGTGCTGCAGAGCGACTGGATTTCGTCGATCGCGGCGGCCGGTCCTCGGGAGATCTGGTTCGGCACCCGCGCCGCCGGGATCGTCGTCATCGACCCGACCACCAAGCGGACGCGGCATATCCGGCACGATCGGACCCTGCCCGGCAGCCTGGCCCACGACGACATCTGGGCCCTGCTGCGCGACAGCGCGGGGTCGATGTGGGCCGGCGGCACGGGCGGGCTCAGCTATCACACCAACGGTCTCGGCGCGATATCGACGATCTTCGGCGCATCCAACCGGGCGAACGGTGTCTCCGGAGCCGATGTCTACACGGTTCTGGGAACCCGTGACGGACGCGTCTGGCTGGGGTTTCTGAGCGGCGGCATCGATGTCATCGACCCGACGGTCGGGCGGGTCGCGCAATTGGCGCCCGATCCGACCCGACCGGGTTCGGCGCTGCCGCAGGATATCGTCCTGTCGATGGCGGAAGCCGGCAATGGTGACGTTTTCGTCGGCACGTTTCGAGGGCTCTACCGGATAGAGGCGGGAAGCCACAAGGTTACCCTTGCGCAAGTCTCGCCGCAGCGCGATCCCCACGCCGCGGTCAGCGACCTGCTGATCGACGACGGCATCCTGTGGGTCGGAGGCGTGACCGACGGCCTGTGGGGCGTTAAGCTCGGCGATAAATCGCAGGACCTGGTGTTCGGTCCGGCCGATGCCTTCCGGCTGAACGACAAGGAAATCGACGGCATCAAGCGCGGTGTCGGCCAGGACCTCTGGATCGGCGGACGCAACGGCCTGAACCGGCTCGACCTTGCGACCCGTGCCATCGAACGCATCCTGCCCGATCCGGCCGACCCGACGGCGCTGCCAGCCCGCTTCGTCTCGTCGATGCTGATGGACCGTCAGGGCCGGCTCTGGGTTTCGACCTTCGGCGGCGGCATCGCGGTCATGACCGGGCGAAGCGGCACCGGCAAGCCGCTGTTCCACAGGCTGACCCTGTCCGACGGCTTGCCGCACATCAACGTCGACAAGCTGCTGCTCGACGGACGGGGCATGGTCTGGGCTGGAACCGACGACGGCTTGGCGGTGATCGACCCGACGACCTTCGCGATCCGCGCGCTGCGTCATGCGGAAGGCTCCCCTTTGCTGGATTATTTTGCGAACGCCGGTAGCGTCGATACGGCCGGCGAGCCCCTGTTCGGGGCCAAGGGGGGCCTCGCGATCGTCCAGGGAGATCGGCTGGCGGATTGGGATTTTCGGCCGCCCCTCGTCGTCTCGGACATTCGGATCGGCGGCGTTGCCGTACCTAGCGGTCGCTTCGACAGCCCCGCCTCCGCCACACCGCTGATCCTCACGCCGGAAACCAACAGCCTCGCGGTCGAATTCTCCGCGCTCGATTTCACGGCGCCCGAGCGCAACCGCTATGCCTATCGCCTGGAGGGTTTCGACCGGAACTGGGTCGAGACCGATGCGAGCCGGCGGCTCGCCGCCTATACCAATCTGCCGCCCGGCAGCTACACCCTGCGCCTCAGGGGCTCGAACCGCGACGGCGTCTGGACCGAGCGGGATCTCGCCATCCCGATCAAGGTGCTGCCGGCCTGGTACCAGACCCTGTGGTTCATGATCGCCGCGGCCATGGTGGCGCTCGCCATGGTCGCCGGCTTGGTGCGCAGCCGCACCGCCTATCTGCGCCGGCGCCAGGCCGAGCTGGAACGGCAGATCGCCGACCGGACCGCGGACCTGCGGTCCGCCAACGAGCGGCTGTACGAGCTGGCGACGATCGATCCCCTGACCGGCTGCATCAATCGACGTCACTTCGTCGAGCGGGCGAACGATCTGATCGCGCTCAGCCGTCGCCTGGGGGCGCCGATCAGCCTCGCGATCATGGACCTCGACGAGTTCAAGAACGTCAACGACACCTATGGCCATCCGGCCGGCGACGCGGTGCTGCGCATGATCGGCCGAACCAGCCAGAACCATATCCGCGTGACCGACCTGCTCGGCCGCATCGGCGGCGAGGAATTCGCGCTGCTGATGCCCAATACCGCCGTCGAAGGCGCCCTGCATTTCGCGGAGCGGCTGCGCGAGGCGATCGGCGACGAGGCGGCCGACGTCGAGGGCACGATCCTGCGCATGACGGTCAGCCTCGGCCTGGCCGAGATGCGGCCCAACGAGAGTTTCGACCAGCTCTACGCCCGCGCCGACGCCGCGCTCTATGCCGCGAAAGAGGCCGGGCGCAATCGCGTCGTCATCGAAGGGAACTGCGGCTAGCTAATTATTTGATTTAAAGGGGCGATTCAGCATAAGGCCGGGTCGGCCTCATGTCATCGCGCTAACCGCCCAGTGCCCGGCGCTTGAGGTCCGCCAATGCCGAAAACGGCGAGGCTCCCGGGCCAAGCGCAATCTCGCCGACGCGCTTCAGCCCTTCCCGACCCCAGCGCTCGCGCACGAACTGAACCAGCCAGTCCCGCGCCTGGGCCTGTCGTCTGACGGCGAGCGACGGCGCCAGATGGGCGCCGTGGCGATCGATCACGGCCGCCAGATCGCGGGTCCCCTCGCCCTTCAGCGCCGACACGCCCAGCGCCGCCACGGTCCAGTCGCCCGTCGCGCGCTCGCGCAGGTCCAGCGAAGCTGCCAGATCCGCCTGGGCCTGCGCCGCCGCGGCGCCCATGTCGGTCTTGGTCACCGCGACGATGTCGGGGATCTCGACGATGCCGGCCTTCATGAACTGCAGCGCATCGCCGGAGCCGGGCTGAATGCACAGCACGACCGTATCGACCGCGCTCGACACGTCGGTCTCCGATTGGCCGACGCCGACCGTCTCGACCAGCACGACATCGAACAGCGCGCGCATCAGGACCAGGGCCGCGACGGTAAGGTCGGCCAAACCGCCCAGCCGGTCGCGCGCCGCCATGGAGCGCACGAACACGCCCACGTCCGCCGGATCGGTCCGGAGCCGCGTCCGGTCGCCCAGCAACGCGCCGCCGGAGATTTTCGAGGAAGGGTCGACCGCGATGATGCCGACCGTGCGGCCATCCGACCGCCATTGCTCGATCAGCGCCGCGGTCAGGGTCGATTTGCCGACGCCGGGCGGGCCGGTCAGCCCGACCGTGTGGGCACGGGCGGCGGCATAGGCCGCATCGAGCAGCGCCACCGTTTCGGCGGCATCGGGCTCGGCCTCGATCCGGGTCAGCGCGCGGGCGAGCGCCCGCTTGCCGCCATCCCGGATCTGGTCGAGCCCGTCCTGCACCGGATCAGGCGGTAGAAGCGACCGAGTGACCGGAATCCAGCGCCGCGTGGGCGGCGGCCAGCCGGGCGATCGGCACGCGGTAGGGCGAGCAGGACACATAGTCGAGCCCGACGGCGGCGCAGAAATGCACCGAGGCCGGATCGCCGCCATGCTCGCCGCAGATGCCGAGCTTGATGTCGGGCCGGGTCTTGCGGCCCTTGTTCGCCGCCATCTCGACGAAGGCGCCGACGCCCTCGACATCGATCGACACGAACGGATCGCGCTCGATGATGTTCTGGCGCTGGTAGGAGCCCAGGAACCCGCCGGCATCGTCGCGCGACAGGCCGAACACGGTCTGGGTCAGATCGTTGGTGCCGAACGAGAAGAACTCGGCCGTCTCGGCGATCTTGTCGGCGGTCATCGCCGCGCGCGGCAGTTCGATCATGGTGCCGACCAGATAATCGAGCTTCATGCCCGAGGAGGCGCGGACTTCACCGGCGACCGTATCGACCAGCGCCTTCAGCTGATCCAGCTCCTTTTTCATCGAGACGAGCGGGATCATGATCTCGGCGATGATCGGGGCTCCGCCTTCCCGCTCGATCTCGACCATCGCCTCGAACACGGCGCGGGCCTGCATCTCGTAGATCTCGGGGTAGGTGATGCCCAGGCGGCAGCCGCGATGGCCCAGCATCGGGTTGGTCTCGTGCAGGGTCGCGGCCCGATGGCGGACGAGGCCGATATCCTTGCCCGTGACCTTGGCGATCTCCTCGAACTCGGCATCCGAGTGCGGCAGGAACTCGTGCAGCGGCGGATCGAGGAAGCGGATCGTAACCGGCAGGCCCTGCATGATCCGGAACAGCTCGACGAAATCGCTGCGCTGCATCGGCAGGAGCTTGTCGAGCGCCCTGCGGCGGCCGGCGGTATCGTCGGCCAGGATCATCTCGCGCATCGAATTGATGCGGTCGGTGTCGAAGAACATATGCTCGGTGCGGCAGAGGCCGATGCCCTCGGCGCCGAACTTGCGGGCGGTGCGGGCGTCGAGCGGCGTCTCGGCATTGGCGCGCACCTTCAAGGTGCGGATCGCATCGGCCCAGACCATCAGCTCGGCGAAATCGCCGGACAGGTCCGGCTGGATCGTCGGCACTTCGCCCAGGATGATCTCGCCGGTCGAGCCGTTGATGGTGATGATGTCGCCGGCCTTGACCGTCTGGCCCATCACGGTGAACTGCTGGGTCTTGTAGTCGACGCGCAGGTCGCCGGCACCGGCGACGCAGGCGCGGCCCATGCCGCGGGCGACGACCGCCGCGTGGCTGGTCATGCCGCCGCGCGTGGTCAGGATGCCCTTGGCGGCATGCATGCCGTGGATGTCCTCCGGGCTCGTCTCGATGCGGACCAGGATGACCGCCTCGCCCTTGGCGGCCATATGCTCGGCCGTGTCGGCGGAGAACACGACCTTGCCGGACGCGGCACCCGGCGAGGCCGGCAGGCCCTTGGCCAGCACCTTCTTCTCGGCCTTGGGATCGAGCGTCGGGTGCAGCAGCTGATCGAGCGACGCCGGATCGATGCGCTTCACCGCTTCCTTCTGGTCGATCAGGCCTTCGCGCGCCATGTCGACGGCGATCTTGAGCGCCGCCGGCGCGGTGCGCTTGCCGGTGCGGGTCTGCAGCATCCACAACTTATGCTGCTGGACGGTGAATTCGATGTCCTGCATGTCGCGATAGTGCTTTTCCAGCAGCAGACGCACGTCGTTCAGCTGCTGGAACACCCCCGGCATGACCTCTTCCATGGCCGGCAGCGTCGAGCCGTTGGTGATCTTGCCGGCGATGGTCAGATGCTGCGGCGTGCGGATGCCGGCCACGACATCCTCGCCCTGGGCATTGACCAGATATTCGCCATAGAACAGGTCTTCGCCGGTCGAAGGGTTGCGCGTGAAGGCGACGCCGGTCGCGCAGTCGTCGCCCATATTGCCGAACACCATGGCCTGGACGTTAACGGCGGTGCCCCAACTGGCCGGAATCTCGTGCAGACGGCGATAGGTGATGGCGCGCTGGTTCATCCAGCTGCCGAACACCGCGCCGATGGCGCCCCACAGCTGGTCGTGCGGATCCTGCGGGAACGGCGCCTTCAGATGCTCCTCGACCACGTCCTTGTAGCCGGCGACGACCTGCTTCCAATCGTCGGCCGAAAGGTCGGTATCGAGATGGGCGCCGGTGTCGAGCTTGTGGTTCTCGAGGATTTCCTCGAACAGGTGATGCTCCACATCGAGCACGACCTGGCCGTACATCTGGATGAAGCGGCGATAGCTGTCATAGGCGAAGCGCGGGTCGCCGGAGCGGACGGCCAGGCCCTCGACCGTCTCGTCGTTCAGGCCCAGGTTCAATACCGTGTCCATCATGCCCGGCATCGACGCGCGGGCGCCGGAGCGGACCGAGACCAGAAGCGGGTTGGTCTTGTCGCCGAACTTGTTGCCGAGCAGCTTTTCCATCTTGGCGATGGCGGTCTCGACCTCGGCCTTGAGCTCGGACGGATATTTCTGGCCGTTGTCGTAGAAATAGGTGCAGACCTCGGTCGTGATCGTCAGGCCCGGCGGCACCGGCAGCCCGAGATTGCTCATCTCGGCCAGGTTGGCACCCTTGCCGCCCAGCAGATTCTTCATGTCCGCGCGGCCCTCGGCGACGCCGTCGCCAAAGGTGTAGACCCATTTCGTCATGCTCAGCCCTCGATCTTGGAGAAGTCGGCGACCTCGTTGAGCGTGTTCCAGATCTGCGCCAGCAGACGCAGCCGGTTGACGCGCAGATCCCGCTCCTCGGCATTCACCGTCACATGTTCAAAAAATGCGTCGACCGTCGGCCTGAGCTTCGCGAGCTCCGCCATGGCGCCGGAGAAATCCTCGGCGGCCAAACGGTCCTTCGCTAACGCAGCAATCGTGCCGAGTGATCCCGCGAGATTTATCTCTTCCGCCTGGGAAAGCTTGGCGGTCTCGACCATCTCGCGGTGCAGCATGCCATCCTTCTTCTCTTCGATCTGTGAGATCTTGAAGGCGCGGCGATAGGCGATCAACAGATTGGCGCCGTCGTCGGTGGCAAGGAACCCTTCGAGCGCCTTGGCGCGGGCGACCAGCTGCACCAGATCATCGTCGCGCCCGCCCTGGGCAAACACCGCGCTGACCAGGTCATGGCGCACGCCCTGATCGCGCAGGAACACCTTCAGGCGATCGGCGAAGAATTCGACGAGGGCGTCGACTACATCCTTGCCGTTACGGATGCTAATACCGCCATAGAGCGTCATGCCGCGTTCGATCAGCGGTCGCAGCGGCAGCCGTAGATTATTGTCCAGTACGATGCGGATGATACCGAGTGCCGCGCGTCGCAGCGCGTAGGGGTCCTTCGATCCCGTCGGCTTCTCGTCGATCGCGAAAAAGCCGGCCAGCGTATCGATCTTGTCAGCGAGCGAGACCACGATCGACAGCGGCGCGGTCGGCACCGCATCGCCGGCGCCGGCCGGGGCGTAATGGCCGGCGACCGCGGCGGCCACATCCGAGGCCTCGCCGTCATGACGCGCCAGATAGCGGCCCATGATGCCCTGCAGTTCCGGAAATTCGCCGACCAGACTCGCGGACAGATCCGCCTTGGCCAGTCGCGCCGTGCGCTGGGCCGTCGCCAGGTTCGCGCCGGGGACCAGCGGCACCAGCGCTTCGCAGAGCGCAACCATCCGCTCGACCTTGTCCAAGACCGAGCCGAGCTTGGCATGAAACACCCGCTCGCCCAGCTTGGCCACGCGGCTTTCCAGCGTGGTCTCGCGGTCCAGGTCCCAGAAGAATTGCGCGTCCGACAGGCGGGCGCGCAGCACGCGCTCGTTGCCGGCGATCATCTGGGCGCCGCCGTCGCTCGTCACCATATTGCCGACGACGACGAAGTAAGGTGCAAGCACGCCCTCCCTCGTTTCGACGGCGAAATATTTCTGGTGCGTGCGCATCGAGGTGGTCAGCACCTCGGCCGGCAGGTCCATGAACTTGGGCTCGATCGCCCCCATCCGCACGACCGGCCATTCGATGAGGCCCGCGACCTCGTCGAGCAGGCCCGGGTCGGTCTTGACCACCAGACTCCGGGCGGCCGCCAGCTTGGCGCCCTCCTCCAGGATCTTCGCCTTGCGCTCGGCCGTGTCGAGCAGGACGAACCGCTCGGCCAGCTTGGCGCGATAATCGGCGAAGCCGGTGACGGCGAATTCGTCAGGCGCCAGGAAGCGATGGCCGCGCGTGCGGTCGTTGGCGACAAGCTTGTCGTTGCCGCCGTTGGCGCGGTCCAACGCCCAGACCACCGGCACGACCCGGGTGGCCGTCCCCTCGCACAACAGCGCCAGGATGTTGTGCAGCGGGCGGACCCAGCGCACGTCGTGGCCGGCCCAGCGCATGCTCTTGGGCCAGGGCAGCTGGTCCATCGCCTGGGTGATGATTTCGGCCAGCACGTCGATGACCGGGCGGCCGGCGACCTTGCTGACCGCGAAATAAAAGACGCCCCTGCCGGTGTCGCGCTGCTCGCAGGCATCGGCCGAGGTGAGGCCCGCCGAACGCAGGAAGCCGGCCAGCGCCTGTTCGGGTGCGCCCACGCGCGGGCCCTTGACCTCGACCGTCCGGTCCGGCTGACGCTCGGGCAGCCCCTCGACGAACAGGGTCAACCGGCGCGGTGTCACATAGGCCTCCGACGACTTCGCCGGCAGATCGAATGCTGCGAGCTTGTCGGTCATCAGCCGCGCCAGATCCTTGGCGGCCTGGGCCTGCATGCGGGCTGGAATCTCTTCGGACAGAAGCTCGAGCAGCAGATCGGGCATAACTCAGTTCCCCGCCATCTGGCCGGCGCTGAGCCAGCCTTCGCAGCAGCCCTTGGCCAGCGCGCGGACCCGGCCGATATAGCTCGCCCGCTCGGTCACGCTGATCACGCCGCGCGCATCCAGCAGATTGAACAGATGGCTCGCTTTCATGCACTGGTCGTAGGCGGGCAGCGGCAATCGCGCCGTCAGCAGCGCCTGACACTCTTCCTCGGCATCCTTGAAATGCTGGAACAGCTTCTCGACGTTGGCGTGCTCGAAATTGAACGCGGAGAATTCGCGCTCGTTGCGCTGGAACACGTCGCGATAGGTCAGGTTCAGGGCGCCCGGCGCGCCGTTATAGTCCAGGTCATAGATGCTCTCCACGCCCTGGATATAGGTCGCGAGCCGTTCGAGGCCGTAGGTCAGTTCGGTCGAGACCGGGGCGCATTCGATGCCGCCGACCTGCTGGAAATAGGTGAATTGGCTGACTTCCATGCCGTCGAGCCAGCATTCCCAGCCGAGGCCCCAGGCACCCAAGGTCGGGCTTTCCCAGTCGTCCTCGACGAAGCGGATGTCATGCAGGGAGGTATCGACGCCGAGCGCCTTCAGGCTATCGAGATACAGCTGCTGGCTGTCGGCCGGCGACGGCTTCAGAATCACCTGGAACTGGTAATAATGCTGCAACCGATTGGGGTTGTCGCCATAGCGCCCGTCGGTCGGCCGGCGGCAAGGCTGCACATAGGCGGCGCGCCAGGCGTCCGGCCCCAGCGCACGCAATGTCGTTGCCGGATGGAAGGTGCCCGCCCCGACTTCGACGTCATAGGGCTGGAGAATCACACAGCCCTGCGCGGCCCAAAAGGACTGCAGACGCAGGATCAGGGATTGGAAGCTGTTGCCGGACGGCCCGTTCGGCACCATCGCCATGCTGCAGAACCCTCGAAATTCTTACTTCGTTGCGGCGCAACCTAAAGACCGTCCGCCCAAGGGTCAAGCTGGGGTCAAGCCGATCTCACGCATGCGTCGCAGCCAAAAACGGCTGTGCTCGGGATTTTATTGCGGACAGTTCGTCCGAGCGCAGCGCGCCGCGACATAACTGCCACAGACCGTGCAGCGCACCAGGTCCTGGGCCTCGATCCGCGAGGCCTCCGCCGGGCCCGTCTCGGCCGGCCGCGTCGGCTTGGCCGCCGGTGCCGCACCCAGTCCGGCCAGAATGCGACGGACGAAGTGCCAGGCGATATAGGCCAGCAGCGCGTAGATGATGAATTTGACCATGGTCAAGCGGTCTATCCCGCGCCGGCCCCGAGGGTCAAGGCTCCGACGGACCGAAATGCATTGTTACCATCACGTCGCCAATCGGCAGCAATCGGTGCCCATCCTCGTTTTTCCAGTGGAACATTGGGGAAAGCCGTCGATGGCAACGCGTGACGCCGGCCTGATCCGATCGCTGGCCGACCATGGCGACCGGCAGCGGCCCTATGGCGCGGCCGTGATTCTGCCGACCCTGCTGCGACCCGCGCTGGTTCGGGCGGTCCGGTCGGTCTATGAACAAAGGTTCGCCCAGCGCATCCAGATCCTGATCGGCATCGACAAGGCCGAGGGCGACCGCGCCCTGCTGGACCAGCTCGCGGCCGAATGCCCGCCGCATGTGGCGCTCGACCTGTTCGACCCTGGTTATTCGACCTCCGCCCGCCACGGCGGGCTCTACCCCAACCACGTGACAGGCAGCCTGCGTACCTTGCTGACCTATGCCGCCAACAGCCAGTATGTCGCCTATCTGGACGATGACAATTGGTGGGCGTGCGATCATCTGTCCAGCCTGCGCGAGGCGATCGCGGGGCATGACTGGAGCTGGTCGCATCGCTGGTTCGTCGAGCCGGACAGTGCCGAGACGATCTGCATCGATGAATGGGAATCCGTCGGCCCCGACGCCGGGATGTTTCAGGAACGGTTCGGCGGCTTCGTCGACCCGTCGAGCCTGATGATCGACAAGCTGGCGTGTCACGAGATCCTGCCGGCCTGGTCGCTCACGCCCTTCGCCGACGGCCGCGGCTCGGACCGTCTGGTGTTCGACCGGTTGAGATCCGGTCACCAGGGCAACGGCACCGGCCTTGCGACCAGCTTCTATATGATCGGCGCGGCGGACGCGCTGCATCTGGTCCGCCTGCAGAATTTTCGACAGAAGGGCATCGAGCTGCCCTCGGAGCGGCGTCGGGGCGTGACCCGGCTGACGCATCTGGTCGACGGCTGGCGCCCTGCCCCGCCGCCCTCGGCACCCGTCCGCCGGTTCTCGCCAGACAACCCGATCCTGGCCGAACTGCTGGGCAAGTTGAAACCCCGGGAGATCCTGGTGCTGGGCGCCGGCGACGGCGCCATCGCCATGGCGCTGGGCCGTACCGCCCGCGCCATCGGTCTCGCCTGCATGGTGCTCGCGACCGGCGTGCCGAGCGAGAGCGACGAGGAAAAGCTGCGCAAACGCATCGAGGCCGCGGGCCTGGAGGAAACCGTGACCGCGCTGCCGAAGCGCTATGGCAAGGACACGGCCTATCTGGGTACCCAGCATGTGCTGGTCGATCTGGTCCAGCTGGGCCCCGGCGCCGGCGGTGCCGCGCCCTGGCGCGATGCCTGGCCCCTGCTGCGCGAAGGCGGCTTTCTGATCGGACGCGGTAAGCCGGACAAGCATTTGGAAAAATTCGTCGCCGACACCGGCAGCACGATCATCCGCGCGGAATTTCCCGGCGCCGGCTCGAGGTGGATCGTGGAAAAGGGGCTGGGGAAGGCGAGCTGAAATCTCGTCATTCCCGCGCAGGCGCTAGACTATGTACATATCTGTTTTCAGCTTTTGAAATCAGTGCGTTACCCTAACACTCCGTCATGCCCGGGCTTGACCCGGGCATCCACGCCCCCTCCGCCGGAGCCCTGTTTGGCCATGAAATCGGCTTGCCCAACCACGTGGATGGCCGGGTCAAGCCCGGCCATGACCATGTAAAAGGCTAACCATCTGAAATAAAACAGAAAATATGTACATAGCCTAGCGCCTGCGGGAATGACGGAACGTTATGTCGGCCGCCGCATGTCGAAGCGGATCTCCGGCCCGATCGCGGCATAGGCGCTGGGGCCGCCGGCGCGCAGCACGATGCCGGCGCTGAACGTGTCGAAGATGCCGTCCTTCAGCACGCGCCT
>JAQGIC010000128.1 GCA_028288725.1 Rhodospirillales bacterium
TAATCCTCGATATCGACCAGGTACCAGGTCAGGCGCGTGATGTCGGCCGGGCCGGCGCCGGCCTCGGCCAGCACGGCCACGATATTGGCGAGCGTGCGCTCGATCTGCTCGGCCAAGCCTTCGGCAAAGGCGCCGGTCTCGTCCCAGCCGATCTGGCCGCCGACGAAGATCGTCTCGCCCGTGGCGGCGATGCCGTTCGAATAGCCCTTGGCGCGCGGCCAGCCGGGCGGCTGCAGGAACTTCAAGGTGCCATCTCCTGCAGGGTTTGGCGCGCGATGATCAGCTGCTGCACTTCGCTCGCCCCCTCGTAGATCCGAAGCGCGCGTATCTCGCGATACAGCTCCTCGACCTTGACCCCGGTCTTGACGCCCAGGCCGCCGAAGATCTGCACCGCGGCGTCGATCACCTTTTGCGCCATCTCGGTCGCATAGAGCTTGGCCATCGCCGCCTCGCGCGTGATGCGGCGCTGCTCGATGTCGCGGGTCCAGGCGGCGCGATAGACCAGCAGGGCCGCGGCATCGATCTGGAGCGCCATATCGGCGAGCTTGGCCTGGATCAGCTGCTGATCGGCCAGCGGCTTGCCGCCGATCATGCGGGTCCTGGCCCGGGCCAGCGCCTCGTCGAGTGCGCGCCGCGCCATGCCGAGCGCGGCCGCCCCCACGGTCGGGCGGAAGATGTCGAGCGTCGCCATGGCGATCTTGAAGCCCTCGCCCGGCCGACCCAGCAAGGCGTCGTCCGGCACGATGCAATCGGAGAAGCGCAGGGTGGCGAGCGGGTGCGGCGCCATCACCTGGATCCGCTCGGCGATCTCCAGCCCGGGGGTCGCGGCCGGGACGATCAAGGCCGAAATGCCCTTGGTCCCGGGCCCGTCGCCAGTTCGGGCGAACACGACATAATGGTCGGCGATGCCGCCGTTCGAAATCCAGGTCTTCACGCCCTCGAGCCGCCAGCCGCCCGCGACCTTGGTTGCCGACAGGCTCAGGGCGGCGACATCCGATCCGGCATCGGGTTCGGACAGCGCGAAAGCGGCGATGGCCCGGCCGGCGCGCACGGCGGGCAGGGTGCGGGCGCGCTGCGCGTCGGTGCCGCAGAGTGTGATCGAGCCGGTGCCGAGCCCCTGCATGGCGAAGGCGAAATCGGCGAGCGCCGAATGGCGCGCCAGCGTCTCGCGCACCAGGCACAGGCTGCGCACGTCGAGCGCCGCGGCGCCCGCTTCCGGCACCGCGACGGCCAGAAAGCCGGCCTCGCCCAGCGCCGTCACCAGCGCGCGGCAGGTCGCATCGACGTCGCCGTGATGCGGAGCGGCCAGCGCGGTCCCGGCCCAGGCTTCGAGCCGATCGGACAGGGCGCGATGGCGATCCTCGAAGAACGGCCAGCGCAGATAGCTTTTGTCGGCCATCAATTGCCCTCGAACTTGGGCGATTGCTTGGCCGCGAACGCCTCGTAGGCCCGGCGGAAATCCCCCGTCTGCATGCAGATCGCCTGGGCCTGGGCCTCGGCCTCGATCGCGGTGTCCAGATCCATCGCCCATTCCCGGTGCAGCATGGTCTTGGTCATGCCATGGGCGAAGGTCGGGCCGTCGGCGAGCCGGGCCGCCAGGACCGTGACCTCGTCGACCAAAGTCTCGCGCGCGATCAGCCCGTTGAAGAAGCCCCAGCGCTCGGCCTCGACGCCGCCCAGGTTGCGGCCGGTATAGAGCAGTTCCGCCGCCCTGCCCTGGCCGATGATCCGGGGCAGCATGGCGCAGGCGCCCATGTCGCAACCGGCCAACCCGACGCGGGTGAACAGGAACGCGACCTTGGCCTCGGCCGTGCCGTAGCGCAGGTCGGACGCCATGGCCATGATGGCACCGGCACCGGCGCAGATCCCGTCGATCGCGGCCAGGATCGGTTGCGGGCAAGCCCGCATCGCCTTGACCAGATCGCCGGTCATACGGGTGAAGGCAAGCAGTTCCGGCATCTTCATCCGGGTCAGCGGGCCGATGATCTCGAACACGTCGCCGCCCGAGGAAAAATTCCCGCCGGCGCCGGTCAGCACGATCGCCTTGACCGCGTCCGCCGATGCCAGCGCGCGGAACACGTCGCGCAGCTCGGCATAGGATTCGAAGGTCAGCGGGTTCTTCCGCTCCGGCCGGTTCAAGGTGATGGTCGCGACCTTGCCGTCGAGCCGCCACAGGAAATGCTTCGGCGCGAAATTGCTGAAATCCATCACATCACCTCTCCACCGGCCACGATCAGCGATTGCCCGGTCATGGCGGCCGCCTCGCGCCGGCACAGATAGGCGACCGCGTCGGCCACCTCGTCGGGCTGGATGAGCCGCTCCTGCGGGCTGTGGCCCGCAAAAAGCGCCTTGGTCTCCTCAGGGCTGCGCCCGGTCTTGGCTTCGATCAGCTCGGCCGCGCGGGCGACCAGGTCCGTGTCGGTGAAGCCGGGACAGACCGCGTTGACCGTGACGCCGGTCTTCGCCGTCTCCAGCGCCAGCGACCGGGTCAGCCCGATCAGGCCGTGCTTCGCCGCGCAATAGGCGGTGGTATAGGCATAACCCTTCAGGCCGGCGGTCGAGGCGATATTGACGATACGGCCCCAGCGCCGCGCCAGCATGCCCGGCAGCGCCAGGCGGCTGGTGTGATAGGCCGCGGTTAGGTTGAGCGCCAGCATCGCGTTCCAATCCTCCGGCTCCAGCTTGCCGAACGGCTTCGACAGCGCCGCCCCGGCATTGTTGACCAGGATGTCGAAATGGCCGATCAGCGCGAAGCCGCGTTCGAGCGCCGCCGGGTCCGTGACGTCGGCCACGACCTGGCTGCACCGCAGCGCATCGGCGGCCTCGTCGAGTGCCGCGGCATCGCGGCCGAGGATGATCAGATCGGCGCCCTCGAGCGCCAGCCGTCGCGCGATGGCGAGGCCGATGCCCTTGGCCCCGCCGGTCACGACAGCGCTCAGGCCCTTCAGCGGCTTGCTACTGCTGGTACTACTCATGGGCGGCCTCCTTGGCGAGCAGCCGGTCGAGCTGGAATTTGCCCGGCAGGTAGGGCTTCGGCCAGGCCTGGCCCTCATGGCCGGCGGCGGCGGCGGCATGCAGCGTCCAATGCGGATCGGCCAGATGCGGCCGGGCCAGCGCCACCAGGTCGGCCCGGCCGGCCGCCAGGATCGAATTCGCCTGGTCGGCTTCCGTGATATTGCCGACCGCCATGGTCGCGATGCCGACCTCGTTGCGGATGCGGTCGGCGAACGGCGTCTGGAACATGCGACCATAGACCGGCTTCGCATCGGGCGAGGTCTGGCCCGCCGACACGTCGATCAGGTCGGCGCCCGCGGCCTGGAACGCGCGGGCGATCTCGACCGCCTCGGCCGGATCGACGCCGCCGGGCACCCAGTCGGTCGCCGAGATGCGGACCGACATCGGCTTGGCCGCCGGCCAGGCCGCGCGCATGGCGCCGAACACTTCCAGCGGAAAGCGCAGCCGATTGGCGAGACTGCCGCCGTAACCGTCCTCGCGCCGGTTGGTCAGCGGCGAGATGAAGGCCGACAGCAGATAGCCGTGGGCGGCGTGCAGCTCGACCATGTCGAACCCGACCGTCTCAGCCGCGCGGGTCGCGGCAACGAATGCATCGCGGACCGCATCCATATCGGCCCGGTCCATCGCGCGCGGCACCTGGTTCCGGGCGCTCCAGGCCACTGCCGAGGGCGCCAGCAGCGGCCAATTGCCGGTATCGAGCGGCTGGTCCATGCCGTCCCAGCCGCGCTTGGTCGAGCCCTTGGGACCCGAATGGCCGAGCTGGAGGCAAAATCTCGCGCTCGACTGGTCCTGCACGAACCGGACGATGCGGGCCCAGGCGGCGACCTGATCGCCCCGATAGATCCCGGCGCAGCCCGGCGTGATGCGCCCCTCGGGCGTCACGCAGGTCATCTCGGTGAAGATCAGGCCGGCCCCGCCGAGTGCCCGGGCGCCCAGATGGACCAGATGGAAATCGCCGGGCAATCCGTCCGCGGCACTGTAGGTCGCCATGGGCGAGACCACGATACGGTTGGCGAGCGTCATGCCGCGCAGCGTGAAGGGCAGGAACATCGGCGGGGTCGGCCGCTCGACGCCGGCCCGGGATCCCAGCCAGCGCTCGACCCCGTCCAGATAGGTCCGGTCGCGCAGGCGCAGGTTCTCGTGGCTGACGCGCTGGCTGCGGGTCAGGAGCGAATAGGCGAACTGCTCCGGCTCCAGCCCGGCATAGCGTTCGACATGTTCGAACCATTCGGTCGAGTTGCGCGCGGCCGACTGGATCTTCAGCACCTCGATGCGCCGCTCGGCCTCGTAGGCCGCCAGCACCGTCGGCACGTCCTCGCCATGGTGCCGGAACGCCTCGGCCAGCCCGATCGCGTCTTCGAGCGCCAGCTTGGTGCCCGACCCGATCGAGAAATGCGCCGAATGCGCGGCGTCGCCCATCAGCACCAGGTTGCCCTTGACCCAGGTCTCGTTCGAGACGCGCGGAAAATTGATCCAGTCGGAACCCTTCAGATGCCGGCTGTTGGCCATCAGCGGCGCGCCGTCGAGCCAGGGCTGGAACAGGCGCTCGCAGAAGGCGATGGTCCGGGCCGTGTCGGCCTCGGCCAGACCGGCCGCAGCCCAGGTCTCCTCCCGCGTCTCGACGATGAAGGTCGAGGTCTCGTCGTCGAACCGATAGGCATGGGCCTGGAACCAACCCCATTCGGTCCGGACGAAGATGAAGGTGAAGGCGTCGAACAGCTTCTTCGTGCCGAGCCAGGTGAACTTGTTGGCCTGGGCCGTGACCGAGGGCCGGAAATGACCGGCATGGGCCGCGCGGATCCGGCTGTTGATGCCATCGGCCGCGACGACCAGATCGGCGTCGACGAAATCGGCGACGTCCGCCACCTCCCGCTCGAAAGCCAGGGTGACCCCGAGCTCGGCCGCGCGGTCGTGCAGAATCGCCAACAGATGGCGGCGCGCGATGCCACAGAAACCGTGGCCGCCGGACGTGATGCAGCGGCCCTTGAAATGAATGTCGATATCGTCCCAATGGGCGAAGCTGTCGATGATGCGCTGCTGGCTGACCGCGTCGCCGCCCTTGAGGTTCGCCAGCGTCTGGTCGGAGAACACCACGCCCCAGCCGAACGTGTCGTGCGGCCGGTTGCGCTCATAGACCGTGATGTCGTGCGCCGGGTTCGCCTTTTTCATCAGAATGGCGAAATAGAGCCCGGCCGGCCCGCCGCCGATGCAGACGATCTTCATGGCGCCACCCATTTCAGGTCGAAACTAATTTTCATGCCCGCACCGACTGCTTGAGCTTGCCCAACAGTTCGAGCGCCAGCACCATCTCGGCACGGCTCATGCCGGCCATCATATCGTCGATCCAACCCTGATGCGCCGGCGCCATGCGCTGGAACAATTCCCGCCCCGCCATCGTGGCGCTGATCAGCGCGCTGCGCCCGTCGGCCGGATTGGCGCGCCGCTCGACCAGCCCGTCACGCGCCATCGCCTCGATCAGGCCGGTGACATTGCCGTTGGAAACCATCAGTCGCGACGACAGCGCGCTCATGGTCAGCCCGTCCGGCGAGCGGTCCAGCTGCGCCAGCACGTCGAAGCGTGGCAGGCTGGTCGCGAACTCGGTTCTGAGCCGCCCGCGCACCCGCTCCTCGATCAGATCGCTACAGGTCAGGAGGCGCAGCCACAGCCGCAGCTGCAGCCGGTCATCCTCGGCGACGGCGCTTTCCCGGTCGGACGGAACGGCCTCGATATCGAGCGGCATGATGATTCCATATAGTTTATATTTAAACTATCCGGACGACCGGGCGTTCGGTCAAGTCGCTTGAGCGATCAACAATGCAAGATAGTGGCATTTGTCCGGAATAAACCGCGGCCGACCGAGTCTGGCCTTTGCGCATCGAGCGGCGGCCGTCGCCCCGCATCTGCCGCAGCACCCCGATGCGGACAGGAGCCATCCAGGTTCCCATGGGAGGATACGAATGGTCGAGATTCCACATTCCGATCGACGTGCATTCCTCAAGACCGGCGCCCTCGCCGGCGCTGCGCTGGTCACCAGCGCACCCGTTGCCTTCGCTCAAGTGACGAGTTCGTCCAGAGCCGGAATATCGCGCGGCGATGCCGCCATTCTCCGCTTCCTGGCCGCGGCCGAGATCATCGAGACCGATCTCTGGCTGCAATATGCCGAACTGGGCGGGACCCAGGACAGCGAACTTCCGGGCCTGCCCACGGGCGGCAGTCCGGCCTATACCAAGGCGCTGCAGAACCTCGACGGCGACATGGACCAGTATATTCACGACAACACCGAGGATGAACTCACCCACGAGGTCTTCATCAACGCGTTCCTGGTCTCGAAGGGCGCGCGGCCCGTCAACCTCGACGCGTTTCGCACGTTGCCCAGCAGCAAGGCGACCGGCGCCAACCAGATCGGCCGGCTTACTAACCTCATGAAGCTTACGGTCGATACCAGCTGGTACACACGCTACCGCAGCCGGACCGAGAATCCCGATCTCGACCCGCTGTTCAGCTTCGCCCAGGCGGTCCCCAGCCTGGCGAAAGGGCAGTTCCCGGCTATTCCCAGAAGCGACGCGGACCTCGGGCCGCCCGACCATATTCAGGCCATCGCCAACACGGCCGGCTTCCATTTCGGCACCATCGAGCAGGGCGGCACCAGCCTCTATCCGTCGCTGGCGCTGCGCGTGAACGATGCGGAGGTCCTGCGCGTCGTGCTCAGCATCGGCGGAACCGAGATAGCTCATTTCCAGACCTGGCACGACAAGGCCGGCAACGCGGTCAACGCACCGCTGGCACCCTTGACCGATCCGACCAATCCCAAGCTCGTGTTTCCGAACCTCAACGTCACGCCGGGCGGCGAGGACTTCCGGACCAACCTGATCATGCCGGAGCCCTGCCCCTTCCTCAGGCCGAACCTTCCACGGGTTTCGATCATCAGACCGACCCGCACCGCCGGTGCCGCCCGCGCGGCGCTCACGGCACTCACGGCCAGCGGTTTGTTCATCGGTCAGTCGAAGCGGTTTTTCGAGTTCATGGAGGATCTCGCGGAAGCGGCCGATGCCGCGCGGCGCGATGAAGATCGTTAGCGCACGGATCCGCGCGATCAGGGACGGATCTGAACCGTCGTTCCGTCCCTAG
>JAQGIC010000133.1 GCA_028288725.1 Rhodospirillales bacterium
CTCCGCCGGAGCCCTGTTTGGCCGTGAAATCGGCTTGCCCAACCACGTGGATGGCCGGGTCAAGCCCGGCCATGACGATGTAAAAGACTAACCATCTGAAATGAAACAGAAAGATATGTACATAGCCTAGTGCCGATGCGGGAATGACGGCGAAGCGCGATGATATGAGGCCTGCTCGGCCTCATATCTGAATCGCCCAGATCAAATATTTAGAGACTGATTCACCGATCAAGCCGAGCAGGCTTGATCGGACCAGGCTCTAGTGATTGTCCCGCGGCACGCCGAAGGTTTCGGCGATGCGCTGGTATTTGACCGCCGTTTCCAGCACGCCGCCGGTGTCGAGCTGGCCGACATGGGCGCGATAGATCTCCTGCCAGGGCGTCTGGTTGACGAATTCCGGCAGCTTCAGATCCTTGCGCCGCTGGGCCAGTTCGCCGTCGGTGATCAGGATGTTGGCGCTGCGCTTCTTCAGGTCGATGCGCAGCTTGTCGCCGGTCCGGAGCAGCGCTAGGCCGCCGGCCACGCCCGCCTCGGGCGAGGCGTTGAGAATCGACGGGCTGCCCGACGTGCCGCTCTGACGGCCATCGCCGATGCAGGGCAGCTCGTTCACGCCCTGCTTCACCAGCGCGTCGGGCGGCAGCATGTTGACGACCTCGGCCGAGCCCGGATAACCCACCGGCCCGCAATAGCGGATGACCAGGATGCAATGGGCATCGATCTCAAGCGCGGGATCGTTGATCCGGTGGTGATAGTCCTCCGGCCCGTCGAATACGATCGCCCGGCCTTCGAACGCATCCTCGTCGCCCGGTGTCGCCAGATAGCGCCGGCGGAATTCCTCGGAGATGACCGAGGTCTTCATGATCGCGCTGTTGAACAGGTTGCCCTTCAGCTGCACGAAACCGGCCTTTTCCTTCAGGGGATTGTCCCAGGGGCGGATGACATCCGGGTCGGTCGATTTGGCGTCGCCGGTGATCTCGCCGATGGTGCGGCCGGTCACGGTCACCGCCTGCTCGCGCAGCTTGCCATGGCGCTTCAGCTCGCCCAGCACCGCCGGCAGACCGCCGGCCCGATAATAGGTCTCGCCCAGATATTTGCCGGCCGGCTGCATGTTGACCAGCAGCGGGATCTCGTAGCCGATGCGGTCCCAGTCGTCGTTGGTGAGTTCGACGCCGATATGGCGGGCGATCGCATTGACGTGCGGCGGGCAGTTGGTCGACGCGCCGATGGCCGAGGCCACGACGATCGCGTTCTCGAACGCCGCCCGCGTCATGATATCCGACGGCCTGAGATTCTCGCGCACCAGTGCCACCGCGCGCCGGCCGGTCTCGTACGCGATCTGCTGACGCTCGCGATAGGGCCCGGGGATGGCGGCGCAGCCCGGCAGCGACATGCCAAGCGCCTCGGCCATCGCATTCATCGAACTGGCGGTGCCCATGGTGTTGCAATGGCCGACGCTGGGCGCCGACGCCGCGACCATGTCGATGAATTTGGCATAGTCGATCAGGCCCAGGGCATGGCGCCGGCGCGCCTCCCACACGACCGTGCCGGACCCGGCGAGCTCACCCTCGAAATGGCCGTCGAGCATCGGACCGCCGGACAGCACGATCGCCGGCAGATCGACGGTCGCCGCCCCCATCAGCATGGCCGGCGTCGTCTTGTCGCACCCCGTGGTCAGCACGACGCCGTCCAAGGGATAGCCGTACAGCACTTCGACCAATCCCAGATAAGCGAGATTCCGGTCGAGCGCCGCGGTCGGCCGCTTGCCGGTCTCCTGGATCGGATGAACCGGAAATTCCATCGGCAGGCCGCCGGCATCGCGGATGCCGTCCCGGACCCGGCTCGCCAGCTCGATATGATGGCGGTTGCACGGCGACAGATCGCTGCCGGTCTGGGCGATGCCGATCACCGGCTTGCCCGATTGCAGTTCGTCCCGCGTCAGGCCGAAATTCAGATAGCGCTCCAGATAGAGCGCGGTCATGCCCGGATTGCCGGGATTGTCCCACCAGAGTTGGCTGCGCAGCTTGGTACGTTGATTGTCAGCCATAATTCCAGAACTCCCTCTTCATTCACGCCCGGCAGCCATGAAGGCCGCCAGTCTTGCACGCGGTGCCATCGGGCACCAAGTTTCGGGGTCGAGAGGCCGTTGGGGTCGCATTCGCTTGACCGCGATGGCCCTCTGGCCGCAGAACCACGATTCCTTTCTCACCGCAGAGCGGCGCAGCCCCCACCCCATGGCAATTCCGTATTCGTCCGAGGACCTCGGCCGCGCTTTCGACGCCCGCACGCTGGCCCGCGGCCGCACCCTGCTTCTGGCGGGCAACGTCGCCCTGCATATCGACGGCGACACCATCCAGGGCGTCGTCAAGGAAGGCGACCGGCAATATCGCTGTGCCATGGCGCCCGCCGTGGTCAGCGCCCGCGTCATCTTCCCCGGCCAATGCGCCTGTGGTCAGGCCCATTGCCTGCATCTGGCCGCGTCGGCCCTGGGCGTGCTCGACAAATATCCCGAATGGCGCCGGCAGCAGCAGCAGAGCTTTCTCGCCAACCTGCTGTCCGCCCCGCCCAAGGAGCGCACGCGCCTCGTCTTCCTGCTGGAGCCCGGCACCGGCGGCGCCTGCTGCTTCGTCTCGCCCGTGCTGGAGCATGACCGCACCGGCCAGGTCGAGCCGGTCAGTCCGCGCCGGATTGGTGAAGAGATCGAACGCTCGCCGGCCGAACGCGCGCTGGCCCGCCTGATCGGCGGCGACGAGACGCGCGTCACCGTCGCAGCCTCCGAACCCCAGGTCGCCGCCCGTCTGCTCGACCAGCTCGTCGGCTCCGGCCTCGCCCGCTGGAAGCCGTCCAACAAGCGGCTGATCAAGGGCCCGCAGCGCGTGTTCGATGCGGCCCAGGCCCCCGACCTGCCGCCGAAATCCGCCGTGCTGCGCGCCGGGACCAGCCTGTGGTACGTCGATGCCCAGAGCGGTCATCTGGGCATGGCCGTGCCGCGGGCGCCGACCGCCACCGCGGCAAAGCGTCCGGTCGGCCGGCGCGGCACGATCGGCCTGCGCGCCGCCGCCGCACCCGCCCGCCCGATCGTGCCCCGCGCCACGCCGGCCGAGCTGGTCATCCTCGACAAGCCGATGGTGCCGGTCCTGCGCCTGGGCCGGATCGAGGGTCCGGACGAGATGGGCCGGATCATGCAGATCGACGCGCTGACATTGGGCTTCGGCTATGGCGACGGCGTGGCCGAGCCGGACGACGAGCGGCAATTCGTCAAGGTCGAGGACGGCGCGCGCGAGCCCACGTTCCTGCGCCGCGACCGGGCCGCCGAGATGAAGGCCGAGGCGCAGCTGCGCGAAGAGGGCTTCATGCAGGTCCGGGTCCAGACCAAGGCCGCCTCCAAGGGCAAGCGCATCTATCTGTTCCGCGGCAAGGACGCGGCCGAGCGCTGGCAGCGCTTCGGCGCCGAACGCGTCCCGGCCTTGCAGGCGCTCGGCTGGCGCGTCGATATCGAAGAGGGCTTCGGGCCCCAGGTCGTCGATGTCATCGGCGAGATCGACATGCGCATCGCCGACGACGAGGGCGGCTGGTTTTCGCTGGAGCTGGGCATCGAGGTCGAGGGCGTGCGCCTGCCGCTGCTGCCGATCCTGTCGCGCATCCTGGACCAGGGCGGGCTGGACGCCATTCCGCAGGTCGACGGCAAGATCCACACCGTGCTGGACGACGGCCGCGTATTGGCCCTGCCGGTCGAGCGTATCGCGCGCATGCTGGCGACGATGAGCGACCTGATCGAGGCGTCGCGCCGGACGTCGAGCGGGGCGCTGCTGCTGCCGGCGAGCGAGGCCCCGGCCGTGCTCGACCTGGAAGAGGTGCTGATCGCCCGCTGGCAGAACGCCGCCCATATCCGCAGCTATGTCGAACGGTTCCGCGACGATCTGTCGATCGAGACGGTGCCGGTGCCGGCGCTGTTCAAGGGCACGCTGCGGCCGTACCAGGCCCAGGGCCTCGATTGGCTGCAGCACCTGTCCGGCCATGGCATCGCCGGCATCCTGGCCGACGACATGGGCCTGGGCAAGACGGCCCAGACCATCGCCCATATCGTCGAGGAAAAGCGCGCCGGCCGCCTGGACCAGCCGGTGCTGATCGTGCTGCCGACCAGCCTGGTTCCGAACTGGACCGCGGAGCTGGGCAAGTTTGCGCCGCATCTGCGCATCGTCGTGCTGCATGGGCTCGACCGCCACGAACGGCGCGACGCGCTGGGCGAGACCGAGATCGTGATCACGACCTACACGGTCCTGGCGCGCGATATCGAGATCATGGCCGAGATGGAATGGCATCTGGTCGTGCTGGACGAGGCCCAGGCGATCAAGAGCCCGGAATCCAAGACCTTCCGCGCCGTCTGCCAGCTGAAGACCCGGCACAAGCTGTGCCTGTCCGGCACGCCGATCGAGAATAATCTCGAAGAGCTGTGGGCGCAGTTCGCGTTCCTGATGCCGGGCCTGCTGGGCGACCGGCGCGGCTTCGCCAAGCGCTTCCGCACGCCGATCGAAAAGAAGGGCGACGAGGTCCGCCGCGACCAGCTGATCCGCCGCATCCGGCCGTTCATCCTGCGCCGGACCAAGGCCGAGGTCGCGAGCGACCTGCCGCCCAAGCACACGATCGTCCGCCGCGTCTCGCTCGCCCCGGAACAGCGCGAGCTGTACGAGACCATCCGCGTGACACTCTACGACAAGCTCCGGCACGAGCTGTCCGAGCGCAATCCGGGCCAGGGCAAGATCGTGCTCCTGGATGCGCTCCTGAAGCTGCGCCAGGTCTGCTGCGATCCACGGCTGGTCAAGCTGCCGGCCGCCCGCGCGGTCGAAATGTCGAGCAAGCTCGACGAGCTGATGGAGATGATGGTCGAGATGATCGCCGAGGGCCGGCGCATCCTGCTGTTCTCGCAATTCACCTCGATGCTCGACCTGATCAAGGAGGCGGTCCGCAAGGTCAATATCGACTTCGTCGAGCTGCGCGGCGACACGGCCGACCGGGCGACCCCCGTCCGCCGTTTCGAGGCGCTGGAAGTGCCGCTGTTCCTGATCAGCCTGAAGGCCGGCGGCCGCGGCCTCAACCTCACCTCCGCCGACACGGTCATCCATTACGACCCGTGGTGGAACCCGGCCGCCGAGGACCAGGCGTCCGACCGCGCCCACCGTATCGGCCAGACCAAGTCGGTCTTCGTCTATAAGCTGATCGCCGCCGGCACGGTCGAGGAACGCATCGTCGAGCTGCAGGAGCGCAAGGCGGCGCTGGCCAATATCGCCCTGGGCGCCGAAGGCGGCGAGTTCGCCGGCATCGAGCTCGACGACATCGATTATCTGTTCGGCGAGGCGAAGGACCAGGAGGCGGCGTGATGTCGCTTCCCCCGTCATTCCCGCGCAGGCGGGAATCCAGCATTTACGCGCGGTAGCGCGGATAAAGAGTCTCATCGCCGCAGACGCGGCTCCTGCTGGATTCCCGCTTTCGCGGGAATGACGGACAAGAGACACCTCAATCCACCGAGAAGCGGAAGATCGTGGTCGACCGGAATTCCTCGCCCGGCCTGAGCACGGTCGAGGGGAATTCCGGATGGTTCGGCGAGTCCGGGAAATGCTGGGTCTCCAGGCAGAAGGCGTCGCCCTGCCGATAGAAGCGGCCCGACTTGCCGACCCGGTCGCCGACGAGGAAATTCGCCGTATAGAACTGCATGCCCGGCTGGTCGGTCAGCACTTCCAGCACGCGGCCGGACGCCGGATCGACCACACGGGCCGCCCGCGTGGGATTGCCCGGCTGCCGCTCGCGCAGCACGAAATTGTGATCATAGCCGCGGCCATAGAGGATCTGCCGGTCGCGTGCGTCGCGGATCCGATCGCCGATCCGCCTGGGCGTGCGGAAATCGAATGGCGTGTCCGCCACGGCGCGGATCTCGCCGGTCGGGATCAGGGTCTCGTCGACCGGCGTGAAGCCGTCGGCATCGAGCAGGGCCACATGGTCGAGGATGTCGCCCGTGCCCTCGCCCGCCAGATTGAAATAGCTGTGGTTGGTCAGGTTGAGCACGGTCGGCGCCTCCGTCGTCGCCCGATACTCGATCGCGAGCGCATTATCGGCGCCGAGCCGGTAGGTCACATGGGTCGTCAGCCGACCGGGATAGCCCTCCTCGCCATCGGCGCTGACATAGCGGAGCCGCAGCAGCGCCTCGGCACCGTCGCTCGCGGTCTCGACCGCCCAGGCGACCTTGTCGAAACCCACGACGCCGCCATGAAGCGCGTTCGGCGGGTTGGTCAGTGCCAGGCTGTAGTCCTGGCCCTCGAGCGTGAAATGGCCGCCGGCGATGCGGTTGCCGTAGCGGCCGACCAGCGCGCCGAAGAATTGCGGCTTGTCGAGGTAATCCTGCAGGCTCGCATAGCCCATGACGAGATCGGCGATCCGGCCCTGGCGATCGGGCGCCTCGATCGCCTGGATGATGGCGCCATAGGTCAGGATGCGCGCGGCGAAACCGCTGGCGTTGCTGAGATGGTAAGCGTCGATTTCCGTGCCGCCGGCCAAACGCCCGAACGGGGTTCGGACCAGTTTCGCCGTCTTCTCCTCAGCCGACATCGGCCAGTCTCCTCCGGGTCGGGCGCTTCTTTGTTCCCACCAAGGAACGCGCCGCCCGGCGGGCAGGTCAAGTCATTTGTATGAGGATATGATCGGTTTCAGCTACGGCGCAGCGATGCCGACAACACGGTCTTGACCGGATCCGGCGCGCCGGGCTCCCCGGTCCGCGCCCAATCGAGCGCGCGATGGACGTCGATCATGGTGTTGTCCAACAGCTCGACCATGCGCTGATAAGCGCCCTCGCCATCGCCGGCCGCGACCGCGTCCAGGATCGCCTTATGCATGCCCAACGCATGGCGCGGGCCGCCGGGCGTCGCGTTCGACAGGCGGAAGCCCATCGCGAGCGCGGTTTCGATCAGCGCGCCCAACGGCTCCATCAGCTCGTTATGGGTCGCCGACAACAGCGACTGATGAAAGCGCATGTCCGGCTCTTCCCAGCGATCGGCATCGTTGCCGGCCGCCGCCATGCCGGCGTAGGCCTCGTTGAGCCGAACCAGATCCTCGTCGGTTCGCCGGAGCGCCGCCAGACGCGCGCCCTGCGGCTCGATCATCAGCCTGAGCTCGAACAGGTCCTTGATGAAGCGTTCGACCGGTGCCGCGGCTAATTGCCAGGCGAGCATGTCCGGGTCGAGCATGTTCCATTCCGAGCGCGGGCGCACGCGCGTGCCGGCCTTGCGGCGCGACTGCACCAGGCCCTTGGCCGCCATCAGCTTGATCGCCTCGCGCAGCGCCGTTCGGCTGACGCCCAGACGGACGCTCAGCTCCTCTTCGGTCGGCAAAAAGCTGCCGGGCGCCAGTTCGCCCCGCACGATCTTGAGGCCGATTTCATGGGCGACCTGGCCATGCACGCTGCTGCGGGAAAAGGTCCGATCGGGGCGGGTCGGCGGCTTTGCTCTCGGCATCACTTCTTCTGGGATGGTGGCTCGATCAGCGGGATCGTCACATTAGGGCATATTCCGTGCTACGGAAATGGCTTACCCGGCGAACCGTCTGGGCGGTCGGCCCTTGATGCCGAGGCCGGAAATGACGAACAGACCGCCCGCGTCCGGATAGGCGGCCAGCGCATCGGCATCCATGCCGATCGCCGCGGTCGTGACATAGAGCAGGTCCAGATCCCTGCCGCCGAAGCAGGCGCTGGTCACCTGCGGCGCCGGGATCGCCACCACCCGCTCGATCGTGCCGTCCGGCCGATAGCGGGTCAGGCGCCCGCCGCCCCAATGCGCGCCCCAGACATGGTCCTCGGCATCGACCAGCAGCCCGTCCGGATACCCCGCTTCCGCCGGCACTTGCGCGAAGATCCGCCGCGCACCCGGCCGGCCGGCCGCCGGATCGAACGCATAGGCGTAGATCCGGCCGCGGTTCGTATCGACGAAGTAGAGCGTGCGGTCGTCCAGGCTCCAGTCGACCCCGTTGGTGATGGCGAAATGGGTCTCGAACGCGGCGACGCCGCCGTCCGCATCGAGCCGATAGAGATGGCCGGTCGGCGCCCCCTCGCCATCGTCCATGGTGCCGGCCCAGAATCGGCCCGCCGCATCGATGCCGCCGTCGTTGAAGCGGTTGCCGGGCAGATGCGCCTCGGGATCGGCCAGCGGCGTCACCGCGCCGGTCGCCGGATCGATCAGCGCGAAACCGTCCTTGAAGGCGCCGATCAGGCCGCCCTCCTCGCGCAGTTGCACCGTGCCGAGCCGGCTCGGCATCGGCCAGGACCGATCGGTCCCGGTCGCCGGATTGTAGCGGTGCAGCTTGGGCGACTTGATGTCGATCCACCAGACGACCTGGGCGCGATCATCCCAGACCGGGCCTTCGCCGACGAGCGACCGGGTCCGGACGACGCAGTCGATCCTCATGTCAGGTCCAGCCGCCGTCGACGACGAAATTCTGCGCCGTGACCAGGCGGCTGTCGTCGGCCGCGAGCCACAGGGTCATGCGCGCGATATCGGGCGGGAACAGCTTCTCGGGGATGCATTGCCCCTTCATCATCTCGGCCTCGGCTTCGGGCGTCAGCCACAGCTTGATCTGGCGTTCGGTCATGATCCAGCCGGGGAAGAGCGCGTTCACCCGGATCTTGTGCGGGCCCAGATCGCGGGCGAGCGCGCGGGTCAGGCCGACGATCGCCGCTTTGGCGGTCAGATAGACCGGCATGCCGCCCTGGGCCAGGAGGAAGCTGACCGAGCTCATATTGACGATGGCGCCGCCGCCGGCCGCGATCATGTCGTCCTTGACCGCCTGGGCCGCGAAGAACTGATGCTTGAGGTTGGTCGCCATCCGCTCGTCCCAGAACTCGGGCGTGACCTGGTCGATCGAATGGCGGTCGTCGCGCGCGGCATTGTTGACCAGCACGGTGATGGGTCCGAACGCCGCCCGGACCGAGGCGATCGCCCGGCCGAGCGCCGCGATGTCGCGCAGGTCCGCCGCCTCGAAGCGGACCGCCTCGCCCAGGCGTTGCTGCAGTTCGGCGCCGGCGTCGGCGTCGAGGTCGATGAAACCGACCTTGGCGCCCTGCTGGGCGAAATGCTCGACGATTGAAGCGCCGATGCCCGAGGCACCGCCCGTGACAAGGACCGTGCGCCCTTTGAGGCTCGGATATGTCGCGAATTCAGTCATTTCAATCTTCCTAGATCGCCATTTCGATGCGGGCGTTGCGGCTCCACGGCACGCGATACAGCCCTTGCAGAACCAGCGAGGCGGCGCCGCGCGCCCAGACCTCGTCGGTCCAATCGTGAAAAATGATCTCGCAGCGGCCGTTCAGCACCTGCAGCGAGCCGGCGGCGACCGCGGCCCGGACCGAAGGTTCCAGAAGATCGGCGGCGCGCATGCCGGCGCCGGAAATGATGACCTTGCCCGGGTCGATGATGTTGACCAGGTTGGCGATGCCCAGGCCCAGGATTTCGCCGGCGGTATCGAACACCGCGCGCAGACCCGCATGCCCCGCGCGCGCCATCCGCGTCACTTCGCACACCGCAGCCTCGATCGAGGGTTCGTCCTCGGTCGGCGGCAGATCGACGATCTTGCGGGCCTCGCGCAGGATGGCGTAGTCGGCGGTGAACGCCTCGATGCAGCCGTGCTGGCCGCAGCGGCACAGCGGCCCGCGCCGATCGATCTTGGAATGGCCGAATTCGGTGCCCATGCCATGGTGGCCGCGGTAGAGATCGCCGTTGATGAACAGGCCCATGCCTATGCCGGCCTCGACCGTTACGATCACGAAATTATCGACGCCCTGACCATGGCCGAACCAGCGCTCGGCCAGCGCCACCAGGTTGGCGTCATTCTCGATCACCGCCGAGACGCCCAGCCGATCGCCGAGCATCTTGGCAAACGGCACCGGCGTCGGCTCCGCCGCCAGGATCGGGCTCCAATGGGAGATGCCGGCGACCGAATCGATGAAGCCCGGCAAGCCGACGCCGACGCCGGCGATCTGGGCCATGGTGATGCCGGCCTGGGCGACCGCCGCCCGGATGCCGTCTTCCAGCAGGTCGGCGATCAGCGCGGCGCCCAATCGCCAGGTCCGGATCGGCAGCACCAGGCAGGACAGCGGATCGGCCCGCAGGTTGGTCACGGTGATCGAGACCTGGTGCATCGACAATTTGGCGCCGACGACATAGGCCGCATTGGGGTTCATCCGCAGCAGCACGCGGGGCCGGCCGCGCGCGATGACCGCCTTTGCCTGCGGCCCGGACTTCACCGGCAGGCCCGCCGGCTCGCCCTCGTCGTAATAGATCACGCCCTCGTCCAGGAGCGCGGTGATGATGGCGGACACGGTGGTGCGGCTCAGCTGAGTCCGTTCGCCGATCTCGGCGCGGGAGATCGGTTCGAACCGGCGGATCGTATCCAGCACGTGAAAACGGTTGATCGCCCGGATCAGTTCGGTGTCGCCGGTCTGCATCGCATCCATGCCGTATTCCCGCTTCGGATGAGCCATTGCAGACAATCCCTCCTCGTGCGGGCGGCTGGTCCCGCCCCGGTACCCTTGTTCGTACTCTCGCCTGATTTCTTCCGCGATATCTACATAAATGGCAATTCAAAAGATTTGGAACTGCTTGCAATTCGCACCGTTTGCTCCGTTTTTGAGCGATCAGCGGCGACTTTCCCGATTATTCTACAATTTATACGTATAAGCGTTGCATCAGGCGCTTGACAGCGTCGAATTCATAGTCGAATTATGTTCACGTGATTGACAAAAATAGATCCGAAATCGGGTCGCGGTTCAGGGAGGGCCCACCAATGGTCTCGAACCACAGGCGATATTTCGCCGTTCACCGGCAGCACATCGTGCGCCTCGGTGCTTCGCCCTGTCGGCGGGCGCGCTTCCTCCCCATCCAGGCCTAGACTCGTTCAAAGAACCGGCATCCAGCCGATGAGCATCCCTCGACGGACGCTCGACAACACCTCGAAACAAACAGCGGTCAGGGAGACGCGATAAAATGAGGGGATTTCACCGCCATATTCTCGGCGCCACGGTCCTGGGGCTGGTGCTCGCCGCTGGCCTGCATCCGGCCCAGGCGGCCGACAAGAAGATCGTGGTCGGCGTCAGCTGGTCCAATTTCCAGGAAGAGCGCTGGAAGACCGACGAGGCGGCGATCAAGGCGGCGCTCGCCAAGGCCGGCGCCAGCTATCTCGGTGCCGACGCGCAGAGTTCGCCGACCAAGCAATTGTCGGACATCGAAAGCCTGATCTCCCGCGGCGCCACGGCCCTGATCATCCTGGCCCAGGATGCCGGCGCCATTCAGCCGGCGATCGCCAAGGCCAAGGCCGAGGGCATTCCGATCGTGGGCTATGACCGGCTGATCGAAAGCCCGGGCGTGTTCTACCTGACCTTCGACAATCGCGAAGTCGGCCGCATCCAGGCCCGCGCGGTCGAAAAGGCGGCGCCCAAGGGCAATTACGTCTTCATCAAGGGCTCGTCGACCGATCCCAACGCCGACTTCCTGCATGCCGGCAATATCGACGTGCTGAAGCCGGCGATCGACAGCGGTGCCATCAAGGTGGTGGGCGAGGAATATACCCCCGGCTGGCTGCCCGAGAATGCCCAGAAGGAAATGGAACAGATCCTGACCAAGGCCAACAACAAGGTCGATGCGGTCATCGCCGCCAACGACGGCACCGCCGGTGGCGCCGTGGCGGCGCTGCAGGCCCAGGGCCTGGCCGGCATCCCGGTCTCGGGCCAGGACGGCGACAAGGCCGCCTTGAACCGCATCGCCCGCGGCCTGCAGACGGTCAGCGTCTGGAAGGATGCGCGCCTGCTGGGCACGACCGCGGCCGAGGCCGCCGTCGCGATGGCCAAGGGCACGACGCCGGACAAGCTGCCGAACGTCAAGAAATGGGCCGAGGGACCGAAGAAGGCCAGCATGGACGCGGTGTTCCTGACGCCGGTCGGCATCACCCAGGACAATCTGGACGTGGTGATCAAGGCCGGCTGGGTGACCAAGGACGCCGTGTGCCAGGGCGTCGCCCCGGCCAAGGCGCCGGCGGCCTGCAAATAGACCTTGCCACCGATCGGTCGGCTCAGCCGGCCGATCGGACCTCAATTTCCAGGACGGACTAGGCCCATGATGTCGTTGGCCCAATCGCCCGCCGCGCATAAAGGCGGCGCCAGAGATCTGAAAGGTGCGCTCGAGGTCGATCTTCGCCTGCTGGCGATGATCGCCGCCGTCGCCGTGATCTGGGTGGGATTCGATCTCTTGACCGACGGGATCTTTCTGACCGCGCGCAACCTGTGGAATCTGGCGGTGCAGACCAGCGTCGTCGGCATCATGACGACCGGCATGGTGCTGGTCATCGTGACCCGGCACATCGATCTGTCCGTGGGCTCGGTCCTGGGCTTCGTCGGCATGGTGATGGCCGTGCTGCAGGCGCAGATCCTTCCGATCGGCACCGGCTGGAACTGGTCGGCGTCGCTGGCCCTGGGCCTCGGCCTGGGCGTCGTGATCGGTGGCGCGCAGGGCTGGTGGATCGCGCATCGCGGCGTGCCGTCCTTCATCGTCACGCTCGGCGGACTGCTGATCTTCCGGGGTCTCGCCTGGACCATTACCGAGGGTCAGACCGTGGCCCCGCTCGACGAGACGTTCCAGTTGATGGGCGGCGGCTTGCTGGGCTCGATCGGCGCGTTCTGGAGCTGGATGGTCGGCGCCGCCGGCATTGTCCTGGTCCTGGTCCGCACCGTCATGGCGCGCCGGCGCCGGCAGCGCTACGGCTTCGCGGTCCGGCCGATCTGGGCGGAACTGCTGGTCGCGGCCAGCATCGTCGGCGCGATCGTCGGGTTCGTCGTGGTGATGAACGCCTACGATCGGCCGCGCACCGACATCTCCCAGGGCATTCCGATCCCGGTTCTGATCCTGATCGGCGCGGTCATCATCATGTCGGCCGTCACCAAGGTCACCAAGTTCGGCCGCTACGTCTTCGCGATCGGGGGCAATCCGGAGGCGGCCCAGCTGGCCGGCATCAACACGCGCCTGGTCATCATGGCGGTGTTCGCGCTGATGGGCCTCCTGGCCGGCATTGCCGGTGCCGTGCAGACCGCACGGCTCAATGCCGGCGCCAACTCGACCGGCGAGCTTCTGGAACTGAGCGTGATCGCGGCGGCGGTCATCGGCGGCTCCTCGCTCGCGGGCGGCACCGGCACGATCTCGGGTGCCATCGTCGGTGCCGTGTTCATGCAGAGCCTGCAGAGCGGCATGATCCTGCTGGGCCTGCCGACCCCGATGCAGAACGTGGTGATCGGTCTGGTGCTGATCCTGGCGGTCTGGATCGACACCAGCTATCAGCGGCGCCGGCTATGAGCGGCGCCCCAGGGACCACCGCGGGAGAGACGAGCATGACCTCCAGCCCCATGGGCGTCGGCCCTCTGGTCGAGATGCGCAACATCTCGATCCATTTCGGCGGCATCAAAGCGGTCGACGACGTCAGCATCGATCTCTACCCGGGCGAGGTCGTGGCCCTGCTCGGCCATAACGGCGCCGGCAAATCGACCCTGGTCAAGGTCCTGTCCGGGGCCTATCGCGCCAATTCGGGCCAAATTCTGATCGATGGCAGGACGGTCGAGATCGGCAGCCCGCGCGACGCCAAGGCGCTAGGCATCGAGACCATCTACCAGACCCTGGCGCTGGCCGAGAATATCGATGCGCCCGGCAACCTGTTCCTGGGCCGGGAGCTGACGACGCCCTGGGGCACGCTCGACGATGCCGCCATGGAGCATGCCGCGCGTCAGGCGATCCTGGAGCTCAATCCGAACTTCACCCGCATCAAGGAGCCGGTGAAGAACCTGTCGGGCGGCCAGCGCCAGTCGGTCGCGATCGCGCGCGCGCTGCATTTCAAGGCCCGCATCCTGATCATGGACGAGCCGACCGCGGCCCTGGGTCCCCACGAAACGCGCCAGGTCGCCGACCTGATCACGCGGCTCAAGGCCAAGGGGATCGGTATCTTCCTGATCAGCCACGACATCCATGACGTGTTCAGTCTGGCCGACCGCATCAGCGTGATGAAGAACGGCAAGCTGGTCGGCACGGTCAGGACCCAGGACGTCACCCAGGACGATGTGCTGGGCATGATCATCCTGGGCAAGCGCCCCAAGATCGCGGCCTGAGCGCCGGCCGGACAGAGGAGTTGCCAAGATCGCCCACTGGATCAGAAGCACCTAGCGGACCCCCGGCCGTCGCGGCCTGAGTCCAACGCCAACGAATAAACGAAATCCCACGCGCCGAGACGCTTCGGCCGCGATAGGACGGGCTTTGCCCGAATGGACGATCGATTTTCAGGGAGGGAAAACAAATGGCAGGGACAAGAATGAGAACTGCGCTCGGCGGGCTCACCGCTGTGGCCTTGATGGCACTGGCAGCACCGGCCTCGGCGGAGGTGGTTGCCAATCCGACGGCCTTGACCGATTTCGGCAACCAGCTGCTGAACGACGGCATTTTCCTGCGCGGCCATTATGTCGGTGAATTCGCCGCCAATCCGTCGGGTGGCCTGTCGCAAAGCGCGCGCTATGCCGGCCAGGTCGATGTCGGCGTCGATTTCGACATGGGCAAGATCGCCAATCTCGGCAACTCCGCCATCCATGTGACCTTCAGTCAGCGTCACGGCCAGAACCTGGCGGCGACCAACATCGGCAACAGCATCTCGGTCCAGGAAGTCTACGGCGGCGGCCAGACCTATCGCCTGACCGAGCTGTCGTGGGATCAGGCGATCCTCGACGATCGCGTCGAATTCCTGGTCGGCCGGACCGACGCGCCCAGCGATTTCGCCGCCTCGTCGTTCTATTGTAACTTCCAGACCAATTCGACCTGCGGCAACTCCAGCCTGTTCGGCCAGGACAACCAGCTGAACTACTATCCGGTCGGCGTCTGGGGCGGGCGCGTCACGGTGAAGCCGGCCCGGTACCTCTACGGCCAGATCGGCGCCTATGAGCGCGACCCGTCCCAGGGCAACCGCAACCATCACGGCTTCGACTGGGATACCAGCACGGCCACCGGCTATATCCTGCCGATCGAACTCGGCTATCAGTCGAACTTCTCGTCGGATGCCTATCCGCGGCACTACAAGGTCGGCGCCTTCTATGAGAACGGCTCGTACAGCGATCCGTTCTTCGACATCAACCACAATTCCGCGGCCTTGACCGGCCTCGCCCATGCACAGCACCCGGACCGGACCTCGGTCTATGCCCTGTTCGACCAGATGATCTGGAAGACCGATCCGACGTCCCAACGCGGGCTGTTCGTGTTCGGCGGCATCACGGCGGGCACGGATTCGAGCCAGCTGGCGGATTATTTCCTGCAAGCCGGTCTGCTCGACAAGGGCCCGTGGGCCGAGCGGCCGGACGATACGATCGGCCTGGTCGTGACCGACCTGCATTGGGGCAACCACACCATGAACTTCCTGCGCGACTCGCGCGTTGCCGCCGGCGGCGTCGCCACGACGCAGAACCCGAACGAAGTCATGATGGAAGTGAATTACGGCGCCCAGATCACGCCCTGGCTGCGCGTCGTGCCCAACCTGCAATACATCGTCAATCCGGACAATCTGCCCGAGCCGAAGCTGAAGTCGAACATCCCCGACACCTTCGTGGTCGGCTTCAAGTTCGCCGTCGGTCTGCCCGAACTGTTCGGCCTGCCGACCAAGAACTACAACCACTGAGAACAGCTTCCGGCCGGGGCACCGCCCCTGGCCGGACCAGCCCGCTTCCCCGCCTGGCCCCGGATCCGCTACCCACGGATCCGGGGATTTTTTTGCCCTATATTTGGAGGGCGACTGGTCGCGAGCGATGCTCGTCGACTTAGACGAGGGCCGAACCGACCTCATGCCATCGCCCTCTACTCGCCAGGGGATATACATATCTTTCCGTTTTATTTCAGAGAGTTAGTCTTTTTCATCGTCATGGCCGGGCTTGACCCGGCCATCCACGTGGTTGGGCAAGGCGATTTCACGGCCAAACAGGGCTCAGGCGGAGGCGCGTGGATGCCCGGGTCAAGCCCACGGCTGTCCGGTTTAATTCTTCCGTCATTCCCGCGCAGGCGGGAATCCAGAGCCATGCGCGAGATCGACGGGCACAAGTTGAGGATTTCCGTCGCTGAGAGAGCCTTTGCGGCCCCCCTGGATTCCCGCCTGCGCGGGAATGACGGTGAAAAATGCTGACGCGTCGTTCCTGTCTCGGACAGTCCTCGGTTACCGCGAGCCCAAGCCGCGCCTGACCAAAATACAGAGTGGCAAAATCTAAACCGGACAGTCGTGGGTCAAGCCCGGGCATGACGGAGCGTTAGGGTAACCTGCTGATTTCGATAGACGAAAACAGATATGTACATCCCCTAGCCTCTACTCGGCGATGACGACGCCCTGGGCGGTGTCGGCGTGATATTCGCCGGTGAACGGATATCGGCCGTGGCCCAACGGGCGCAGCCGGACCGTGCCGTAGCTGCCGCCGGCCACGACCTTCTCGACCTTGAGTGCGGAAGAATCGAACTCCTCGGCGGTCTCGTCGTGGTTCCGTACCGTGATGACGACCGGCTTGCCGGCGGGGACATGGATCTCGGGCGGCACGAAGCGGTGATCCCGGATGACCAGCTCGACCGGGGTCGGCTCATCCGCCAAAGCCGGGGCCGCGAGGCACAGCAGCGCCAGGGCCGACGCAATGCGGGTCATGAATTCCTCCTCACGCCGCCTCGAACAGGGCCTGGCCGATATGCTCGCCCGGCTTCACGCCGGGAGGACAGACGAACAGACCGCTGCCGACATGGGTGGCGAACTGGTTCAGCATGTCGAATTTCGATGAATGGCCGAAAATCTTGATGAAGCCGGTCCGCGGATCGCGCTGGTAGGCGATGAACAACAGGCCCGCGTCATACAGCATGCCCTGCTTCCAGGGCGGCCAACGCTCGGCGGTGAAGGCGACGCCGTCGTTGTAGGAATAGCCGCGCCGGTAGATCTGGGCGCCATCGTTGCTGGCCGAATGGGACAGGCGGACATGGGCGTTCTCCGGCAGCACCGGATTGCCGTCCGCGTCGGTCGCGCTCAGGTCGACCTCGTCGAACTCGTGATGCCTGCCCAGCGGCGCGCCCGAATGTTTATGCCGGCCGATGGTCTTTTCCTGGAAATCGACGTTCATCCGATCCCAATGCTCGAGCGAGAGGCGGATGCGGCGCACGACCAGATAGCTGCCGCCGCGCAGCCAGGTCGGCCCCTCGGCGCCGACCCAGACCGTCTCGTCGATCCGGTCCGGCTGCCGCGTGCCGTCCTTGAAGCCCATCAGATTGCGCGGCGTCTTCTGGCCGGCCGGCTGGGAATTGAAGCCGGATTGGACCCAGCGCATCTCGGCGATGTCATAGGCCATGGCCGACAATTGGCGCACGGCATGGAACGCCACCTGCGGATCGTCGGCGCAGGCCTGGACCGACAGATCGCCGCCGGTCCGCGCCGGCACCAGCTGATCGCCGTTGAAGCGCGGCAGATCGACCAGCGCGTCGGGCCGCTGGGCGGCCAGACCATAGCGATCCTTACCGTCCTTGATGAACAGGCCCGGGCCGAAGCCGAAGGTGAGGGTCAGCCGGGCCGGGGACAGGCCGATGCCGTCGCCGGAATCGTCGGCCGGAACGCCGGGGTCGGTGCCGAACGGCGCCACCGGCTGCCCTTGGGTCAGGCGCGCCGCCGCCTCGGTCCAGAGCCGCAGCAGCTTCATCACATCCTCGCGCTTGGTCGTGGTCAGATCGAACGCGGCGAAATAGGTGTGGTTCTGGGTCGGCGTCAGGATGCCGCCCTGGCGCACGCCCCAGAACGGCTCGATCGCCGGCTTGGCGACGGTCTTGGGCGCCCCCGCCGCCTCGCCCGCCAGAGCGCCGACGCCGCCGGCGGCCACCAGGCTGCCGGCAGCGGTGAGAAAGCCGCGCCGCGACGGGCGCGGCGGCTTCTGATGATGCTCGCTCACCGTGCCTCCATGACCGTATTCATGTCGTCCTCGACGTAATAGAAGCCCTTGCCGTCCGGCGTCAGCGCGATGCCGAACAAGTCGCCGCTGCCGGGCGGCGATTGCGCCTGATCGGTATCGATCCATTGCGCCGCGATCTGCTTGGCCGCGACCGGGTCGATCTCGACCACCTTGCCGTTCTTGGAATTGCACACCAGCAGATGGCCGCCGGGCGTCATCACCATGGCGAGCGGCCGGGCGATCAGGCCGTCGCGGGTGATCTCCCGGCCGGTGCCGGCGCTGGTCGTGCGCGTCGTGGCCTCGGGGATCGCGACGATGCGGTTTTCCAGCGCGTCCGACACATAGAGCATGTCGTTCGCCCCCATGGCCAGACCGGTCGGGCCGATCATGAACACGTCCTTGTCGGCGCGCTGGCCGAAACCGTTGGCCACCACGGTCCGCTTGACGATCACCGGCGGCCTGCCCTCGGCGATGGCGAGGTCGAGCCTGAGCACGGTCGCCTTGGCGATCGTCACCGACTGGCCGGTCGCCGGATCATGCACATCGGGCGCCGGCACGTCGAAGCCGGCCATGCTGATGAACAGGCTGGCGGTCGCACCCTGGTCGACGGTGGCGATATTGCCCCAGGGTCCGTTGATGTCCGGACCGGTCCAGCTCGCCACCAGCTCGCCGGTCGGGCTGATCACCAGGAGGCAGCCGTCGCCCTTGGTGCGCGTCGTGCCGTCGTTGCTGGGGGTGCTGCCGACGATGACCCAGCCGCTTTTCAGCATGGTCATGGCCGTGCTCAGCCCGACGCCGCCGGGACAGGCCGGCTGGTGGCGCGGCACGTGGGCGAACAGGGTGGTCTGCCTGGTCGTCGGATTGTAGTCGACGATGGTCGTGCCCGTCCCCTGCAGGTTCGACAGATCGTTGAAATTGTCGATCAGCACGTCGTCTTGTCGGATCTTGCCGATCGAAACCGGGGCCACGACGATCGCGTAGGGATTCTGATCGCCATTGTCCGGCACGGTCGTGGTCAGGGTCGTGTGCTTGCGGACGGTTTCGAGAAACGCCCGGTTCTCCTGCGCGCGCGCCGGCTGGCCGAGCAGCGCCAGACCGGCGACGGCGAGAGCGCCTAAGGCTCGGGTTGGGGTGCATGTCACAAGATGCGCCATGGACTTGGGTCCTTTTTCTCTGGGATGGCTAGAACAGGATGTTCGTGCGCAGGCCGAAGACCAGTTCGTTCTTGATGCGCTGACCATCGGCCGAGGGGTTGGCCACGCCGCCGCCCGGGTTCATCACGTATTGGAGATCCGGCTGCAGCTGCAGCCAGGGTGCTGCGGCATACTGATAGGTCGCCTCGACGAAGGTCTCGTTGCTGCGCACCGGCGTATAGCCGCCGCCGAACGTCTGGGTATCGCGGTCGAGACCGGCCGCCGCACTGCTGACCTTGGCATAGCCCATAGCGAGCCCGAACGTGTCGTCGTCGCGGCCGAGGAACGGTTCCTTGAAATTCACGCCCAGATTGGCGCTGAAGCTGACCGGATTGCGGTCGACCTCGGGCGTGCCCATCACGCGGGCGAAGATGGCGACGCTGCGGTCCGGCTCGGCCGGATCGACCCACAGCATCTGATCGACCACGCCATAGATACCGTAGTCGCCGCGATGGGAGCCGGGAATGCCGCTGCTGCCCGGATTGGCCTGCGACAGGCCGATGCTGTCGAACCGCCGGTCGGCGAAGCGCTCTGTGTCGTACCAGACGCCCAGACGATAGGTGCGCGACAGGGGTTCCGGCTGGTCGGCGTAGAGCATGGTGCCGAGGGATGGATAGGCATATTGCAGCTCGGCGATGGCGAGCCCGCCGCCGTTGGTCGGGAAGCTGGTGCCCGACGCGTTCTGCACCTGCGGATCGCCGTTGGGATTGGCGACCGGGCTGCCGTTGAACAGACCGGCCAGGACCGTGATGGAATCGGTCGGCCTGGCCCGAACGCGGACGCCAAGCGCCGATAGCGGATAGGCCGGCCCCCCGCCGGGCAGGTCCGCCGACGGCACCATCGGCCAGCCGAACATGGTGTTGACGAACAGCAGGGCGTTCTGGCTGACCATGAATTCCTGGTCCAGGCTCTGCTGGCCGAACTTCACGTCGAGCCGGTCCTCATCGAGGAATTTCTGCTGGTACCACAACTCCCATAGTCGGGTGGCGCGATCCGCTTCGATGCCGCTGGAGGTCTGCAGGCTGCCGAGATTGTCGGCACTAAGATTGCGGCCGTGTATCTGCAGCGCGCTGGCATTGAGTGTGCCCCCGTACCAGCCGAACGCGCGTTTGGTATCAAGCTGCACCGCCATCTGGGTCAGTCCGTCATAGTCGAACCCGTGATGGGCGCCGCCGGTGACGTTGCCTAGCACCTCGCTGGTTTCCGCCAGGGCGAAGGTGATGCCGGCAAGCGCCAATCGCGTGCGCAGGCCCCACATGTCGCCCAGCAGATAGCCGCTTCGTTCGAGATTGTCGGTGAAGCCGAACAAGCCGCCCGAGCCGCGGCCCGATTGCAGGTCTTCATCGGTCGGCGCCAGAAGCTGCGGGGGTGCCGCGATCGCGGCACCGGTCACCAGCCCGAGCATCAGGCCAAGAGCGACTGTCGGCATCCGGCCGCGAAAGGGGAGAGGCAGGCGCATGTGAGCTCCGAGGAAACCATTGGTCCTCGTTCTCTTATCGATAATCACTCTCAATCGCAATGAGAATGATTATCGATTGCGTTGTTAGCGCCGACTGAAGCGGCCGATCAGCTCGACATGCGGCGACCAGACGAACTGATCGACCGGCAGGACGCTCTCCAGCCGGTAACCGCCATCGACCAGAATCCGCGCGTCGCGGGCGAAGGTCGCGGGATTGCAGGACACGCCGACCAAGGTCGGTACGGACGAGGCGGCCAGGTTGACCACCTGCGCCCTGGCCCCGGCCCGCGGCGGGTCGAACAGCACGGCATCGAAACGCTTCAATTCCGCCACCAGCAGGGGGCGGGCGTCCAGATCGCGGCGCTCGGTCGAAACGAAGCCCAGGCCGGCGCGACGCGCGGCGGATGCCAGCGCACCCAGGGCCGCGGGATCGCTCTCGACCGCATGCAGCAGGGCCCGCTGCCCCAGCGCCAGACCGAAGGTGCCGCAGCCGGCGAACAGATCGGCGACCCGCTCCGCCCCGGCCAGCGCGTCCACCACCGCCGCGGTCAGCACCGCCTCGCCCGCCGCGGTCGCTTGCAGAAAGCCGCCCGACGGCGGATCGACCGGCACGGTCCCGAACCGGAGGCCGATCGAGCGGCGCTGCGCCGCCGGCACGGGCGCCATCCCGTCCGCGCGCCACCAGAGCCGCGCCAGATCCTTGACCTCGGCGAAGGCGGACAGGCGTTCCAGCTGTTCCATGTCCGGCACGGCGGGCAGCATCAGCCCCAGATCGACGCCCCCCGGCCCGGCGGCGAGCTGGATCGTCGCCCCGGCCCCGGCCGGCAGCAGGACCTTCAGAAGCTTGCGGAGCGGCGCCAGCAGCGCCGCCAATTCGGGCAGCAGTACCGGGCATTCGCCCAGATCGACGATGTGATGGCTGCTGCGGCCATGAAAGCCCAGCAGCAGCGTCCCGCCGGCCTGTTTCGCCTCGAGCGTCGCGCGCCGGCGGCTGCCGGGCGGGCTCGCCGCGGTGGCGCCGACCGCGACGTCGCCCAGCCCCTGGCGCCGCAGCGCCTCGACCACCAGGTCGCGCTTGAACGCCAGATACGGCTCCCAGGCCAGGTGCTGCAGCGCGCAGCCGCCGCAACTGCCGAAATGATGGCAGGCGGGCGCGATCCGGTCGGTGCTGGCCTCGATCAACTGGGTGATGGCGCCCTGGCCGCCCTCGACCCGGGCCCGCACGCGCTCGCCCGGCAGCGTGCCCGCGACCAGCACGGGCTTGCCGTCGAGCCGGGCCACGCCGACGCCCTCGCTGCCGAGCTTGTCGATATACAGCTCGATCTCGCGCGCCGGCGCCTTGTCGGGCTTGCGGCCGGCCGGACGGGGACGTCCCCTCATGATCGTTCTCCATCGGTCCGGCGCGCATGGATCAGAAATTCGACATTGCCGTCCGGCCCGCGGATCGGGCTTTCGGTCAGGCCGCGCACGCGCCAGCCGGGCCGCGCGTCGAGCCAGGCCGAGATGCGGTCGCAGGTGGCCTTGTGTAGCGCCGGATCCTTGACCACACCGCCCTTGCCGACCAGGGCCGGACCGACCTCGAACTGGGGCTTGATCAGCGCCACCAGATCGGCGCCGGGGGCCGCCCGGTCGAGGCAGGCCGGCAGCAGGATCTCCAGCCCGATGAAGCTCGCGTCGGAGACCAGCAGCCCGACCGGCTCCGGCACCTCGCCTTGCGTCAGATAGCGCGCGTTGACGCGTTCCAGCACCACGACCCGCGGATCGGCCCGCAGCTTGGGCGCCAGTTGATCATGGCCGACATCGACCGCATAGACCCGCCGGGCATCGCGGGCGAGCAGCACGTCGGTGAAGCCGCCGGTCGAGGCGCCGATATCGAGCGCCACCCGGCCCCGGACCGGAATGGCGAAGTGATCGAGCGCATGGACGAGCTTGACCCCGCCGCGCGAGACCCAGGGATGATCCAGACCCGTCAGCACGATCGCGGCATCGGCCGCGACCGTGCGGGATGGCTTGTCGGCGACCACGCCGTCGATCGTGACCAGACCGGCCTCGATCAGCGCCCGCGCCCGGCTGCGGCTGTCGGCCAACCCGTGATCGACCAGCCATTGATCGAGCCGGCGGCGTTCCCCGATCTCCATAGGTTTACCCCCGCTCGGGCACGGCGCCGGTCCCCGTCAGGCCATGGCGCACCTGAACCGCGAGATAGCGGCCCATGAGCGCGCGGAACCGCAGGCAGAGCAGCAGCGATACCGTGGAGAGGCCGCAGACGAAACCCCACCACAGGCCGACCGGCCCGAGCCCGACCCAGAAGGCGAGCCCGGCGCCCAGCGTCATGCCGAGGCCCCAATACCCGACCGCGCCAAGCAGCATCGGCACGCGCGTATCCTTGACGCCCCGGAGCGCGCCGGCTGCCACGACCTGGGCGCCGTCGAACGTCTGGAACACGCAGGCGACCGCCAGCAGGTTCATGCCCAGGCTCACGACCTGGCCGTAGCTCGGATCGTCGCTCTCAAGATAGAAGGCGAAGACCAGCTGCCGGCCGAAGGCAATCGCGACCGCGGTGCAGGACATGAAGCCGACGCCGAGTCCGATCGCCGAAAAGCCGGCGAGCCGCGCGCGTGCCACCGCCCCGGCCCCCATATGAAAGCCCACCCGCACGGTCGCGGCCTGGCCGATGGCGAGCGGCACCATGAAGGTGAGCGAGGCGACGCCGAGGCAGATCTGATGGGCCGCGACCGCGATCGGGCCGAACCGGCCCATCAGCAGGGACGAGACCGAGAACAGCCCGACCTCGACCGCATAGATGCCGGCGATCGGCCAGCCGAGCCGGAACACGGCAACGAAGCCCCGCCGCCGTTCGGCCCAAGCGAGCCGCCAGAAATCATGGGGCAGCAGCTTGGCCTGAGCGACGTAGACGGAAAGCACCAGGCCCATCAGCCACCAGGTCGCCGAGGTGGCATAGCCGGAGCCGGCGAGCCCCAGCGCCGGGGCGCCCAAATTGCCGAAGATCAGCATCCAGTTGAGCAGCAGATTGATGCCGATACCGGCAAAGGCCACCATCATGGCCACGCGCGGCCGCTCCATCGCGGACAGGAAATAGCGCAGCAAGCCCATCAGTGCCGCCGCCGGAATGCTCCAGACGAACGCGCGCTCATAGACCAGGACCGGTTCCACGATCGCCTCGGGCTCGCCGACCAGGCGCAGGAAATCGTCGATCCGCACGAGCAGCAGCATGATCGGCAGGATGGCGAGCGCGCCGATGATGAGCCCGCCCCAGACGGCCCGGCCGATCGGCCGTGCGTCGCCGGCGCCCCGCGCCTGGGCGATCAGCGGCTGGATGCCGGCCTGCAGACCCTGCATCAGGATGATCAGCATGAAGGCGACATTGGCGCCCAACCCACCCGCCGCGAGCGCGTCGCTCGACAGATGGCCCAGCATCACCGAATCGGTGATGGACATCAGCATGGTGGCGACTTGGGCCGCAGCGAGCGGGATGGCCAGCCCGAGGATCTCGGTCAGTTCCCGACGCCGGCTCGGTCGCCCGGACGGCGTCGGGGTCCCGGTCATCGTCTATCCAATTGCCGTCACGAGCGGCGGGCGATCACGAAATGGGCGACCTGGCGCAGCAGGTCCGCCTTGTCGCCGAAGGTATCCAGATGGCCCAGCGCCTGATCGACCAGGGCACGGGCCTGGGTCTTGGCGCCGGCGAGGCCCAGGATCGAGACGAAGGTCGCCTTGCCGGCCTCGGCATCGCGGGCGACCGACTTGCCGGTCTCGGCCTCGGTCCCTTCCGCGTCCAACAGATCGTCGGCGATCTGGAAGGCGAGCCCGATGTCATGGGCATAGGCATGGAGCAGCTTGCGCGTTTCGGGCGCGGCCTTGCCCAGGATGGCGCCCGCCTCGCTCGAGAAGGCGATGAGCGCGCCGGTCTTCAGACGCTGCAGGCGGGTGATGGCGCCGATATCCAGCGTCGCATCGTGCTCGGCCTGCAGATCTATCATCTGGCCGCCGACCATGCCGGCCGACCCGGCGCATTTCGCCAGGTAGGACACCAGCTCGCAGCGCACCGCCGGATCGCCATGGGTGTCGGCGTCCGCCAGCACTTCGAAGGCCATCGTCAGCAGCCCGTCGCCGGCCAGGATCGCGGTCGCGTCGTCATAGACCTTGTGGCAGGTCGGCCGACCGCGACGCAGGTCGCTGTCGTCCATCGCCGGCAGATCGTCATGGATCAAGGAATAGGTATGGACCATCTCGATGGCCGCGGCGACCTGCAGCGCGCTGGTCAAGGACACGCCGAACAGCGACGCGCTGGCCAGCACCAGGAACGGTCTGAGCCGCTTGCCCGGCGCCTGCGCCGAATAGCGCATGGCCTCGTAGACGCGGGCTTCGGGACCATCTGGCACGGCCAACAGCCGATCGATGAGCTGGTCGACCGCGCTCGCCGACTCGGCCAATGCCGTCGGCAGGTGGCTCGGATTGGACCAGATCGAGCTAATCAAGATTTTGTGCCTCCGTCTTCAACGACCCATCGGCCGCGAACGCGATCTTCTCGACCTTCGCCTTGGCTTCGTTGAGCTTGGTTTCGCAATGGCGCTTCAAGGCGGCGCCGCGCTCGTAGGAGCCGATGGCGTCATCGAGCCGGCCGCGGCCGGCTTCGAGCTGACGCACGATCGCTTCCAGCTCTTCGAGGGCTTCCTCGAAGCTTAGGGCTGCGATCTCGGGCAATTGGGTCTCGGCCATCGGGTCCCCGTGTTCGTTCGCGCAAACCGATCGGCGCGCGGGCGCGAGTGTATGCGGCCGGGCGGGTGGGGAGCAATGGTCGGCGACGAAACCCAGGGGCGCAAGGGCCGCTGGATCGGCAGGACGATGCTGGTGGGTTCAGACGAAGCGGCGGTGCCTGGCGGCTTCGAGACCGGCGGCCAGTTGGCGTAGCATCTGCTCGGCTTTGTCGTAACGTTCCTGGGCGGTGATCATCTCTTCCATGGCAGCCTGAATCTCCGGCCAGGGTTGCCCGGTCGACGCTTTCTGATAGTGCGTCGTCGCCGATCGCAACGCCTTTACTGCGTTTTCGAAATGCTCCGTCGCGCGATGCATTGCAGTTTGGTCGACCATGTTCTGCTCTCTCGAAAATTGAGGTCGCCGCAACATGGCAGAGGCAAAAACCGGGCCATCCCCGGTCGATTCGCAAAGAAGAATTAAGCCGCCATCAGGGCACCGACATGCGCGGCGGTCGAGGCGGCGAGCGCTTTGAGATCGTAGCCACCTTCGAGTGTCGAAACGAGCTTGCCGCCGCAATAGCGCTCGGCAAATCCCAGAAGCTGTTCCGTCACCCAAATGAAATCGCTCTCGTCAAGGTTGAGGTTGGCCAACGGATCGGCCCGATGGGCATCGAACCCGGCCGAGATGATGATCATGTCCGGCGCGAACTGACCCAGCGCCGGCATGATCCACTCGCCGAACGCGGTGCGAAACGCGTCGCCGCCCGAGCCGGCGCGCAACGGACGATTGACGATATTGCCGAGGCCGGTCTCGCGGGCCAGGCCGGTCCCCGGATAAAGCGGCGCCTGGTGGGTCGAGGCGTAGAACAGATCGGCGTCCTGCTCGGCCACCGCCTGGCTGCCGTTGCCGTGATGCACGTCGAAATCGACGATCGCGACCCGGCGCAGCCCATGGACCGCGCGCGCGTGCAGCGCGCCGACGGCGGCATTGTTGAACAGGCAGAAGCCCATGGCGGTCGAGGGTTCGGCGTGATGACCGGGCGGGCGCACGGCGCAAAACGCGTTCTTCGCCTCGCCGGACGCGACCGCATCGACCGCGGCGGTCACCGCACCGGCGGCCCGCAGCGCCGCCTCGGCCGAGCCGGGCGACAGGAAAGTATCGCCGTCGAGCGCCTCGTAGCCGCTCTGGGGCACGGCCGCGAGCGTGCGTTCGACATAGGCGCGGGGATGGACCCGTCCCAACATCGCGAAATCGGCGCGGGGTGCCTCGCGCCGGATCAGTCCGGCGAATTCGGGCGCGTCGAGCGCCGCCCAGACGGCTTCGATCCGGGCGGGACATTCCGGATGACCGGGGCCCGGATCATGGTCTCGGCAGGCGCGATGGGTATAGAGCAGGGTCGTCATGGTTCCTCCCAGCCCATGAACCTAGCGCGTTCAGCCGTTTTCGGCGAGCACCCAGCCGGCCAGATAGAGCGTGCCGCAGATCATCACCCGCGCCGGTCCCGGACCGGCCTCGGCCTTGATCGTCTCCAGCGCCGCCTCGAGCGACGGCGCGGGCCGGGCCGGCAACCCGACCGAGGCGGCACCCTCGACGATGGCATCGGCCGTATGGCTGTTTTCCGCGCCGGGGATCGCGACGCCTTTGACCGAGGCGGCATAGGGCGCGACGGGCCTGAGGAAATCCGCCGGATTGCGCGTGTTGAGCGCGCCGACGATCAGGTGGGTCGGTCGGTCGGTCCAGTGGGACAGATGCTCGCCCAGCACGGTGCCGCCGCCCTCGTTGTGAGCGCCGTCCAGCCACAGTTCCCACCCCGCCGGCAGCCGGTCGATCAGCGGGCCGCGCGTGAGCCGCTGTAGCCGCGCCGGCCATTCGACCGCCCCTAGGCCGCGCGCGATGGCGTCACGGTCGATCCGGAAATCCTCGAGCCACTCCAGGCAGGCGACGGCACCGCCGGCATTCAGGATCTGGTGCCGGCCGGCCAAGCGCGATAGCGGCAGATCGAACGCCCAGCGCCGGCCCTGGAACCGCCAGCCCCCCTCGATCGGTTCGGCGTGCCATTGGGCGCCGGCACGATAGGCCTGGGCGCCGACCGCGCGCACCTCCGCCTCCAGCACGGCCATCGCCTCGGCCGGTTGCGGATCGATCACCACGGGCACGCCCGCCTTGATGATGCCGGCCTTATCCTCGGCGATCGCGCCCAGCGTGTTGCCGAGGAAATTCATATGGTCCATGGAAATGGGCGTGATCGCGGTCACCGCCGGCCGCGCGATGACGTTGGTCGCGTCGCGCCGTCCGCCGAGGCCGGTCTCCAGCAGCACGATATCGGCCTCCTGCCGGGCGAAGGCCAGGAAGGCGGCGGCCGTGGTGATCTCGAAGAAAGTGATCGGCGTCGCGTCGTTGGTCCGCTCGATCTCGTCGAGCAGGCCCACCAGCGCCTCATCCTCAATCAGGGCGCCGCCCAGCCGGATGCGCTCGTTGAACCGTACCAGATGGGGCGAGGTATAGGCGTGGACCCGGTAGCCCGCCGCTTCCAGGATGGCGCGGAGCGTCGCGACAGTCGAACCCTTGCCGTTGGTTCCGGCGACATGCACGACCGGCGGCAGCCGATCCTGCGGATTGCCCAGCCGGTCCAGGAGATGCCGGACCCGGCCCAGCGACAGGTCGATCGCCTTGGGATAGAGCCCGGCAAGCCGGGCCAGCACCGCATCCGGGGAGCGTGTCATGGGATACCCTCCATCGTCCCTCTACCGCGAAGCGGGAGAGGGAGGGGACCCAGCCTACGGCTGGGTAGGGTAAGGGTCGCGCGGCCTTGGCCACCCTCACCCGGTTCGCTGTCGCTCACCACCCTCTCCCGCAAAAGCGCTAGAGGGTTTGGAGCAGCTAAGCCCGCTTCTTGGGCGCTTCCAGCACCGGCTTACGCAACAGCCCGATCAGGCGGCCGATGGTTTCGCCGAGGTCATGGCGGCGGACGACCATGTCGACCATGCCGTGATCCAGCAGATATTCGGCGCGCTGGAAGCCCTCGGGCAGCTTCTCGCGGATCGTCTCTTCGATGACGCGCGCGCCGGCGAAGCCGATGACCGCGCCGGGCTCGGAGATCTGGATGTCGCCCAGCATGGCGAAGGAGGCGGTGACGCCGCCGGTGGTGGGGTCCGTCAGCAGCACGAAATAAGGCAGGCCGGCTTCCTTGACCTCTTCCACCGCGATGGTCGTGCGCGGCATCTGCATCAGGCTGAGGATGCCCTCCTGCATGCGGGCACCGCCCGACGACGGCACAATGACGAGCGCCGCCGACTGCAGCACGGCCAGGCGTGCCGCGGCGACGATCGCCTCGCCGACGGCGATGCCCATCGATCCGGCCATGAAGCCGAATTCGAACACGGCGACGACGGCGTCATTGCCGCCGATCTTGCCATGGGCGACCAGGATGGCGTCGCGGTTCGGCCCATGCTGTGCCTGGGCCTCTTTCAACCGGTCGACATAGCGCTTGCTGTCGCGGAACTTCAGCGGATCGACCACCGGCTTCGGCAGTTCGATGCGGGCATATTCGCCCTTGTCGAACAGCACGGCCATGCGCTTCTTGGCATCGATGCGCATGTGATGGCCGCAGGCGTGGCAGACGTTCAGGTTCGCTTCCAGCTCGCGGTGGAACAGCATCTGGCCGCAGGCCGGGCACTTGGTCCAGAGATTGTCCGGCACCTCGCGCTTGGCCGAAACCACGGCACGGATCTTGGGCAGGACGACATTGGTAAGCCAACTCATGGCGGGTCTCTCTATCTTCAGGCTTTGCGCGCGGCGCGGACGCCGGCGGCCAGCGCGCTGACCTGGGCCACGACCGCATCGACCAGACCGGGCAGGGGTTTGCCCGCCGTGTCGAGATGGCGGGCGATGTTTTCGACGATGGCGGATCCCACCACGGCCGCATCGGCGATGCGCGCGATGGCGGCGGCCTGCTCGGGCGTCTTGATGCCGAATCCGACCGCGACCGGCAGGGCGGTATGGCGCTTCAGCCGGGCGATCGCGGTGGCGACATCGGCCGGTTCGGCCGAGCGCGTGCCGGTGATGCCGGCGATGGCGACGTGATAGATGAAGCCGCTGGCCGAGGCCAGCACGCGCGGCAGGCGCCCGTCGTCGCTGGTCGGCGCGGTCAGGCGGATGAAGTCCAAGCCGGCGGCCCGTGCCTGCGGCGTCAACTCGTCGGATTCCTCCGGCGGCAGATCGACGATGATGATGCCATCGACACCGGCCGCGACGGCATCGGTGCAGAACCGGTCGACGCCATAGCGGAACACGGGGTTGTAATAGCCCATCAGCACGATCGGCGTTTCGTCGTCGATCTTGCGGAAGCGCCCGACCGCGGCCAGGATCTGGGCCAGCTTGGTCCCGGCCTGCAGCGCGCGCAGGCCCGCGGCCTGGATCGCCGGTCCATCGGCCATCGGGTCGGAAAAGGGCATGCCCCATTCGATGATATCGACCCCGGCGGCCGGCAGGCGGGCCAGCAGCGCCTCTGCGGTGGCGAGGTCCGGATCGCCGGCGGTCATGAAGGTGACGAAGCCGGCGCGATTTTCCGCCTTCAGCGCCTGGAAGCGGCGTTCGATCCGGCTCACAGCTTCACACCCAGATGTTCGGCGACGGCAAAGATATCCTTGTCGCCCCGGCCGCACATGTTCATGACCAGCAGATGATCCTTGGGCAGGGTCGGTGCCAGTTTCGCGACATGGGCCAGCGCGTGGGCCGGCTCCAGGGCCGGAATGATGCCTTCGAGCCTGGCGCAGAGCTGGAAGGCTTCGAGCGCCTCCCGGTCGGTGATCGAGACATAGTCGACGCGCCCCAGATCATGCAGCCAGGCATGTTCCGGCCCGATGCCGGGATAATCCAGGCCGGCCGAGATCGAATGGGCGTCGATGATCTGGCCGTCATCGTCCTGCAGCAGATAGGTCCGGTTGCCGTGGAGCACGCCCGGCACGCCGCCGTTGAGCGAGGCCGCGTGCTTGCCGGTCTCGACGCCGTGACCGGCCGCCTCGACGCCGACGATCCTGACCGACGGATCGTCGAGGAACGGAAAAAACAGGCCCATGGCATTGGAGCCGCCGCCGATGGCGGCCACCAGCGTGTCGGGCAGCCGGCCTTCGGCCTTGTGCATCTGCTCGCGCGTCTCGTTGCCGATCACCATCTGGAAATCGCGCACCATGGCCGGATAGGGATGCGGCCCCGCGACCGTGCCGATGATGTAGAACGTGTCGTCGACATTGGCGACCCAGTCGCGCATCGCGTCGTTCATCGCGTCCTTGAGCGTGCCGGTCCCCGACGTCACGCTGCGGACCTCCGCGCCCAACAGCTTCATGCGGAACACGTTCGGCGCCTGCCGCTCGATGTCGGTCTGGCCCATATAGATGACGCAGGGCAACCCGAAGAGCGCGCAGACCGTGGCGGTCGCGACGCCATGCTGGCCGGCGCCGGTCTCGGCGATGATCCGCGTCTTGCCCATGCGGCGGGCGAGCAGGATCTGGCCCATGCAATTGTTGATCTTGTGCGCGCCGGTATGATTGAGCTCGTCGCGCTTGAAATAGATCTTGGCGCCGCCGAAATGCTCGGTCAGGCGCGCCGCATGATAGAGCGGGCTCGGCCGGCCGACGTAATGCTCCAGATAATAATCCAGCTCCGGCTGGAACGCCGGGTCGGCCTTGGCCGCCTCGTAGGCCTTCTCGACCTGGAGGATCAACGGCATCAGGGTCTCGGCCACGAACCGGCCGCCATAGGGGCCGAAATGGCCGTCCTGGTCGGGACCGGTGCGATAGCTGTTCGGGATCGGATGCGTCATGCCGGGATCATCTCGCTCGGAACGGGAGCCCGGACCCTATAGCCGAGCGCGCACCGCATCAAGCGGTCCCACGTCAAACCCGCCCCGGGATTGGCTCATGGGTGGTTAAGGGCCGTCAGCCGAGCGTGCGCGCCGTCGCGATGAAATCGCGGATCAGGCCGACGTCCTTGATGCCGGGGCTGGTCTCGACGCCGGAGGAGACGTCGATCGTCGGCACGCCGGTCATGCGCACGGCTTCGGTGATATTGCCGATGGTCAGCCCACCCGACAGCATCCAGGGCAGCGGCCAGGTGCGGCCGGCGAGCAGCGACCAGTCGAACGGCTCGCCATTGCCGCCGGGCAGCGCGTCCGGCCGCTTGGGCGGCTGCGCGTCGAACAGCAGACGGTCGGCGGCACCCAGGTAGCGCTGGGCGACTTCGACGTCGGCGGCGGTGCCGACCCGGATCGCCTTCATCACCGGCCGGCGGAAGCGCTCGCGGATCTGCGCCACCCGCTCGGGCGGCTCCAGGCCATGAAGCTGGATCATGTCCAGGCCGGTCAAGGTCAGCACGCGGTCGAGCAAGGCATCGTCCGGATCGACGAACAGGCCGACCTTGGTGACGGACGGTGGCACCGGCCGCACCAGGCGGGCGACCTGCTCCGGCGTCACCGCGCGCGGACTGGGCGGATAGAACACGAATCCCACCAGGCCGGCACCGGCACCGATCGCCGCCTCGATCGTTTCCTCAGTCGATAATCCGCAGATCTTGACGCTGAGACTCATCGGGGCGGGCTCATGCCAGGCTGGCGGCGATCGCGCGGGCGGCGGCTGCCGGATCCGGCGCGTCGGTGATCGGCCGGCCGATGACCAGGCGGCTGGCGCCGGCCTCGATCGCCTGGGCCGGACCCATCACCCGCTTCTGATCGCCGACAGCGGAGCCGGCCGGCCGGATGCCGGGCACGACCAGTTGGAAATCCGGGCCCAGTTCGGCGCGGAGCGCCGCGACCTCGAAGGGAGAGCAGATGACGCCGTCGAGCCCGCAGGTCCGCGCCAGCGAGGCCAGGCGACGCACCTGGTCACCGGCCGGGCCGCGCTGCCCGATCGCGTCCAGATCGCCGTCGTCGAGACTGGTCAGCACGGTGACGCCCAGCAGCTTGATCCGATGGCCGGACCGTGCGGCGGCCTCGACCGCCTCCGCGACGGCGGCACGCAGCATCGCAGCACCGCCCGAGGCATGGATGGTCAGGAATTCGGGCTTCAGCCCCGCGATGGCGCGGACGGCGCCGGCGACCGTGTTCGGGATATCGTGCAGCTTCAGATCCAGGAACAAGGGTGCCGCACCGGCGACATCCGCCGTGTTCGCCAGGCCCTGCGCCAGAAAGAATTCCAGGCCCAGCTTCAAGCCGCCGACATGAGGGCTCACCAGGGCGGCCAATTGTCTGGCGCGCGCGAGGTCGGTCGTGTCGAGGGCCACGAAGACGGGGTTCATCGGGTCGCTCCTGCCGCCCAGGCGGCGATGTCGCCGGGCTCGCCGGCATCGATCGCCCCGGCCACGGCACTGCCGAGCAGGGGGCCGAACTTGAAGCCATGGCCCGAGCACGGGCTCATGACATAGGTCGAGAGGCCGGCCGGCTCAATGATAAACTTCTCGTCGGGCTCGACCGTGTAGAAGCAGGCCTTGAGCCGGTCGATGCGATATTCGTCGAACCGCTTCAGGCGCCGGGCGCAGGCGGCGAGCGCCACCGCGATCTCGGCCTCGGTGCCGATCCGGTCGCCGTCGGGATCGCCGCTCAGGCTGAACCGGTGGTCGCCGACCTTGAGGCCCGTGCCGTCGCGCGGCGGCACCGCGTAGAACCCGACATCCGGATCGATATCGAGCAGCATCGGGCTCGCCTGCCATAGCGGCTTCAGATCGTCCGGCGGCACCAGATACGCCAGCACCTGGCGCGACGGCTTCACCCGGGGCCTGAGGCTGGGCACCAGACGCGGCGCCCAGGGCCCGGCGGCCACGACCAGCGCGTCGGCGCCCACGACCGTGCCGTCGGCGAGCGTGACGAAGCCGCGATCCGGGTCGATTTCGACGACCTGGGTCCTGGTCCGGATCTCGACGCCCCGCCCTGCCAGCCGCCGCGCGAGCGCCGCCACGATCCGTTCGGCGAACAGCACCCCGCCGCTGTCCAGGGAGTAGGCCGCCTCGACATTGGCGGTTTCGATCAGCGGCGAGCGCTTGGCCAGCTCGGTGCTGCTCAGGCTTTCGACCCGGTGCCCGGCCCGCTCCAGTGCCGCAATGGATTCCTGGTGCCATTTGGCGCCGGTATGGGCGAGGCAGAGCGTGCCGGTCTGGCGATAGAGCGTCTCGCCCAGATCGGCCCAGACCTGGTCCCAGATCGCGTAGGAATCGCCGACCATCTTCATGTAGCCCTCGGCGGGGCCGTAGGGATAGCGGATCAACCGATGCTGATCGACCGAGGACCCCTGCGGGTTCGGCACGGTGCCCTGTTCGAAGATCGTCACCTGGTGGCCGAGCCGCTCGAGCGCCCAGGCGGTGCCCAGGCCCATGATGCCGGCGCCGACGATCGATACTTTCATGGTCTTCCCTTTAGCCAGTGCCACAATATCCACCCGTCATTCCCGCGAGGGGCGGGAATGACGGAACTTATAGGTCAGTTCCTGAGACTGTCGACCACCAGCTTGGCGGCGGCAAGATCCTCCAGCGCGGTGCCGACCGACTTGAACAGCGTGATCTGATCGTAATAGCGCCGGCCGGCGCGGCTGCCGCGCGCCAGATCGAACAGGTCGCCGGCGATGTCATCCTCGGTCAGGCGGCCGTTGGCGAGCGGTTGCACGATGTCGCCGGCCTCCTTGCAGGCGCCGGCACGGGTATCGACGAACACGCGGGCGCGGCTGATGCAATCGTCGTCGGCCTCGCGCATGTCCGGCGTGAAGCCGCCGACCAGATCCAGATGCACGCCCTGCGGCAGCCATTCGCCCTTGATCAGCGGCTCCTTGGACAGGGTCGCGCACGAGATGACATGGGCGCCGCGCACGGCGCCGGCCAGATCGTCGGTCGCCGCGACCTTGAGATTGCGCCGGTCCAAACGGTGCGCAAGTTTCGCCGCCTTGTCCTTGTCCCGGCCCCAGATCAGCACGTTGCGGATCGGCCGGACGCGGGCATGCGCCTCGACCAGATGCGGCGCCAGCGCCCCGGTGCCGACGACCAGCAGCCGCTCGGCATCGGCCCGCGCCAGATAGGAGGCGGCGAGGGCGGAGGCCGCCGCCGTGCGCCGGATGGTCAGCGCCGGCCCGTCCATCATCGCGATCGGCAGGCCGGTCGTGCCGTTGAGCAGCAGATAGGCGCCCATCACCGCCGGCAACGATTGCTCGCCGTTGCTCGGGAACACCGTGACGATCTTGACGCCGATGTGACGGCCGGCCTGCCAGGCCGGCATCAGCAGCAGAGTGGCATCTTCGCGTCCCCCGCCGGCCGGGACCGTATGGTGATGGCGCAGCGGCACGGTGCAGTCGCTGCGGAACATCTGGCGCAGCGCCTCGACCAGTTGCTCGTAATCGAGCGCGCCATGAACCTCGGACGGGCTGATCAGGCGCATGCCGGTCGATGCAGGCGTCCGGCCGCGCAGGGTTTCGACCATCGGGTTCAGCCGAGCGAAACGAGGGATTTGGCCGAAGCCGGGCCCGCGGCCGAATGGAGCCGGCCGAGATCGCGTTCCAGCTCTTCGATCCGCTTGGCATGGCGCCGGCGCTCGCGCCTGACCGCCCAGCTGCCGACCCAGCCGACAAGCCAGCCGACCAGCAGGCCCAGCAGCAGCACGACCAGCACGACCAGATAGATCGGGACCGAGAGCGCCAGCGGCAGCGGCCAGAATTCCAGATCGACGGGGGTTCGGTTCGAGACCGCGAAACAGGCGACGACGATCGCGAACAGGATCGTCAGGCCCCAATAGAGATATCGCATCATTCGCCCCGCTTGCGCCCGGTCTAGATCGCCAGAATGGGCGAGACGGGCGCATGGTTCAACAGCCGAGGCATCCCCGCATGCCGATGGCGGCGGGGCCGGAGCATCATTCGTCGTCGGCGTTGAGCCGATCGCGCAACTGCTTGCCGGTCTTGAAATAGGGCACGAACTTTTCGTCGACGCGGACGCTGTCGCCCGTCCGGGGATTTCGGCCGACGCGCGCATCCCGGCGCTTCACCGAAAACGCGCCGAAGCCGCGCAGTTCGACCCGGTCACCGCGCGCGAGCGCGTCCGCGATCTCGCCGAAGATCGTCGTCACGATGCGTTCGACATCGCGCTGGTAGAGATGCGGATTGGTCTCGGCAAGGCGCAGGATGAGCTCAGACTTGGTCATGGATCCGACCTTTTCCGGGAAACTCGGTTTTCACCCTCGTGAGCGTAGGGCCCAAGCCTGCCAAATACCCCGGCCGAGGTCAATAACCCTTTTAGCTTAAAGGGTTTTTTGCAAGCAATCGGCGCCCGATCGGTCAGGCGCCAAAAGAAAACGGGCGGCCTAAGCCGCCCGTTCCCTTTTTTCGGAGAAATCCGAAATCGCAGAAATCGAGGCTCTTACGAGCTCTCCTTCTCCGACTTGGCGCGGTTGAACGCCGCACCCAGGATGTCGCCCAGGCTGGCGCCCGAGTCGGACGAACCGAACTCGGCCATCGCCTTCTTGTCTTCCTCGACTTCGCGCGACTTGATCGACAGCGTGACCTTGCGGGTCGCGCGATCGATCGCCGTCACCTTGGCGTCGACCTTTTCGCCGACGGCGAAACGGTCCGGACGCTGCTCGCTGCGCTCACGCGACAGCTCGGCCTTGCGGATGAAGCCCGGCATGCCGTCGGCGGTGGTCACTTCGAGACCGTTCTCGGTGACGATGGTCACCGTGCAGGTCACGACGTCACCCTTCTTCAGCTTCGACAGGCTCTCTTCGTACGGATCGTCCGCGAGCTGCTTGATGCCGAGCGAGATGCGCTCCTTCTCGACGTCGACGTCGAGCACCTTGACCTTGACCTGGTCGCCCTTCTTGAAGTCGGCGACGACTTCCTCGCCCGGGCGCGCCCAGTCGAGATCGGAAAGATGGACCATGCCGTCGATGTCGCCCGGCAGACCGACGAACAAACCGAACTCGGTGATGTTCTTGACCTCGCCCTCGAGCTCGGTCCCGACCGGGAACTGCTCGATGAAGCTTTCCCACGGATTGGCCAGGGTCTGCTTCAGGCCCAGGCTGATCCGGCGCTTCTGCGGATCGACATCCAGCACCATGACTTCGACTTCCTGGGAAGTCGAAACGATCTTGCCGGGATGCACGTTCTTCTTGGTCCATGACATTTCCGAGACGTGAACGAGACCCTCGACACCCGGCTCCAGCTCGACGAACGCGCCGTAGTCGGTGATGTTGGTGACGCGACCCTTGTAGCGGGCGCCCGACGGGTACTTGAGCTCGACGCCCTCCCACGGATCCGCCTCGAGCTGCTTCATGCCGAGCGAGATGCGCTGCGTCTCGGGGTTGAAGCGGATGACCTGCACCTTGACCGACTGGCCGATATGCAGGGCTTCCGACGGGTGGTTGATGCGGCGCCAGGCGATGTCGGTGACATGCAGCAGGCCGTCCACGCCGCCGAGATCGACGAACGCACCGTAGTCGGTGATGTTCTTGACCACGCCGTTGAGGATCTGGCCTTCCTTGAGGTTGGCCACCAGCTCCGAACGCGCTTCGGCCCGGCTCTCTTCGAGCACGGCGCGACGCGAGACGACGATGTTGCCGCGCGAGCGGTCCATCTTCAGGATCTGGAACGGCTGCGGCGTGCCGATCAGCGGGGTGATGTCGCGCACGGGGCGGATATCGACCTGGCTGCCCGGCAGGAACGCCACGGCGCCGTTCAGGTCGACCGTGAAGCCGCCCTTGACGCGACCGAAGATAACGCCGGTCACGCGCTCGTTGGCGGTGAAGCTCTTTTCCAGGAGCGTCCAGGCCTCTTCGCGACGGGCCTTCTCACGGCTCAGCTGCGCTTCGCCGTGCTTGTCTTCCATGCGCTCGAGATAGACCTCGACGAGATCGCCGATGGCGAGCTCGGCCGGCTTGCCGGCGTTCGCGAATTCCTTGAGCGGGACACGACCTTCGGACTTCAGTCCGACGTCGATGAGAACCATGTCGTTCTCGATCCCGATGACATGGCCCTTGACGACCGTGCCTTCGAGGCTGGACGAGGTACCGAGCGAGGCATCGAGGAGCGCCGCGAAGCTCTCCTTCTCGTAGGTCTCGGCGTGAGTGGTTGCAGAAGCCATCGGCTCTCCTGATCCCGAGCGATTTTAAGACCGATTGCGCCGGGGATCGAGGCGAACCGGTCTACCGCCGACTGGGTCGGGCGCGGCGGTGAAGACCCGTCGTAAGGCTGAGAATGTCGTGTCGGCCAAGGCCCGATTGAAGACCTTTTGGCCAAGACGAAAGGGAGCCGTCGCCCGACCCCAGCTGATGCCGGGACGGACAAAGCTCCCTAGAACCGCTCTCAAAGCGGCGGACTCTATACTCTCGCTTGGGCGCCGAAGCAACCGGTTCGGCGCCCGGCCGGCGCGCAGTTCAGGCTTGCGAGCCGCTGAACGAGCGAATCCGCGCCCGCACGATCGAAACCGCCGCCCCGAACGCCTCGTCGGCGTCGAGCCCGCTGGTGTCGAGCACGACCGCATCCGTCGCGGGTTTCAAGGGCGAGGACGAGCGTTTGCTGTCCCGTTCGTCGCGCGCCTGCATGTCCGCCAGCACGGCCGCGGCATCGACCGGGCCGCCGGCGGCCTCCAGCTCGCGCAGCCGGCGGCCCGACCGGGCTTCGAGCGACGCGGTCACGAACAGCTTCACCGTCGCCTGCGGGCAGACCACGGTACCGATGTCGCGGCCGTCCAGCACGGCACCGATCGTCCCCTCGGGCGGGTGATACGCAAAGTTCCGCTGATATTCGAGCAGAGCCGCCCGCACCGCCGGATGCGCCGAGACGATCGAGGCGACCCGTCCGACGGCTTCGGTGCGCAAGGCGGGGTCGCCAAGCGTCGCGGGATCGAGCTTGGCCGCGATGGCGGCCGCCGCCTCGGCATCGGCCGGATCGACCCCGGCGGCCAGCACGTCGCGGGCGGTCGCCCGATAGAGCGCCCCGGTATCGAGATGGGCGAGCTTGTATTCCGTCGCCAGCCGGCGCGACAGCGTCCCCTTGCCGGCCGCGGCCGGACCGTCGACCGCGATAATCAACGCACCCATCAGATTGTTCCTGCTGAAATATCGGCGCCGAGCCCACGCATCAGGCCGGCGAAATCGGGAAAACTCGTGTCGATCGTCGCCGCGTCGTCGATCTCGACCGGCGCCTTGGCTCCCAGGCCCAACACCAGGAACGCCATGGCGATGCGATGATCGAGATCGGCCGGGATCCGGGCACCGCCCGGCACAGGTCCACCGGCACCATGGACCGTCAGCGTGTCGCCGTCGACCGCAACCTGGACCCCGCAGGCGGCGAGGCCCCGGGCGATCGCGCTCAGCCGATCGCTTTCCTTGACCGTGAGCTCGCCCAACCCATGCATCACGGTGACGCCGGTCGCCCGCGCCGCCGCGACCGCCAGGATCGGATATTCGTCGATCATGCTGGGCGCCCGCTCGGCCGGGACGACGACGCCCCGCAATCCGCTGGCCCGGACGCGCAGATCGCCGACAGGCTCGGCGCCGCTTTCGCGCGCATTCAGAATATCGATTGCCCCCCCCATTTCGCGAAGCGTGGCGATGAGGCCGGTGCGCAGCGGGTTGAGCCCGACGTCGAGCAGCGTCACGTCCGAGCCTTCGAGCGTCAGGGCCGCCACGATCGCAAACGCCGCCGACGAGGGATCGGCCGGCAGATCGAGGGCGGCGGGGGTCAGTTCCGGCTGCCCCTCGATCTCGATCCGGCCGGCATCGACCGTGACGCGGGCGCCGAAGCTGCGCAGCATGCGTTCGCTATGGTCGCGGGTCGGGTGGGGTTCGATGATCGTGGTCGTGCCCGGCGTATTGAGCGCCGCCAGCAGGATCGCCGATTTGACCTGGGCCGAGGCCATGGCCAGGCGATAGTCGATCGGCATCGGCAGGGCGGCACCCGTCACGGCCAGCGGCAGCAGCCCGCCGCGCCGGCCGGTGAAGCTGGCGCCCATCATTTCGAGCGGCTGGATCACCCGCGCCATCGGCCGGCGCGCGAGCGAGGCGTCGCCGGTAAGGATCGCGGTCACCGGATGGGTCGCGAGCAGGCCCATCAGCAGGCGCGCCCCGGTCCCGGAATTGCCGAGATCGAGCACCTGGGCCGGTTCCATCAACCCGCCGACGCCGACGCCGTCGACGGTCCAGAGCCCGTCGCCATGGCGGGTGACGGTGGCGCCCAGCGCGCGCACGGCCGCCGCGGTCGCGCGCACGTCGGCACCGTCGAGCAGCCCCTTGATGCTGGTCCGGCCGACCGCCAGCGCACCCAGAATCAGCGCACGATGCGACATCGACTTGTCGCCCGGCACCCGGACGGTGCCGGTGAGCCCGCCACTCGGACGGGCGATGAGCGGTTGCGGCGGCGGCATGAAACGACGGAACCTCTGATGGGCCTAAAGGCGTTGATCGGTGCCGACCCTACGGCGGAAATCGACCGTCGCGCACGCGAATTGCGTCCGGGACACGGATTTTGCTTTTGACAGGTGGCGACGATCATGGCAATTGCCGCCGACCATATTCGAAACGGGGTCGTTCGGTTCCGGTCATTGCGACCGGGTCCCGCCGATCCCGCTGCATGTAGAGACGGAGTTTCCCGGTGGCAAATCCCGAATGGGGCACCAAGCGCATCTGCCAGTCCTGCAGTGCAAAGTTCTATGATCTGAACCGCGATCCGATCGTCTGCCCGAAGTGCCAGACCGAATTCGATCCGGAGGCCTTCCTGAAGACGCGCCGGTCGCGCCCGTCGAGCATCGTCGAGAAGGACGCCGAAGTGGTGCCCGGCGTCGCGGTCGATCCCGAGGTCGAGGACGTCGAGGTGGTCGAGGGCGAGGATGCCGTCGTCGCCGATAGCGATGAAGAGGAAGACGAGGACCTGATCGAGGACGCGTCCGAACTGGGCGAGGACGAGGACGATCTGGCCGAAGTCATCGAGAATGTCGACGAAGAGGAAGAGCGCTAGGCGCTCTTCCCCTCGGTTCGAACGAACGTGAGGAAGGCCCGGCCGAGCGATCGGTCGGGCCTTCGTGCGTTCTGGGGCCGGGTTAGGCCGGTTGGGCCAGGCCGGCCGATGCGATGTCGGCGCGCCCATGGATCAGCAGCCCCGCGGCGGCGAGGTTCCAGATCGACTGGACCGCCAGGATGGCAATCAGCAGCGGCGGCTCCAAATCGGCCTTGGCCAGGATCAGGAACGCCACCGGCAGCACGCCGGAGACCAGCCCGGTGCAGCCGACGATGCGCGGGAACCCGCGTTCGCGCAGCAGCGGCAGCGAGACGCCGAGCATGCCGAGCGACATGCCGATGAAGCCGAGCTTGCTCAGATACTGGATCGCGATCCAGCCATACATCAGCACGGCGAGGGCGACATCGGCCTTTTCCGGCGGGGAGCCGACGAAGGCCGCCGCGAGCGCCGGCGTGATGAAGCCGTCGTTGAGGGCGGCACCGACCATGCCGAGCGTGCCGATGCCATAGGCGATCAGCCCGAGCAGGACGGGCGTCCGGTGCAGCCCGATCCGCGCGGCGAACCCGATGAAGCCGAAGAGATAGCCGCCCATCAGCAGGATGACGGCGGCATGGACATGCTCGTCGGCAGCCCGGCCCTTGACCAGGTCGACCAGGATTTGCGACGCACCGCCGCCGCCGGAGACTGTCGGATGCGCAGCGACGGCGATCATGGACAGAAGGGTGCTGGCCACGAGCGCGATCGCGGCGGGACGGGACGGAGCGGCAGCGGTATGCGTGGTTTCCGGGCGCATCGGGAAAGTCCTCATTGCCTCAATGGAACCACGCTTCTATCAAACTATCGCATAGCGTTGGCGGAGCCGTCCGGCCGGTCGTCCGGTTCCGGACAAAGCCGGCGCGATGTCCGGAAAGGCCCTGCCGCCATGATGTCCGACAAGACCGACCGGCGCACCGAACGCACCCGCCAGGCCCTGCTGGCGGCGTTTCGCGACCTGGTGCAGGAATATCCCTACGACACCTTGTCGGTCGGCGACATCGTCGGGCGCGCCAATGTCGGCCGCTCGACCTTCTATGAGCATTACGACGGCAAGGACGATCTGCTGAGCCGGAGCGTCGGCACCCCGTTCCGGGCGCTGGCCGCCATGGTCGGCGTTGCGGAAATGCCGGCATCCCTGGTCGGCACGATCGCGCATTTCCGCGAGAATCAGCGCATCGGCCGGACTTTGCTGACCGGCCCGACGAAGCCGATCTTGACACGATCCCTCGCCGACATGATCGAAGCCGAACTGGTCGCCTTGGGGCGTAAGGCGCCCGCGTCCGCCCTCATCCCGGACGCGCTCGCGGCCCTGCATCTGGCGTCGGGCCAACTGGCTCTCATCGAAAATTGGCTGACGACCCAGCACGCCTGCCGGCCGGAAGTGATCGCCGAGGCGCTGTTCGTCAGCACGAACGCGTCGGTGGCGGCGCTGTACCGACGGGGCTAGAGCGCGATGATATGAGGCCTGCTCGGCCTCATATCTGAATCGCACTCCAAATCAAATATTCAGAGACTGATTCACCGATCAAACCGAGCCGGTTTGATCGGATCAGGCTCTAGTCCCGCTCTCAACCGTCATGGCCGGGCATGACGCAAATTGATTAGTTCGCCATCCAATGCGGCACCGGCAGCCCTTTGGAGCGCAGGAATTCCGGGTTGAACAGCTTCGACTGATACCGGGCCCCGCCGTCGGCGAGGATGGTGACGATGGTGTGGCCCGGCCCGAGTTCGCGGGCGAGCTTGATGGCGCCGGCGACATTGATGCCGCTCGATCCGCCCAGCACCAGCCCCTCATGCTCGACCAGATCGAACACGACCGACAGCGCCTCTTCGTCCGACACGCGCAGCGCGCCATCGATTGGCGCGCCGGCCAGGTTGGCCGTGATGCGGCTGTTGCCGATGCCCTCGGTGATCGAGGCACCTTCGGCTACCAGTTCGCCCCTTGCGTAGTGGTTGTAGAAGACGGAGCCCATCGGGTCGGCCAGCATGACGCGGATCGCCGGATCCTGCGCCTTGAGCGCGAGCGCCACGCCGGCGATGGTGCCGCCGGTGCCGGCCGAGCAGATGAAGCCGTCGATCCGGCCGGCGGTCTGCTGCCAGATCTCGGCCCCGGTCGTGCGCCGGTGGCCCTCACGGTTCGCCACATTGTCGAACTGGTTGGCCCAGATCGCGCCATGCTCCGAGGTCCGGGCCAGTTCGGCCGCGAGCCGTTCGGAGACGCGGACATAATTGCCCGCTTCCTTGTAGGGCGCCGCCGGCACCAGGCGCAGGTCGGCGCCGACCAGCCGCAGGAAATCCATCTTCTCCTGGCTCTGGGTGTCCGGCATCACGATGACCGTGCGATAGCCGAGCGCATTGCCGACCAGCGCCAGGCCGATGCCGGTATTGCCGGCCGTGCCCTCGACGATGGTGCCGCCCGGCTTCAACCGGCCGCTCGCCACCGCCTCCTCGATGATGGCGAGCGCTGCGCGATCCTTGACCGAGCCGCCGGGATTGAGGAATTCGGCCTTGCCCAGAATCTCGCAGCCGGTCGCGTCCGAGGCGCGGGCCAGCCGGATGAGCGGCGTGTTGCCGATGGTGTCGATGAAGCCGTTACGGATGGACATGAAAGAACTCTCTAGCGATCGAACTTGGTCGATAGGATGATCGAGGAGACCGTCCGCTCGATGCCGTCGAGGGCACCGATCTCGTCGATCAGGAAATCCATCTGCTCGACCGACCCGGCCTCGACCACCGCGATCATATCGTGCGGCCCGCTGACCGAAAAAAGGGCAGTGATCTGGGGAATTTTCCGCAGCGCGGTTTCGGCCTTGGCGGCAAATTTCGGCAGGACGGTGATCAGCACATGGGCGCGGATCAGCGCGCCCGCCGCCTCGGGCGACAGGCGCACGGTATAGCCGGCGATAATCCCGCTGCGCTCCAGCCGTTCCAGCCGGCTCTGCACCGTGGTGCGCGACAGGCCGAGCGCGCGGGCGAGATCCGCGGTCGCCCGGCGCGCATCGGCGCGCAACAGCTGCAGCAAGGCCTCGTCGGTCGGGTCCATCGTCACTTTGCCAGCCATATCGTCGTTCTGCCGAAGCACGCGACTCCGTTCGTCGCTCTGCTACTACAGACCGACGAACGGGGATTGTAAAGATGGAGGGAACAGACTTTTGAACGCCCAGAGGAAACCCCATGAAGGACGTGCTCGTCGTCGGTGCCGGCAAGATCGGTTCGACCATCGCCGAAATGCTCGATGCAACCGGCGATTATCGGGTCGCGATCGCCGATCGCTCCGCCGATCAACTGTCCCGCCTGGGGACCGGTCCCGGCGTCGAAAGGGTGATGCTCGATATCGCCGACGGCGACGCGCTCGGCCGCGCGCTTGAACGCCGCTTCGCGGTGCTGAGCGCCGCCCCCTACAATCTCACGGGCAAGGTCGCGCGCGGCGCGCTGGCAGCGGGGACCCACTATCTCGACCTGACCGAGGATGTCGCGACCACGCGGCTGGTGAAGCAGCTGGCGACCGGAGCCGCCTCGGCCTTCATTCCGCAATGCGGCCTGGCGCCCGGCTTCATCTCGATCGTCGCCAACAATCTCGCCGGCCATTTCGACCGGCTCGACACGGTCAAGATGCGCGTCGGCGCGCTGCCGCAATATCCGTCGAACGCGCTCAATTATAACCTGACCTGGAGCACCGACGGCGTCATCAACGAATATTGCGAGCCGTGCGAGGCCATCGTCAACGGTTCCTTGCGAGAGGTGCCGCCGCTGGAAGAGCTCGAGGAATTCTCGCTGGACGGCGTCAAGTACGAGGCGTTCAACACGTCCGGCGGTCTCGGCACGCTGTGCGAGACGCTGGAGGGCAAGGTCCGCAATCTCAACTACCGCACCATCCGCTATCCCGGCCATTGCGCCATCGTGAAGATGCTGCTGAACGACCTGCGCCTGCGCGACCGGCGCGACGTGTTCAAGGACATCCTGGAGAATTCGCTGCCGTCGACCCTGCAGGATGTCGTCGTGATCCTGGTGACGGTCAGCGGCTGGCAGGGCGACCGCTTCGTGCAGGAGACCTACGCGAACAAGGTCTATAGCCGGCAGATCGGCGGCCGTGTCCATAGCGCCATCCAGATCACGACCGCATCGGGCATCTGCACCGTGCTGGACATGCTGGCCGCCGGCCAGCTGGCGCCGAAGGGGTTCGTGCGCCAGGAAGACATTCCGTTCGAAGCCTTCATCGAGAACCGTTTCGGCAAGGCCTACGCGCCGGATCTGCGCCAGGCAGCCTGATCCAGGAAAAGTCCGTCATCCCCGGGCTCGACCCCCGGAGATCCAGGCCGCGTCAAGCGAACCCGATCAGGCCGGTGGCGGCCAGAACAGATCCGCGATCACGGTCAACCCGCCGAGTGCTGCCGCGTCGTGGTAGATGTACAGCACACGCTCGCCCTGGAATCGTGCCTTGAGTTCGTCGGCCAGCACCCGGCGGTCGGTCGGCGACAGCGCCGGCAGATTGTTGGTGACGACCCGCCAGACCTCGCCGAACTGCTCCAGGAAATTGCGCGAGATCTCATCGCCGAAGGAATCGGCGATGATCAGCAGGCGCGGCCCCGGTTCCGGCCGCGTGTAGCGCTCGAGCACGAATTCGGCGCCCGGCGTCAGGCCGTCGATCGGGCCGCAGGCGGCACCCTCGCAGGTGCGGATGCCGACCGCGCGCGCGTCGGGCTCGCGGATCGCATCGCTGGCCCCCATGCCGGGATTGAGCCCGTTCAAATCGGAATTCCGGCCCTTCGTCCGCAGCGGCAGGGTCAGCGTGCGCGGCAACTGCCAATGCCGCTCGGCCACATCCTCGGCCACGCGCACCGGCGCCTCGCCGGCCCAATGGAAATGATGGCGCGGGATCGGCTCGGACCCTGCTTTCAGGCCCAGCATCAGATCGATCGGATAGATCAGGTCCGGTCCGACATCGCTGGCGGCGACCAGTGCCGCGACGCGATCGACCGGCGGCCGGCGGCCGGCGCACGCCGTCGCGAACGGCTCGGGAATATCCTCGGGATAGAGCCGGGGTGCCGTCGGCACCAGCAGCAGGGCGGCATCGAGCCCGGCTGCGCGCACGCGCTCCAACCCGCGGACGATGATGCCGGCACCGCGATCGATCGCGGCATCGTCGGCATCGGCACCGCACAGGCCGGTGATCAGCGTCGCCGGACCATCGTCGTGCCCGGCCAGGAACAGGCGGCCATGGCGACCGATGATGATGCGGGGCGTCGCGATTTCGCCGAACGCCTGCCAGCGCAGCCAATTGTTGATCCGCACCAGCGGCTGACGCAGGCCGAACCGGTCCTTGAGCCAGCCGTCGATGGCATCGGGCAGATGCCGGGCCTGGTCGGGCGTGGCCGGCAGCGCCGGCATCGTCGCCAGCACCCGCCGCTCGTCCCGCTGCGGATCGGGCAGCAGGATCTGGAACAGCGCCGGGGCGGCGATCAGCAGGAAGAAGGCCGGGATGAACCAGCCGCGGCCCGCGAGCCTGCGCCACAACCTCGTCACGGGATCAGAACCGGAAATAGATGAAAGGATTGTAGGTGCCGGCCGCCAGGTTGGCCGCCGACAGCACCAGCAACAGCAGGCAGGCCGCGTGACCGGCCCAGGCGGGTAGCCGAAGCGGCCGGCCGTCGCGGGGCCAGACCGCCACGATGCTGCCGACGATCAGCGCCGTAGCGCAGCTGGCGGCAAGGTCGGGCATGGCGCCCGACGTTCCGCCCGCCATGGCCCGAAGCATGGCCGCCGTCCGTCCGAAATCCTCGGCCCGGAACGGGACCCATCCCACCACCACGACCAGGATCAGATAGGCATGGCGCAGCAGGGGCGGCAGGCGGACCAGCACGCGGGCGAGGCCGATCCGCTCCGCCACCAGAAAGGCGCCGTGATACAGCCCCCAAAGCGCGAAATTCCAGCTGGCGCCATGCCAGAGCCCGCACAGGAGAAACACGAGCGTGAGGTTGGCGCCGGTGCGCCAGGGCCCGCCGCGATTGCCGCCCAGCGGGATATAGAGATAGTCGCGAAACCAGGTCGAGAGCGTGATATGCCAGCGCCGCCAGAAATCCGTGACGGACCGGGCGGCATAGGGCCGGTTGAAGTTCGCCGGCAGCTCGAACCCGATCATGCGGCCGAGCCCGATCGCCATGTTGGAATAGCCGGCGAAATCGAAATAGATCTGCAGCGCATAGCCGGCGGCGGCGAGCCAGGCCGCCGCCGGCGACAGATCCGCCGGGGGCAGCGCGAACAGCCGGTCGACCGGGCCGGCCAGCGTGTTGGCCAGCAGCACCTTCTGGCCGAGGCCGATGGTGAAGCTTTCGATGCCGCGCGCCCAGAGCGCCGGCGTGACCGGGCGTCGGTCGACCCGGTCGGCGATCACCGCATAGCGCACGATCGGCCCGGCGACCAGCGGCGGGAACATCGCCTTGTACATGGCGAAGCGCAGCAAGCTGCGCTGCGGCACGACGATGCCGCGATGGATGTCGATCAGGTAGGAAATGCCCTGGAAGGTGAAGAAGGAGATGCCGAGCGGCAGGGCCACCTGCGGGATCTCGGGGGCGGCGAGCCCGACCAGCGGCGCCAGCGCCGCCCATTGGGCAACCAGAAATCCGGCATATTTATAGAACAACAGCAGCGCCAGATTGCCGGCCACGCCGAGGCCCAGCCAAAGCCGACGGTGCCGCCCCGACCGGCCGACCGCCAGGCCGAAGCCATAGTTCAACAGAATGCAGAACAGCAGCAGCGGCAGCCGGGTCGGATCGCCCCAGGCGTAGAACAGCAGGCTGGCCAGCAGCAGCACCAGATTCGGCGCCGGCAGCAGATGGTAGGCCAGAAGAAACAGCGGCAGAAAATAGAACAGAAACGTGATCGAACTGAAAAGCATAAGGCCGCCGCCGCTCCCAACCGGTTTCGGGTCGAGCGGCAGCATGACGAAGCGAGGCGCCGGCCGAAACATCTTTCGCGCGCGTCCGGCGATTTGGCGCGCCGCCGAAGCCATGCCGTAACGACATTCCCGCTCGGCTTTACCCGGGTGCCGGGCGCTTATTTTTCCCTTGCGCGCGGTCGGTCGTCTCAGTAGTTTCCGGCTCCCGACGCTGGCGTTTCCGCCGCGGCCGGACCCGAATTTCGGGGTCATAGCTCAGTTGGTAGAGCGCTACAATGGCATTGTAGAGGTCTGCGGTTCGATTCCGCATGGCTCCACCATATATATCAAGGGGTTAGCTGGCAACGGCTGACCCCTTTGATTTTTCACGTAAGCATTGGGTAAGCAGCAGGCGGCGAACCGGGGCAAGCTCTGGGAAATAAGATCGTCCGAACGGGAAGGGCAACTTGCCGCTTCCTTGGTCCGCTTAGCTCAGCCGACAATCACCTTCTTCGCCGCTTCCGATGCGACATCCACGACGATCTTATAAAGTGTGCCCCCCAACAGCTTCGCCTGCCTTCTTGGTCACTCGTTTGAAACGGCTCGCAGCCAACTCGGTTTTTGGGGGTACCTTGGCGGGGCAAACAGCAGCAGCGAAGCCCTGCAAGGGCCGTACAGGGTGCGTCTGCTCCGGATAGCACCCAAACGATATGCGCTTTTAGGCGCACGGACGACGCCGCAGGGCGGAGGATGTCATTCAAAGGTAACGATAGATCCCGTCACGGACCTGATCGGCAAGTTACTCGCCTATGGTATGAATTCACCCGAAGCCGCCGGCCCCTGACATGCACGCGAACGTTAGAGACGGATGGACTTGCGACAGTCCGCTCTACGACGGCGAGACCAAAAACCGGACGTTCGTCTGGCGGCTCGATCGGGCCGATAGCAGAACGGTAGCTTTTAGGCGGTGGGAACGCCGAGGCGGACACATGAATGGCAGTTCCTGAGAACCAAACCGCTTCTTCACTAAATCTGGCATTTCATCATATTGACCGCATGCTGTCTTTTAGCATACGGTCAATCTATGGCCGGATCGAACCGGGCGTAAGGAGGAAGCGGTGGAGATCGACATGACCGCCTCATCGGGGGACCGGACGTCGGAACGCGAGGCGTTCTACGACCGCATCAGCACCAAGAATTTGACGCCGCTCTGGCTGTCGCTGGCCGAACTGGTGACGCCCGAACCACGTAGCCAGTGCCGGCCGGCGTCGTGGCAGTTCGCCGACATCCGTGCGGCGATGATGGAGGCCGGCGGCCTGATCACGGCCAAGGAGGCCGAGCGCCGCGTACTGGTTCTGGAGAACCCCGGTTTGCGCGGCCAGTCGAAGATCACCACCGATCTCTATGCCGGCGTCCAGCTGGTGCTGCCGGGCGAGGTGGCCCCCGCCCATCGCCATACCCAGACCGCATTGCGCTTTGTGCTGGAGGGCAGCGGCGCCTACACCGCCGTCGATGGCGAAAGGACCATCATGCACGAGGGTGATTTCATCATCACCCCGCCCATGACCTGGCATGATCACGGCAACGAGTCCGACGCGCCGATCTTCTGGCTGGATGGGCTCGATATCCCGGTCGTGCAGTTCCTGGACGCATCCTTCGCCGAGCATATGGGCGAGGATATGCAGCCGATCACAAAGCCGCTCGGCGACAGCGATTTCCGCTATGGCGCCAACCTGCTGCCGATCGACCAGGCGCGCGGCAGCGGCACCTCGCCGGTGTTCAACTATCCCTATGCCCGGACCCGCGAGGCGTTGGAACGCATGCGCCGAGCCGAGGCGTGGGACCCGTGCCACGGGCTGAAGATGCGCTTCAGCAATCCGGTGTCCGGCGGCCATGCCATGGCTACCATGGGCACCTTCATCCAGCTGCTGCCCAAGGATTTTTCCACCTCGGCCTATCGCTCGACCGACGCCACCATCTTTGCGCCCATCGAGGGCCGGGGCCGGACCTTCATCGGCGATGATTTCGTGGTCGACTGGCAGAAGCGCGACGTCTTCGTGGTGCCCAGCTGGAAGAAAGTCCGGCACGAGGCGGCAGAGGACAGCGTGCTGTTCTCCTTCTCCGACCGACCGATCCAAGAAGCCCTCAATCTTTTCCGGGAAGACCGCGGCAATGCCTGACACCAAAACTGCGACCGGCTACGTCCTGCCGCCCGCCGCCGTTCCCACCGTCGCCGTCGACGGCACCGCCGACCGGTTTCCGGTCCGCCGCATCCTGTGCGTCGGGCGGAATTACGCCGCCCACGCTCGGGAGATGGGCCGCGATCCGGACCGGGAGCCGCCGTTCTTCTTCCTGAAGCCGGCCGACACCGTGGTCGACAATGGCACCGACGTGCCGTATCCGCCGCTGACCAATAATTTCCACTACGAGATCGAGCTGGTCGTCGCCATCGGCATCGGTGGTACAGACATCGCCGAGGACAAGGCGCTGGAGCATGTCTACGGCTATGCCGTCGGCATCGACCTGACGCGCCGAGACCTGCAACTGGCCGCCCGCGACCAGGGCCGGCCCTGGGATTGGGGCAAGGGCTTCGACCGCTCGGCCCCTTGCGCGCCGCTGAAACCGGTCGCCAAGGCCGGGCATCCGGGCAAGGGACGGATCTGGCTGGCGGTCGATGGCGCGGTCAAGCAGGACGCCGACCTGAGCGAACTGATCTGGAGCGTGCCCGAGATCATCTCGATCGCGTCGAAATCGATGACCCTGGCGCCGGGCGACCTGATTTTCACCGGCACGCCGGCCGGCGTCGGGCCGATCTTGCGGGGGCAGACCGTCACCGGCGGCATCGACGGCCTGGGCGAGATCCGGATCCAGATCGTCTGATCGGTGATCACAAATCATAATCCGGGGCGGGCGCGCCGACAGGGCGCCGACCGCGGCCTTAGACGAGGGAACGAATGATGACGGATGCCAGCAAACCCTTCCTGATCGCCGGCGCCGGCATCGGCGGTCTGGCCGCCGCTCTCGGCCTGGCGCGCAAGGGCCAGCGCAGCATCGTGCTGGAGAAGGCGCCGCAGCTGGGCGAGCTCGGTGCCGGCATCCAACTGGGGCCGAACGCGTTTCATTCGTTCGATCAGCTGGGCGTCGGCGATGCCGCCCGCGCGATGGCGGTCTATATCGACCAGTTGCGCCTGATGGATGCGCTGACCGCCGAGGAGATCACCCGCATCCCCCTCGACGAACCGTTCCGCCAGCGCTTCGGCAATCCTTATGCGGTGGTCCATCGCGGCGATCTGCACGGCGTGTTCCTGCGGGGCTGTCTGGCCCACGAACTGATCGAGATCCGCACGTCCAGCGAGGTCGTGGGTTACGAGCAGGACGCATCGAGCGTCACCGCCCGGATCGCCGATGGGACCGCCGTCACCGGCACGGCGCTGATCGGCGCCGACGGGCTCTGGTCGAACATTCGGCGCCAACTGGTCAAGGACGGCGCGCCGCGCGTGTCGGGGCACACGACCTATCGCTCGGTCATCCCGACCGAGCAGATGCCCGAGGATCTGCGCTGGAACGCGGCCACGCTCTGGGCCGGCCCCAAATGCCATATCGTGCATTACCCGCTGTCGGACTGGAAGCTGTTCAACCTGGTCGTGACCTTCCACAACGACGCGCCGGAGCCGGTCGCGGGGAAGTCCGTGTCGGAGGAAGAGGTCCGCGCCGGCTTCGAGCATATCCACCCGAAGGCGCGCGACATCATCAGGCACGGCAAGAACTGGAAGCTGTGGGTGCTGTGCGACCGCGAGCCGATCGAGAACTGGGTCGATGGCCGCGTGGCCCTGCTGGGCGATGCCGCCCATCCGATGATGCAGTATTTCGCCCAGGGCGCCTGCATGGCGCTGGAGGACGCGGTCTGCCTGGCCGACAAGGTCGCCAACTTCGACCGGGTCGAGACGGCGCTGGAGCAATATCGCCAGCAGCGGGTGCTGCGCACGGCACGGGTGCAACTGCAATCGCGCGCGATCGGCGACCATATCTATCATCCGGCCGGCGCTCACGCACAGCTGCGCAACGCCATCCTCGGCGCCAAGTCGCCGGAGCAGATGTACAACGACCTGGCCTGGCTTTACGGGGGGAGCGGGCTCGACAGCAGCCCGGTGGCGGCGGCTTAGTCGCCGGCGGCCACTTCCTCCAGACGGCGAAGGGGAGCGCTGGTGACGTCATTATTCACCTGGCCCATCCGATCCAGCAACCGAACGAAGATCTCGCGCTCGTCTTTGGTCAGCGGGGCCATGATGCGTTCCTGCACCCGTTCGACCAGCGGCGTGATCTTGCGCAGCAGTTCGCGACCCTGGTCCGACAGAAACAACAGTTTTTGCCGCCGGTCCTCGGCGCCCGCCTTGCGGGTGACGAGGCCTCGGGTTTCCAGCCGCTCGATGACGTTGCCGATCGTGGAACGGTCGAAGGCGATCAGGGCCGACAGACGGGTCGCGTCCACACCGGGACGCTCCTCGATCGCGACCAGGGCGGAATATTGGACAGGAGTGACGTTGTAATCCGCGCATTCGTTCACGAACAAGGCCCAGGAAATCTGGTGCGCGCGGCGGATCAGATGCCCCGGCTTCGCATAGAGATCTCTAAGGGACATGACGACGGACTCCAGCGTGTGGCGGCCGAGCGGCGACCGCTCAGGGAAGATTGGCAGAATACTGTACGATAGCGAGCGTTTTTTGACTTCCGACGATCCAGCGGCTGCGGCACGGCTTCGTTCACGGGAAGAAAGCGCAGGGCGATCAACGAGATTGATGGCCTGCCGGCATCGAAAAGACAAGGGAGAGAAAAATGGGTCGCCTTGAAGGAAAAGTCGCAATCATCACCGGCGGCGCGCGGGGCCAGGGCGAGATCGAGGCCCGGATGTTCGTCCGGGAAGGCGCTGCCGTCGCCATTTGCGACGTGCTCGACGAGCCCGGCGAAGCGGTCGCGAAGTCGATCCAGGCCGAGGGTGGCGAAGCGCGCTATTTCCATCTCGATGTGACCCAGCAGGCGGACTGGGAACGGGTCGTTGGCGAGGTCGTCAAATGGAAGGGACGCCTGACCACTCTGGTCAATAATGCCGGCATACTCAACCGGACCGGGACGATCGGCACACCGCTCGACCATTGGAACAGGGTTCTGGCCGTCAACCTGACCGGCGCGTTTCTCGGGCTGCAGACGACCGCGCCGGCCATGCGCGAATCCGGGGGCGGCGCCGTGGTCAATATCGCCTCGGTCGCAGCCCACGCCGGACACAACGATCCGGCCTATAGCTCGACCAAGGCGGGGCTGCTGGGGCTGACGCGCAGCGCGGCCATGGAGTTCATCGACTGGAACATCCGGGTCAATGCGATCTGCCCGGGTATCATCGTGACCGGCCTCAATGCCGGCGGCGCCCATCTCGAGCCGTGGCGTCGGGGGACCCCGATGGGCCGGTACGGCACGATCGAGGAAGCCGCGAACGTCGTGCTCTTCCTCGCGTCGGACGAGGCGAGCTTCATCACCGGGGAGGACATCGCGGTCGATGGCGGATTCAAGGCCGGTGGTGCCGCGCGGCGGATCTCGATCGAGGCCGGCATCGACCTGACCGCATCTCCGGCCCGGTGACAGCCATGACCGCCCCGCTGTTGTTCACGCCGCTCACCTTGTGCGGCGTGGAACTGCCCAATCGGATCGTGGTCTCGCCGATGTGCCAATATTCGGCGATCGACGGGATGGCGAATGATTGGCACCTGGTGCATCTCGGCAAGTTCGCCCAGGGCGGGGCCGGCACGGTGTTCGTCGAGGCGACGGCGGTCCGGGCCGACGGCCGGATCACGCATGGGGATCTCGGCCTCTGGTCGGACGAGCAGATCATCCCGCTGCGCCGGATCGCGGACTTTCTCGTCGGCCAGGGTTCGATCCCGGCGATTCAGCTCGGCCATGCCGGCCGGAAGGCCAGCACGCAACGGCCCTGGTACGGCAATGGTCCGCTGGGGCCGGAGGATATGGCGCGCGGCGACAATTCCTGGGCGGTTGTGGCACCGAGCCCTATGCCGACGGACAGCGGCTGGCTCATGCCCACCGAATTGACCGTCGCCGATCTCGATGGCCTGTGCGATGCGTGGAAGTCCGCCACGCTGCGCGCGCTCGAAGCGGGCTTCCAGGTCATCGAGATTCATGCCGCCCACGGCTATCTGCTGCACGAATTCCTGTCGCCGCTGTCCAACTTTCGCACGGACGCCTATGGCGGCGAAATCGAGGGCCGGATGCGCTTCCCGCTCGAGGTCGTGGAGGCCGTTCGGTGTGTGCTGCCGAAAGACCTGCCGCTGTTCGTCCGCATCTCCGCCATCGATGGGGTGGATGGGGGCTGGTCGCTTGACGATTCGGGCGTATTCGCCCGCGCGCTGAAGGTGCGCGGGGTCGATGTCGTCGATTGCTCGTCCGGCGGTGTCGGCGGACCGGTGACGGCCGCCCGCATCCCACGCGGGCCCGGCTTCCAGGTACCCTTCGCCGCCAGCGTCCGGAAAGCCGCCGACGTCAGGACAATGGCGGTCGGACTGATCCTCGATGGGCAGCAAGCCGAAGACGCTCTTCAAAGCGAGCAGGCCGATCTGATCGCCATCGGTCGCGAGGTCCTGTTCAACCCGAACTGGCCGGTGCAGGCGCGCGCTGCGCTTGGGATCGAGGGCTCGGAGAATTGGACGAATTGGCCGGCGCAATATGGCTGGTGGCTGGAACGCCGTGAGCGGATCTTGCGCCGCTCGTAAGCCAACGCGGAAAAAGCCAGGCGGGGCCGGCCTCAAGCCATCGATCTCGAATATCTAAATTGACAGAACACATACTAAGAGTAGCCTATTTAAAAGCGGTGCGATCGGCAAATCGAAACAGGGGAGGCGAACCAGGCCGCGGGCGGTCCGGTTCGAAAGCGAGAAATGAAACTTCACGGCTATTTTCGCAGCAGTGCTGCCTATCGCGTCCGCATCGCCCTCGGCCTCAAGGGCCTCGAAGTCGGACAGGCGTTCCATGTCCGTAAAGGCGAGCAGCGCGCGCCCGACTATCTCGTGCTGAATCCGCAAGGCCTGGTTCCCGTCCTGGAGACCGATACCGGCGCGCTGACCCAATCGCTCGCCATTCTCGAATGGCTCGATGAAACCTATCCCGAACCGGCTTTGCTGCCGAAGGCCAACCCGTTCGTCCGCGCCCAGGTGCGTGCCTTCGCGCTTGCCATCGCCTGCGATATCCATCCGCTGCAGAACCTCCGGGTTCTGGCGCGCCTGAAAGAGATCGGGCTCAACGCGGCCGCGCAGGAAGCCTGGCCGCGTTGGGTCGTCGGCGATGGCCTGGCTGCCTGCGAACAGCTTCTGGTCGGCCAAACGGGGCCGTTCTGCTTTGGCGCCACACCGACGATCGCGGATATCTGCCTGGTGCCTCAAATGGGCAGCGCCCGTCGCTTCAATGTCGATATCACCGGCTTTCCGCGCCTTCGGGCGGCAGAAGCGGCTTGCCTCGCGTTGCCTGCCTTCACGGCGGCCGCGCCCGACAAGCAGCCCGATGCGGAATAGCCGATCGTTCGAGACCAACGAGACAAGCAGGGAGAAGCCCGTGGTGGCAGTGACCAGAGAACCGGCAATCATCCGGGAAGAAACCGACATCGTCGTCGTCGGTGGCGGCGGTTCCGGTTTGACCGCAGCAATCTTCGCCAAGCAGTCCGGCGCCCGGGTTATCCTGCTGGAGAAGCATACGGAGTTGCGGGGCAGCACCGGTCTGTCGATCGGCTCGATCACCGCGACGGGCACTTGGCACCAGAAACGGGCCGGCATCGTCGATACGACCGAATCCCATTTCGAGGACATGGCCAAGTTCGCCGGCAAGCTGGCGATCGATGACAACGTGGAACTGCGGCGTATCCTCGTCGAGAACGTGACGGAAAGCGTGAACTGGCTCATGGGCCTTGGCGTGACCTTCTATGGTCCGATGCCGGAGCCGCCGCATAGCCAGCCGCGCATGCACAACATCCTGCCGAACTCGCGCGCCTACATCTATTTCGTGTCGCGCGAGGCGCAGCGGGTCGGCGTCGATGCTCGGGTCAACGCCTCCGTCAGCAAGCTGCTGATCGAAGATGGCCGAGTGGTCGGCGTTCGCGTCAGCATCGCCGGCAGGGAGCATGAGATCCGGGCGCGTCGCTCGGTCATCCTGGCGACAGGCGACTATTCGTCCAGTGCCGAGTGGAAAGGCCGGTTCAACCCGGCGGTCGCCGATGTGGATGGCGTCAACACCACGAATGTCGGCGATGGCCACCGATTCGGCGAGGAATTGGGGGCCTCGGTAAAATTCGGCCAAGTCGTCTATGGCCCCAATCTCCGCTTCATGCCGCCGCCGAAGCCGAGCGTCCTGCTACGGCTGCCGCCGTATCCCTGGTTCACCAAGGCGATGCGTTTCGCCCTGGAAAAGCTGCCATCCCGACTGTTGCGCCCGTTCATCCTGTCCTTCGTCACGACCTATCTCAGCCCCGAACCCAGCATGTTCAAGCAGGGATCCATCCTCGTGAACAAAGAGGGCCGGCGCTTTGCGGACGAGTTGGACAAGCCGACCTATGCGTTCGGCAAGCAGACGGACAAAGTCGGCTTCATCGTGTTCGACGAACCCGTCGCCAAGAAATTCCGGGGCTGGCCCTACTTCATATCGACGGCGCCCGGCGTCGCTTATGCCTATCTGCAGGACTACAAGCGCACCCGCCCGGATCTCTATCACAAAGCCGGCACGATCGCCGGGCTTGCCGCCTCGATCGGCGTCCCGGTCGCGGCCATGGAGGCCGAGATCAAGGCGTACAACGCCTCCGCTCCCGGCACAGGCCGTCCGAAGATCGAAAGGGGTCCGTTCTATGCGCTTGGCCCGGTCAAGAGTTGGATCATCCTCACCGACGGCGGCCTCACCGTGAACCGGAACCATCAGGTGACGCGTGCCGACGGCAGTGCCATTCCAGGCCTCTATGCGGTCGGCTCGGTCGGACAGGGTGGCCTGCTGCTCGAGGGCCACGGCCATCATCTCGCGTGGGCCTTCACCTCGGGTCGGCTCGCCGGCCGCCACGCCGCAGGAGCCAATTCGTGACCTCCAGCGGCATTTGCCGGAAAGATGCTAGAAGGCAGATATTGACCGCATACATTTCTTCTGTATTCTTACTGAAATTACGCGGCGTCGTTGCCGCGAAACGCGCTGCGAAAACGAGCGGCGGCGCCTCCGGGCGCCATTGGTGAGGAACGGCCGGGAAGCAATCTCCAGGACTCGCTGTCCCCCGGCATCTGCTGATGCCGGGGCACCAAAGCGAGCGTCTTGATCCGGCATGCTCCGCCCCGCCTGATTTTTGGATCGGAGAGCAATTTGGCTAACGGCGACTATCAGATACCTACCTATCCGACCGTCAAATTCCTGGTCGCTCACGGCATGCCGTTGGCAATCCTGATCGGCCTGGCCCCCCTGGTCATTGCCGTTGTCCTCGTCGTCCTCGGCTGGTCGGCGTGGGTGATTGCCGCCGGCGTCGGGATCAGCCTCGTGCTGGGCGTCGTCCTCGTCAGCTACGTCGAAGTTCTGCGCGTCATCTCCGACACTCTGATGCCGAAGTAAGGCGCGCGTCGGTCGTTGATAAACGTGCTGTTAGGGAGGTTGCTATGACGGGAACTGAGCAGATTGATGTCGTCGTCGTCGGCGCCGGGCTGGCCGGTCTGACGGCCGGCATCCGGGCCGCCGAAGCGGATCTGCGTGTCCGGGTCATCGAGCAGAGCACGGACGAGGCCTATCTCTGCAACAGCCGCTATACCGGCGGCCTGTTCCACATCGCCATGGAAGACATGACCGGCGATGCCGCCTGGGTCCGCGCCAACATCGAGCGCGCGACGCGCGGCGAAGGGAACGGCGAGTTGGCCACGGCCCTGGCGTCGAATGCCAAGCGAACGCTGATTTGGCTGAAGCAACAGGGTGTGCGGTTCATCACCGCCGGTCCCGACGGCCTGCGCCGCAATTCGCTGGCGCCGCCGGGCGTCCGCCAGACGGGCCTGCATTGGCAGGGCCGCGCCGGCGACGTGATGCTCCGGACCCTCGCCGACGCGCTTCGACGCCGAAGCGGCACGCTGACGCGCGGGGTCGCCGCTCAAAGCCTGGTGATGGAAGACGGCCGCTGCGTCGGCGTCCGGGTTCTTGAGAACGGTCAAGCATCCGAGATCCGCGCCCGTTCCGTCGTGCTGGCCGACGGCGGCTTTCAGGCCAATGCGGATCTGGTCAAGCGCTTCATCTCGCCGGCACCGGACCGCCTGTTGATGCGCAACGCGCGCACCGGCCAAGGCTCGGGCCTGAAGATGGCCGAGGACGTCGGCGCGTCGCTGGTCGGGACCGAGAGTTTCTACGGTCATATTCAATATCGCGAGGCCATGACGGACGAACGTTTCTGGCCTTACCCGGTGCTCGACTCGCTGGCGACGGCGGGCGTCGTGCTCAACAGCGACGGCGAACGCTTCTGCGACGAAGGCTTGGGCGGCGTCTATGTCACCAATGCCATTGCCAAGCTGGCGGACCCCCTGTCGGCGGTCATCCTGTTCGACGACGCCATCTGGAACGGCCCCGGCACCGACTGGCTCCTGCCGGCGAACCCCTTCTTGCTGAATGCCGGCGGCAAGCTGATCTCGGCCCCGACCATCGAGCAGCTGGCCGCACAGCTTTCGCTGCCGGCGGACAAGCTCCGGGCGACGATCGACGGCTACAACTCGGGCGTCGCGGCGGGACAGATGGTAGCGGCCCCCCCTCGAACGACCAGCCCCTATAAGCCCTGGCCGGTCGCCAAAGGCCCATTCCATGCCATCCCGGTTTGTGCCGGCGTGACCTATACCATGGGCGGCATCGCGACCAACGCGAAGGCTCAGGTTCTCTCTCAGGGCGGCGCGGTCATTCCTGGCCTCCTCGCGGCCGGCGCCACGACTGGCGGTCTGGAGGGCTTCAGCTTCTCCGGCTACTCGGGCGGCCTGTCGAAATCCAGCGTGTTCGGCCTGATCGCCGGCGACACCCTGGCCGAGACGCTGTCCGGCACTGCGCGCGCCGCGCAGAGCGCCTGAGGAGCCGTTATGTCCGCGATAGGGAAACAGCCCGTGTCCGTCGAAACCTTCGACCGTGAGGTCGACTATCTCGTTGCCGGCGCCGGCCCCGGCGGCATGACCACCGCGCTGGTCGGCAAGCTTGAAGGCATGGATGTCCTGCTCTGCGAGAAATCCGATCAGATCGGCGGCACCGCCGCGACCTCTGCCGGCAGCCTCTGGATTCCCGGCAATAGTCAGAGCCGCGACGCCGGGTTCGACGATACGGTCGAGCAGGGCGAGATCTACATGGACGCGCTGGTCGGCGGGGAAACCAATCGGACCTTGCGGACCGCCTATCTGCAGACCGGTCCTGAAGCCATCGATTACCTGATGGCGCGGACCGACGTTCAGTTCATCCCCTGCGGCCTCCATCCCGATTACCAGTCCAACCGGCCCGGCGCCGCCAAGGCCGGGCGCGCCATCGTGCCGAAAGGGTTCGACGGCCGCCTGCTTGGCAAAGACTTCGAGCGGGTCCGTCCACCGATCGCCGAGTTCATGGTGTTCGGCGGCATGATGGTCGGCAAGGACGACATTCCGCGGCTGCTCGGCAGGTTCAAGACCGTCGGCAATTTCATCTATTCGGCCAAGCTCTTTGCCCGCTACCTCAAGGACCGGATGAGCTTCACGCGCGGCACCCGCGTGGTCATGGGCAACGCCCTCGTCGCCCGGCTGTTCTACAGCCTGCGCAAGGCGAACGTGCCGATCCTGTTCGGGGCGCGCATCATCGAGTTGATCAAAGACGAGACCGGCGTCGCCGGCGCCGTGATCGAGCAGGGCTCGATGAAGATCCGAGTCCGCGCGCGAAAGGGCGTGGTGCTGGCGACCGGCGGCTACGGCCATAACAAGGAATTCCGTGAGGAATTCATGCCGCAGCCGATCCCTTACCTGTCGCTCGCGGCCGGCACCGACACCGGCGACGGCATGTCGATCGGCAAGCAGTTCGGCGCGCGGATCGCGCCGGAGGAACATGGCAGCGGCGCCTTCTGGACGCCGGTGTCGATCACCAGGCGCAAGGACGGCAGCAAGGGGCTATTCCCGCACCTGTCGCTGGACCGGGCCAAGCCCGGCTTGATCGCGGTCAACAAGGCGGGACGCCGGTTCGTCAACGAGGGGGCGTCCTATCACGACTTCGTCGAGGCGATGTTCGAGACGAACAAGCTCAGCCCGACCATCCCGGCCTATCTCATCTGCGAGACCGCCTTCGTGCGGAAGTATGGTCTCGGCGCGATCCATCCCGGCACGCGCGATCTGTCGTCGTTCGAGGCGAGCGGCTACATTACGATGGCGCCCACGCTGAGACAGCTCGCGAGCAAGATGGGGATCGACCCGCAAGGACTCGATGCAAGCGTTGCCCGGCATAACGGCTTTGCCGTCACCGGCCCGGACCTGGATTTCGGCAAGGGCGATACCGAGCTGAACCGCTTCAATGGCGATGCGAGGAACAAGCCGAACCCCTGCCTGGCCCCGATCATGTCCGGGCCCTTCTGCGCCATGGAGGTTTGGCCGGCGGAAATTGCTTCCAGCACCGGCCTGTCCACCGACGAGAACGCCCGCGTGCTGAATACCGAGGGCCAGCCGATCGGCGGCCTCTACGCCTGTGGCAACGACATGGCCTCGATCATGGCCGGAACCTATCCTGGGCCGGGAACGACGCTCGGCCCCGCCATCACGTTCGGGTATCGGGCGGCGCTCCATGCCGCTCACTCGGGCCCTCCCGACGCTGAGCGTCCAAAACTCAAGATCGTTTCTTAGAGACAACGCGAACCGCGAAAATTCTTTCGCGGAAACAATAAGCGACGGAGGAAGCAGTCATGAGCGTTAGAGCCTCGGCTCGCCTACGCGGACGTGGCGTTCCCAGAGCGGGGTGCGCGCCATGTTAGTGCAAATCCTGAACGGGCTCGTTTATGGCGGCATGCTCTATGTGCTGTCGGTAGGCCTCGTGCTGATCTTCGGGCTACGGCGTGTGGTCAACTTCGCCCATGGCGGGCTCTTCATGCTCGGGGCCTACGTCGGCTATGCGGCCTATGGGATCGGTGGCTTCTGGGCTGCGATCGTGGCTTCGATCGTCGTGCTCGGCATCTTCGGCATTGTGCTCGACCGATTGGTATTCCGTGCGCTGCAAAAGCAGGAACCTATGGTCACGGTTCTAGTGACGTTCGGCCTGCTGATGGTGCTGGAGGACTTCGTCCAGTCCGTCTGGGGTAAGGATCTGCTGACCTTCACGACGCCGCCGAGCCTGTCAGGCACGGTAGCGATCGGCGCGGTCAGCTTCCCCGTTTATCGCCTGGTGGTTATCGCCGCTGCGGTGATCGTAGTCGGCGGCCTGAGTGCGTGGCTGAAACTGAGCCGCGCTGGCCTCTACGTCCGTGCTTCGAGCGTCGATCCGGTGACGACCGCGATGCAAGGCGTCGATACCGAGCATCTGAGCGCGCTCGTGGTGGGTGTCGGTGCGGCACTTGCCGGCTTGTCCGGCGTCATTGCCGCTCCGCTCCTCGCACTCTCGCCTTCCATGGGCAGTACCATCCTGATTGAGAGTTTCATCGTCGTGGTGACTGGCGGGCTCGGCTCGTTCACCGGTGCCTTCGTCGCCGCCATGGTGATCGGTCAACTGCATAATCTCGGCGTGGTTTTCGTGCCGAATATCGCCTCCATGGTCCCTCTCATTCTCATGGTCGGCGTGCTGATCTGGCGTCCGGCCGGCCTCCTGGGCGCAAAAGCATGAGCAGTTCATCCAACATGCCGGCTGCAACCGTCAACAGACCGATGCCCCGCAAGCGGCTTTCGGCGTTTCCTTTCGTGCTGATCGCTATCGCTGTTTTCGGCTGCATCCTGCCGACGGCGGTCAACTCGCCGCTGCTGCTAACCCTGCTGACGTCGGCCACGATCAACGGCATCTTGGCGACAGCGGTCGGACTGCTGATACGCCATAGTGGTTTGGTTAGCTTCGGCCATGCGGCATTCTTCGGTGCCGCTGCCTATGTCATGGTGCTGGCGCTGGAGCGGACCGGCATTTCCGTCGAAACCGTGATCATTGCGGCGATAGTCTTGCCGACGATCTGTGCGTTCGGTTTGGCGTTCGTCATGCTCCGTGTCTCTGGCGTGGCGTTTTCAATGCTGACGCTCGCCGTCGCCCAGGCTTGCTATGAGTTGGTGATGCGGTGGCGCGAGTTGGCCAATGGCGAGGACGGCCTCGCGGTCAAGCTGCCGAATCGCGTTTTCGGGCTTGCCGTCGGCGTGTTTCAGCGACCGGACAGCATGTTCCTGATCTGCTGGATTATCCTGATGATCGTGCTTCTCGGTCTCTGGTTCTTAGGCCGAAGCCACTTCGGAACTTTAACGCTAGCTATCCAGGACAACGAGGAACGCGCCCGTTTCATCGGGTACGAAACCACCGTGCCGCGCGCGATCATCTTCGCCCTGTCGGCCGCCGTGGCGGCAACGGCCGGCGTGCTGTTCTCGCTCTACAACGGCTTTGTGACCCCGGACACGCTGCATTGGACGCTTTCGGGCGACGCTTTGATCATGGCGATCATCGGCGGCGCTCGATCGGTCTGGGGACCAGCGCTGGGCGCAGTCGTCTTCTTCTTCATCCGAGATGCCGCGGGCGGCTACACCGAGCACTGGCCGGCGCTCATCGGCATCACTCTGATCCTGGTGACGGTCGCAATGCCGACAGGCCTCAGCGGGGCTTTCGCCCTGGTTCGGACACGGTTCGGAGGAGCACGAAATGGCTGAAACCTGGAGCCTCGAAGCGCGCGGCCTGACCAAGCGCTATGGTGGGTTCTTCGCGCTCAACGGCGTCTCGATCACCCTGAAACGCGGTGAAATCCGAGGCCTGATTGGATCGAACGGCGCCGGCAAGTCTACCTTCATGGACGTGCTATCCGGTCGTGGATCGAACCTCGGCGGCGAAGTCTTCCTGGAAGGGCAGAATATCACCCCTCTGAGCGAGCGTGCCCGACGGCGCGCTGGTTTGGCCCGGTCGTTCCAGAAAACGAACATCTTCCCGGAATTGACCGTCCGTCAGCAGGTTGAACTCGCGGCCCGTGCGGCCGAAGAAGACAACAGCGAGGACGTGCTGCGAGAATTGCACCTGCTGCAATATGCCGACCGGAAAGCCGCCGACATCTCCTATGGCGACCAGCGTCGTGTCGATCTGGCTTTGGCTCTGGTCGGCCATCCGAAAGTGCTGTTGCTGGATGAACCCGCAGCCGGGCTGACCATGGGTGAGTCGCTCGCCCTGGCCCATTTGCTGCGCGATCTGGCCGAGCGATGGGACCTGACGGTCCTGCTGGTCGAGCACGACATGGAAGTCATCTTCTCTATCTGCAGCCATATCACCGTGCTCCACCTCGGGCAGCTTCTGACCGAGGGAACGCCCGGAGAAGTGCGGGCCAACCCCGAGGTCGTGCGTGCCTATCTCGGGAGCGCAGCGGCATGACATTGCTCCAATTTGAAGGCGTTTGCTCGGCCTACGGCTCGGCTCGGGTACTTCACGATGTTTCGCTGTCCGTATCCAAGGGTGAGCGCGTCGCCATCCTTGGCCGCAACGGCGTCGGGAAGACCACTGTCGTCAACACCTGCCTCGGGCTCGCCTCGATGCAAAGCGGCCGCATGGCGTTCCTCGGCCGGGACGTCAAGGCGGTCCGAACCTTTACGGCGGCGCGTTCCGGTCTCTCGGTCGTTCCGCAGGGGCGGCGCATCGTCTCAAACTTGACGGTTCGCGAAAACCTGATTCTGGGCGGCGCACCTCAGCGCAAGGGCCGCTGGAGTGTCGATGAGGTGTTCCGGCTGTTTCCGATCCTGAAGGAACGGGCGGAAACTCCCGGCACGGCCATGAGTGGTGGCCAGCAGCAGATGCTGGCGATCGGGCGCGCACTGATGTCCAACCCCGACCTGCTGATCCTCGACGAGCCGAGTGAAGGCCTGGCGCCGGTTGTCGTGGATGAGCTTGGCGAGACACTCGTCAAACTCGCCAGCGGGGGCATGAGCATCCTGCTGATCGAACAGAACTTCGGTCTCGTCCACAAAGTAGCCGAACGCTACTACGTCCTGTCAAAAGGATCGGTGGTCGAGGAGGGGAAACTCGCCGGCCTATCAATGGAAACGCTCAAAAAACACGTCGCCGTTTAAGGCAGGCGCCTTCTACGGCTTAGCCAGAATCTTAAGAACGACATGGGGAGGAAAAACAAATGCCTACAAGACGTCAAGTCCTGTTCGCCTGTGCAGCAACTGTCGCACTCGGTCTGTCGGGCGTTGCTTCCGCAGCGGACAAGGCGCCGCTGCTGATCGGCGTGCCGACCGCTCTGACCGGTCCCTATGGCGACCTCGGCGAGCAGGTCCGCCGGGCTGTCAATTTTGCTGTAGACGAGGCCAATGAATCCGGTGGCGTTGATGGCCGCAAGGTTCAGGTCAGCTTTCTTGATACCCAGGCCAAGGCCGAGTTGGCACGCCAGCAGGGCGAGAAGCTCTCGCTGGGCGGATACAAGATCCTGACCGGTTCAATCGCGTCGGGCGAAGCGCTGGCGATCGGGCCAATGCTTGAGCGCTGGGACGCAATGTTTGTCGCCACGATCAACAAGGCTGACGACATCACCGGCAAGTCCTGCAACAGCCGCCTGTTCCGCGCGAACCATCCGGATTATTCCGACGCGGTGACCGTCGCGCCCTGGCTGGCGGCCCGCAAGGAAGTCAAATGGGCGGTTATGGGCTCGGACACGGCATGGGGGCGCAACTCTGGCGCCAGTTTTGCCAAGGCAGCCGCCGCCAGTGGCAAGACCGTCGTAACCGACAACTATGCCAGCCTCGGCAGCAACGACTTCGCACCATATATTCAAAAAATCACGGATTCCGGCGCCCAGGGGCTGTGGGTCGCGCTGGCCGGACGCGACGCGATAAACTTCGCCACACAGGCCAAACAGTTTGGCCTGCTCGACAAGGTCACAACGGCGAGCGTCAGCTTCGTCACCGACAATACCGTGAAGACGCTGGGCGAAAACTCCAAGGGTATCTATGGCATCATCAACTACAGCTCCACCTTGGATACTCCGGAGAATAAGGCCTTCGATGCCAAGTGGGAGAAGAAATATCCCGGCACGGTCCCGGCCAACTTCGAAGGCGAGGCTTATATCGGCATGCAGCTCATCTTCCAGGCGGTGCAGAAAGCCGAAAGTGTCAACCCGGCTGACGTCAGCAAGGCAATGGAAGGCACAACCTTCCATACACTTTATGGCCAGAGCCTTATGCGCAAAGAAGACCATCAGCTCGTCGTGCCGAACTTCTTCGGCGTTGTAGGCGCCCTGAATGGTCAGCTACGGCCGCTTATCACCAATACGGTCCCTGCCGAGCAGGCGACCCCGACGCCGGACGGCAGCTGCAAAATGTGAAAATGGTCAGTGGCGTCGGCAAGGAGCCGGCGCCATTCGTTTTTGGCCATCAGCCTCGACGCTGAGGCTGATGAAGCTGGATGGACGCGAATGAATCAGATCGATTTGAAAGATAGAGTTGCCGTCGTGACAGGTGGGACTGGGGATATCGGCCGCGCCATTGTGGATCGTCTGCTGAACTCTGGCGCCAAGGTCGCGGTCTGGGATCTGCGCGTACCGGAGAAATCCGAACTTCGCTATGGACTGGTCTATCTTCAGGCTGACGTGGCCGATGAGGCTGCTGTCACGGCAGTCGCTGCCGAAACGATCGAGTGTTTCGGCAAGATCGATATTCTAGTCAATTGTGCAGGTATCACCGGGCCAACCAAGCCGCTGGAGGACTACGACTACGCCACTTGGAAGCGGACGGTCGATGTAAACCTGTCGAGTGTATTTCTATGCTGCCGAGCCGTAATTCCGACCATGAAGACGAATGCCTATGGTCGGATCGTCAATATCGCGTCAGTCGCCGGCAAGGACCCCAACCCGCAAATGGTTGCTTATTCGTCGGCGAAGGCTGCCGTTATCGCGCTTACCAAAGGGGTCGGTCGTGAACTGGTTGAAACCGGTATCCTGATCAATTGTGTGACACCCGGCCTGATCGCAACCGAATTATTGAAGCAGATGTCGGACGAAAGCGTCGCCCTGTCGCGAAGCAAGGTGCCGCTGAATCGAATCGGACAACCGGAGGAGGTCGGAAACCTCGTGGCCTGGCTGTGCTCGGCGGAATGTAGTTTCACAACGGGCGCCGCTTTCGACATCTCCGGCGGTCGAGCTACATATTAGATCTCGGAAGGGAATGGAATGGCCTTCGAGAGCCGCATCTCCGTTCCCTTGTCCGAGGCACGCACCAACTTCCGCGGCGGCATGCTGGTCACCACCGCAGGCATCCATGCCCTGCTTCCCGGACAGCGCCGAGGCATCATCGCATCGGTGCGGCTGTTCAGCACCTTCATGCTCGATTGCCGGCCAACAGGAGCGTGGTTCTGCCGCCGTCCGTGAGCAAAACAGCGGGTCACACCGGGCTAGCCCCGCACGGCGACCTCGATCGCAAAGAATATGATCGATTGAGCAATATGCGGCCATCATATGGCGCTATTTTACTCAATCCCGGAGAAATTCTTCACAAAAAGCATCAAGCCTTCTCGTCAGCCGCAAAAATTGAATACAGAATTCAGTGACCGCGTCCGATCATGACCGCCCGGGCGGGGCGGATTGCTTGCGCTGGCACGGCGCTTGCGGACATCGCCAGGTCTCGTGGTGCGGAGACGGCGATGCTTCAGCGGTTCCGGCGGCAATGATGATCCCATGTGACCTCCTGCTCGACAACGTGACGATCGTGACCTCGGATCCGCGGACCCCGGTCATTCGCGACGGAGCGATCGCCGTGGCTGGAAGCCGCCTCTGCTTCGTCGGACCGGCCGCCGAGGCTGGGCTCCTGCGCCCCCTGCGCCGGCTTTCGATGGCGGGAAGGGTGGTCACGCCGGGCCTCGTCAACGTCCATACCCATGCGATCCTCAGCATGGTCCGCGGCGTGGCCGAGGATCTGGGCTTTGCCCCCGCCTATACGCCCGGCATTCCCCATGGCCACGATGTGACGCCGGAAGACGCCTGGGCCCTGGCCCGCCTGGGCGCGCTCGAAGCGCTCATGTTCGGCTCGACCCTGATCAACGACAGCTTCGTGCACGCCGAGGTGACGGTCGAGGCGATGGCCAGTCTCGGCCTCAGGGTCTGGAGCTGCGGGCGCATCCATGACGCGGACTTCTCGCAGATCGGCGACGGGCGCTGGAGCTATCACGGCGAGATCGGCGACAAGACGCTGGGCGCCGCCGTGGCACTCGCCGAGCGATGGCACGGCAAGGCCGACGGCCGCATCGGCGTGCAGTTCGCGGCGCATGCCCCGGATACCTGCTCCGATGCGTTCCTGGCGCGGATCGCCGCCACGGCCAATGATCTGGGCCTGCGGGTCAATACCCACCTGGCGCAGAGCCGGGCCGAGGTCCGCCAGGTCCGTGCGCGCAGCGGCCGGTCGCCGGTCGAGGTGCTCGATGCGGCCGGGCTGCTGAACGACCGCCTAATTGCCACCCATTGCCTGTTCCTCGACGACGGGGAGATCGAGCGGATCGGCCGCGCGGGCGTTCACATCGCCCATATCCCGAAAGGAAACGCGACGGGCGGCACGGTCGCGCCGACGGCCAAGCTGCGGGCGGCGGGGGCGAAGCTGGTGCTCGGCACGGACAACATGCACGCCGACATGGTCGAGGTGATGCGCTGGGCGCTGGCGATGGGCCGGGTCCAGGCCGGCGGCGTGCCCGAGGATTGGCAGCCGGCCCATGCACTGCAGTGGGCGACGATGGGCGGGGCCGCCGCCATGGGCCTCGACGACCAGATCGGCAGCCTGGAAGTCGGCAAGAAGGCCGACTTCGTCGTCTTCGATTTCCGGCGTCCGCATCTGACGCCGCTGCTCAACCCGATCGGCAGCCTCGTCCATGTCGCCCAGGGCCGCGACGTGGAGATGGTCGTGGTCGATGGTCGCGTGGTGGTCGAGGACGGCCAGCCGACCCTCGCCGACATGGCGGAAATCTGCCGCGAGGGCCAAGCTGCCGCGGATCGCCTGTGGCGGGTCGCGCGCGGCGGCGCCTCGTGAATACTGCGGAGAAACGATAGATGGACGCATTCGATCTGGTCATCCGCAATGCCCGGGTCGCGACCGCGGCCGACGTCTTCTCGGCTGACATCGCGGTGCGCGGCGGCATAATCGTGGCGCTCGGCCTTGGGCTGCCGGCCGGGCAACGCGAGATCGATGCGGCTGGACGATATGTGCTGCCGGGCGGCGTCGATGGGCATTGCCATCTGGATCAGCCGACCGGCGACAGCTCCCGCATGGCCGACGACTTCTTTACGGGGACGCGCTCGGCCGCCTGCGGTGGCACGACCACGATCATCCCCTTCGCCTGCCAGGCCAAGGGCGGCTCGCTCCGGGCAGCGGTCGAGGATTATCATCGGCGGGCCGCGGACAAGCCGGTGATCGACTACGCTTTCCACCTGATCGTGACCGATCCGACCGAGAAGGTGCTGACCGAGGAGCTGCCGGCGCTGATCGCCGAAGGCTACACCTCGTTCAAGATCTACATGACGTACGATGCCTTGAAGCTGAACGACCGGCAGATTCTCGAAACCCTGGCCGTCGCCCGGCGCGAGGGCGCCATGACGATGATCCATGCGGAGAATACCGACTGCATCGCGTGGCTGACCGACCGGCTGCTCGCGGCCGGCTGCGCCGCCCCGCATTTCCATGCGACGTCCCGGCCGATGCTGGTCGAGCGCGAGGCGACCCATCGGGCGATCGCGCTATCGGAACTGGTCGACGTGCCGATCCTGATCGTGCATGTCTCCGGTCGCGAGGCGGTGGAGCAGATCCGCTGGGCACAGGGCCATGGACTGCGCGTCCTGGCCGAGACCTGCCCGCAATACCTCTTCCTTACCGCCGACGACCTGGAGCGGGACGGCTTCGAGGGCGCGAAATGCATCTGCAGCCCGCCGCCGCGCGATGCGGCGAACCAGCAGGTCATCTGGGACGGGCTGGCGAACGGCACGTTCCAGGTCTTCTCGTCCGACCATGCGCCGTTCCGGTTCGACGGACCCGACGGCAAGAAGGCGTCCGGCGCGGATGCATCCTTCGACAAGGTGCCGAACGGCATCCCAGGGCTGGAGACGCGGCTGCCGCTGCTGTTCTCGGAGGGGGTCAATACCGGTCGGCTCGACATCAACAGCTTCGTCGCCTTGACGGCGACCAACGTCGCGAAGATCTACGGCCTCTATCCGACCAAGGGCACGATCGCCGTCGGGTCGGATGCCGATCTCGTGATCTGGAACGACCGCGCCGACATCACCCTGACCAACGCCATGCTGCATCATAACGTCGACTATACGCCCTACGAGGGACGGCGGCTGACGGCCTGGCCGGCGCTGACGCTCTCGCGCGGCGAGATCGTCTGGTCGGACGGCGAGATGGTGGCGACACCCGGCCGGGGCCGCTTCCTGCGCCGCAGCCGCCCCGGGCCCGCCGGCGTCCGGCGCGGCGGATACGCGCCATGAACCCGATAGCGGGCACCCCGGCACCGGGCACGGGCGCGCGCATCGTCCTGCTCAATCCGAACACCTCGTCCGGCGTGACCGCCCGGATCGACGCGGCCGCCCGAGCGGCCGCCGCGCCCGGTACGGTGCTGAGCTGTCTCACGGCCCCCTATGGCGTGCCCTACATCGCCACGCGGTCGGAGGCGGTCGTGGGCGCGCGCGTCGCGCTCGAGATGGCGGCCGAGCATTGCCACGACGCCGACGCGATGATCATTGCGGCCTTCGGCGACCCGGGCCTGGGCGGGGCTCGCGAAATCCTGCCGATCCCGGTGATCGGCCTGGCGGAAGCGGCGATGCTGACCGCCTGCATGCTGGGCCGTCGCTTTGCCATCGTCTCGTTCGCGACCGCCCTCGGGCCCTGGTACCGGGAATGCGTCGACTACCACGGTCTGGCCGGACGGCTCGCAGGCATACGCCTGCTCGACGGCGCCTTCGCCGCGATCGACCACGTCCAGTCCGAGAAGGAGGATCTGCTGGTAGCGCTGGCGCATCGCGCGGTCGAGGAAGACGGGGCCGACGTGATCATCCTGGCCGGCGCGCCGCTCGCCGGGCTCGCCGCCCGGGTCGCCGACCGCATCCCCGTACCGGTCGTCGACGGTGTGGCCGCCGCCGTGAAGCAGGCCGAGGCCCTGGCGGCGCTCAGGCCGCGAAAGGCGACGGCCGGCACCTTCCGGCGACCGGCGCCCAAGCCGGTGACCGGGGTGGCTCCAGCGCTCGAACGCCTGATGGCGGGTCCCTCCGAAGGATCGAACTGATGGGCAGGATGGTGCTGACCAACGCGCTGGCGCTGCTCGGCCCGACGGCGGAGCGCAGCCCGACGCCGGTCGATATCGTCATCGAGGGCCGGCACATCGCCGCGATCCGCCCCGCCGGCACCGAACCGCCCGACGGCGACACGGTCGATTGCCGCAACCGGCTGGTGACGCCGGGCCTGATCAACGGCCACCAGCACTCGCACGAGTATTACTACAAGGGGCGCACCGACAACCTGCCGCTCGAGCTGTGGATGAACTATGTCCGTCCGCTGAAGCCGATCCCGCTGACCGCGCGCCAGGTCTATCTGCGCAGCATGGCCGCGGCGATCGAGTCGATCCGCTCTGGCACGACGACCTTGTGCGACGACATGAATGTCAGCCCGGTGCTGCAGCTCGATCACGTCGATGCGGCATTCCAGGCCTATGAGGATTCGGGCCTGCGCTGCCTCGTCGGCATCACGCTGTTCGATCGGCCGTTCTTCCGTGCCGTGCCCTTCGTCGAGGAGGAATTCCCGCCCGAACTGCTCCGCGAGTACGACGGCGCCGGCCAGACGCCGCCGGCGGAGATGCTCGCTTTCGCGGAGGAGCTCGCCCGCCGGCGCCACCCGCGCGACCACCGCGTCGGCTTCATGGCGACGCCGTCGGCGCCGCAACGCTGCACGCCCGACTTCCTGATGGCGGTGCGCGACATGGCGAGCCGCCATGACCTGCCGCTGATGATCCATGCCCAGGAAACGCGGCTGCAGGTCGTGACCGGCCAGCTCTGGCACGGCAAGACCATGATCGAATATCTGGACGAGCTGGGCTTTCTCGCCGCCAAAACCCAGCTGATCCATGCGGTATGGCTGACCCCGCGCGAGATCGAGATCCTGGCCCGGACCGGGACCAGCGTGCAGCACAACCCGACCAGCAATCTGAAGCTCGGATCGGGGATCGCGCCGCTGCGCGCGCTGCTCGATGCCGGCGTGAACGTCAGCCTGGGCAGCGACGGCTGCGGCTCGATCGAGACGCTCAACATGCAGCTCGTCCTGATGGCCGCCGCCCTGGTGCAGAAGCTGCGCGGCGAGCACACGAGCTGGACCGGTGCGCGCGAAGCCTTCGCCGCCGGAACGATGGGCGGGGCGCGGGCGCTCGGCTTCGGGGCCGAGCTCGGCGCGATCGAGGTCGGGCGCATCGCCGACCTCGTGACCTACCGGCTCGACCGCGTGCCGTTCGTGCCGCTCAATGATCCGCTACGCCAGCTCGTCTATGCCGAGACCGGCTCCGGCGTGGACACCGTCATCGTCGACGGCGAGATCATCTTCGCCGACGGTCGCTTCACCCGGATCGACGAGGATGCCATCCTGGCCGAGCTGGCGGAGGAACATGCCCGGCTCGAGCCGTTCCTGGCCGCCTCGGAGCGGGATACGGCGCGGATGCTCCCGGCCTACGAGCGCATCCACCGCCGCTGTCTCGGCCATCCCATCGCCGCCGACACCTACCGGGCACGGTTCGACGATTGAGACGCGGTTGCCGCCCCTATGGACTCTCGCCGAATAACCGGCCCCAGCCGGTGACCCGGGACGGCGCGACGCCGGCGGTCCGAAGCGCATTCCAGACGACGACCGAGATGCTGTCATAGATCGGCAGGCCGACCTCGGGCTCCAGGGCCTCCACCAGCGGAGCGCCGGCAAAGTTGGTGCAGAGCATGGTGATCGCCTGCGGGCGGCTTTGCGCGACCTCCCGCACGAGGGCGGCGATCTCGGGCCCTTCCACCTCGGCGAAGGAGAAATTGTCCTCGATGCCGAGATGGCGTTCGGCGACGCACTCTATGCCGTTCGCCGCGAAGGTAGCGACGATGCGCGCCTGTACGTCGGCGAGGTAGGGCGTAACGAGGCCGAGCCGGGTGACGCCCTTCCGGCGCAGGACCTCGACCAGCGAGAGGACGGAGGTGACGGCGGGAATGCCGGTCGTGCCGACGACGTCCTGGCAGAGTTTCTCGTCGTGTTCGAGGCCGAGCCAGCCGGCCGACGTGCCGTTCCAGCCGATGACGCCGACCCGCGCATCGGCCAGCAACCGCGCGGCCGCCAGCATCGGCGCCGGTTCGAACTGGCCGACGGAGGACGCGCCGAGCGAAATGCTGGTGACGGGGAAACGGGCGAAATGGACGGAAACCTCCGGCAAGGACGCCAGCATTGCCGTGGTCACCGGCTCGAGCACCGTATTGGATGACGGCGTCAACATGCCGAGCCGAACGCGAGTTGTCATGATGTCTTCCGATTGCCTTCTTACGACTTGAGTTTGGCCGCCGAGCGAGGATGCCCAGTGGCAGACGCGAGCACGCGCCCATGGTAGACGCCGCGGCGCGACGGCGCCTATTGGATGAAGAGGTCGGCCTGGCGTGCCCGCCATGTCCCGAGGAACTGCTGCAGGCGCGCCGTCTCCGGCGTCCGCAGCACCGTCTTGGGCGCACCCTGCTCGACGATCTTCCCCTCGTCCATGAAGATCAGCCGGTCGGAGACTTCCGAGGCGAAGCCCATCTCGTGAGTCGCAACGACCATCGTCATGCCGTCGGCCGCGAGCTGGCGCATGACGTCCAGCACCTCGCCGACCCGTTCGGGGTCGAGCGCCGAGGTCGGTTCGTCGAACAGCATGATCGTGGGTTTCATGGCAAGCGCGCGGCCGATGGCGACACGCTGCTGCTGGCCGCCCGAAAGACGGGCCGGATAAACGTCGGCGCGGTCCGCCAGCCCGACCTTGGCGAGCATCTTCCGGCCGATCTCCTCCGCTTCGGCCCGCGCCATGCCGCGCGCGAGGCGCAGCGGGGTGGTGATGTTGCCGAGCGCGGTCATGTGCGACCAAAGGTTGAACTGCTGGAACACCATGCCGAGCCCGCGGCGGGTATGGTCGACCTGCACGTCCCGATCGGCGATGCGCTTGCCGTCGACGAAGCTGTAGCCGAGCGACTTGCCGTGGATATAGACGACGCCGTCGTCGTACCGTTCGAGGAACGCCATGCAGCGGAGCAGCGTGCTCTTGCCGGACCCCGACGGCCCGATGATGCAGACGCATTCCGATTGGCCGACGTCGAGGTCGATGCCGTCCAGGACCGTTTGGTCGCCGAAGCGCTTGCGCAGGTCGCGAAGCTGGAGCACGGCCGCGCCGTCGCCGATCTTCTTCAGGGCTGGGCTCATCGCGGGATACTGCTTTCCAGACGTCGGGCGCCGGCGCTCAGGACGATCACCATCGCCCAGTAGGACAGTGCCAAGAAAAGATAGGGTGCGGTCACGCTGAACGTCTCGTTGACCATGCGGCCGGTTTCGAAGGTGATCTCGGGGACCGTGATGACGGAGAGCACCGAGGAATCCTTCAGGATGCTGATCGCCTGGTTCGCCGAGGGCGGGATCGTCAGCAGGGCGACCTGGCGGAACTGGACGTGCCAGAAGGCTTGAAGCCGCGACAGTCCGAGCAGGCGCGCCGCCTCGATCTGCCCGGCGGGGACGGCGGTGAAGCTCGCCCGCACGATCTCGGAGAATTGCGCGCTCGTATAGAGCAGGAGGCCGATGATGCCGGCCGGCACGGCATCGAGCGTGATCCCGAAGGCGGGGCCGCCGTAGTACAGGAGGAAGAGCTGGATCAGCAGCGGTGTTCCGCGCAGCACCTCGACATAGCCGACGACCAGCCAGCGCACCGGCGGAAACCGGATGCGCCGAAGCAATGCGACGACGAAGCCCAGGATCATGCCCGCCGTAATGGCGATCACGCAGACCTCGGCGGTGATCGCGACGCCCTCCAGGAGCCGCGGCATGTAGGCCGAAAGCAGCAGCAGGTCGGCAGGCATCAGCGCTGGAATCCCATGCCGAGTCGCCGTTCGGCGAGTTGCCCCAGTCCCGAGATCATCAGGGTCAGGACGATATAGAGCAGGGCCGCGCTGGCATAGATCTCGACCGGGCGGTAGGTCAGCGCCACGAGCTGCTGGCTGACCCTCACGAGATCCGTGATGGCGATCACGGAGACGAGCGACGAGCTCTTCATGATGTCGACCGCCGCGTTGGTCAGGGACGGCAGCACCAAGCGCAGAAGCTGCGGTGCCACGACGTAAACCCGGATCTGCCAGGGGTCCATCCGCAGGATGCGGGCGGCTTCGATCTGGCTCGGCGGGATCATCATGTATCCCGCCCGGTAGATCTCCGCCTGATAGGCGCCCGTGTTCAACGTCAGGGCGAGGATCGCCGCCGGCCAGGCGTCGATGTTGAGGCCGAAGGCCGGCGGCAGATAGAAGATCGCAAGGATCGTCACCAGGAGCGGCAGGCCGCGGCAGACGCTGACGAAGCCGCGGCCGAGCCCCCGGGCGATCGGACTGGTCGAAAGCTGCAGACCGCAGACCGCCGCGCCGACGATCATGCCGAGCGCCACGGACACCACCGTCAGCACCAGCGTGATGGCCGCACCGTGCAGCAGTTGCGGCAGGTTGGCGGTGATGAGGCCCACAGAAATCAACGACTCGGCCGGGCTTCGATCACATTGCCGGCGTCGGAGAGGTGTCGGGCAGGTCCATGGTGAAACCGAACCACTGCCGCTGAAGCTCGGCCATCTTGCCGGACCGCTTCAGTTCCAACAGGCCCTGATTGAGGAATTCCCGCAGGCTCGCCGTATCGGGCTCGTTCCGCACGGCCCAGGCGTAATAGGTCTTTGGCCCGATGGTCTGGTTGACGATCTCGAACGTGTCCGGACGTGCTTTCAAGAGCGGTCCGAGATTGGAGATCGCCTGGACGACCGCCTGGATCCGGCCGGCCGCGAGATCGGCATAAGCACCGTCGAAATCGGTATATTCCTTGATCTGAGCGACGCCCTTGCCGCCCTGCTTCTGCAATTCGTCGCTGTAGGTGTGGATGATCTGGAGTTGAGCCGACCCGGCTTCGGTCCCGACGGTCTTGCCGACGAGGTCTTCGGCCCGCGTGATCGTGGTGTCGCCCTTCCGCTTCAGCACGACCACCGTCGCGTCACCGACCGGGATCGTAAACGCGAAATGCTCGCTCCGCGCCTTCGTGATGACGATGGAGGTGCCGCCCAGATCCCACTTCTTGGCGGTCAGGCCGGGCATGATCCCCTGGAACGGCAAATCGAGCTGATTGACCTTTACACCCGGCAGCTTGGCAAGGATCATATGCAGCATTTCGGTGCCGTAGCCGACGATCTTGCCGTCTTGAACAAACTCATAGGGTGCGAAACGCGCTTCCGTCGCGACGGTGATTTCATGCTTCTGCTGGATGTCGGACAGGAGATCGGCATGTGCCGGCAGCGAGCCGGAAAATGCGCCGGCCATGCCGAGCGCGAGAAAGAACCTGGTACGGGCAAGCTTGAGAAACATGACGCCTCCGGTTCGGTTGAGCGGGCAGATTTCTTTTCGGACGACCGAGACCCCGCGCAGTGACAGAGAGCAAGAGGTATGCCAGTGCCGGTGGACAGGCATGCGGCCGCCGCGCGCCGGCCGTGGCCGATCGAGCTCTCGATGCAAAACCCTGACGCCGCGCCACTCGCCGGGAAAATTGAATTACGAATTTAATTATCGGCCGCTTCTTTCCCTGTCCCATGGGAAAATTAGGGTCTTGACGAGTTTTTGATAAAAAAATAGGCATACTGCTCGCGGATGCTGCCCAAAAAAGGAGTTTCGGATGAAGCTGAGATTGACCCCAGAGGCGCCGGACCCGGCCGCCGATGCCGGCGACGAGCTTCAGGCATCGGCGGCGGCAAATCCGACTGTTTTGGCGCGCCGCTCCATGCACGACCGGTTGATCCCTTTGCTGCGGGACATGATCGAGGGTGGGGAGCTGCCGCCCGGGGCCGTCATTTCGGAGCGGGAATTATGCGAACGCTTCGGCGTTTCCCGGACGCCGCTGCGGGAAGCGCTGAAGGTGCTTGCTTCGGAAGGTCTGGTCGAGTTGCGTCCGCACCGGGCCCCCCTTGTCGTGGACGTCGACCTCGCCGAAATCGCCGCGACTTTCGAAGTAATAGAAGCGCTCGAACAGCTTGCCGCTTCGCGCGCCTGTAGTCACGCGACCGACGAGCAGCTGGAAAATCTGCGCGCGATGCACGAAGAACTCTTTTCACTCTACGCCAGACGAGAGCGCAGCGCCTACTATCGACTCAACCAAATGATTCATCTTGAAATCATCCAGATGGCGAACAATAGCGTCTTGCTTTCGACTTACCTTAACCTGCAGACGCGGATCGCGCGCGCCCGGTCGCTGGCGAACTTCGATCATGCGCGCTGGCATGAATCCGTCGAGGAGCATCGTGCACTGCTCGCCGTCCTGATGGCGCGCGACAGCCGGGCGGCCGGGAACATGCTGGCCGACCATACGGCGCGGACCGCCTTCGCGGTGCTGAGCGGCCTGCGCTCCCGCCTCGAAGCCGAGTAGGATCCCGCCCCCTGGCACAGCCCTTGCGTTGAGGTTCCCGCAGCCGAGTTGAAGTGGTGCCGAGCCCGGATCCGCCGGACTGGACACGCGGGTCGGCGCCATAATGATCAAAAAGGCGGGGGCTCCACTGATGAAGAGGGTTTTCAATCTGGTCGCCATGGGCGGCCTGCTGACGGTGGGTTTGGCGGCCGGCTACGATGCCACGGCACAGACGGCACCGATCAAGATCGGCGTGCCGGGGCCGATGACGGGCGCCGAGGCAAGCTATGGCGACGCCATGGTCAAGGGCGCTCAGATCGCCGTAGACGAGGCGAAGGGGCTGAACATCGAACTCGACGTGCAGGACGACGCCTGCGACCCGCAGGTCGGCGTCAACGCCGTCAACAAGCTGGTGGCCGACGGCGTGGCGATGGTGGTCGGCTTTCACTGCAGCGGTGCCGCCCTGCCTTCGCTGCCCATCCTGCACCGCAACCACATTCCGGTCATCGTCAGCCAGGCGCTTCACCCGACGATCACGCAGCAGGGCTTCCCCGAAGTCTTCCGCACGATTTCCACGAGCGCCCAGGAAGCGCCCGCCGCAGCTGACTACCTGACGAAGATCTGGGAGGCAAAATCCGTCGTGCTGGTTCACGACAATACCGCCATTCAGAAAAACCTGGCGGACGTCACGGCCACGCATATCAAGACGGCAGGCGCGAAGGTGCTGTCAGAGACCGCCGTGACCCCGCATACGACGGAATTCGGCGTCACGGTGGCAGATATCATATCGAAGAAGCCGGACGCGGTCTTCCTGGTCCTTTACTATCCGGAAGGCGCGCTGCTGGCGAAACAGCTGCTGGCGGCCGGCTACCAGGGACACCTGCTGTCCGCCGACGCCGGCGTCGACCCGGGCTTCATCAAGATCGCCGGGGAGGATGTCGCCGAGAAGGTCGTATTCGTCACCCAGCCGGTCACCAACCAGCTGCCGGCCGCCAAGGCGTTCATCACGGCCTACAAGGCGAAATTCGGCCAGGAGCCGGGCGCCCTCAGCGCCTACACCTACGACGCCATGACGGTCGCCCTCAAGGTGCTGAAGGAGACGGGCTCGACCGACCCGGAGAAGCTCATCGCCAAGCTCAAGGCCTACAAGGGCGACGGGATCTCCGGCCCGATCGAGTTCGACAGCCACGGCCAGCTCCTGGCGTCGACCTTCGTGGCGCTCAACGTCAAGAATGGGGAATTCGTCGAGCCCTGATCCCTGGTTTACGCCGATGCCGTGCGGCATCGGCGGGAGCTTCCGCAGCCAACGCCCAGGGTTAGTCCCGTGATCTTCAATCTGATGCTGATTGGGCTCGTCCTGGGCTCGTTCTACGCACTGATCGCCGCAGGGTACACCGTCATCTACGGTACCGTGCGGCTGATCAATTTCGCCCATGGCGACGTCTATATGATCGGCGCTTTCGTGGGAGCGCTCGGCTTCGGCTTCCTGTCGCCGCTGGGCGTCGGGCCTGCGCTGGTGATGAGCGTGCTCGGGACCCTGCTGGCGACGGCGATCGTCGGCTTTCTCATCCGCCTGCTTCTCGCGCGGCTCGACAGCGCGCCCGGCAGCTTCAGTCCGATCATCGCCGCGGTCGGCATCTCCCTCGTGCTCGAAAACGGCGCCTTCCATCTCTGGGGCAGCGCGCCCGCGGCCTTTCCGCTCGTCATGCCGGCCGACGGGCGAAAGATTGCGCTGACGCTGGCCGCCGGCATCGCCGTCCTGCTCGCCACGGATTACTGGATCGCCCGGACCAAATTCGGTATCGCCATGCGGGCGGTCGGCAGCGACCACGGCGCCACGCGGCTGATGGGCATCCGGGTCGAGTACGTGCTCTACGTGACCTTCGCCGTGTTTTCCGCGATCGCCGGCCTGACCGGCTACCTGGCCGGCAGCTATTACGGTTCGATCCAGTTCTCCATGGGCTTCGCCCTTGGCCTCAAAGGCTTCACGGCGGCGGTCCTGGGCGGCATGGGCAACGTCCGCGGCGCCCTGGTGGGCGGGCTCGTGCTCGGCTTCGTCGAGGCGTTCGGCGGCGGCTGGCTCGGCACCGAATGGACCGACGTCATCGCCTTTTCCTTCCTGATCGCCGTCCTCACGCTGAGGCCGTCCGGCCTCCTCGGCGAGACGGTGGTCCAGCGGATGTAGCGCCCATGTCGAAACAGCTCCCGACCAGGATTCTTGCCGCGGCCGGCCTGCTGCTGGCCGTGCTCATTCCGGTCATCGGCAACATCTACTGGCTAGGCGTCGGGTTCACCGTGCTGATCTTCGCCATCCTCGCGATCGGGATGAACATCGTCGTCGGTTATGCCGGGCTACTCGATCTGGGCTATGCGGCGTTCTTCGCGATCGGCTCCTACGTCACCGCCCTGCTCATGACCTACACCGATTGCTCCTTCTGGCTAGCATGGCCGCTGAGCGGCGTGGCAGCCGGCATCTTCGGCATGATCGTGGGAGCGCCGACGCTGCGTCTGCGCACGGATTACCTGGCGATCGTCACCCTGGGCTTCGGCGAGATCACGCGCCTCGTCATCACCAACCTCGACGTGACCGGCGGGCCGACCGGCCTCTATAATCTGCGCGAGCCGGAGGCCTTCGGCGTCTCCATCGAAAGCCAGACCGCCTACTATTGGGCGGCACTCGCGATGCTGCTGGCCGGGCTCGCGGTCAGCGCTCTGCTGCGACGCAGCCGTCTCGGGACCGCTTGGACCTACATCCGCCACGACGAGGATCTGGCGCAGGCGATCGGCATCAACCCCATCGCGGTCAAGCTGACGGCATACGGGCTGGGCGCGATCTGGGGCGGGCTTGCCGGCGCGCTCTATGTCGAGTCGGCCGGCGCCGTCTCGCCGACCTCCTTCACCTTCACCCAATCCCTGCTCGTCGTGATCGCCGTCCTGCTGGGCGGCCAGGGTTCGCTGCCGGGGGTGCTGGTCGGCACGGTGCTGGCGGTCGGGCTTCCGGAGGTGTTCCGGACCGCGGATTCCTGGCGGTTCCTGATCTTCGGCATCGTCCTCGTCGCGATCATGCTGTGGCGCCCGCGCGGGCTGATCCGGGACAGCTATCGTACTCCGCTCGAAAAGGCGTTCGCCCAAGATGCCCGTGCAGACTGATCGCCTCGCCAACCACCTGGAAATTCGCGAACTCGGCTTGCTGTTCGGCGGCGTGCGGGCAATCGACAATGCGAGTTTCGAGGCCCTGCCCGGAGAGGTGCTCGGTCTGATCGGGCCGAACGGGGCCGGAAAGACTTCCGTCTTCAACTGCATCACCGGCTTCTATCGCCCGACCCACGGCACCATCCGCCTCGGCGGCCGGGCGATCGAGGGCATGCGGCCCCATGGGATCAGCCGTCTCGGCATCCGCCGCACGTTCCAGAACATCCGCTTGTTCAACGACCTGACGGTGCTGCACAACATCGCCGCCGGCGCGTATGCGACCGGGGGCAGCCAGGCGGCCCTGCTCGAGGCTGTCGGCCAGGTCTGCGCCGAACTCGGTCTCGACCGGCAGCTCCTGCTGCAGCCGGCGACGAGCCTCGCCTACGGCCTGCAGCGCCGCGTCGAGCTGGCGCGTGCGCTCGTTGCCGATCCGCGCGTCCTGCTGGTCGACGAGCCTGGCGCCGGGCTCAATGCCCAGGAAAAGGGGCTGATCTGCAGCTTGCTGCGCGATGTCGTCCGGTCCCGGCAGATCGCCGTCGTTCTGATCGAGCACGACCTCGGCATGATCGCGCGCGCCTGCGACCGGGTCGTCGTGCTCGACCACGGCACCGTCCTGGCGCAAGGCACGCCGCAGCAGGTGCGGAACGACCCGTCGGTCATCGCCGCCTATATCGGAGCTTGAGGAATGCCGTCGGCCCTGACCATTCGTGATCTTCGCGTCCGCTACGGCGCGATCGAGGCGCTTCATGGCGTGGATATCGAGCTCGAAGCCGGCGAGATCGTTGCCGTGCTGGGCGCCAACGGCGCCGGCAAGAGCTCGCTGTTGAATGCGATCGCCGGCCTGGTGAAGGGCCGGTCGGGCTCGATCATGGTCGATGGGACCGAGATTTCCGGCTGGCCCGCCGAGCGGATCGCCCGCGCCGGCATCGGCCTGGTGCCGGAAGGGCGACGCATCTTCAATCGCCTGACGGTGCGGGAGAACCTGCGGCTCGGCGGCTATTTCCTGGCGCCGCGGGAATTCGAGCGCCGGCTCGAAGAGATGCAGGAGATCTTTCCGATCATCGCCAAGCGACGCGACGCCTATGCCGGCCATCTGAGCGGCGGCGAGCAGCAGATGGTGGCACTCGGTCGCAGCATGATTTCCCACCCGCGCGTGCTGCTGCTCGACGAGCCGTCGGCCGGCCTGTCGCCGATCGCCACCGCGTCGGTCTATCAGTCGATCGCGCGCTACGCCCGGGAGGCGCAGGTGACGATCCTCCTGGTCGAACAGAACGTCCGCTGGGCGCTTGAACTGGCGGAACGCGGCGTCGTGCTCGACCTGGGCTCGATCAAGCTCGCCGGCTCGCGCGACGCGCTGCGCGGCAACGACCGGGTGGCGCAGCTCTATCTCGGAATGGAATGACGTTCATGGCAGAAGCAAACATCGTGAAAGCGCGACTTGACGGCAAGGTTGCCATCGTGACCGGTGCTGCCCGTGCGGGCAGCATCGGCCGTGCGATCGCGCTCGAACTGGCGCGCGAAGGCGCCGACATTGCGATCAGCGATTTCGGCCGGGCGGCGGAAGCAGCGGCGCTCCAGGCCGAGATCGAGGCGCTCGGCCGGCGTGCCACGGTGATTCTGGCCGATGTCGGCAAGGTCGCCGAGTGCCGGCGCATCGTCGCCGAGGCGGTCGCGACCCTGGGCGGCATCGACGTGCTCGTGAACAATGCGGGATACTCGCAGCACAAGAGCTTCGAAACCATCACCGAGGAAGACTACGATATTTCCCTCGACCTGCACCTCAAGGGGCCGTTCTTCCTGGCTCAGGGCGTCGTGCCGCATATGCGCGCGCGCGGCGGCGGACGCATCGTCAATATCGCTTCCGAGCAGGCCTATATCGGCTACGCGGATCTCGCCCACTACACCGCGGCCAAGGCGGGGCTGCGCACGCTGACCAAATCCCTGGCACTGGCGCTGGCCCCGCACATCACCGTGAATACCGTGGCGCCGGGCCCGACCGCGACCGAGCGCTTCAAGGCCGGCGTCGAATATACCGACGAAGTCCGCAACCAGATTCCGCTCAAGCGTTGGGGCACCCCCCATGACGTGGCGCGCTCCGTCGTCTTCCTCGTGTCGTCCGACGGCGACGCCTACACGGGCCAGACGCTCGATCCCAATTGCGGCACGGTCATGCCCTGAGCCGACTGAAAGGAAAGCGCGATGACGATCCTCTTCTACAGCACGATCGACGATCCGGCGGAATGGCTCCCCCGGTTGCAGGCCCATCTGCCGGGCGAGACCATCCGGCTCTGGCCCGATATCGGAGATCCGGCGGCGGTCGACGTCGCCCTGCTCTGGACGCAGCCGCCGGAAGGTCTTGGCGCGCTGAGCGGCCTGAAGGCGGTGCAATCGCTGGGCGCCGGCGTCAACCAGCTCTCGCTGGAGACCGTCTCGCCCAGCATCCGGGTCGCGCGCCTGGTCGATCCGGGCCTGTCGGACGGCATGGCGGAATATTGCCTGCTCGCGACGCTGCGCTACTTTCGGCGCTTCGATCTGCATGAACGGGCGCAGCGCGTCGGGGAATGGTCCTTCCGCCTGCCGCAGGATCGCGCCGGCTACGAGGTCGGGATCATGGGGCTCGGGACCCTGGGCGCCGCGGTCGCCGCCCGTCTGGGGGCGAACGGCTTTCCGGTGCGCGGCTGGACGCGCCTGCCGCGGGAGGTGGAAGGCGTGCGCTGCTTCGCCGGCGCCGCGGAACTCGACGCCTTCCTCGACGGGCTCAAGGTGGTGATCTGCCTGCTGCCGCTGACGGCCGAGACGACAGGCATCCTGAACGCCCGCCTGTTCGCCCGGCTCGACGGGGCGTATCTCATCAACGTCGGCCGCGGTGCCCAGCTGGTCGATGACGATCTCGTCCAGGCCCTGGAAGCCGGTCGGCTTGCCGGGGCCACGCTCGATGTGTTCCACAGAGAGCCGCCGCCGGCCGCCCATCCGTTCTGGTCGCACCCGCACATCCTCATGACGCCTCACGTGGCGAGCGCAGGCGACCCGGCGACGGCGACGGCCATCGTCGCGGAGAATATTCGCCGCGCGCAGGCCGGCACCCCGCTGCTCTATGAGGTCGACCGTGCGCGCGGCTATTAGCAGCGCGTCAGTTCACGATGAAATGCGCTTCGGTCGGTTTGCCGGCGCGCCCGTTGATCGGCAGGATGTCCTGCGGACAGGCGGAGAAGGCGATGATCAGGTCCATCTCCGCCCGCAGCACGACGTGGCTGCCCGGCGTGGACACCGGCGGATCGAAGGACAGCCCGCCCTCGACCGTCCAGGGAATGTTCATGAACAGGTTGAGCGGGCTCGGCGTTTCCGGCGGGACCAGGCCCAGTTCGGCGAACGCCGCGGCGAGATTGTCGGTGCAGTTGTCGTGGTAGGTCTTGCAGCCCAGTTCCTCGTACCGGTAGCGGTCGCAGGCCGCCATCAGCGTGTCGTGGATGCCGCCGGCGGTATCCTCCAGCAGGGTCAGGATCGGCCGCCGATGGTTCGTCAGCAGCGCATCCCCAGGCTTCGGGATGAGGCGATGTAAAGTCGCCCGTGTATGTTCCATCGACATGAACTCGTGGAGATCGGCACGCCTGAATGCCCAAGTGTCGACCACCTGTTCGCCAAAAGTGTTGATGACTTTGATCGTTTGGCCGGCGGCGACATAGGCGGCTTTTCCTTGCCGCGCCGGGATGGAGATAAGATCTGTATTCATGGAATACTCGCTGGTTCGGTTCAGAAGCGACAAAAATTCTTGCAACGCCTATGCCAGATTCGGCACGGAGAGGCCACCGAATGGATAAGCTGCTTGCCCGACCGCTCAGCGGGAACGCGTTGCCGCGCTTTGCCGGCCCGGCGACGATGATGCGGCTGCCGGCTCGAGAAGACGCCGCCGGCCTCGATGCCTGCTTCATCGGGATTCCGCTCGATATCGGCACCTGGAACCGCAGCGGCACGCGCTTCGGGCCGCGGCAGATCCGTGCCTGCCGCGGCCTCGACCTCGTCGGCTGCGATCTGGTCGAGGTGTCCCCGCCCTACGACGGCAGCGGCAATACCGCCCTGCTGTCGGCCGGGCTGCTGTTCGAGATGCTGTGCGTGCTGCCCGGCGTGCCCTACCGCTGAGGCAGGCCGTACGACGGGGTTGAAGGAAGAGAAGGGATTTCGCGATGCGGATTGCTGTAACCGGGGGCCTCGGCCGGCTCGGCCGATATATCGTCGAGGCCTTGCTGCCGGCGCACGACGTGCTCGCCATCGATCGGGTGCCGCCCGACGGGACGCTCCCCGCGGTTCAGGCCGATCTTACCGACCTGGCCGCGCTGCGCTCGGCCCTCGACGGGATCGAGGCGGTCATCCACATCGGCGGCATCGACCGATCGGTCGGTGCTCCGGAACAGGCGACGCTCGAGACCAACGTGATCGGAACCTGGAACCTCTTCGCGGCGAGCCGAGCGGCGGGCGTGCGCCGGGTCGTGCTCTGTTCCAGCACCGCTGTGACCGGGATCGACCATTCCAATCCGGGCATGCCGCCGCTCTACCTGCCGATCGACGAGGACCATACGCTTCGGCCGACCGATGCCTATGCCGTCAGCAAGCGGACCGGCGAGACCATCGCCGAGGCTTTCGCCCGGGACGGGACGATGGAAGTCCTGACGCTCCGCCCCGCCTTCATCGCCTTTCCGGGCATGCGCGATTTCATGGCCGGACGAAGCAGCGGCGAGGACGGACGCGCGGAGCCGATGCCTCACCTGCGCGCCTATATCGGACCGGAGGATTGCGCGCGCGCTTTCCTGCTGGCCGCGACCTCGACCAAGTACGCGGGTTATATGGCGATGTTCATCGCCGCCGACGATTGCTTCGCCGACGAGCCCACGGTCGAGCGCTTGAGTGCTCTCTATGGCGTATCGCTACCGGTTCGGCAGCCGGCCCTCTACATGGCCGAACCTCTCGCCTCGCCGATCGACTCCAGCCGCGGGAAGCAGTTCCTGGGATGGCGCCCGACAACGAGATGGCGGCGCTTTGGATAACTGGTAGGCAGAGGCGATCGGCCACGCGCACTCCGGCCCCTCTCCGATCCGGATGAAGGAGTGAGGCGCGAACAACCCGCTATTGCCGCAACGTCATCGGTCAAGCTCGCAAGATATCTTCAGGCCCTAAACTTCCAGGGGCGGTTTTGGGTTTTCGGACGTCGCGGACGCAGTCGATCAGCTCAGTTCGACGGCGATCTCGTCCGGAAACGCCACTAGATCGAAATCCTCGGCGGCACACCGTGCCTGCCGGCCGACGACCAGAAACCCGGTGACGTCATCGAGGGCGATTGCCGGGTGATGCCAGGTGCCCGGCGCATAGTTCACGCCCTGCTGCCCATTGGTGACGAACGCGCGTAGCGTCGTCGGGTCCGGCGCAGCATCGCCGAGGGCGACCACGACCCCGAAACGTCGGCCCTCGAGCGGCATGAACAATTGGCTCGACATCGGGTGCCGCTCCAGTCGCCTGCAGATAAGAGGCAGCTTCACCGGCTGCACGACGAACGTGCTGAGGAGCGGCCGGCCGCCGCTTGCGTCGAGGACCAAAGCGGCGTCGCTGTCCGACCGCATCGCCGTGCCGCCATTGATCGGGTAGCCCCTAGGCTCGCCGATCTCGACGACCGAACCGTAGCGCGCGAAGGCCGCGGCGGTGATCGGCTCGAATTGCCGGTGCAGCGTGATGGGATTCGTCATGTCAAGGCTTCCGCTCGAGAAGAGTTCAGCCGCGTCCGGCGTCCTGTTTTCATGCCGCCATCGCGCTCTAAATCAAATATTTAGAGACTGATTCACCGATCAAACCGCAGCGGTTTGATCGGATCAGGCTCTAATGCAGCCCCATCAGATGGGGGAGAAACAACGGAATGGCAGGCACGAACGTAATCACCAGCAGGATGGCCGCCATTACCAGCAGATAGGGCACGAGCGTCTTCGAGACCTGTGCGACGCTGACCTGACCGACGCTGCACGCGATGAACAGGCTGATGCCGACCGGCGGCGTCATCACGGCGATCCCCTGGTTGGCAATCAGCATGATGCCGTAATGCACCGGGTCGATCCCGAGCCGCGTGGCGATCGGCAGGGTAATCGGCACGAGCAGGATCAAGGCGGGCGTTCCCTCCATGAGCATGCCGAAGAACCAGTAGATCACCGTATTCAACAGCAGGAAGGCGACCTGGCCGCCCGGTAGCTCCGACAGCAACGTCGCGATCGTGCCGGGGATGTTTTCGACGGCCAGGAGCCAGCCGAACAGCGTGGCCATGCCGATCAGCAGCATGACCATGCCCGAGGTCACGCCCGCATTGACCACGATCCTGAACATCGCCGGGATCGAGACCGTCCGATAGATCACCAGACCGAGGATCATCGCGTACAGCACCGCCAGCACCGCTGCCTCGGTCGGCGTGGCGATGCCGCCCAGAATGCCGCCCAGGATGATGACCGGCATGCCGATCGCGAGCGCCGCCTCCTTGCCGCGCCGACCGACCATCGCGAGCGATGCGCGGGGTTCCAGGGGGATATTCCATTTCGGCGCCTGGATGTAGACCTGCAGCATCAGCGCCGCCGCCATCAGGATCGCAGGAACGATGCCGGCGGCGAACAGCGCGGAAATCGACACGTTCGCGACGACGCCGTAGACCACCATCGTCAGGCACGGCGGGATCAGCATGCCCATGCCGCAGGCGGCAGCCGTGATCGCCGTTCCGCGTTCGCGACGATAGCCGGACTTGACCATCTGCGGGATCATGAGCGACCCGATCGCTGCGGTATCCGCCGAGGTCGAGCCGGACATGTCCGCGAACAGCATCGCGGCCAGCACGACCACCTGGGCGAGGCCGCCGCGGAAATGCCCGACCAGCGCCTTCGCAAGGTTCATCAGCCGCACCGAGATGCCGCCCGCCTCCATCAGCGAGCCGGCGAGGATGAACAGCGGCACCGCGAGCATCGTGAACGAGTCCATGCCGCCGAACAGCCGTTGCGGTATGACGAACAGCGGGACGTTGTTCCTGATCAGCAGGCCGGACACGCTCGCCGTACCGAGCACGAAGGCGATCGGAATGTTCAGCAGCAGCAATAAGACGAATATGACGACTGTAATCGGCATTGTCGGGATACCTTTCCTGCGGCGACCTGCCGCTACACCGCGTCCAAGTCATGGGTTGCCTGGGCAAGCGCCTCTTCCGCATGGCTCGCCGGTGCGCGCTCGGGTTTCGCGCCGAGGAATTCCAGAATGATGTGCGTCATGATCAGTACGGATCCGGTGGGGATCGCCGCGTAGATCCAGATCATCGGGACGTTCGTCGCCGGGCCCGTCGAAAAGGACTCCAACTGCATCAGCTTCCAGCCCTGCCATGCCAGGAGCGCGACCATGGAAAAGATGATGATCGAGGCAACCCCGCGGGCGACGGTCGCCAGGGGAGCGGGCAAGGCGCGTACGGCAACGTCGAAGCCGAAGTGGCTCTGGCGCCGAACGCCAAGCGCCGCCCCCAGCATCGAAAGCCAGACGAAGCCGTACCGGGCGGATTCCTCCGTCCAGGGGCTCGGCTGATCCAGCAGGTACCGGGTCACGACCTGCGTGAACACGGCATAGACCATGAAGGCGAAGATGACGGAAATCGCCGTCACCTCGACGAACACGATGCCGGCCGAGATCCGCTGTGCCGCTCCGGCGATCGCCGATCTTCCTCGTGCAGATGCCGTCATAGCGATCCAATCCTTTGCCACTTCGCGTGGCGTCACCTAGAGCCTGATCCGATCAAGCCGGCTCGGCTTGATCGGTGATCAGTCCCTAAGTATTTGATTTAGAGGGCGATTCAGATATGAGGCCGAGCAGGCCTCACATCATCGCGCTCTCTAAAGTACCCGGGAGAGGCTCCGGCGCGATTAGCCCCGGCAGATCAGTGCCGGAAAAGCTCGCCGCCGGAGTTGGTCCGATCAGGCGGAGGCGGCCTTGAGCAGCCGGGCGATGTTGGCCTTGCCGTCGGGTATGTTGCCTTCGAGCTTCTGCCAGACCGATGGCTTCACCAGGCTGATGAACGGCGTCAGGTCGGGTTCGGTGACCTGCATGCCGATCTTCTTCATCTCGACGATGGCGTCTTCATCCATCTTGCGCGCAAGCGCCGACTGATACTCGATGGCTTCGGCGAAGGCCCGGGTGACCGCGGCCTGGATCTCGGGCGGCAGGCCCTTCATCAGCGCCTCGTTCGTGAGCACCACGATCACGTTGTAGCTGGCCCGGGTGAAGCTGTAGTGCTTGGCGACATCGATGAACTTGTCGGCCAGCACTTGGCGCGGCGTCGTCACGAGCCCGTCGATCACCCCTTGCTGTATGCCCTGGTAAACCTCGGTGTAGGCCATCGGCGTCGCCTTTATGCCGAGCGCCTCATAGACGGCAATATAGCCCGGTGCCGGCTGGACCCGGAGCTTGAGGCCCTTGGCATCGTCCGGCGTGTTGATCGGCCGTGCCCGATTGACGATGTTGATGAAGCCGTTATCGAGGAACCCCAGGGAATGGACGCCGGTGCGCGTGCGGATCGTCTCGCGGAACCAGTCGCCGAACTCGCCGTTGAGCAAGCTCCAGCCCTGTTCGCGGGTCGTGACGAAATAGGGCAGGTCGAACAGCAGCGCTTCCTTGACCCCCAACGGTGCCAACCCCGCCGTCCCCGAGATCGAGAATTCCGTCGCCCCGCCCCGCACCTGCTGGAACAGGTCCGCCTCGCTGCCGAGCTGGCCCGAGGGATACACGTCCAGCACCACGTCACCATTGCTGTATTTGTCCAGTAGTTCGCCGAAGCGCACCGCGAACAGATGCTGGTCGCCCGACGTCGACTGCACATGGCCGAACTTCCAGTGATAGCGCGGCGTGCCGGCAGCCCGCACCCTCCCTGCACCCGATAACGCCAATCCGGCACCGATGAGTGCGAGGGCCCGCCTCCGTGAAACAATCATATTAGCCTCCAAGACTGTGAAAGTTGGTTCCCTGTGGAGTTTTTTGTTTTTTGGTTTTAAGCGTTGCTTGAACCGTCAGCCGCCGCCCACGAGCTGCCGGCGGAGCCAATCCCGCGACCCGCTGCCGGCCGGGGCGAGAATCTCCGGCCCGTAGGCGACGAGCTTCGGCGCACATGCCAACGGAAAATCCATCAGCGGCGCGATCTGGGTCGCGGGGTCGATGCCGGGCGCGACTTCGACCAGCAGCCAACCCGTCGACGTCAGCCGGAACAGCCCGCGTTCCGTTACCAGGAGAACGTTCTGGTTTCGCGCCAGCGCGGCCCTCCCGCTGAACGTCCTGTGGCTCACGCGCTGCACGAACTTGCGGACCCGCCCTTCCTGCTCGACGACGAGACGCCCGTCCCGCACCGCGGCCTTGAAGCCGCCGCTGGTGAAGGTGCCGCAGAAGATGATGTTGCGCGTCCGCGCGGTGATATCGATGAAGCCGCCACAGCCCATCAGACGGCCATTGAACCGGCTGACGTTCGCATTGCCCTCGGCATCGACCTCGGCCATGCCCAGGAAAGTGGCGTCGAGCAGACCGCCGGAATACATGTCGAACACGTTGGTCGGATCCATGACCGCACCGACATTGGTATGGGCGCCGAAAACCGGCAGCGGGTTCGGCAGGCCGTTGATCCCGCCGTGCTCGGTGGAAATCGTCACCAGGCTTTCGAGACCGGCCTCATAGAGCAGGCGAGGCACGCCGTTGGCGATGCCGACCCCGAGATTGATCAGCCATCCCGCGCGCAGCTCCGCCGCGGCTCTGCTCAGGATGATGCGTTCCGGCCCCGGCTCGATCGGCTCGCGCGAGACCTCGACCTTTACCTCGCCGGTGATCGACGGGTTTGCCCCCAGGGCGGACTGCGGCGCATCGGGGGCGAGCACGATGCCGTCGACCAGATGCTCCGGCACCACGATCTGCCGCGCGGGCAGCGTGCCGTGGGCCGCGATCCGTTCGACCTGGACGAAGACCTTGCCGCCGCCGCGCTTCGCGGCCATGGCGAGCGCAAGGATCCCCAGACTGAGCGGTTCATGCTCGAGCGTCAGATTGCCGTTCGTGTCGGCCGTCGTCGCCTTGATCAGCACCACGTCGATCGGAATGGAGGGATAGAAGAGCACATCCCGTCCCGACAGGGTGATCCGCTCGACCAGGTCCTCAGTCGTGGCGGCGTTCATTTTTCCGCCACCGAATTGCGGATCGACGTAGGTATCGAGCCCGACATGAGTGGCCAATCCCGGCCGGCCGGCCGCCGTTTCGCGCAGCAGACCGTAGAGGACGCCCATTGGGAAATTGTAGCATTCGACCTCGCCGGCCGCGATCATGTCGGCCAGCGGCGAGCCGGCATAGACCGGGAAAGCCGAGGCGATATAGCGCTTCAGCAGACCTTTGTGGGCAAAACGGTCGACTCCCGTTCCCGGCCCGAGCCCGGCATTGCACGGCGTGTAGACCGTCAAATTCCTGGGCGACGCCGTCGCCGCGAAGCGGCGCTCGAGCGCCGCGAGCAGATGGTCCACGACCATGATGCTGGCGTTTCCTGGAATGGCGACCGTCGCGCCATCCGGGATCTGCCGGGCGACCGCTTCCGCATCGATAATCTTGCTCATCGGCCCCACGCCCGGCGCTCCCGTCATCGTCAATGTCCCCGAAACGCGGGCTTCCGCTTGTCGAGGAAGGCCGCCATCCCTTCCTTCTGGTCTTCGGAAGCGAAGGCCAGACGCAGATTGTCGCGCTCCTGCCGCAGTCCCGCCTCGAGCGGCATTTCGTAGGCCGCTAGAACCGATTTCTTCGCGAGTTGGAGCGCGATCGGCGACCTGTCGGCGATCATCCGCGCGATCGTCAGCGCGCGTTCGACCGTCTGTTCTGCCGGCACGACCTCGGAGACCAGGCCGATGTCGCAGGCGGTGCGGGCATCGATCGGCTCGCCGGTCAGGATCATCTTCATCGCGTTCGATTTGCCGACCAGCCTCGGCAGACGCTGCGTTCCGCCGTCGCCCGGAAAGATCCCGATCTTGATCTCCGGCTGACCGAACAGGGCGGTATCGCCGGCGATCGCGATGTCGCACAGCATGACCAGCTCGTTGCCGCCGCCCAGGGCATAGCCGTTCACCGCGGCGATGAGCGGCTTCGGGAAATTCTGAACCGCGTCCCAGCCTGCAAGACGCCCGGGGTGGAACACCGCGTCCAACCCCCGACCGGCCTGGTCGGCGATATCGGCACCGGCCGAGAAGGCGCGGTCGTCGCCGGCGAGAACGACGCATCGCACATCGTCGTCGCCGCTCGCTTGGTGAAGGGCTGCGCCCAGTTCACCGACCAGGGCGGCGCTGAGGGCGTTCCGCTTGGCCGGTCGGTTCAGCCTGATCAGCAGAACCCCCTCGGCCGGACGACTGACGACAATGAATTCCTGCCGAACTTCCTTGCTGTCGCCGGTCATTCCAGCCCCCTTCCCTCGTCGGTTCGAATGCGCGCCATCGCGGCCAGCTCCAGATGCACGTGCTCGATGAACGAACGGGCCAGGCGCTGCAGCGGTTTATCCTTCGGCAGGATCGCCTGCAGCATGATCGGGATGCGCGGAGTGAAGCCGCTCATCCGGAGGTTCGAGAAATGCCCGTAGGACGCGGTCAGTTCGTCGACGATGGCGACGCCGACCCCAGCCTCGACCAGATGCGCGGCGATGTTCATGAAGCGGACTTCGATCGTCGGCGAAAAGGCCGCCGAGACTTTGCGGAACTCCTCTTCCAACAAGGCGCTGAGCGGGCTGCCCGGCGGAGGGCCGATCAGGCGGGCGTCCTTGAGATCGGCCGCCGTCACCGTCGGCAGGTCGGCGGTCACGCTGCCCGAGGGGCTCGCGCACACCATTTCCAGTTCCATGAGCGGTTCGTAGACCAGGCCGGGCCGCGGGTGGGGGCCGATCGCAAGGCCAAAATCCGCGATGCCCATCTCGATCCCATCGAGAACCGCGTCGAGCCGGGACGTGTCGATCGACACGTTGACGTCGGGGTGCGCGTCGACGAAGCGCCGCATGACGCGCGGCAGCAGCAGTTCCGACAGTTCCGACGTCGCCAGGACACGGACGCGACCGATCCGTCCCGCGCTGAGATCGTCCGCCCGGTGATTGAGCGCCTGATGCATCGCGAACAGCGGCTCGGCCTCCGCCGCCAGCAGGCGCGCCTCTTCGGTCGGGACCAGACGGTTGCTGATCCGATCGAACAGACGAAAGCGCAGCTGGGCCTCGATCCCCTTGATGGCATTGCTGACGGCCGGCTGAGACATGCCGAGTTCATGCGCCGCGCCGATGGTGGTACGGCAGCGCATGATGGCTCGCAGGATCTCGAACTGGCGAAGATTCAGCACTTGCCTTTCGATTCTTGTTTGGGGTTTCGCGATCACGTCGGCGCTTCGCCGGCGCCGGGCTCGTTCGACGCCGTCCACGCAGCGATGGGACCAAGCCTCAGGCGCACGAAATTGCGGATGTAGGGCTCGAATTCCTGGAAGCCCTTGACCCCGAGATACTCGGGCGTCTCGTACGCCCATGGCGCCGTGATCTCATAGACCGCGGCATACTTGGGCCCGCCGTCCAGCGTCACGTACCGGTGGGCCGAAAGCCACCCCGGGCACCCGAGCAGCGCCGGAATATGCACCTGATCGTACCACTCGTTGAACGACCCCTCCACGGCCGGATCGACATCGACCCGGACGACATGAAGATAGGAAGCTTTGCTCATTTGAGACCTCGAATTGTCAAGCAATACGGCCGGAATCGCGGCGGTCAGGCGGTAGTTCGCGAACCGGACCGCAGCCCCACGCCTTTCATGGTGCGCTCGATCTCGGCCCGCACCGCGTCGGACACCGGCATCAGCGGCGCGCGCGGCGCAGCGTTCGCGATGACGCCAAGGCTCTGTAGGCCGGCCTTGATCCTGGTGTGCATGTCGATGAGCGGCGGCGTGCCGTAGATGCACCGGACGACCGGCCGCAGGCGGTCGTTCGCCGCCCGCATCGCGTCGAGATCCTTCGCCTGCGCGGCGGTCCACAGGTCGATCAGCATGTCGGGCACCAGGCTGGCCAGGCCGGACAGCAGGCCATCCCCGCCGACGGCGAGCTGCGCCAGGAACCAGTTGTAGTTCGACGGCAGGATCGCGACGTCGGGATTGGCCTCTTTGATCCGGTGCCAATTTTCCTCGTAGGCGCGCATGCAATCGCTGCCTTCCTTGATCGCGACGACGCCGGGGATCCGGGCCATCTCGACCAGCGTATCGGTCGTCCAGCCGAGGCCGGATGTGAGCGGATACTGGAAGAGGGAAACCGGGATATCGATCGCTTCCGAGACGGCTTTCACATAGGCGACCGGTGCCCGCGCCGTGGCCGAAGCGCCGTTGCCCAGCAGCGGCGGCGGAAACAGCACGGCACAGTCGGCCCCCGCCGCCTCGGCCTCGCGCGCCTGCTCGACGGCGGCGGCGGTCGAGAAGGCGATGATGCCCGACAGGATCGGCTTGCCGGTACCGACGTGCTTGCGGGTCCGCTCGATGACCTGTGCCCGTTCCGCCGGCGTCAGCGAGGCGCCCTCGCCGGCATGGCCGTTGACGAACACCGCCGTGATGCCGTCCAGGCAGGCGCAATGATCGAGCACGCGCGCATAGCCGCTCCAGTCGATCGCCCCTTCCACGTCGAACGGCAGCACGGTGGCGACGACAACGCCCTCAATTCGGAGATTTGGCATCGGGCCCCTCACTGGCAATGGTGAAATACAGCTGGAAGCAGACCGCCGGACCCGCGCGGCGCCGCGCCGGGTGGCGAAATCACAGCCGCAATCCGTCGCGCAGGACGCTGCGGGCGATCAGCATGCGGTGGATCTCCGATGTGCCGTCGTAGATCCGCGTGACCCGGGCATCGCGGTAGATGCGCTCGAGCGGCAGATCCTTCGAATAGCCTGAGCCGCCGAAGACCTGAACGCCTCGGTCGGCCACCTTGCCGAGCATTTCCGATGCGAAGACCTTGACGATCGAGACCTTGTCGCGGGCATCCTGACCCTGGTCGATCGTCCACGCGGCGTTCAGCACCATCAGGCGCGCCGCGGTGATCTCGATTGCGGAATCGGCGATCATCTGCTGGACGAACTGAAACGACCCGATCGGCTGGCCGAACTGCACCCGCTCGTTCGCGTGGCGGCGCATCAGGTCGAGCACGCGCTGGGCCATGCCGACCGACCGGGCGCCGATATGGGCCAGGCGGACGGCGGAGACGCTCTGCATCATCAGCCGGAAGCCCTCGCCGGGCTCGCCCAGGATGCAGTCCGGCGACACGCGGCAATCCTCGAACACCAATTCCGCGTGACCGTAGCCGCGATGTCCCATCATCGGCTGCCTGCGGGCGACGGTGAAGCCGGGCGTGCCCTTGTCGACCAGGAACAGCGTGATGCCGCCCCGCGTGCGCTTGTCGCGGTCGGTCACCGCCATGACGATGACATAGTCGGCCACATCGCCGTCGCTGATGAAATGCTTGCGGCCGTTGAGTACCCAGGCGCCGTCGTCGAAGGTCGCCGCGGTCCGGATTGCCGCCGCGTCCGAGCCCGCGTCGGGTTCGGTTATCGCGATGGCGCAGATCCTGTCACCCCGCACAGTCGGCAACAGGTAGCGCTCGATCTGCGCATCCCGACACGCCATGAGCATCGGATAGACCTGGCCGAAGATCCTGCGGATGAGCGCGTCCGACGTCTTGCCGAGTTCCTCCTCGACCAGGCAGGTCTCGACCGTGCTGAGCCCGCCGCCGCCGACCTCGGCCGGCATGTTCATAGCGAACAGGCCGAGCGCCTGCGCTTGCTGCCGCAGCGCGCGCATCTTGGCCTCGGGCAGCTCGCCGCGCTCCTCGACCTCCGGCTCCAGCGGCTGGACCTCGTTGGTGATGAATTTGCGGACCGTCTCGATCAGCAGGCGGTCGAGCTCGGGGATCGCGAAGTCGATCATGCGCGGCCCGCCCCATCTTCCGGCGCACCGACGATGCCTGCGCGCACCAGTTCCTGGGCTTCCTCGGGCCGGTAATCCAGTTCCGCCAGAATCTCGAGACTGTCGGAGCCGGGCGTCAGCGGCAGGCCGCGGTATCCCGGAACCTTGCCATCGTAGCGTAGCGGGTGATTGACGATCGTGACCGGCTTGCCGTGGATCTCCACCGTGCGGAACGCCTCGTTGTGCTGCGCCTGGGGGTCGGCCAGCAGTTCCTCGTAGTCCTGAACGCGCTCGTACCAGATGGCGTGGGCGTCGAACGCCGGCGCGATTTCGGCGAAACGCTTGCCTCGAAGCACGCCGGCCACCGCCCGGGCATAGCGATCCCGTTCTTCGTAGCGATCGATCGACTGGAGCTCTCGCAGCACGTCGCTGTCCAAGGCCTCGGCGAGGCGGACCGGATCGTTCATGGACAGCACCACGCGGACGTCGTCGGCGAGCTCGTAGAGCCCGTAGGGCGCGTCGTGGTACCAGCTGCCGACATGCCGATCCCGCCGCATGCGCTCCTGCCGCCGATCCGCCGCGAAATATTTGGTGAGCGCTTCGGTCTGCAGGTCGATGGCGGCGCCGAACAGGCTGCTCTCGATCCGCGTGCCCTGCCCGGTCTGCAGCTTGCGGACGAAGGCGCCGAGGATGCCCATGGCCAGCAGCGCGCCGCCATGTTGATCGACGACCGCGGCGCCGATCACGGTCGGGCCGGCTTCGCCGCCGCCGGTCGCGGCGATGAGGCCGGAGCGAGCCTGCATCAGGAGATCCTGGCCCGGCCGCCCCGATGCCGGGCCGCTCGCGCCCAGCCCGGAGGCGGAGGCATATATGATGTCGGGCTTCCGGGC